>JAQXLY010000044.1 GCA_029012365.1 Lachnospiraceae bacterium | reverse complement strand
TCAGCACCATAGCTTTCGCCACAGCACCTAAAGGTAGTTTGAAATCTATACCTGAATATCGAATTCGAGGGGCCTACCCTCATCTCTTTTGTAGCACTGCCACCAAGTCAAATGGCATTCAGGACACACTTTGACGCTTACGGAGTTGATAGGCATGTTTTCAGAAATGTTGCACGAGTTAGACCGTAATACTACCCGCTATATGGTAGATGATATGAGGGAAAAAATAGAAAAACAGGGCGAAACTATTACCGAACAACAGGGGACTATTACTGAGCAGCAGAAAATAGTTGCCGAACAAAAGGCCGCTACTTCCTTACGAAGTCTGTAAAAGACTCTTTTAGCTGTATGACGCTGCTTGCGTGGAGCTTTTCATTCTTCTTCAAGCCATTCCTTGTAGCGTATTACAATATTGGAAACCTCATTCTCAATCAAATCCTCTTTCGTCTCGTAAAGCCTCCGATGGAGCAATTCGACTACCTCGTCATCTCCGCATTCGATAGTCTCACCCCAATCCAGCATCTGCTCAATATTCAAATCGCTGACTTGAAATCTGAAGTGTTTCAGGAACTCAGACGCTTCCGGATTGTTCTCCCTGAACCTCTCTATTGCTTCTCGTCCCGCCTCTTCGGCATCTTCCATTGAAAGAGGTTTTTCAATCCACAGCTCTGTAATTACACTTCCGATACCTTCTTCGTCGTGGATTTTCTTAATGGTTTCAATCACCTTCTCCTTACTAACTTCCGGATGAAACACTCTGTACTCTTCATAAAAATCTTTGGCTGCAGCGTTTGGCCTTATCTTAAGAAACTCCCTCATGGAACTCTCGATGTCCTGATTCTTCAGAACTGTTAAATAATCATCCAGAGCTGCCCTTTCAAATTCAAAAGCATCAAAAAAATCATCTCTATTTATTCCATTTCCGAGAAAGTTTACCACCAACTTCTCGAAGCCCGGCAGTGCGGCGAACGTGTACCGCTCACCACTCACATCCTCACCAACACCACTCGCCACCTTCGAGCTGCCCTTGAACGCTTCCACAAATTCTCCATAGTTCGGAATAGTCTCTGATTTAAAATCAATTGTAACAGGCACCTGTTGGAACACCGCATCTTCAAGCACATTTTCTTCAAAATCCTCGCAAAATAGTGAAAGTTCCTTCAATCCTCCCCAGTGCATGGTAAGCAAGGTGTAAAGAGCCATTACTTTCTCTTCCTCAGTTGCTGCAGCAATCCCGTACATTGTTTCCTTTTTCATAAAATTGTCCTTTCTTACGAGATAGGCATCTCTGCCGGATGCCGTTTACATTCTATCCATATACCAAATACTCGCTGCCTGCCGGTTCCTCCTTTACTCATCCTGTGTATGAAGCTCCGTCTCCCTCACAGCCTCCTCTAACGTAAACCTCCGATATTCCTCCTTATACACACTAAGCGAAGCATCATAATAAAACCCGCCAAATGCCTTATTCACTTTTCCGGACAGGTGTGACAGGAGCTTTAGTGCCCAGCCTAGTCCCGGCATTAGAACAACACGTTTTCCGTGTGCACCCGCAATCAGCTTTACCAGATCTGAAGTGCAAACCGCCTCCCGGTCACAGGGACAGAAAATGCCATCCTCTTCGTTCTGAATCATCAGCCGCAAAAACTCTGTCAGATTTCCGATATAAAGCATGGAACGCATATTTTTTACCTTCGGAAACACCGGAAGCTTTTTCGCCATCCTTGACAGAGTACAATAATTGCCTCTGCAGTCCTTTCCGTAAATCATCGGGCAGCGCAGAATGACGACCTTAAAACCGTCCTCTCTTAAGGCTCCTATCTGCTCCTCTGCCTTCATCTTGCTGTCACTGTAACAATTAACTGCCTGCAGAGGATAATCCCCGGTAATAATCTTATTCTGTCCGATTGGGCTGCTGTCTCCGTAAACATTCGCCGTACTCATAAAAATAAACTGACTAACGCCCTGTGACTTTGCCCTCTTTGCCACAGCAATCGCCAAATCAGTATTTACCTCATAATATAACCGCACTTCCTCTTCTGAAAGCTTCCCGATATCCGCATGTGCTATTCCGGCCACATGAAACACACAGTCATATCCGGAAAAATCAAGCTTCTCCCACTCATTGCCATGCATATCGGCGGTATCTACCCGGAAGCTGTCGGGCCACCGCTTAAGATACTGTTCCACAGACACTCCTACATAGCTGCCTGCTCCTGTAATCAGAATTTTCTTCATTTCAAATCCGCACCTTTATTTAATTCGCCTGTACCGCCCTCGACTACACCATCCTGTTTCAGCACACTGACAATCGTAAGGAAAAAGCACTTACAGTCAAACAAAAAGCTTTCTTTTTTCACATACTCTCCGTCAAGCCTTGCCTTCACCGGAATCTCCAGCTCATCTCTTCCGTTCACCTGTGCCCAGCCGGTCAGCCCCGGTCTCACATCATTGGCATCATATTTGTCACGCTCCTCAATCAAATCAAACTGGTTCCATAATGCCGGTCTCGGACCGATGACAGACATCTGTCCGACAAATATATTAATCAGCTGCGGTAATTCATCTAAGCTCAGCTTTCGTAATACCTTCCCTGTTTTCAGCAGATACTGCTCCGGATTTTCCAGCTGATGCGTCGGTACATCATGAGGCGTGGATTTCTTCATACTGCGGAACTTATACAGATTGAAATAGGACTTGTTTTTCCCTACTCTTTTCTGTTTAAAAAGAACCGGTCCCGGGTCCTCACAAAAAATAAACAACGCAATCACAGCCATAGGCAGGGCAAGCACCAAAATCCCTATGAAGGACAAAATGACATCCAATACTCTTTTCCACAACAACCTATACAAAGCATCCACTCTCCAAACAGTATAGTACAAAGACTATCTACTTTTCTTTTTCTACAGTATATGTTGGCACTATTTTCTGTAGTATTGCTCTTACATCCTCTTTTTCCTCATAAACCACATCCTTTAAAACCTGCAGGCTCTCAAAGAACGGTTCGTCATCCATCTCAAGCGGTTCTGCAATGGATATACGATCATTTTCGGTCTTTGTCAGATTTTCCTCCGCCATCAGGCATTCTTCATAAAGCTTTTCTCCCGGACGAAGCCCGATATACTCAATCGCAATCTCTTCATTCGGTATATATCCCGATAAACGAATCAGATTTTTAGCCAAATCAGCAATTTTAACCGGCTCTCCCATATCAAGTACAAAAATCTCTCCGCCCTTTGCATATGCTCCTGCCTGCAATACTAAAGAAACTGCCTCCGATATCGTCATGAAATACCGGATAATATCCGGGTGGGTAACGGTAACCGGTCCGCCTTCTTTAATTTGCTGCTTAAATAACGGAATGACACTCCCGTTGCTTCCAAGCACGTTACCAAAACGTACCGCTACATATTCCGTTTGTGAACGACGGTTATAGGCCTGAATAATCATTTCACAAATACGTTTGCTGGCCCCCATAATATTGGTCGGATTTACTGCCTTGTCGGTAGAAATCAAAACAAAGCGCTCCACACCGTAACGGTCTGCGGCCTGCACTGTCTTTAATGTGCCAAACACATTGTTCTTAATCGCCTCATTCGGACTTTCTTCCATAAGCGGTACGTGCTTATGTGCCGCAGCATGAAACACAATATTCGGAAGATACTTCTCGAAGATTGTATTCATACGGTTTGTATTACGCACAGATGCAATGAGTACTACCAGGTTCAGCTTAGGATACTTCCGCTTCAGCTCCTGCTGAATCTCATACGCATTATTCTCATAAATATCTACAATTACCAATTGTCTCGGCTCTGCCTCCGCAATCTGTCTGCAAAGCTCCCCACCGATAGAACCGCCGCCGCCGGTTACCAGCACCACCTGATCCTTCAAATACTCCGTAATTGCCGACAAATCCACGGATATCGGCTCTCTTCCGAGCAAGTCCTCGATATCTACATGGCGAAGAT
This sequence comes from Lachnospiraceae bacterium, assembly GCA_029012365.1. Classification (GTDB taxonomy): domain Bacteria; phylum Bacillota; class Clostridia; order Lachnospirales; family Lachnospiraceae; genus SIG307. The sequence continues at coordinate 125,083 of JAQXLY010000044.1, read as the reverse complement.
TACTGACACGTACCTCTTCATTAACAATCTGATACACTCCCGGAAGAGTCTTCATTTCACACCCGGTCTCATTACAAATTTTCACAATCTCTGCAATCTTCTTCTTAGAAACCGAAGGCATGGCAATCATAATCTCATCAATCTGATACTGTGCCGCTGCGGAAACAATCGACTCTCTCCCACCTACAATACGGCAGCCCTGTATCATCTTGCCCTTTAACTCCGGATCATCATCTATAACACATTCCACACGCTTGCACAGATGCTCACTTGTTTTCAGCTCGCGGAGCAACATATCCGCAGCAGCACCTGCCCCAATCACCATTACCCGCGAAACCTCAACGCCACGGCGTTTATCTACATACTTCTTCCGTACATTCCTGGCAAACCGGTATGCAAACCGTGTAAAAACCGTAATAAAAATTAATGCTCCCGCAAACAGAAACCAGTAGCTTCGCGGCATATGAAGTCCCAAAAGACGAATTATAATAACGTGTATTGTCGTTGATACAACAACAGCAAAAACAATCTGCTGCACCTCATAAAATCCTGCATAACGCCATACACTGTGATACAGCTTGAAACACCAGAACACCACAAGCGTCACTAAAATGCATGGTATCGCAGACTTCCAGACATTCTCCAAATACAGCTCCTGAATCTCCTGAAACGAAAGATTAAAACGCAATAATAATGCCGCCACCGATGAAGTAAACACCGCGGCAGCATCCAAAATCATGAGCAATATCTGACGCAAAAGCAATTCCTTATCATGTATCAACTTACTTAACATCGCTTGTTCCTCTATTTCTTCCTAATATGCATTTTAACATTCAACACTTAATCATTATAGCACTGTGTATACAGAAAAAACAAGAGCCTAAATTTACCGTGAATGTCAAGTAGTTTTGCCGTAAACATTAAGCATAATTTATCTGATAGTGATATGATTTACAAATTTCTATTTTTTAAATACTCCTCCAAACCACCCCATTTCGTATCCTTTTCCGATAACGTCAGGTCGTTTTCCGTCATTCCCTCCGGCATCGGCCACTTGATTCCGATTGTCTCATCCTTCCAGAGAATTCCCCCCTCATCATTCGGATGGTAGAAGTCCGTCACCTTATAACAAAACTCCGCATAGTCAGAAAGAACGATAAAGCCGTGTGCAAAATTCTTTGGAATAAAGAACTGCTTTTTGTTTTCCGCTGAAAGTACAACACCAAACCATTTTCCAAAGGTTTTCGAGCCTTCTCGAAGATCGACCGCAACATCAAACACCTCACCGTTTACAACACGGACAAGCTTATCCTGCGGAAAGTTAATCTGAAAATGAAGTCCGCGAAGCACTCCCTTTTTCGATGCCGACTGATTATCCTGAACAAACTGGCAATCAATTCCTGCTTCTGCAAAATCGTTATAATTATAGGTTTCCATAAAATATCCGCGGGCATCTCCGAACACCGCCGGCTCAATCACCTTGAGCCCGGCAATCCCGTTACAGTTTTCTGTTACCTTAATCTTTCCCATATCTGATTTCAACCTTTCTCTGTCACTATTTTCTGCTTCTAAGCATGATTCTGTCGAAAAAGTCTCTTCACTGCAATATTATTACTTTAAACGCTCACCATACATTGCTTCAAAGTAGTTCGAATACTCTCCGCTCACAATACGCTGCCACCACTCCTTATGAGTCAGATACCATTCAATCGTCTGTGCAATTCCGGTATCAAAATTGTACTGCGGCTTCCAGCCAAGCTCCGTTTCAAGCTTTGTCGGGTCGATTGCATAGCGCAGGTCATGTCCCGGACGGTCTGTCACATAATTTATCAGACTCTCCGGCTTATCAAGTGCCTTTAGAATCGTCTTTACTACTTCTAAATTTGTTCTTTCATTATGCCCGCCGACGTTATATACCTCACCGACTCTGCCGTTATGGATAATCAGATCAATCGCAGCACAATGATCCTCTACATGCAGCCAGTCGCGCACATTTTCACCCTTGCCGTATACCGGAAGCTTTTCATCATCCAGCGCGCGGATAATCATAAGCGGAATCAGCTTCTCCGGAAAATGATACGGACCGTAGTTATTCGAGCAGCGGGAAATCGTTACCGGAAGACCAAATGTTCTGTAATATGCCAGAACAAACAAATCCGCACTAGCCTTACTGGAAGAATACGGGCTTGACGTATGTAACGGCGTTGTTTCCGTAAAGAATAAATCCGGACGGTCAAGCGGTAAATCTCCGTATACCTCGTCCGTGGAAACCTGATGATAGCGCTTCACACCGTATGCCTTTGACGCATCCAAAAGCACCTGGGTTCCCATTACATTTGTCTGAACGAAAATACCCGGATCGGTAATGGAACGGTCAACATGACTTTCTGCCGCAAAATTTACTACAATATCAAACCTCTCCTTCTCAAACAGCTGCATGATAAACGGTCTGTCTGCAATGTCTCCGCGTACAAACTTATAATTTGGCTCATTTTCGATATCACGTAAGGATTCCAAATTACCTGCATACGTCAATAAATCCAGATTTACAATTTCATACTCCGGATACTTTTTCACCATGTGGTGAACAAAATTGCTGCCGATAAATCCGGCACCGCCTGTTACTAATATTTTCATGATAAATCTCCTTTCCTTCCGCCATTTTAGCGGGCGGATGCGCATTTTTTTCTGTTTTCTTCTTTGTACTGTTTGCACAATTTTTCACAGCATTTTTCTTGCAGTTTTCCATCTTGTATTTTTGATATTTCAGCGCTTTATTATTACTACAAAACGTTTTGTTTTTTATTACTTCAATTCTTCTGTTATTTTCCACATAACATCAAAGTATTGATTCCCCATTTTAGAAAGGACATAAGCATATGAAAAATACAAATGAAATGCCAACCCTGGCTGAACTGCAACTTACACCGCTCCCTAAGGAATTTAACACACTCTCCGGTCCTTTGCGCTATACCATGACCAATGATGCACTGTTTCACATCGTATTTGAGGCAAATCCTGAGGCATTAAAAGCATTTCTCTGCTCTCTGCTTCACCTTATCCCGGAAGAGATTACTTCCGTCGAAGTAACAAATCCGATTCGGTTCGGTAGCAGCATCTATGCCAAGAATTTTGTTCTGGATTTACGACTTCTGCTGAACAATCAGACTGTCATCAATCTGGAAATGCAGGTTGAAAAGCTGAGCTTTTGGAAGGAGCGTTCTCTTGGTTACCTTTGCCGCTCCTTTGACAATCTGAACAAAGGCAACGACTATCTCAATACCAAGCCTGCTGTTCACGTCGGTATTCTGGATTTTGAACTTTTTCCGGAGCATCCTGAGTTTTTTTCTACCTATCATCTGTCTAATGACATCACTCATCAAAAATACAGTGATAACTTCCGTCTGTCTGTGTTACAATTAGGACATACAGAACTTGCTACAGAGGAAGACCGCTTCTGGCAACTTGACCTCTGGGCTCAATTTTTTAAAGCCGATACATGGGAGGAGATTCAAATGTTAGCAGAAAAAAAACCTTATATTTTTAACGCCGCAAAAACCATCTATCGTGTTACAGAAGACGAGCGTGTACGTCAAATGTGTGAAGCACGCGAAGAAGGTGAAAAACACAGCGAACCATCGAGTTACTACATCAGATGGAGCTGCAACAAGCAAATGATGCACTAAAGCAATCAAATGATGCACTGAAACAGACAAATGATGCACTGAAGCAGACAACCAATAAGCTCCAACAGACAACCAATGAATTACAACAAAAGGATGCCCAATTAGCTGCTGCCCTTGCCAAAATTGCAGATCTTGAAGCAAAACAAAAATAACAGTTAACTCCGCCAAGGAATTAGGTAGTTTCCTTGGCAGGGTATTTTATTCTACATAATGAATTACATCGTTCTTCTTTGCCAATTTTGTTCCTTTTTCCTGAGGATAACCAAGGGCAACTGCAGCCCACACTATATGCTCCTTTGGTATGCCATAAGAATCCAATAAGCTTCTGATTTCCGGTTCATCACAAATCGTCATCAACGGATTCAGCCAGACGCTTCCGATTCCGAAAGATTCTGCCGCTAAAAAGATATTCTGCGCCGCACAAGAGCAATCCTGAATACCATACGGATTTCGTCTATCATTCGATATCAAAATTAAAACCTTCGGATTTTCCCAGCCATACAGTATTTTCTTTTTCTTGACCGTAACTTCTTTTGTAACAGTCTTCAGTTTCTCTATTTCTTCCTGCTTTTGAAGGATGCTAAACTGCCAAGTCTGCAAATTATGTCCACTAGGTGCATGAATTGCCGCTGTGAGAATCAAATCCAGAACTTTCTTCTCAATTTCCTGACTGGTAAACTTTCTGATACTGCGTCTGGAAAGAATCGTCGAAATCACAGGATTGATTAAGGATTCCTCTCCTTCTTCCTCGTACTTAGCACGTAAAGCCTTTCTATCCGTTTTACCGACATAATTCTTTGGTATTTCATCAATAAACAACACCTTTTTCGGAAGCTCATACTCTTCTAACTGCTTATCTAAAAACAGAATAAAATCTTTTCCATTCCATGCACTACCATTTTCAGGGACAACATACAAAAGCGGAACCTCCCCTGTAATTCTATCTGGGTCTTCTATTCCGATGCAGGCACACTCCCTGATTCCTTCATATTCCTGCGCTACACTTTCAATTCTTACCGGGGAAGCTTTCTTACCACCAACATTAATAATATCATCCGCCCTGCCTAAAAGATAAACATAGCCGTCATCATCCAGATAAGCAACATCATTTGTAATTAGCCATCCATCCTGCAGACTTCTCCTTGTTAAATCTTCCGCTTTATAATATCCATCCATTAACATGGAACCCGAAATTGCCAATCTGCCTGTGTGTTCTCTTGAAGAAACAATTTCTTCATTGTCTTCACCCACAATTTTTACGCAAATGTCTCCAATCCCATGACCTGCAGATGCTATCTTGTCTTCTTTTCCCGACCAACATAAGAATAAAGCACCTCCTGTTTCTGTAGACCCCCACGTATTATGAAGTTCTACATCAGGCAATAGTTTTCTCAGTTTTTTCCGCATATCCACGCTTACTGCACCTGCACTGAACTCTATATATCTTAATCCTCCAAAAATTTCAGGAAGCTTATCCTGTGCCTGTCTATAAATGACTTCCATTGCTGCCGCTACACAAACAAAACCGCTGCACTGAAAACGTTTCAAATTGTTCTCCGTTTCCCTTGCAAAAGCAAAACCATTCTGCAAAACAATACTTGCTCCAATGTAAAGAATAGTCCGAAGTACCCTCATGCCAAAAGAATGATTTAACGGAAGCGGGTGTAATATCACATCATTTTCCTGCATTCCGATTCCGTGCCATGTATTGTTGATATTCGCAAGAATCTTCTGGTAACTTTGCATAACCCCTTTGGGTTTTCCGGTTGTTCCTGTTGTAAACAATATCTCTGCAAGACTCGTCATATTAGGAAGCTTGTATTCAAAACGCACATCCTTTTTCTTCTCTATTGCCTCTTTATAAAACAATTTCAGAGAAAAAACATTCATTGTATCCGGTAATTTTCTACTATCAAGCAAGCACAATGAAGCTTCCGAAAACTCATATAATTCTTGTATACTTTCCGGCTTTGCGGACTTATTTAAGGGAACTGCAACCGCATGAACTGCCTGTATTGCCAACAGCGCCACAATAAATTCCGGTTTAGAAGTCGCCATAACCAATACTCTATCCCCTTCTTTTATCCCCAATTCTTTCAACGCTACAGCACCTTGCATTAAAGCATCTGCAAGTTCTTCATATGACAGGCATTCCTCTTTAAAATAGACTGCAGGCTGATTTCCATTTTCTTTAGCATGTGCCAACACTGCCTCTACCAACGTTGAGTACATATCCTAACTTCCTCCATTCCCAGTCCAACTATTTTTTTAGCTTTTCTATCATCCTTGCAATAGCTACTACTGAGTTGAAATTATCCGGGATAATTTCTTCGTAAGGAATCATAATTTCAAATTCCATTGACAGGCACGAAATAATTTCTACTAAGGTAAGGGAATCTAAAATCCCGTCATCTACCAGTTCCTCCGATGCTGTGAAATCAATTGTTGGAAATGCATCACTTAATAGTTCTAAAACTTTCTTTTCCATAATAATTTCCTTTCTTCCTCATTAATTTAATATTTTTCAGCTTCCGTACTCTTTACCCTGTCAGAAATTAAAATAGATAAAAGGGTTATAAGAACTGTTCACCATGAAAGAAACTGCTACAATAAAGAGAGCCAAATAACCGACAGGTTCCAATATAAACAACATTCTGTTTGTAATTACATAGGTCTCTGCCTTCTTACGCAACCATCCGGCAACCGGAATGCAGAATACAACTCCTACTACAATTACAAACAAATAAGAAGACCATATATAATTCGTATAAGTATTCGTAAAACCATTTCCGAAACCAAGCATCGCCTTCATATAAGAAGCAAACTCTGAAACACTGCTTGTCCTGACAATAATACGTGCAATCAACATGATAATTGTCACATACAGGTGTTGAAATATTTTAGGAATTTTCCCTAGTTCTTTATCAAATCCTAAATTTTCAAGAATAATTAAAAAGCTAAAATAGAATCCCCAAATTACATAATTCCATGTAGCGCCATGCCATATTCCTGTTGCCATCCAGGTTATAAATAATGGGATAGCAACCGAAACCTTTCGGCATACCTTAAAACCAAATTTATTTTTAATCCTCTTATTTAATTTGGCCATCCACTTAGAGGTTGTAACCGGATAAAACAGATACTCCCTAAACCATGCTCCGAGCGAAATATGCCATCTTCTCCAATATTCTCGGATGCTTTTTGCTATGTATGGATAATTGAAGTTCTCTTCAAATTCAAATCCGAACATTCTTCCAAGCCCAATTGCCATATCACTATACCCCGAGAAATCATAGTAAAGCTGTAAACTGTAACCTAAGCCTCCAAGCCATGCCATAGCAAAAGTCAATTCTCCGTTTTCTACCCCGAAAGCTGCATCCGTAATAATACCAAAAAAATTTGCCATAATAATTTTTTTAGCGAAACCGACAATGAAACGCTTTGTTCCGGAGTAAAATAAATCCAATGTTTCTTTTCGCTCTCTTAATTGCTTCTCGATTGTACTGTATCTTACAATAGGACCTGCAACTAGCTGCGGAAAAAATGCAATGTACAAAGCTAAATCAAATATATTTTTCTGAACCTCACAGTTTTTCCGCTTTACATCCATTACATAGGAAACTGCTTGGAACGTAAAAAAGGAAATACCAATTGGCAATGCAATATTGGGAACATTCCAGTTTGTATGAAACAATGCATTTAAGTTATTCATCGTAAACATCAAATACTTGAATACAAAAAACAAGCCAAAGTTCCACAGCAGCATCACTGTCATCGCTGCATTGGTACAAAACCTGCTATCTCGTCTTGCATCAATTACTCTGGCAACCACATAATTTACGCAAATCGATATCAGCAGCAGAAGAACAAACTTGGGTTCACCCCACGCATAAAATAAAAGCGACATCAAAAGCAGAAAAAAATTCTTAAACTTTCTGTCCAACAAATAGTACCCAAGTAAGCAAATTGGTAGAAAGGCGAACAGAAAAATTGTTGATGAAAAAACCATTAGTTAATTTCCTCCTCTATACCTCTAGGAAAAATTATATCATTTATTCCTTTTCTTTCACCAAAATATTGATATGCCTCTTGTAGCATTTGCAAATCATAAGTTATTTGGGCAGAAAAGCTTAATTTTGAAATATCAAGCCTAAAAATATATTCTTCCTGTGGCTTTATTTCGATACCATTTTCAATGTACATACGAGTACCAGTATCTTTTCCGTCCGCCCATAGCGATAATCCGACTCCTATCCTAGAATTCCATATACCGTTTCCGGTATTTTTAACCTTAACGCATAGCTGATTTTCCTCCATATAGCTATCCAGTATTTTTGCATCTGCATCTACTAATAAATTTCTGGAAAAATCACAGTCCCAAAATCCTCTTTGAGTCATAACAATAACATAATCATAATACGGCATCCAAACCATCTCTGTTTTACCACCGAATCTAGGATCTAATATCGTAATACTATCCACAAAAAGTGATAAATACGATGCTGTACGATATCCGATACTATCACAGATAAACAAGATATTTAGACCTTCTTCATTCAAAAGATTATCATATGTAATTCCTGCCTGTCCATAACTAAAGTAATCAGTTACCCAATAAGTATAAGCATCTCCCGTCTTAGGATATCCATTCATTACAGTTTCTTCAAATGTTCCGATTTTCCTTTGACCTGTGGAAAGGTTCGTTTCACAAAAATTTGTCTCATACTTTGGGTAAAGCCTTACAAATTTATCAAGCCCGAGCATATACTTTCCCACCGATCGTCCAAAGTTCCCCAAAAAATCATTAGTAACTATTTCATAGCAATTCCAATCTAATTTTTCTTTATTTTCAATCTCCAACATATCCACAATATGAGAAAGAAGCCACCATTCTGTTTCTGTAGTCATATGCCCATCTGTTCTAAAACGGAAATCCGAAGTAATAGAATCCTGGTTTTCATTAGATATATAATCTCTCATATCAAAACAATTCCATAAATTATCATCCAGAGATTCTATTATTTGATCTATTTCAGCATTTGTGTCTATACTTTGTCTCACATATTCATCCATCTCATAATCCAATCCTTCTGAACAGTAGTCCGGAACTTGAACATATATCAATTTTGTTCCATATACCTCTACTTCTTTTTCTAACTCTTTCAACTCACTTATATACTCAGGTACATTCGACATATTTTTATCTAACGAGAACAAGCGATTATCGCAGTAGTAATATTCAAATTCTCCTATAACATCCACTTTTAGTAATTTATATGTTAATCCTAAAATATCCTGCATACTCCTTTTTACTTTATTATCCAAAGCGTCCTGCAACTTTGCATCCATACTTGAATTAATATTCTCAAAATTATCAAATGTTACATACTGATAATTTTCATTAAAAAGTTTTATAAAAGCATTTGAATTGGTTATAAAAATCCAGAGTATTCCTCCTATGAATAAAAGTATAAAACAAATATTTCTTATTTTTCTATATATCATCCTGCTTTTTTCCCCCTTTTAATATCTCTTATTTAAGAAACATACACAATATCTAAACAAAAAATAGGTAATCAACAAAACATTAAAACACGCTTAGTTAAAACATATCCACACTCTAAGCAGCATTTTTTATGCTGTACCTCTTCTTTTCATAATCCTCTTTTCTTTCCAAAACAGATATTTCGCATATTGTTTTCTCATAGCTTCATATACAGGAAATGGTAACACCTTTTTAGCAAACAACTTAATTCGCTTCATAAATGTAATGTTATCTTCCCAAACCATCTGCATATTATTGTCTATTTTTTGCGTCATATCTAATAGATTTGTTGTATAATACTTCTTAAAAAGTTTTAAATTAATCTCTCGCAACATAAAATGTAGATTAGTCTGTTCCAATGATGCATAATCATCTGTCATAACCCACCCCACATAATATCCTTCGTGCTGCGGTACAAAACCATAAATTCGTTCAATGGCGTGAAGCAATGTTCCATCGTAATAATTTGGTTCTTTAGGGAAATCCTTATATTCCCATCCATAATCAAACAACGTTTTTAATGCTTTCGGTCTAAACCAGAACATCGTTCCCAATGGTGCGATTGGCGGCTTATTTCCATCTATCTTGCAATTTAACTTCAACTGATATGCTAAAGATATCGTATTAGTATAATTACTTGCCCACTCAGAACCAATAATTTGATAAAACTGTCCATGATTTGGAGGTGGAGGTGTAAGTAAACCTAAATGTGAATCGCTTTCAAATGTTGCAATGATATTCTTTACATATTCTTTGCTACCTAAATTGTTTTCCCAACACTTATAAGCAAAACCTTCTCCATTACAATATGGTTTTATCTGTGTTGTCTTCTTATCATGTACAAAACATACATAATCATAATTGTAAATATAAGGACGACATCCAACCAGCAATGCAGAAACATCTCGTCCCACATTTTCAATTTTAATCACTTTAACAGTTTTAAAATACTTCCCAAGTTTCATTTTCTTTACTTTAGAAATAATCTCTTGCTTAGGCGTTGTAATAATTAGGTCTGTACCTTCTGGAACATTTTTTGCATACTCAATGCAATACTCCACTAAATCTGCATAATAGAGATGCATCATAATAGCAATTTTCTTCCCTTTTGGTTCTGAATATGCATATCTTTTTGGCAAAACATAATTAAGATGCAGTGTATTCTTTAAATCTGATAGATTAGATGTACGAATGATATGCTGATATATCAACTCAGAATCATACGTTAAAGAATTCTTTATATATTCCAAAGTATCACGTGTAACATTACCAACTGTATCTCCAAGAATATCATAATAATTTTGCGAAAAATTCTTAACCTTGAGTATCGGACATCGCCGATTCTTAATTAGCTCATATGCCATCATCATTAAAGGATATTTTGTGTAACCTTCCAAATCATCCGTATTAATATATACGTCACTCTTGTATCCTTTTTCATTAAATTCTTTTGTAAAAATTGCTTCATATAGCCCTACAGATTCACCATAAGAATGAATCATTGGCATATTCTTCCACATATCTTGATAATCACTACTTCTCAATAAACTGTTACGAATCACCAAAAAACTAGATTGTATATGTTCAGGAATATAACCATATTTGCAAGTTCCAAAACAATCAAAATCAACCTTATGATGTTTTGTAATACCCCAAAAATCCAAATCACGTGAATTCATCGTCTCAAACATTTCTTCAAACGGATAAAGCGGTCCAAAAATCGTATAATTCATAAGAATAACTTCATCGTACTGAATTAGTTTATCCCATCCGATGTACTCTAATGCATCTTTATATGCCCAAACATCAAAACCTACATTTTCGCGCATTAAAATTCGATCCGTAAACTTCAAAAACTTATCATGCTCCGGTCGCGGTAAATATCCGTTTGTAACAATAAAATAGTCATTAACTGATTTTCTCAAACCTTCTAGTAAGACACCTATATAGTCATCAACTATATACCCTTCATCATAAAAAAAGAATATCACTAATCGTTTTGCATTTTTTTCTAACCGCATTTCTTTTTCTCCCTCATTTTCTTAACTTCTTACTTATTTTCCCCCAAAAACTAGATTCCATTTTAAAAATCTTAGTTTGCAATATGTTTATCTTTTCCTCTTTTTCGTTAATCAGCTGATTCGCTTTTTCATTACTCTTTTTATAATGCTCAATTTCTTCATATAACTGAATAATTTTAGAAACCTGCTCTTTCTCTTTTACTATAGACTTTTCCAACGAAACAGATAGTTCCCTATATCTTTCCTCTTTATTTTTATCATTTGCAATATAAGTTTCTAGACAGCGGTTCAATTCATCTAACTTTTCCTCTTTTGCTCGGTCACTCTCTATATAACCTTCCAAGCAATGATTCAACTCACCAATCTTTTCTTCTTTTTCACGGTTACTCTCCATATAACCTTCCAAACAGCGATTTAACTCACCAATCTTTTCTTCTTTTTCACGGTCGCTCTCCATATAACCTTCCAAACAGCGATTTAATTCACCAATCTTTTCTTCTTTTTCACGGTCACTCTCCATATAACCTTCCAAACAGCGATTTAATTCACCAATCTTTTCTTCTTTTTCACGGTCGCTCTCCATATAACCTTCCAAACAGCGATTCAACTCACCAATCTTTTCTTCTTTTTCACGGTCGCTCTCCATATAATCTTCCAAACAGCGATTTAATTTATCAATTTTCGATTTATTACTACTAAGATAGCTATCCACTTTTTCTATTTTAGATTTTCCAGTTTTCAACAGCTCCGTTAGTTTCTCTACCTCAAATCTATTTTTTACTTTTTTCAACTCAAAAAGTAGCTGCATAACATTTCCAACCTCAGGCTCTGTTAATAAATCATAAAACGCCTCCTTTTGGCTCATCACTAATCCGATATATTCACTTTGCCAGTGCGTTCCACCTATATATTCACAATCAAAGTAAACATCAAGGTCACTCTCATTAATCAATTCAATCCATTGTGCAAAAGATGTTTTAGTAAAAAATTTCAAATGTGTATTATCTAAAATTCCCATATCATTATAATTAAAATAACCATCAATCAAATGGAAAATAATGTCTTCATGTGCCACGTTCGGCACACTAACTAATATCTTTCCATCTTCTTTTAAAAGCTTTGCATATTTTACTAACACATCTGTTGGATTTGCAAAATGTTCCAAAATATCAGACATCAATATTACATCAAATCTCTGATAATATTCTTCTATCTCACGCAATTCCGGAGCGTCAAAATTAGTTACATCATAACAATATAACTTCTCATAATATCCCTTTTCCTTCGCCATTTCCAATGCTGTTCTATCAATGTCAATTCCTACTGCCCGACATTTTTTTTCTTTAAGCTTTGGTCCAAAACGTCCTTGTGCACAGCATAAATCTAACACTAAAGAGCCTTCCGGTATATATTCCCCCAATGCATATACATAATTATTTTTTCCCCCGGCATTAACATCATAATTTTCGATATAATATTTATTTTCCTGGTTCTTACTAAAAAATAAGTTTTTTTCTCCATTACCTAAATTCATGATGCCACCTCTCCAAATAAACCGCTATGCTACATTACCGCTGCTTTTGCATAATAAGCTTAATTTTTTTAGCATCCCCCCATACTGCCGGTGAATCGTACACTCTATCCGGAAACGCTCCATATTGCAGCTTAATATTATATCCTTTTTGCTGAATAAAGCTTTCAACCTGTTCTGCCAGGCTAATCGGTTTACCGGAACAGCAATTAATAATTCCTGTAACCTCTGTCTGCATTACACTGGCTGCAATCTGTTCAGCCAATTCATCCACTGTAATAAAATCATACTTATTTTTTCCTGATGTAAATGGGAAGAACTCTTTGCCTTCTTCCTCTGCCTGTATCAACTTTGCAAAAATAGAATGATTTCTTTTATCATCCCCATAAATGTAATATGCCCTCAGCCATTGCAACACGACATCACTTCCTTCAAGCATCGCAAATGTGCTTCTGCGCAATGCATCTTTTGCAATTCCATACATACTCCTTGGGTTACATGGCGTATTTTCATCAATAGCCCCTTCATAATATCCGACTTCGTGCATGGTTCCCATAACTGCAATCTGCTTTACTCCATGCTCCACCATGTGCTTAATAAATCGGTAGTGGGCAGACAACATCCCTATATGAGCATCCGAATTGTGAACAAATCCATCCTTCCATGCCATATGAAGACATATCTCCGGTTGACATAAATCCTGATATAAGGTTTCACTTCCAGAAAAAATATCCACATTAAGTATCTGTGCACGCTTATCGATACCGTCTGTAAATAAATCGACTGCTATTACCTCAGCACCTTTATTCAAAAGCGTCTCAACTACATGCCTTCCAATATAGCCACCTGCCCCGGTTACAAGAATTCGCTTCATTTGTTCTTCCTTTCAGACTTAAATTTATCCTTTTTGAGTATCACTGTAATTCAAATAGCAATTACACACATCATTCGACTCGCCTAGCATCTGCATTTTGCCATGCTCTATCCATAGTATCCTGTTACACATGGTTCGAAGCGACTCAATATCATGCGAAACATAAACCACCGTACTGCCACCCTTCATAAGCTCCATCATCCTTTGATAGCTTTTCTTTTGAAAGTCTGTATCTCCGACTGATAAAACTTCATCCACTATTAAAATATCCGGCACAACAAGTGTGGAAACAGAAAATGCAAGCCTTGCCACCATTCCGGAAGAAAAATATTTAATCGGACTATCTTTAAAGTCCCATAGGTCTGCAAAAGACAAAATCTCCGGAAGCTTCTCATCTAAAAATTTTTTGTCATAACCCAGAATGGATCCGCTCAAGTATATATTTTCAATAGGCGACAGTTCAAAATCAAAACCGGCTCCCAGTTCTATCATTGGCGCAATGGTTCCTTTCGTTATCACCTTTCCGGTCGTTGGCTTCATAATTCCGGCGAGCAACTTAAGCAGTGTTGACTTTCCGGCACCGTTTCTACCGATAACACCAAATATTTCTCCCTTTTCTATGCAAAAGCTGATATCCTCCAATGCCTTAAACATCTCTTTACGCTTCTGCTCGTCTGCTACCTTAGCAAACAATCGTTCCTTTAATGTCCTTACTTTTCCACGATTCAAATTGAATTCCATTCCGACATGTTCTGCCTGAATCATCATATTTTCCATTTATCGTTCTCCTGTCAATCATGTATAATAAATGAAATTATTCTGCGTCTTCTTAAATGTAAACAATCCCAAAATCAACATTCCAATTCCCCATGCTGCGCAATATACAAAATCAGATGCAGAAGGAATCATAGAATCCAACGTCAGCTGTCTGAAAAAGTTAATAAAAACATATAGCGGATTTTGCTTCATCAACGGAATAAACGCCTCCGGGATTACATCTCCCGTTAGAGGATACAAAATAGGTGTTGCATACATCCAAATTGTTAATAAAATTCCGTACAAATACTGGATATCCCTCATAAAAACCTGTGCTGCTGCAAGAATCATACCCATACCGGCGCTAAATAGCATAAGGCATACCATCACATACGGTATCAATAAATATCCCCACCATACAGGAACGCCCATAAAAGTACCGATAACTAAAAATGCTAACAACGACATGAAAAGATTAATCGCTGAAGATACTGTTTTTGCCAGTGGTAAGATATACTTTGGAAAATATACCTTAGTCAACAAACCAAAATTATTTACAATAGCGCCCAGAGCCAAATTCGATGATTCGCTAAAATAATTAAAAATAACCAGCCCTGATAACAAATACATTTTGTAGTTGTCCACAGCTTTAAATACCCGGCTAAATACAAAGCTCAAAACCAGCATGTTAAGCAATGGACTTAAGACACTCCACAAAATTCCAAGAATACTCCCTCTATATCGTACCTTAAAGTCTCTTTTCACAAGTTGAGTAAGCATAAATCTGTATTTTTTCAACGAGACTGCTGTTTTTATATAGTTCAAAATTAACACCTATTCTTTCTTTGTCAGACTAATAGTAGATTTAATATACTATTTTCCCCTCTGCCACCATTTTCAAATGCTTTCCATACGGTGACTTTCCATATCTTTTCGCCGACTTCAATAACATTTCCTTTGAAATCCACTCATTGCGATACGCTATTTCTTCTAACGCAGATATTGCAATTCCCTGACGTGTCTGAATCATCTGTACAAAGTCAGAGGCTTCTACCAAACTATCCATAGTACCGGTGTCCAGCCATGCAAAACCTCTTCCGAGCAACTTGACATCCAGACTTCCATCCTCCAGATAGATACGGTTCAAATCTGTAATCTCCAATTCCCCTCTGTCAGATGGTTTCACCTTTTTTGCATACTCCACAACACGCTTATCATAGAAATATAATCCTGTAATACAGTAATTTGATTTCGGATTCTTCGGCTTTTCCTCCACAGAAAGTACCTTTCCGTTTTCATCAAACTCCACAATGCCAAAGCGCTCCGGATCATTAACGTAATAGCCAAAAATCGTAGCTCGTCCGGCTTCTGAATTTGCAACAGCCTCTTTCAATATGCTTTTAAAGCCATTACCATAAAAAATATTATCACCTAAAACCATGGCACAGGAATCAACACCGATGAACTCTTCTCCAATTAAGAAAGCCTGTGCCAAACCATCCGGACTTGGTTGTTCCTTGTAAGATAAATGAATTCCATACTGTGAACCATCACCTAGTAAACGCTCAAAATTAGGCAAATCCACCGGTGTGGAAATAATTAAAATATCCCGTATCCCGGCGAGCATGAGCGTTGACAGCGGATAATAAATCATCGGTTTATCATAAACCGGCAATAACTGTTTCGATGTTACCATCGTAAGCGGATAAAGTCTTGTGCCGGAGCCTCCGGCTAAAATAATACCTTTCATCTTCTTCCCTCGTTCTTTTAATGTTTTTCATCATTTATATTTTTCCTGCCGCAAGCAGCATTAAAAATATCCAATCATCGCTTTTTCTCTGACGGAATACCTTTCTTTCCTTTAAAAGCTTCTTTCTTGTTGCTTTATCCTTCCTCGCTCCCACAAGCTCCTCTGCCAGCTCACGTTTCTCAACAGGCATCTCTTCTCCATAGAGCATAAGCAGCTGTGAAGCCTGCCTGCCAAGCTGACCACGATGCTTTTTATAGTTCTTCACTCTTCTTTTATAATTCTCAAACAGACTGCTTGCTGAACCCAATTCATTATTTCCGTGCTGGCGGTAGAGTATTCTGCTTTCTTTATCATAAATCACTGTTCCAAAGCAGGTTCCCACAAGGTAAATCCAGAAATCATGCATAACAGTGAACTCCGGTTGTCTTCCCTTCAGTAAACGTAGCATCGCCTGGTTGATGACACAGGTACAACCGGTACACATATTTTCTACGAGCGCATTTCCAAACTCCGCTCGTACCTCAGGATATCTGATTGCCTGCTTCAGTGGGCGAAGCTCTGCATCCGTAAGCCGTCTTGCGGAGCAATAAACAAGCGGTGTCCCCTGCCTGTTCTTCTTCCTGTTTGACTGCTCTTGTTTATCAAGGAGGCTGACTGCCCGTGCCAATTTATCCGGCAGCCATACATCATCCTGGTCTGCAAATGCAATATATGGGCACCCTTCCTCTGCTGCTTCCATCAGTGCGAAAAAGCTTCGAATCACCCCGACATTCTTTCCGTAAAGCACTTTTACGTTATCGCAATTCTGCTCGTATTCCGAAAGAATTGCTTTTGTTCCATCGGTAGACCCGTCATCCCGTATCAGCAGATGAAGCTGTACCCCCTCCTGCTTTAGAATACTATCCAGTTGTTCCCTGATGTACTTCTCCCCGTTATAACTGGAAAGAAGAATCTGCACTTCCGCTTTCATTGTTCTACTTCCTTATATATCTCCTGCATCCGAATGCTTACCTGATATTTGTCAATTACCTGTAATCTGCTATCTCTATTAATAATCTTATCCGATTTTCCCTTTGCCTGTCTCCCTTCAGATGCATTTAAAACAGCTTCATGCAACAGCTGCTTCAAGCCTTTCGCATCCGAAAAAAGCTGCACATCCTCTTGTATGCTTACCAATTCCCTGTTTCCGCGAATATCACTCGCAATCACCGGCATTCCGGCAGCAACTGCTTCCATGAGTGCCATCGGCATTCCCTCCTGAAGAGACGGAAAGACAAATATATCTGCCGCATACAGCAGTTCTCTAATATCCTCACTATATCCAAGTAAAGCAACTCTCTTCGAAAGTCCGGCTTTTTCTATCTGCTGCTGCAGTTCCTTCTTCAAAACTCCCTGCCCGCATATAAAATAACGGAACGGGCATGATTCTTCCCCTTCCAATTCCGCAAATGCCTGTATTACACTACTGTGATTCTTTCTCGAAGTCAATTCGCCGACACTAAGAAAAACAACTTCTTTTTCTGCAACATTCAGATTCCCTCGCATTGTTTGTCTGATGTTTTCCCGTGTTCCCTCCGGCAAATCCTTTCCGCTAAAAAAGGCAGTATCCACACCCACACCCGGAATATGCTCTACCTTCGTTCTCTTGCGCCTGCAAAACCGTTTTGCCCGCTCATAATCCTCTTCGTTAATCGTAATCAGCACATCCGTAAGGCTTGCCAGAAAACATTCCGCCGGGTAGAACAACAGCCAGTACCGAAATGGTGCTCCCTGATAAAAGTGAAACCCATGTGCAGTATAAATCACTTTTGTTCCCTGCTTTCGGTAAGGCTTTGCCGCAAGTCTTGCAAGTGCGGCCCCGACCGGCGTATGACAATGCACAAGGTCAAACTGCTGCTCTTTCATCAGCTGCTTTAACTGCCGGTATGCTCTGGCATTTTCCTTTCCCTGAAACGGAGAACGGGCAAAATCAATCTGGTGCCTTATAATGCCGGTACCATCCAGACGGTGGTTATCAGTTCCATAGTTTACATTGTTATAGTTTGAAGCATAATGCACTTCATAGCCCATACTCTGCAAAAGGCGAACATTATTCATTTCGAACTGTGGTACAAAACCACTCACATGAGTGACAATTAATGCTTTTTTCATATAAAGCTCTTTCTGATGTTACAATTTGTGTTCAGCATTCTGTATGCTATCAAAAAGCACTAAAACTATATTAAAATCAAGTATAAGTGTCCTTATATAAGCATATGAATACCATGGACGAAACCTGTCATAAAGCGTCATAAACCTATCGGTTTTGTCGACTCCGTTTCGTATTGTAACATATAATCTAATGAAATGCAATAATTTTCATCCAAAATCTATTATTTTCCTCCGAGCATAAAAAAATACGGTTTTCCCAATTTCAATATATTTATCCTCGGAGTGTAAAAGATATTAATCGTACACTGACATGCTTCTCTGCGTCTTGTTCAATCAATTCATGTAACCAATAAAAATGGCTATAGGATTTTGAATCTACCAATTACCCTCTTCCTGTGTTTCTCCCTTCCACGCAAAAGGGAGCCCGGTTCATACGACAGGCTCCCACTACGTTCTTTTCACTACCGTTATAAGCTATTCCTTTTCAAATACTGCCTTTGCTTTGTTGTACAGCGGAAGAATTTCCTCCTCTGTCATCTCCAGCTCCTCTGCAATCTGAGCAAGCTGTTTTCCCTTAGCAAGCTTCTTACTGATTAGTTCCAGTCTGCCTTCCTGTCTGCCTTCCTGTCTGCCTTCCAACAGACCTTTTTGCCTGCCCTCCTGCAGCCCCTTTTCCAGTCCCTGCTGCCATCCGGCTTCCAGCTTCCCTTTAAAGTGGTATTCTAAAATCTCATCCAATGCATCACACATATTTGTCACCTTAAACCTTTCCTCATTGGCGCGGACAATGATTTCCATCACCGGACGATATAATCTCTCATAGAGAGAGCCCTATTTCATATCCGCCACACGCAGCAATGGATATTTTCTATAATTTGAATCATTGTTCCATTCATCAATAGACAATACTTCAACAGACTCTATCAACTGACACCCCTTCTTCTGCAATTCGAACGGCAAAAAACGCTTCAGTTTGTTTCGAACCATCCTTCTAGAAACCGAATCTCCCGAAGGATACTCTAAAATATATATGTACTTTTTAGGCTTATTCTTTTGCAGAATATTCAAATAATGCAACGAGTCGTAAAACTTCCGGCTCACATTTTCAATTTTTCTATCCACCGAAGGATTAAATGCTCCCGGATTCGAAGTCCCCGGAATATTAGCATTTTTATATTCCACCAAATAAATAAACTTTTCATCTTCTAATAGAAAATCAGCATCCGTCAACAGATTTCCTATAACTGCATACTCATCATGTAATCGGCCAAAAGACCATACCGCATTTCTGCAATCCAATGCATACTGACCATTTTCTTCCATCCAAACATTTTCTTCCAATACTATTCCCCCATATCGTAAATCTCATCCAAAAGCTTATTAAAAGCCTCCGTAATCGTATTATGCTTCAAACTTCCAAATCTATCACCAAACTCATATTTCACTTGATTATCCTCTTTATAAAAGGAGTGAAATCTCACGCTGTCTCCTTCTTTTTTCTTTACTTCAAAATACTTTGCCAGCATATAATCATGAGTCGCAACAAATACCTGTACTCCATTTCTCTGTAACTCCAAAAGCAGTTCAGCAATTACAGGAATATGCAACGGATTGATATTAGCCTCCGGTTCATCCCAAAACAATACCGTTCCTTTCTCTAATGCGCCGTTTTTTATCAACTGCCAGAGCAACGCCATTTTACGAATTCCTTCTGCAACCAAATTGAACTCTTGCTTTGAGTTACCAATCTTCAAGTAAAACTCGTCCTCTTTAGGGTCATAGTATGTTTTTCCTTCTGTAATAGACTCAATCCGGTTAAGTTGTCTTTCTTTTTCCGCTGTATTTCTCCCTACAGAAATATCGATTTTGGCCGAGTTAATAATATCAATGTACGTGTCATCAAAACGTACATTATTCTTATCAACTGCAGCCCCCAAATTATAACTATTCGACAAAATCTCCTTGGCCGGGATAAATATACTACTCAGACTTTTTAAGTCTCTCTCCCATGTATCCTCACCTTTTACCGGAGCTTCCCATTTCTTGGTTTTAATATTAAATTCCGTCGAAATAGTTTTTTTCTTTCCTGCCTCTGAAGCAATTACTTTAACTTTGGTTACCTGATTACCCTGTCTACGTCTGATAAGTCGAGATACCTTGTAATCGTCTGGCAGCATTGTCCGAACCAGCTTATACGTAAAGGACATTCCCGGGTCTGTTGCCTGACAAGCGGAATGTAATATTTTCATAACATGCGTCTTTCCGCTTCCGTTCTCTCCGATTAATACATTGATTCCACTGTCAAAACTAGCTTCCAAGCTTTCATATACTGTGAAATTTTCCAGTTCAAGTCTTTCTATTGCCATACCCTTCTCCTTCCTGTCGGAATTTCTATTATCCTTTCATATAGCGCACTCAAGTTACCCATTAAGAAAATATTACCATATTCCATCCATATAATCAAATCACATTTCTTTATTTTGCAAGGAGTTCCTCATTTATTACCGTTGTAAGCTATACCTTTTCAAATACTGCCTTTGCTTTGTTGTACAGCGGAAGAATTTCCTCCTCTGTCGTCTCCAGCTTCCCTTTAAAGTGGTATTCTAAAATCTCATCCAATGCATCACACATATTTGTCACCTTAAACCTTTCCTCATTGGCGCGGACAATGATTTCCATCACCGGACGAAATTTTTAATCTTGCCTCTCACATTTCCTTCATGCAGCCCCGGCAGCCGCCGCAGCCCTGCATCACCTGATTTCCGGTCTCATCAAAAGCATATACTTCCATGCTTCCGCCTCCGCCCAAATAATCTCCCACGGACTCAAGCAGACATACCGCCTGTGCGGCAATCCCTTCCCCTGCTCCCGTGAACCCAAGCCCTTCCTCGGTTGTCGCTTTAATGTTTACCTGACTTTTTGCTATTCCCAAAGTAGCTGCTATATTTTCACGCATATCGGAAATATACGGTGCAAGCTTTGGTCTTTGTGCAATCATCGTAGCATCGATATTCCCGACCAGATAGTGTTCCTCCGCCAGAAGTGCCGCTACCCTTTTCAGTAGCTCCATACTTGAAATCCCGGCGTATTCCGGTTCCGTATCCGGAAAATGCTTTCCGATATCCCCCAGTGCAGCCGCTCCGAGCAGCGCATCCATAATCGCATGGAGCAGCACATCCGCATCTGAATGTCCAAGCAGTCCCTTTTCATAAGGAATAGCTACCCCTCCTAAAATCAGCGCACGATTCTCAACCAGTCGATGTACGTCATATCCCGTTCCGATTCTCATAAACAGCCTCCTTCTCAAATCATAAAAATGCCTCAAACGCCGACGGTATCGGGTATTTTTTCCGCATTTCCGGCGGAGTTGCAAATACCCACGCTTCGGGTTCGTCCGTCGGCATATCCATCAGCTTCCGCACTGTCTCAACCAATCGCTTTTGCCGTTCCTCCGCTACGGCTTCCTCAGCCGCAGCTTCCGCCGTAATCCATATTCCTTCCATATGCCACTCTACATGGGAAAAGATGTGTTTTGTCTTCTTTGTCTTTTGAACCGTAATTAATGTTTCCGGAAGACCGCTTTGAAGCTGTTCCACCTCTGCCTCCACACTCCTCATGAGGAAATTCGGAAACTCCCAAAGTCCTGCAAGCAGCCCTTTCTTTTCTCTGCGGTGCAACAATACCCTCCCCCCATAGGATATCACAAGAACCGTCCGCCTTTCAATGCGTCTGGCCTTCTTCCCTGATTTTACCGGCAGCTCCGTTTCCCTTCCGGCGTGAAACGCTCTGCACAAATGCATGACCGGACACTGTTCGCATAAGGGCTTCCCGTTCGGCAGACAGACTGTTGCTCCAAGTTCCATCAAAGACTGGTTAAACTCCCCGCTTTGCTTCGGCATTATAGAAATCAAATCTTCTTTTAATTTCTGTTTTGTCTGCTCTTTCGCAATATCTTCCTCATTACAGGCAATCCGGCTCATCACACGCAGGACGTTTCCGTCCACTGCGGGATACGGCAGCCCGAATGCTATGGAAGAAATTGCTCCGGCAGTATAGTCCCCGATACCGGGCAATTCCCTCAATTTTTCATAATCCGGCGGCATCTCGCCTCCATACCGTTCCATAAGTATCCGCGCCGCCTTCTGCATGTTGCGGACACGGTTATAATAACCGAGTCCTTCCCACAGCTTCAATAATTCTTCTTCCTCTGTCATAGCCAGCGCCGCAATGTCCGGCAAACGCGTCAAAAAGCGGTCATAATACCCTCTGACCGCCTCGACTCTTGTCTGCTGCAGCATAATTTCCGATACCCATACATGGTATGGTGTCGGGTCCTCCCGCCACGGCAATATCCGCCTGTTATATTCATACCAGTGCAAAAGATACGGCACCGTTTCGGCATACAGTTTTCTCTTTTCCAAAGACCACACTCCTATTCCTTCGCTCCATAATCCACAAAGCTGATATTCATATCCGCCTTGCCCGTGATTCCGTCTACCTCTCCGGACGAAGTATACTGCCACATGGAAAACTTGTACGGATAGTATATGGAATCTCCGTAATATGCATACCAGAAATCATACGCGGAGAGCTTTGCTAAATCCAGTTTTAATATAGACCAGCGTGTATTTGCATAAAGCATCGGTGTATATCCCGCTGCTCTGATTTCCTCCAGAAATGCCTTTGCACATGCTGTACGTGTTTCTCGTGACAGGGCGTTAGCGCGGGCTGCCTTATAGCTTGTTATTTCCTCCGTATCGTATACTACCGGCCAGGTGATATCGTATCCCTTCAGATTTTCAATCACAAATGCCGCTTCTTCTCTTGCTTCCTCCACAGTAGTCGCCTGGGTAAAGAAGTAAACACCTACCTTAACTCCTGCTGCAAGTGCCTGTTCTATATTTTGTTTGAAGAATGGGTCTAACTCACAGGTTCCCTTTGTACCCATACCACGGAAGCCAAGCCGAATCATGGCAAATTCCACACCGGAAGCCGCTACCCTCTCCCAGTCTATGTCTTCCTGATATTTTGAAACGTCAACTCCCTTTATCGTCACCGTTTGTCCGTTTTCCACATAACGGTATTCCCCGTTTTCATCCTTTACAAAGCCTTCCGTGGAGAGATTATGCTTTTCCACATCCTCTCTGACCGGGATTAACAGCTTTTCACCCAAATCACCGGTTATTTTAATACGTTCTTTTTCAGCCTCTGCAAGGGATACTCCGCGGATAACCGAATCGCCTCCTACATCAGCATAATTCTCCTCGGCATAAGCATAAAACTGTAGTGAATCCAGTTCATATCCATACCCTGTAAACGCAAGCCTTCCTACTACTTTTCCGAGATACACATCCGAGGATACCACATAGGAATCAAACCTGATTCCGTCCTGTTCGAGTGTATATGCGAGTCCGTAATCCGCACAAGGGGTATAATCCGACATTTCAAATGCCCCGCCCGCTTTCGGTACGGAAAAAAGATAGGATACTCCGCCAATCACAGTATCAAGCAAAACAGTTTTCCCTTCCTCGGTATAAGCGGCCACGTCCACAAGTAAAGCAAGCTCCTTCGCATAAGAAGCAATTTCGTGTTCCTTTAAGGTCTTTACATCCAGCAAATGCGGGGTATCGGATGTCCCTTCTTCAAAGAACACATACTGCTCGACACCGGATGTATTATGTACGCTGCGGGTAAAGCAAAGTGCTTCCGGCACATCAAAGGAGTAGTCCCAGAAGTATACCGCCTTTCCGGTCATGGTTTCCAGATAAACATACTTCTCTCCGTCTTCCGGAATCTCGTTCAGATAATATACCCGTAATCCGCTTCCCTCCACACAGATGTATTCTTTTCCGTCAAGTGTCGTAACAAACGCCCGATACCCCTGCGGCAATGTACAGGAAGCTGCATAGGCCTCCGGCTCTGCTACATAACGCTTTTTCTCTTCCGTCTCATCATCACCCGAAACCGGCAAATCACCGTTCTCACTCTCTTTCACTCCGAATACCTCTGCCACTCCCGGCATCCGTTTCTGTAAAAAAGCATCCACCGCATACTTTGCATTCATAAATGCCTTCCCCACAGGTTCCGCAAATAAATACAAAAGAACAAGTAAAACAAGCACACCTGCCATATGTCCGGAAATAATAAGTATGCATTTCTTTTTTTCTCTCCGTTTACCCCTTTTTCTTCCCGGCGTTCTCTCAGGCTCTCCACCCGGCACTCCATCCGACACACTTTCCGTTACAGGCTCTTTCTCTTTCTGTGTACCCTTGCACGGCTCATCCTGTACGTTCGGGGCTTCCGGCAAAAGCTGTAACGTGATTTCCGGAAACATTCTGAGAGAAATCTGCTGTTCCTTCTCCCAAAGGCGCTCCAAAAGGATATAGCCCTCCCGTACCGCATAGTCTGCCGGTTCTCCGTTCAATTTCAGTTCAAACCGCTGCTTTGTCCATTCCGGAATACGAAGTGCCAGCGTAAAAGCCTTCTCTTCCTTTAACGAAAGTGAAAACGTGACGGAATCAATGTGATTCAGGTCTGTTTTCTGTGTTAAATTAAGATTTAATTTTTTATCATGTAAAACAGAAGCCAGATACATATTTACATACAGCCGGTTTTCCCCGGTATGATAAACGGCACTGTTTAGTTTCGTAAAGTTTTCCATTCCCGTATCCGTACTCCGGGAGGCGGACACCGCGCTTAGAAAAGCTCTCTCATAAAAATCCATATAACGCTTTTCTCCGGTTACAAAGAACAAGCCTTCCGCAAGCTTTAACATATTGTATGTATCCGGGGTTTTGCAGCCGTCACCTGTCACATAGCTGTAGTGCTCCGTTACAATATCAAAAAAGGACTGTGCCGTCTTCAAATAAAAGCTCTCTGATTCTCCCAGTGCAAAATAACGGTTTAGCGCACCCAGAATCTTCGGAACGGCTGTATCTGTCCGTTTATCGAAAAGCGTATCCAACCCTTCAGTGATTCCGTAAAACAGCTCGATATCATCAAACTTCGCTGCCGCCGTCGCAAACTCCTTACGCCCTGTCTCTTTGTAAAGCTCGTACAGACAGTCATTCATCCCTCCGTACTCTGTAAGCAGTACCCTGCCACGCATTTCATCCGTCCACAGGGCGGTACGGTTGTGAACCCACGTACCAAGCTTTACCGCAATCTCCATCGCATGCGGACGTTTTCCGAGCTGATACATAGAAAGCAGGCCCGCAAGCACCCTATGCATCGTATACCACGGCATACTTGCCTGTTCACCACGCTCCACCCGGTCAAATACCTCCTCGGGTGCGGCAGACAAATAACCGTTTTCAGTCTGACACTCCGCCAGCTGCCGTAAAATGTAATCCATGCGCTCTTCTATATCCTTCGCACCGGTTGCCGCAAAAAGCTGTGACAGTGCCGTCATATAATGTCCCAGTCTGAGTCCCGAAGTCTCTTCCTCCTCCAGACCGTCCGGATATCGCTCCGCTATTTTCGCGAGTCCTGCCGCCTCACGAAACCCTGCAAGCAGCCTGTCGCAGTCAACACTTCGCAAATACTCCTGTTCCTTTTGAAACGCTTTTTCAAAAACAGGGTCGGTTAGTTCTACTGTATCCAATGCAAAATTACGAATCAGCATATCAGGTTCCTTTCTTCTGAATTATATAACTATTATACTAACCGTCTTTGCTTCCGTCAATAGCACTTCTCTTTGTATATCTTTTCCTGCACAACGAACAGAGCCGCCGCATCTTTCGACACGACAGCCCTGTTCACGCTAAATATATACCGAAACCCGGGAACTTCTGAAAAAACCAGCCGCTCCCTGAAAAGAGTCTTGCTTAATGTGCTTCTTCCGAGAAAAGAGTCTTTATTCTGCGGGCAGCTTCCTTTGTATCCTCCGGACTTCCGAAGGTAGAGAAGCGAAAGTACCCTTCACCGCAGGCACCGAAGCCCTCACCCGGCGTACCTACCACCTGTATCTCATGGAGCAGATAGTCAAACAGCTCCCAGCTTGTCATTCCTTCCGGACACTTCATCCAGATATACGGTGCATTCTTACCGCCGAAATACTGTATTCCACACTCATCAAGGGCACTCATCAGACATGCCGCATTGTTCTTATATATCCTTATATTCTCATGAATCTGCCGCTGCCCCTCCGGCGTGAAAACAGCCGCACCGCCCTTCTGGATAATGTAGGAGACACCATTTGTTTTCGTAGTACGGTTTCTGACCCACATTGCATTCAGATTCATCCCGCACCGCTCCAATTCCTTCGGAATAACGGTATAGCCGAGTCTCGTTCCGGTAAAACCGGCAGTCTTTGAAAGAGAGCAGATTTCGATGGCACAGGTACGTGCCCCCGGCAGCTCAAATATACTGTGCGGCAGCTCCGGGTCTTCGATAAACGCTTCGTAGGCGGCATCAAACAAAATCACCGCCCCGGTCTTATTGGCATAATCAACCCATGCCTGCAGCTGTTCCTTACGAAATACGGCACCGGTCGGATTGTTCGGTGAGCAGATATAAAGCAGGTCCGCCTTTGTATTTTCATCCGGAAGCGGTAAAAATCCGTTTTCCTCACCGGATGAAAGGTGTACTATTTTTCTGCCTGCCATGACATTTGCATCCACATAAGCCGGATATGCCGGTTCAATAACAAGAGAAGTGCTGCTTCTGTCAAACAAATCAAGAATATCGCCTAACTCATCACTGGCACCGCTGGATACGAATACTTCCTCTGAGGAAAGAGCTACACCTCTCTCCCCGTAATACTTTGCGATAGCCTCCCGTAAAAACGGAGCTCCACACTCCGGCATATAGCCGTGAAAGCTGTCCTTATGTGCCTGATCCTCCACTGCCTCGTGTAATGCCTTGATTACCGCATCACAAAGCGGAAGTGAAACATCACCGATTCCCATCCGGTACAGGTGGGTTCCCGGATGCTCCTCCAGATATGCCTTCGTCTTCTGGGCAATATTATAAAACAAGTAAGAATCCTTTAGCTCTGCGTAATGCATATTGATTGTCTGCATAATTCTCCTCCTTACATTCTTATCTTTATTATCAAACAAACCTTACTTCTCTCCGGGTCACTTTCGCATCCTAAGACTCATTTACCGTAGATACGCCTATCGTCGTTTCCTCCAGTACATCCAAAAGAACCTTAACCGTATCAAGCGACGTCAGCATAGTGACATTATTGCGGCTTGCACAACGTCTGATTGCAACACCGTCTTCATAATGGATTCCCGATAAAATGGCACGGGTATTGATTACATAGCTGACATAGCCTGCCTTTATGGAATCCAGTATTTCTTCGCTTCCTTCACTGAGCTTCCGGCGTATTCTGGTACGGATTCCCTTTTCCTTAAGGAAGTTTGCCGTTCCCACCGTTGCCTCGATATTAAAGCCCATATCGTAAAATCTTCGAATCAGCGGAAGTGCCTCTTCCTTATCCTCATCCGCAAGAGTTACAACTACCGTTCCGTAATTCTGCAGCTTCATCCCCGAAGCAATCATTGCCTTATACATGGCACGGTGCAGCTTTTTATCATAGCCGATTGCCTCACCCGTGGATTTCATTTCCGGAGACAGATACGCATCCATTCCGTTTAACTTCGAGAAGGAAAATGCCGGCACCTTAACATAATACCGCCCCTTCTCCTTCGGATAGATTTCCGTAATTCCTTGCATTGCAAGGCTCTTACCGAGAATTACGTAGGTTGCGATATCCGCAAGACTGTATCCCGTTGCTTTGGAAAGAAACGGCACCGTTCTTGAGGAACGCGGATTTACCTCAATAATGAATACCTGCTCATTTTCATCTACAATAAACTGAATGTTAAACAGTCCCACAATGCCGATTCCGAGACCGAGCTTTTTTGTATAGTCAAGAATCGTGTTTTTCACCTGTTCCGAAATGCTGAAGGACGGATATACGCTGATGGAATCGCCGGAATGAATTCCTGTCCGCTCCACAAGCTCCATAATTCCCGGAACAAACACCTGTGTTCCGTCGCAGATGGCATCCACCTCCACTTCCTTGCCGCGGATATATTTATCCACCAGTACCGGCTTATCCTCATCTATTTCTACGGCAGTTTTTAAATAATGCCGCAGCTGCTCTTCCTTGGCAACTATCTGCATTGCCCTGCCTCCGAGTACGAAGCTCGGACGCACAAGCACCGGATAGCCGATTTCGGCGGCTGCCCTGATACCGTCCTCTATCTTAGTCACCGCCTGTCCCTTCGGCTGCGGGATATCTAATTCCATAAGAAGCCTTTCAAAGCTTTCCCTGTTTTCCGCCCTGTCGATTGCCTCACAGTCCGTACCGATAATCCTAACCCCGCGGCTGCCAAGCGGCTCTGCCAGATTGATTGCCGTCTGCCCGCCGAGCGTTGCAATCACGCCCTCCGGTTTTTCAAGCTCTATGACATTCATAACGTCTTCCACACAAAGCGGCTCGAAATACAGCTTATCCGAACAGGTATAATCCGTAGATACCGTTTCCGGATTATTGTTAATGATAATCGCCTCATACCCCGCTTCCTTAATGGTTTTCACCGCATGAACCGTGGAATAATCAAACTCCACACCCTGTCCGATACGGATTGGCCCGGAGCCGAGCACAATCACCTTTTTCCTGTCCGATACGACGGATTCGTTTTCTTCCTCGTAGGTCGAGTAAAAGTACGGAATATAGCTGTCAAACTCAGATGCACAGGTATCAATCATCTTGTATACGGGAAGTATGCCGAGCTCCTTTCTTAACGAAAACACCTCTGTTTCCGTCATATCCCAGAGCCTTGCGATTTCCTTATCGGAAAAGCCCATCTGCTTCGCCCTTCTCAAAGCCTTACCGTCTCTCTGATTATCCCTTAGCTCCTTCTCCTCCTCCACAATGTTTTTTAGCTTACGTAAGAAAAGTAAATCAATCGCTGTTACCTTCGCTATGGCATCAACCGTACACCCTCTGCGTAACAGCTCCGCAATAGCATAAATCCGGTCATCCGTTCCGGTTTTGATATAGGAAAGCAGCCATTCATCGCTCATGTCATCAAACTTCCGGTGATACAGATGCCATAATCCGATTTCCAGAGAACGGATTGCCTTAAGCAGACTCTCTTCTATTGTTCTGCCGACACTCATAACCTCTCCGGTAGCCTTCATCTGTGTACCGAGCGAATTATTTGCATCGGAAAACTTATCAAACGGGAACCGCGGCATCTTGGTAACTACATAGTCTAACGTCGGCTCAAAGGAAGCCGGTGTATTGGCAAGCATTATTTCATCAAGTGTCATTCCGATACCGATTTTTGCCGAAACTCTCGCAATCGGATATCCGCTTGCCTTTGACGCAAGAGCTGAGGAACGCGATACCCTCGGATTCACCTCAATCAGGTAATACTGAAAGGATAACGGGTCCAGTGCAAACTGCACATTGCAGCCCCCCTCGATTTTAAGTGCACGGATAATTTTCAGTGCACTGTCACGAAGCATATGATATTCCTTATTGGTAAGTGTCTGTGACGGGCACACCACAATGGAATCCCCTGTATGAATCCCCACCGGATCCAGATTTTCCATGTTACAAATCGTGATTGCCGTATCGTTGCTGTCACGCATTACCTCATACTCGATTTCCTTATAGCCCTTGATGCTCTTTTCAATCAACACCTGATGCACCGGTGACAGTGCCAGCGCATTTTTCATAAGAGGGATAAATTCCTCCTCGTTATCGGCAAAGCCGCCTCCCGTACCTCCAAGGGTAAATGCGGGACGAAGCACCACCGGATATCCGATACGCTTTGCCACCTCAAGACCGGTTTCTATGTCGGTTGCGATATCCGAAGGCAGTACCGGCTCTCCGAGACTTTCGCAAAGCTCCTTAAACAGCTCTCTGTCCTCCGCCTGCTCGATGCTGCTGCTTTTTGTTCCGAGCAATTCCACACGGCACTCTGCCAGAACTCCCTTTTTTTCAAGCTGCATGGCAAGGTTCAGTCCGGTCTGTCCGCCGATTCCGGGCAGGATAGCATCCGGTCTTTCGTAACGGATGATTTTAGCAATATACTCTAAGGTTAAGGGCTCCATATAGACCTTATCCGCAACAGTGGTATCCGTCATAATGGTAGCCGGGTTGGAATTACAAAGCACAACCTCGTACCCTTCCTCCTTCAGTGCAAGACAGGCCTGCGTTCCGGCATAGTCAAACTCTGCCGCCTGACCGATTACAATCGGGCCGGAACCGATGACGAGGACTTTCTTAATATCTGTTCTTTTCGGCATGGTTCTTTCCCTCCTCCATCATAGTAATAAATCGGTCAAACAGATATGCACTATCCTGTGGTCCGGGTGCACTCTCCGGATGATACTGCACACTGAACACTTTATCTTTATCGCATTTCACACCCTCCACGGTACTGTCTAACAGATTAACATGCGTCACGGATAACTCCGTTCCCAAAAGACTGTCAGTATCCACCGCATAGGAATGATTTTGCGAGGTGATTTCAATTTTATTTGTTTCTAAATTTCTCACCGGATGATTTCCGCCGCGGTGTCCGAATTTCAGCTTGTAGGTTTTTGCTCCGTAAGCCAGCGAAATAATCTGGTGTCCCAGACAGATTCCGAAAATAGGCTTTTTCCCGCGAAGCTTCTTCACGGTTTCCACAACCTCCGGCACATCTGTAGGATTCCCCGGACCGTTTGAAATAAAGATTCCGTCGGGGTGAAGCGCTTCTATCGTCTCCGCGGCGGTATTCCACGGTACTACCGTCACCCCGCAGCCCCGTTTATTTAATGAGCGCACAATATTTTGTTTCATACCGCAGTCAATGGCAGCCACATGATATTTCTCATCCGGAACCCGTGCTTCCCATATTGCGTTACAGCTTACCCTTGAAACCGCGTCCGTCGGAATGCTTTCTTCCTTCAGAAGCTTCACTCCCTCTTCCGAAGACACGGTTACATCTGTTATCAGCACCTTACGGCTTCCCAAATCTCTGACGGAGCGTGTCAGCTTTCTTGTATCCACGCCGTAGATTCCCGGTATTTTATACTTCTTCATAACCTCGGAAAGCGTATCCGCACTTCTGAAATTGGACGGCAAATCATTGTACTCTCTTACGATAAGGCCACCGATTGTGGGTATCCGTGTCTCATAATCGTCCTCTGCCATACCGTAATTACCGATAAGCGGATAGGTCATCACTACCGCCTGATAGGTATAGGACGGATCGGAAATAATCTCCTGATATCCGACCATGGATGTATTAAAAACGATTTCACATACCCTCTGTGACAAATCCCCGAAGGCATATCCGTAATACTCGCTTCCATCCTCTAAAATAATCTTTCTGTTATATTCCGTATCCATACCGCACCTCGCTTTATCTGTCATCTTTCTTTTTTACTTCGGAAAGTCTCTGTTCAAACCTGTCTTTCCTTGTATCCTTCGGAACGGCTGTCGGATACTCCCCACTGAAACAGGCACTGCAATAGCCCTGCCCTCCTGCCAGCTCGCCGAGCGCCGATACGGGAAGATATCCGAGCGTATCCGCCCCTATGATTTTCGTAATTTCTTCCACGGTGTGTCTGCATGCAATCAGATTATCTTCCGAGTCTATGTCCGTGCCGTAATAGCAGGGATGTAAAAACGGTGGTGACGAAATACGCATGTGAATTTCCTTTGCTCCGGCCTCCTTTAGAAGCCTTACAATACGTCCGCTCGTAGTCCCCCTGACAATGGAATCATCAATAAGTACCACTCTTTTTCCGCTCACGCACTCTTCTACCGCACTCAGCTTAATCCTTACCTGGTCAAGCCGCATGCTCTGCCCCGGCGAAATAAAGGTTCTGCCGATGTATTTATTCTTAATCAGTCCGATTCCGTACGGAATACCCGACTCCCGGCTGTAGCCCAGCGCAGCATCAAGTCCCGAATCCGGTACACCTATCACAATATCCGCATCTGCGGGATGTGCCTTTGCCAGAATTCTTCCGGCACGGACGCGCGCTCCGTGAACGGATATACCGTCTATCACCGAATCCGGTCTGGCAAAATAAATGTATTCAAATACACACAGCTGCTTATTTTTCTTTCCGCAATGCTCTTTACGGGAAACAACACCGTTTTTTCCGAATACAAGAATCTCTCCCGGCTCCACATCCCGTATAAGCTCCGCTCCTACTGCCTTAAGTGCACAGCTTTCGGATGCCACTACATACATGCCGTCCTGCGTCCTTCCGTAACAAAGCGGTCGGAAGCCGTAAGGGTCCCTCGCGCAAATCAGCTTCTGAGGCGACATAAGCACAAGCGAGTATGCACCATCCAGAATATTCATAGCCGCACTCAGGGCATCCTCAATGGAAGGTGTCCTAAGGCGTTCTTTGGTAACAATATAGGCAATGGTTTCGGTGTCGCTTGTCGTATGGAAAATAGCACCGGTCAGTTCAAGCTCGTTTCTGAGTTCTGCCGCATTGCTGAGATTTCCGTTATGTGCAAGCGCCATCCTTCCCTTTTGGTGGTTTACTTCAATGGGCTGGCAATTATTGCGGCTATTTCCTCCCGTGGTTCCGTAACGAACATGCCCTACCGCCATGGTTCCTTTCGGAAACCGGGATAGCGTGTCTGCTGTAAACACCTCGTTTACCAGTCCCAAATCCTTATGAGAGCAGAACACACCGTCATCATTTACAACAATTCCGCAGCCCTCCTGTCCGCGGTGCTGCAGAGCATACAGCCCGTAATAAGAAATCCCGGCAACATCCGTCGGTTCGGTCGCCATTACACCGAATACTCCGCATTCTTCCCTAAGCCCCATACTACACCTCCCCGGCATATTTAAGTGCCGCTCCTATAAAGCCTTTAAAGAGCGGATGCGGTCTGTTGGGACGACTCTTAAATTCCGGATGAAACTGAACTCCCACATAGAACGGATAGTCCGTTAATTCCACAGTCTCTACAAGTCTGCCGTCCGGAGACATTCCTCCGAAGGTAAGCCCCCTGCTCTCAAGCAGCTCACGGTAATCATTATTGAACTCATAGCGATGTCTGTGACGCTCACTTATCTCATTACTTCCGTAGCAGCGCTCCATTGTCGTCCCCTGCTTAATCATACAAGGGTACGCTCCGAGACGAAGCGTTCCTCCCTTATTGATATCCTCGCTCTGCCCCGGCATAAAATCAATTACCTTATGCCTGCACTGTTCATCAAATTCACCGGAATTCGCATCCGTAAGCCCGGCAGCATTTCTGGCATACTCGATTACCGCTATCTGCATACCAAGACAGATTCCGAAATACGGCAGCTTCTTTTCCCTTGCATATTTTGCCGCAAGAATCATTCCTTCAATACCACGGCTTCCGAAGCCTCCCGGAACCAGAATTCCGTCAAGCCCCGCTAAAGCCTCCTCGTAGTTTTCTGCCGTAAGCTTCTCGGAATCAATCCAGTCTATTTTCACGTGGGTATTGTGATAATAGCCGGCATGTCTTAATGCCTCCGCTACGGAAAGATATGCATCATGAAGTCCCACATATTTCCCTACAAGTCCGATAGTTACATTGTGCGGTCTTGTCTTTATACTTTCCACCATCTGTGTCCATTCGGTCAAATCAGGCTCCGGCGTATTTAGTCCGAGCTCTCTGCATACGACTGCGGAAAAGTTGGATTTCTCAAGCATAAGCGGCGCCTCATAAAGATTCGGAAGTGTAATATTTTCAATCACGCAATCCGGCTTTACGTTACAAAACATAGATATTTTCTTAAAAATGGATTCCTCTAACGGTTCATCACAGCGAAGGACAACGATATTCGGGTTGATTCCCATACCCTGCATTTCCTTTACCGAATGCTGGGTCGGCTTGGATTTATGCTCCTCGGAGCCGCGTAAGAAAGGTACAAGCGTCACATGAATAAACAGGCTGTTTTCCCGTCCTACCTCAAGGGAAATCTGGCGCACCGCCTCAATAAACGGCTGGGATTCGATATCTCCTATGGTTCCCCCGATTTCCGTAATAACGACATCCGCTTCGGTCTTTCTGCCGACATTATAGACAAACTCCTTTATTTCGTTTGTAATGTGCGGAATTACCTGCACCGTGGAGCCTAAATATTCCCCGCGGCGTTCCTTGTTCAGAACATTCCAATAAACCTTACCGGTGGTAAGGTTCGAAAATTTATTCAGGTCCTCATCTATAAAACGCTCATAGTGTCCGAGGTCAAGGTCTGTCTCCGCACCGTCCTCGGTTACATAAACCTCTCCGTGCTGATAGGGACTCATCGTGCCGGGGTCCACATTGATATACGGATCCAGCTTCTGTGCCGCCACCTTTAGGCCTCTTGCTTTCAGTAACCTCCCGAGAGATGCCGCGGTAATACCCTTTCCAAGTCCCGATACAACTCCTCCGGTTACAAATATATATTTTGTCATAGTAATCCGCTCCTTGCCTATATATGTTCCGAAAGCCGTTTCATTACTTCAGCATAGGCATCCTCTACTCCGCCGAGGTCTCTGCGGAATCTGTCCTTATCAAGCTTCTCTCCTGTCTTGCTGTCCCAGAGTCTGCAGGTATCCGGGCTGATTTCATCCGCAAGTACAATCGTTCCGTCTGCCAGTCTGCCGAATTCGAGCTTAAAATCCACAAGGGTAACACCGCACTCCGACCAGAAGGCTTTCAGCTGTTCGTTGACTGCAAAAGCATATTTTTTTATTGTTTCGATTTCTTCCCCGGTAGCAAGCTTTAATGCGATTGCATGATAAGCATTTAAAAGAGGATCACCAAGTGCATCATTCTTATAGGAAAACTCTATTGTCGGCTTTTCAAAAACTCCTCCCTCCTCTACTCCGTATCTCTGGGCAAAGGAACCGGCAGCGATGTTTCTGATAATTACTTCAAGCGGTACGATGGAAACCTTCTTTACCACAGTCTCACGTTCACTCAGCTCCTCTACAAAATGAGTCGGGATTCCCGCCTTTTCAAGCCGTTTCATTAACAGGTTGCTCATCTTATTATTGATAACGCCTTTGCCTGTAATCGTCCCCTTTTTCAATCCGTTAAAGGCAGTCGCATCATCCTTGTAATCCACAATCAACAATTCCGGGTCATCGGTACGGTACACCTTTTTTGCTTTTCCTTCATAAAGCTGCTCTTTTTTCTGCATGATTCTTCTCCTTTTTATTTTCCGCTGTCTCCGTAGTTTGCCAGTACTCTGGCGGATGGATCGTTTACATTACAACCTTCCCATGATTTATTCGGCATCCAGAAATCCACAATCATTTCTGCCTGTCCCGGATAATACGATTCAAAAATCTCACGGTAGAGCAGGGATTCCTTTGTAAACGGCCTTGCATGGGTGTATTTTTTACATTCTGCCGTAAACTCCTCATCACTGTAAAACTGTTCTGCATATTCCTTTAAATAATCTACCATGGAATGTCCGACCGCATCGGAAAATGCCGCCTTTTCACGCCACAGTATTTCATCCGGCAGGTAATCCCCCTCCTCAAATGCATGACGAAGCAGATACTTTCCCTTACCGTATTTATTTATCTTTAATTCCGGGTTCACTGACATCACATAGCTTACAAAATCAAGGTCCCCGAAAGGTACTCTCGCCTCTAAGGAATTCACCGAAATGCATCTGTCCGCACGAAGCACATCATACATATGGAGCTCTCTTATTCTCTTTTCCGCCTCCTCCTGAAATGCCCCGGCATCCGGTGCAAAGTCCGTATATTTATATCCGAACAGCTCATCCGAGATTTCTCCGGTTAACAGTACCCGGATATCCGTTTTCTCATGAATGGCCTTACACACCAGATACATTCCCATACTTGCACGAATCGTAGTAATATCAAAGGTTCCGAGTAATTCAATTACCGTTTTCAGAGAGGATAATACATCCTCCTTCGTAATGATAACCTCTTTGTGGTCACTTCCGATATAATCTGCCACCTGTTTTGCATACTTTAAGTCGATGGCATCCTCACTCATACCAATCGCAAAGGTCTTAATCGGAGCACTGCTCTTCTTCGCCGCAATGGCACAGACAAGTGAGGAATCAAGTCCTCCGGAAAGAAGAAAGCCTACCTTTGCATCTGCCACCAGACGCTTTTCCACACCCGCAACCAGCTTGTCGTGAATATTATGACAAACCGTTTCCAAATCATCCCTGCATACCGTTTCCGCATGTGCAATATCACGGTAGCAGATAAACCTTCCGCCCTTATAGAAATGACCCGGCGGGAACGGCATAATCTTATCCGCAAGTCCTAACAGGTTCTTTGCCTCACTGGCAAAAATAATAACACCGTTCTTATCATACCCATAATACAGAGGACGAATACCTATCGGATCTCTTGCCGCAATATACTCACCGGTTTTTCCGTCATAGATAATGCATGCATATTCCGCATCCAGCATTCCGAACATATCCGTGCCGTACTCACGGTACATCGG
This sequence comes from Lachnospiraceae bacterium, assembly GCA_029012365.1. Taxonomy (GTDB): domain Bacteria; phylum Bacillota; class Clostridia; order Lachnospirales; family Lachnospiraceae; genus SIG307. The sequence continues at coordinate 88,318 of JAQXLY010000044.1, read as the reverse complement.
TAACAAAATCTCACAATCCGAATCGCTCTCAAATTCATACCTGCCCGCAAGCTGCTTTTTCCATTTCTCAAAACCGTAAATTTCTCCATTACATACGACATAGCTTCCATCTAAGGCAAAGGGCTGCATACCTGACGGTGTCAGTCCCATAATTGCCAGACGATGAAAGCCTATGAGTCCGTTTCCTGTATCTATAATCCTGCTGTCATCCGGGCCTCTGGAAATCGTGCGTTCAAATCCCTCACAGAACGCCTCCCGCGTGGCACCGCTGCCGCAATAAGCCATAATAGAACACATAGCTGATACCTCCGTAACCTTTAAAAGTAGCTCCCACCCTACTAATTCATCCTATTCTACATCCTGCAAGGCATCGTAGCCTTCCTCACCGGTACGTACCTTCACAACGTTCTCCACATCATAAACAAATATCTTTCCGTCTCCGATATGTCCGGTGTACAGAACCTTCTTTGCAGCCTCTATGACACTGCGTACAGGAACCTTACTTACTACGATGTCTACCTGTACCTTCGGTAATAGATTTGCTTCCACCGGTACACCACGGTAATATTCCGGCTTACCCTTCTGTACACCGCAGCCCAGTACGTGGGATACTGTCATACCGGTAATACCGATTCCCATCATTGCAGACTTTAATGCCTCCATTCTGGATTCCTTACATATAATCTCAATCTTGGTAAATTTAGGTGTTCCTTCTTCAAATGCCGGAACCTTCTTCACCGGAACGGCTTCTGCAACAGGGATCTCACCTGTAACTGCCACCGCATCCTCATAGCCGTAATCAAGACTTTCAACTGCCGGAACAAAATCCGCATAAGCACTCGGAAGACCATGCTCCGTGCTGTCAAGACCCTTTACCTCTTCCTCTGCGGATACACGCAGACCGATGGTCTTCTTAACAATAAAGAAGGTTAATCCCATCAGCACTCCCGTCCAGACGAGAACCGCAACAATACCGAGAGTCTGAACTCCAAGAAGCTTTATGCTGCCCGTATAGAACAGTCCTTCTAAGCCTGCCGGTGCATCCGGATTTGCCAGAAGACCGACTGCAAGTGTACCCCAGATACCGTTTGCAAAATGAACGCCCACAGCACCTACCGGGTCATCAATATGTAATTTCAAATCAAGGAATTCTACTACAACTACTACCAGAATACCGGAAACAATACCTACTATCGTAGCACCGAGAGCATCCAGCGCATCACAACCTGCCGTAATACCTACAAGACCTGCAAGTGAAGCATTTAAACACATGGAAACATCCGGCTTTCCGTTCTTTATCCATGTATAAAGCATCGTTACAACGGTAGCTACCGCAGGAGCAATCGTCGTTGTAAGGAAAATAGATGCAAGCGAGGTTCCGTCCCATGCGGCAGCGCCGTTAAAGCCGTACCAGCCGAACCAAAGGATAAAGCAGCCTAATGCACCGAGTGTGATGGAATGTCCCGGAATCGCATTTACCTTCGTTCCCTTTCCGTCCTTATCCTTCTTATACTTACCGAGACGAGGTCCTACCATAATCGCACCGATGAGTGCGGTGATACCTCCGACGGAGTGAATTGCAGCGGAGCCTGCGAAATCGTGGAAGCCCATTGACGCAAGCCAGCCCTGTGAATTCCATACCCAGCCTGCCTCCACCGGATATACAAACAGTGAAATAACTGCCGAATAAATACAATAGGAAACAAATTTTGTACGCTCTGCCATTGCACCGGAAACAATCGTTGCTGCCGTAGCACAGAATACAAGGTTAAATACGAAGCTGGATGCATTTCCTTCAATGAATCCGCCAAAATCCGTGAAAATCGAAAGATTCGGAACTCCGATAAAACCACCTACATAATCCTCTGCCATCATCAGACTAAAGCCTAACAGGACAAATACTACTGTTCCGATACAAAAATCCATCAGGTTTTTCATAATGATGTTTCCGGCATTCTTTGCCCTTGTAAAACCGGTTTCCACCATTGCGAAGCCTGCCTGCATAAAGAATACAAGTGCCGCACCGATTAGAAACCAAACCCCGAAAACTTCCTTTGTAACCGCTTCTCCAACAATTTTTGTCACTTCTTCGATTACCATAAATATCATCTCCTCTGTTATAAAAAATGTCTATGGGAACACTTCGACTATCTTACTCCAAACAGCAAATCACCGTAGGTCGGGAACGGCCAGTAATCCTTTGCCGTTACCGTTTCGGCCTCATCACAGGCAAGCCTGAGCTCACTCATCTTTACAAGTATCTTATCACGGATGAGATTTGCCTCCGTACCGATATCCTCCGCTGTAGCAAGCTCAAGTAAAGCTGCCTCCAGCTCAGCTGTCTTTTCGGCAATTCTGTCACACAAAACAGAGAGCTTCTTGACAAGACCGCTTTCATATGTACATGCAAGCGATGCATCCACAGACTTCTTTGCTGCCGCTGCTCCGGCTACATCCGCCGCATACGCTGCTACGGCAGGTGCAATTTCGGTCTTTGCCATATCTACCATTGTATTTGCCTCAATGATAATGGTCTTGCAGTAGTTCTCCAACGTAATCTCATAACGGGACTTAAGCTCTGCTTCCGAGAAAACACGGTGGGATGTCAGCATATCCACATTCTTCTTATCCAACAGATGCGGTACACAATCCGCCGTTGTACGGTAGTTGAGTAATCCTCTTTTTTCCGTTGCTTCCTTAATCCACGAATCATCATAGCCGTTGCCGTTAAAAATGATGTTCTTATGGTCCTTAATCGTCTTCCGAATCATCTCATGCAGTGCCGTTTCAAAATCCTCTGCCTGCTCCAGACGATCCGCATATATCTTTAAGCTTTCTGCAACCGCACTGTTTAACATGATGTTTGCACAGGCAATACTGTTGGAGGAACCAAGCATACGGAACTCAAATTTATTACCGGTAAAAGCAAACGGCGAGGTACGGTTACGGTCTGTCGTATCCCTGTTGAACTTCGGAAGAACATTTACACCTAACTTCATCTGGGTCTTCTCTGTTCCCTGATAAGGAGTATCATTCTCAATCGCATCTAAAACCGCATTCAGCTCATCACCAAGGAAAATAGATACTACAGCAGGCGGTGCCTCATTTGCACCGAGACGGTGGTCGTTTCCGGCAGTAGCTACCGAAATACGAAGCAAATCCTGATAATCGTCTACAGCCTTAATTACTGCACAAAGGAATAAAAGGAACTGTGCATTTTCATACGGGGTTTCTCCCGGAGAAAGAAGATTTACACCGGTATCTGTTGAAATAGACCAGTTGTTATGCTTACCGCTTCCGTTCACTCCCGCAAACGGCTTTTCATGAAGCAGACATACAAGACCGTGCTTTGCTGCTACCTTCTGCATGATTTCCATTGTAAGCTGGTTATGATCCGTTGCAATATTGGTAGTTGTATAAATCGGTGCCAGCTCATGCTGTGCCGGAGCAACCTCGTTATGCTCTGTCTTTGCCAGTATGCCGAGCTTCCATAATTCGTTATTCAGCTCATCCATATAGGCAGCCACTCTCGGCTTAATGACACCGAAATAATGGTCATCCATTTCCTGTCCCTTCGGCGGCTTTGCACCAAACAGGGTGCGTCCCGTAAAGCGAAGGTCTCTGCGCTGTTCATACATTGCTTCATCAATCAGGAAGTATTCCTGCTCCGGTCCCACCGAAGTACGCACACATTTTACCGTATCGTTTCCGAACAGATGCAGGATTCGAAGCGCCTGCTTATTCAATGCTTCCATGGAACGAAGCAGCGGTGTTTTCTTATCCAGTGCTTCTCCGCCGTAGGAGCAGAATGCCGTCGGAATACATAAGGTCTTTCCCTTAATAAATGCGTAGGAGGTCGGGTCCCATGCCGTATAACCGCGAGCCTCAAAGGTTGCTCTGAGTCCACCTGACGGGAATGAGGAGGCATCCGGTTCTCCCTTAATCAGCTCTTTTCCGGAAAATTCCATAATTACGCCGCCATCCGGAGACGGAGTAATAAAGCTGTCATGCTTTTCCGCCGTGATACCGGTCAACGGCTGGAACCAGTGGGTATAATGTGTAGCACCGTTTGCCACTGCCCAATCCTTCATTGCCGTAGCTACCGCATTTGCAACGCTGATATCGAGCTTCGCTCCCTCATCAATCGTTTTCTTTAAAGACTGGTATACCTTTGCGGATAAATTGGCCTTCATCACCCTGTCATCAAAAACAAGACATCCAAAATAGTCAGATACCGTTTGCATCGTAAAAACCTCCTTATAATTTTTTTCGTTCCTAACGGAGTGTTTTTCACGCAGGTCTAAGCTTCACTCTTCTACCGCGGTCGCTCACATGCTCGCTTTACCTGCACGAAAAAAGGCGCCTCCGAGAATACTCTCGAAGACGCCCTTGCCTTCCATGTGACGCATTATACACCCAAAAAAATCATTCGTCAACCCCTTTTTTTATTTTTTTTGAAAGTGCCTTTCGCTTCACTCACAGACTTATTTTTCCTCTGGAGCTTTCTGCGCTCCGGTAAAATGGAGTAGTTCCGCACTCTGCAGAAAGCTGTCAGTGTACCAGGTCTTGGTAATAATTTTTTGGAGGTATACAGCTAAAATTATCATTGGAATTCAAGGAAGTTATGTTTCAATTGTAATGATTTTGAGAGTTCGGTAATTGTACCATTGAAAATGAAGATTTCCAAAATTCAATGGTACAAATTTTGAGGGATGCAGCTGATTGTACCATTGAAAATGAGGATTTCAGAAATCCAATGGTAAGAATTTTGTGGGATGCGACTAATCGTACCATTGAAAATGAAGAAATCAGAAATCAAATGGTAAGAATTTTGTGGGATGCGACTAATTTTACCATTGGAAATGAAGATTTTCTAAATCTAATAGTAAAGAATTTAGGAAGGATGCATTAATCATACCATTGGAATTCAAAAAGTCCTAAATTCAATGGTAAAACCGAGATTCACTTTTTTGATTACTGCAATTCAAGAACAGAGCACCTCATCCACATTGCCAGGTGTGTCGACAATATTAATGTACCGAGTACCCGGCTTTATGTCAACCTTCAGCATAGGAACCTCAGTGTAGTTTGCAAATTCTTTTGTCTGATAGCACTTAAGCGCCCCGTGCTCTTTACATATCAGAATATTGAATATGTTCCTTCTTTGTCATATTCAAAAGCAAAGCCCTTCTGTACCTTTCCGTAGTCATCCTTCTCCGGAAGATTCAGTTCGGTTTTATTCCATGTAGTTCCTCCGCTATTTGTTCTGTAGACACGTAACAGTTCAGCCTTACTTATGCGGGATAAGTTGTGGCGGCAGAGTATTCTAAAGAGAACCATAAGGCAACGTCAGTACTTAGCGAGGTGGTTTCGAGCTTAGTACTGCTACGTTGCTGCATGAGCGAGAGCAGGTTCTCTTTAGAATACTCCGTCGCCACAACGATTACACACTAAAAGGCTGAACTGTTACAACATGGACACAAACGCGGACAACTTTTTCTTGACAAATAAAAAATGCAGTTGTATAATTCATACAAATGGGCAAAGGCGTTCATTTCATGGCAGGTGTTATCTGTTTTGAAATGAACGTCTTTTCTTTTTAATTTATTCTATAATTCAGATTTACCGGAAAGAGAGGTATTGATTATGAAATTGGAAGGTGAAGTACGTATTCCCTCCGGTTGTGCGATAGCCGCTGTCATCTCCAAAGAAGGAAAGAGTATGTCCGGCGAGATGATAACCAATGCTATGAAACCCATGCATGACCGTTCCAACGGTCTCGGCGGTGGTTTTGCCGGTTACGGCATTTATCCGGAATATAAAGACTTTTACGCACTACATATGTTTTTCAATGACCGGACCACACGCAAAAACTGTGAACAATTCTTAAAGGAATATTTTGAGATTGTCCATTCGGAAATCATTCCCACAAGAAAGATTCCTGCCATTACCGGAGAGCCGATTATCTGGAGATATTTTGTAGCTCCGCTCAAATCCGTTCTGGCAGAGAAGCAGCTTGATGAAAAGGAATTTGTAGCAAGAACTGTCATGAAAATCAATACCGAGATGTCCGGAGCATACGTATTTTCCAGCGGAAAAAATATGGGTACCTTCAAGGCAGTCGGCTTTCCTGAGGATGTCGGCGTATTTTACCGGCTCGATGAGTATGAGGGCTATTCCTGGACTGCCCATGGACGTTACCCGACCAATACTCCGGGCTGGTGGGGCGGCGCACACCCTTTCACCTTACTTGATTACTCCATTGTTCATAACGGTGAAATTTCTTCCTACGATGCCAACCGCCGTTTTATTGAAATGTTCGGTTACCGCTGTACGCTTCAGACCGATACGGAAGTCATTACTTATATAATGGATTATCTGCTTCGCGTACAGGGACTTACCTTAGAGGAGGCTGCGGACGTGATTGCCGCACCGTTCTGGAGCACCATTGCATCAAAGAAGGATAAAAAAGAGCGCGAAAAGCTTACCTACCTCCGTACTGTGTTCTCCAGTCTTCTCGTTACCGGACCTTTTTCCATTGTACTTGGCTTCGATGGTGGCCTCATGGCTCTGAACGACCGTTTAAAGCTTCGTTCCATGGTTGTAGGCGAAAAGGATGATAAAGTATTTATCGCCAGTGAAGAGGTCGCAATCCGCACAATGGAACCGGATGCGGAAAACATATATGCTCCTGCAGGCGGTGAGCCTGTTATTATAAGAGTAAAGGACGGTGTACCAGTATGAGTGTAACCTTTATATATCCTGAATTTGAAGTAGTCCGTAACGAGCATCGCTGCATCGCCTGCAGAGTCTGTGAACGCCAGTGCTCCAATGAAGTGCATACCTATGATGCCGAACACGGTGTTATGCTAAGCGATGAAAGCAAATGTGTCAACTGTCAAAGGTGTGTATCCCTCTGTCCGACCAGAGCCTTAAAAATCGTGAAAAGCGACTGTACTCTGCGTGAAAATGCCAACTGGAAAAATGATACAATTAAAGAAATCTATAAGCAGGCAAACAGTGGTGGCGTTCTTCTCTCTTCCATGGGAAATCCCAATCCTCTTCCTGTTTATTGGGACAAAATATTAATCAATGCTTCCCAGGTAACCAACCCTCCTATCGATCCGTTGCGTGAGCCGATGGAAACACGTGTGTCTCTCGGAAAAAAGCCGGAGAAAATAACACGTGACGAAAACGGGAACCTCGTCTGTGAGCTTCCGCCTCATCTGGAGCTTTCCATGCCTGTTATGTTCTCCGCCATGAGCTACGGCTCCATCAGCTATAACGCCCATGAGAGTCTTGCCCGTGCCGCTACAGAGCTCGGTATCTACTACAACACGGGAGAAGGCGGACTTCATGAAGACTTTTACTGCTACAGTGAGAATACTATCGTACAGGTAGCCTCCGGCCGTTTCGGTGTCTATAAGGACTATCTGGAAGCCGGTGCAGCAATAGAAATCAAAATGGGACAGGGTGCAAAGCCCGGCATCGGCGGACATCTGCCGGGCACCAAAATCGTAGGCGACGTTTCAAGAACCCGAATGATTCCGGAAGGTTCGGATGCAATTTCCCCTGCTCCGCATCATGATATTTATTCTATTGAAGATTTGCGCCAGCTTGTTTTCTCACTGAAGGAAGCAACAGAATATAAAAAACCGGTTATTGTAAAGGTTGCTGCCGTGCATAACATTGCTGCCATAGCAAGCGGCATAGCACGAAGCGGAGCCGATATCATTGCCATAGACGGTTTTCGTGGCGGTACAGGTGCCGCTCCTACCAGAATCCGTGATAATGTGGGCATTCCGATTGAACTGGCACTTGCAGCGGTGGACCAGCGTCTGCGTGATGAAGGCATCCGGAATAACGTCTCCTTAGTGGTAGGCGGAAGTATCCGCAGTGCTTCGGATGTGGTAAAGGCGATTGCCCTCGGTGCAGATGCCTGTTATGTAGCAACCGCTGCCCTGCTTGCGCTCGGATGTCATCTTTGCCGTACCTGTCAAAGCGGAAAATGTAACTGGGGCATAGCTACCCAACGTCCGGAGCTTGTAAAACGTCTCAATCCGAGCATGGGAAGCGAACGTCTTGTCAACCTCATGAAAGCATGGCAGCATGAAATAAAGGAACTGATGGGCGGCATGGGAATCAACTCCATCGAGGCATTAAAGGGAAACCGTCTGATGTTACGCGGAATCGGTTTAAGCGAAAAGGAGCTTTCAATTCTCGGTATCTCACATGCAGGCGAATAAAGGAGGTTTAGGTAATGAAACGAGTCTATGTAAACGAAGAATGGTGCCTCGGATGCCATTTGTGCGAATATAACTGTGCCTTTGCCAATTCCGGTGAGACCGATATGGTTTCGGCACTGAAGGGTAAGCCGATTTATCCGCGTATCCATGTAGAAGGGAAGGATAACATCAACTTTGCGGTTTCCTGCAGGCACTGTGACGATCCTATCTGTGTGAAAAGCTGTATTGCAGGTGCCCTGTCCGTAAAGGACGGCGTAATCTGTATTGACAAAACAAAATGTGTGGGCTGCAGAACCTGTATTCTTGTCTGCCCTTACGGTGCACTGGCCGCAGGACCGGACGGAGTTATGCAAAAATGCGAACTGTGCCTTAACAATTCCTGTGGGGCACCGGCCTGTGTCACAGGCTGCCCGAACAGAGCTATCCAATATGAAGAGAGGTGAAGCAAATGAAACAATATGTTATTATCGGAAACGGCGTTGCCGCCACAGGCTGTATCGAAGGAATCCGCAGCATCGACCGTGATAACCCTATCCTTATTATTTCGGAAGAGCCGCATCCGGTCTACTGCCGTCCTCTCATTTCCTATTATCTGGAGGGGAAAACCGACCTTACGCGCATGAAATACCGTCCTGATGATTTTTATAAGAAACAGAATTGCGAGGTAATGTACGGTAAAAAAGCTGCCGGAATCGACCCTTCCGCAAAACGTGTCTTTCTTGATGACAGCACCGTGCTTCCGTATGATGCTCTCTGTGTTGCAACCGGCTCTTCTCCTTTTATTCCGCCAATCGACGGACTGGATAGTGTAGAACACAAATTTTCATTTTTAACCTTAGACGATACACTGGCTTTGGAATCTGCGATATCAGAGGATTCAAAGGTTTTGATTGTAGGTGCGGGACTGATTGGCTTAAAATGTGTGGAGGGCTTACATGGCAGAGTAGCGGACATTGTCGTATGTGACCTTGCGGACCGCGTTCTCTCCAGTATTCTCGACAATGAATGTGCGGAACTGATGCAGAAGCATCTGGAAGATAACGGCATTCGCTTTATGCTTGGCGACAGCGTCAGCCGTTTTGAGAAAAATACCGCCCATATGAAAAGCGGCAGGGAGCTTTCCTTTGATGTCCTTGTGCTGGCTGTAGGTGTCCGTCCGAATGTAAGTCTCATAAAAGATGCGGGCGGTGAGGTAAACCGCGGAATTATAATTGATTCCCATATGCAGACAACACTTCCCGATGTTTACTCCGCCGGAGACTGCACGGAATCCTTAGATTTCTCCTGCGGCAAACGGCGGGTACTGGCACTTCTCCCGAATGCTTATATGCAGGGCAGCTGTGCGGGACATAATATGGCAGGTGATACGGCTGTCTTTGAGAATCCTATCCCTATGAATTCCATCGGCTTTTTCGGTCTCCATGCCATGACGGCCGGCAGCTATTTTACTCCGGAAGAGGGAGGCGAATTGCATGAAGAAAGGTCTTGCGGTACATTAAAACGTTTTTATACAAAAGACGGCTGTCTGACCGGCTATATTATCATCGGGGATACCGACCGGGCAGGAATATATACTTCCCTCATCCGTGAAAAAACTCCGTTATCTGCAATTGATTTCGAGTCTCTGAAAAAAAGTGCAACTTCCGCGGTCTTTTCCGCCGAAATCCGTAGAAAAAAGTTTGGAGGTGTAGTATAATATGAAATTAATCGATGCAACAGACCTTGATTATCAGACCCTCAATGAAACACTTCGGACAGAAGGTGATGATTGTACCGTTTCCGGATGTCTCGGCCAGAGGTTTATTGCGGCCGGAATGGGAAAACGCACTATTATGATTAAGGGAACTCCGGGGAATGCTCTCGGTGCCTATTTAAACGGCGCAGAAATAATTGTAGACGGCAATACGCAGGATGCGGTAGGTGATACAATGAACGCAGGAAAAATCATTGTACACGGTAACATCGGGGATGCCGCCGGGTATGCCATGCGCGGAGGTACTATCCTTGTCCGTGGCAATGCCGGATACCGTGCCGGTATCCATATGAAGGAATACCGTGAAAAGGTTCCGGTCATGGTAATCGGAGGACGTACCGGGAGCTTTCTCGGCGAATATCAGGCAGGAGGGAAAATTATAGTTCTCGGTCTACATACCGACGGAAAATGCATTGTAGGCAATTTCCCATGTACCGGTATGCATGGCGGCAAAATGTATCTGCGCGGAGATTGCACTGCTCTCCCTTTTCCGAATCAGGTAAGTGCTTCTCTCGCAAGCCGTGATGACATGGAAGAAATAAGGGACTATATCACCGAATACTGTGATTTGTTCGGATATCATCCTGAAGAGCTTATGAATTCTCCGTTTACAGTCATTACACCGGACAGTAAAACCCCTTATAAACAAATGTATGTGGCAAATTAAAAGAAAGTAGGTTGAAAAATGAAGTATTCTCCACAGGAAGTTATTCAATTCGTTCAAGAGGAAGATGTAAAGTTTATCCGCCTTGCTTTTTGTGATATATACGGCAGGCAGAAAAATATTTCCATTATGCCAAGCGAGCTTTCCCGCGCCTTTGAGCATGGAATCGCCATGGATGCCTCGGCTACCGAGGGCTTCGGTGATGAAACCCATTCGGATTTGTTCCTGCATCCTGACCCATCCACATTGGATTTTCTTCCGTGGCGTCCCGAACACGGTCGTGTCATCCGTATGTTTTGTGACATTACCTATCCGGACGGCAGGGTATTTGAGTGTGATACGAGAAGCCTGCTAAAGAAGGCAGTTTCAGATGCAAAGAAGGAAAATGTTGAGTTTTCCTTCGGTTCGGAATTAGAATTTTACCTGTTTAAGCTGGATGAAAACGAATATCATACCGACATTCCTCATGATGATGCCGGGTATATGGATATCGCACCGGAGGATCGTGGTGAAAATGTCCGTCGTGAAATATGCCTGACACTGGAGCAGATGGGAATTTCTCCGGAAAGCTCCCACCATGAGGAGGGACCCGGACAAAACGAAATCGATTTCCGTTATTCCGATGCGCTTTCCGCTGCCGATCATGCCATGACCTTTCAGACTGTTGTTAAGACTGTAGCACACCGTAACGGACTGTGGGCAGACTTTTCCCCTAAGCCGCTGCCGGGAAAGCCGGGTAACGGCTTCCATATCAATATCTCCGCAAAGAGACAGCCGGGGGAAAATTTACTTCCTCATCTGATTGCCGGTATACTGACCCATGTGAGAGACATGACAGCATTTTTAAATCCCGGAGAAGCCTCTTATGAGCGTTTCGGAGAAAATAAAGCACCACTGTATATTTCATGGTCAAGCGAAAACCGTTCACAGCTTGTCCGGGTTCCGGCAGCTATCGGTGAATACCGCCGTGCAGAGCTTCGTTCCCCTGACCCTTTAGCCAATCCATATCTTGCCTTTGCTTTGCTAATCTATGCTGGACTGGATGCAATCAGGCAGAAGCAGATGCCGCCGGCACCTGCCGATATTAATCTGTTCAAGGCAGATGAAACAGTGCTGTCCGGTTTTTCAAAGCTCCCTTCTTCACTTAATGAGGCTGTTTCATTCATGAAAACCAGTGATTTCATTCATACCTGCCTTCCGGAGAAACTGATTGCGGCATATAGCAATCCACGCAGGTAACAGCATCTTTGAGCAAAGGAGAATTACGAAAGTGAATCTACAGGAGCAAGTATACAGTGTTCTAATTGTATCCACCGCCGGTAACCTGACTACCGCATTGCAGTCACTCCTTCCGGAATCAAAGTTCTCTCCGGTATGTGTAGAATGTTGTATCAGTGCGGCAAAGCGCAGGCTGCTGGAGCGTGCATACGACTTTGTAATCATCAACTCTCCGCTTCCGGATGATGTGGGAACCCGTCTTTCCATAGATGTATGCGGTGCCAACAATGCGGTCGCACTTCTTATGGTTCGCTCGGAGCTCTATGATGAAATTTGTGATAAAGTTGCCGGGCATGGGGTCTTTGTTCTTCCGAAGCCAACCGCAAAGCCTGTCATTTCACAGGCAATCGACTGGATGATTGCCACAAGGGAGCGTTTGCGCAAATTAGAACGAAAGTCTACCTCAATCGAAGAAAAGATGCAGGAAATCCGTACCGTGAACCGCGCGAAGTGGCTTCTGATTGAGCATCTTAATATGACAGAGGCGGATGCTCACCGGTATATTGAAAAGCAGGCAATGGACCGTTGCACCGCCAAGAAAGAAATTGCAGACGATATCATTCGCACCTACGCGTAAAGAGGGCTGTTGTATGTATTAATGCGACAGTCCCTCTTTTCTTATTGGCTCGTTCATGATAAAACAATGCCCGGACAGAACGTCCGGGCAAGTCGACACGCGCATGGACGGCGCGTTAGTGATTATTGTAACACCGAAACGGCATCGGAAATTGTCTTTTCCATTGCTTCCCTACCGTACTTATCCACTTCTGCTTTGTTCTTTTCTCCGTGAGTGAGACATCCCGCACCGCCGATACAACCGCCGGTACATGCCATTCCTTCGATAAAGTTAGCATCCAGTACGTTTTTACTCTTCTTTAAGAGTGCCACACGGCACGCTTCGATACCGTCACACACGGTTGCCTTTAACGGGAAGCCTTCCATGCCCTGCTCCTTTAATGCCTCGGTAACCGCATCGGACAGTCCGCCGCTTCTTGCAAAAATTCTGCCGAAGTAGGATGCATTGTCAAGCACACCTTCTTCGAGGGTCGTAATATCTATATCACGGCTGTCAAACAATGCCTGAAGCTCCTCAAAGGTAAGTACCGCATCCACGTGAGGCTTAACGGATTCCATTTGTGCCTCCATCTTCTTTGAGGTACACGGTCCGATAAATACAACCTTTGCATTTTCAGTGGTTTTCTTAATATATTCGCCGATGGCAGCCATCGGGGAAAGGTTATGGGAAATAAACGGTACAAGCTCCGGAAACTCGGACTTAATATAAGCCACAAATGCCGGACAGCAGGAGCTGGTCAAAAAGCCCTTCTGAACCAGTTCCTTAGATTCTGACATTGCTACCATATCCGCACCGAGAGCAGCTTCAACCACAGTATGGAATCCGAGCTGCTTAAGACCCGTAATCACCTGACCAAGCTTTGCATAGGTAAACTGGCTGGAAATAGACGGTGCCACCACCGCATACAGCTTGTAGTTTTTCCCCTGTTCACTCTTTTTCAGTAAATCCACTACATTTAAAATAAAGGATTTATCCATGATTGCACCGAACGGGCACTGATATACGCAGGCTCCGCACGAAATGCACTTGCTGTTGTCGATAGAAGCCGCATTGTCCTCATTAATGGAAATTGCCTTAATCTTGCAGGCATTCTGACACGGACGCTTTCGGTTCACAATCGCAGTATACGGACATACCTTCGCACACTGTCCGCACTCGATACACTTCGTCTTATCAATATGCGCTACATGGTTATGGTCAAAGGAAATAGCACCTCTCGGACATACATCCTCGCAGCGGTGTGCAAGACATCCGCGGCAGGAGCCCGTCACCTCGTAGCCTGCGGCAGGACATTCATCACAGGCAATATCAATGACCTCGATAATATTCGGGTTTTCCTTATTTCCACCCATTGCGACCTTAACACGCTCTGCCAGAATAGCCCGTTCCTTGTATACACAGCACCGCATGGTCGGTGTTTTTCCCGGAACTATCGTTTTCGGGATTTCCAGCACATTCTCAAGCAGGGTATCATTCCATGCCTGACGGGCAACCTCACGTAAAACCTTGTATTTCAAATACTGCACTTTTGTATCAAATTTTCTCATGGCTCCTCCTTAGAAATAGCTAACCTTAATGCGCTTTCCCATCTGCTTCAGACAATCCGACAATTCCTTCACAAGATTCATCTTAATGTTAAAATTAATCGGCAAATCCGGATTCTGATGCGCCGGATTGACAGCTCTTCCTACATAGAAATTGATATCCGTCGCTTCTTCAAACAACAGGCGGCATATCAGAGCTGCCCCGTCACGTCTTACACTCCATTCCTCATAGTGCTCGTTATCCGCCAGATAATCCTTCGCATATTCCAACACCTTGTTTACCGTGATAACTCCTTCCGTAACGAGGTCAACGCCTTCTATCTCCGCAATCGGCGGGACATCGGAGCGTTCAAAATTTAAGGTTGCGCGAAGCGGCTTACCGAGATATTTTGCCGCAATGGAGGACGTAGTTCCGCCGCAGATAATATGCTTACCCTCCTTCGAGAAAAACAGTGACATCATACGGTCACAATCATCGCGGTTTGACGGCGGACCGAATAAAAGATTCATCGGTTCTCTTTTTCTGACACGTACCACACATGCCGTCGTATCATCTCCGGGACGATTTCCGTATAATTTATTGCACTCATCCACCAGAATCGTCGAAAGCGTTTTTGCCGTATATCCTGCCGGAGCCAGAGTCTGCATAAAGCTTGCGATATCTTCTCTTTTCCATCCGAAATTATATGCCGTTCCGATTCCCGCATGCGGGCATCCGTCACTCATGGCAATAAATATGTCATTCTCGTGAAGCTTTATCTCGGATTTATAGATTTTCTTACCGCCTATATTCATCTCTGTCTTCGGATATTCATACACCTCTTCATCCCTTATCAGGATTACATGAGGATTATCATACTGTATTACCTCGGCATATTCATTCTGAATCAGGTGGAGAATGGTAAATGTGGAATAGGCCACACCTCTCGACGAGCATACCGGAAGCGTCGCCGCAATCGTAGAAACGCACTCCTCAAGCGGCAGACCCTCAGCCATCATCGTTGAGATAATCTTTGAAGTCAGTGTGGAAAGAATACTTGCTTTTACCCCGCTTCCCAGACCGTCCGCCAGAACGATAACGGTTGAATTTTCACCCTGCTCTACGATATCCACATGGTCACCGCAAAGCTGTTCTCCATAGTGGTTTATACTTTTATAGCCGATGTCTGTACACAAATCATTCATCTGAAATCGACTCCTTTAATTTTGCAAGCGCTATTTTCGTTTCTGCTGCCGTTTCACCGAGAAGTGATGCGATTTCCTGTACAATACGCATCTGCTTGTCCACTACCTTATCCGCAACCTCCACCGTACGTCTGCTTATCTGCTCCTTCTTCTCGCGTTCACTTTCTTCATCCGTAACATCACGCATGATGCAGATTAACATACAGGATTCCTTATCATGCACAACGGTCTGCTCTACATACCGCTTATACTCTGCCAGATATACACGCTGGTTTTTTACATCCTTACCGGTCCTAAGAACCTTCATAAAAATCTCCGGATCCAGAATCCGGATTACCTGGTCACCAAGTACATCCGATGCGGAACGGATATTCATAATCTTCTGCGCAGCCGCATTGATTTGCTGAACCTCCAGATTTTCATTTAACACAAACAGCCCGTTTGGCGTATTCTTTACAATCGCATCCGAAAAGCTCTCCGCCTTATCCTTTAAGAACGGCAGACACATGGAAATTTCCGCTTTTCCCTGATAGATTGCAATCGCCTTTTCACGGCAGGTATTATAACCGCAGGAGCCGCAGTTAAGCTCCTGTGACGGCTTAAACTTGCCCATCTGACGAAGAATTCCGGCGATTTCGGTTTCGGAAGGCATCTGTGAACGCCGTTCAATAAACTCAAAGCCCTTCTTTAACGATACAAGCTCCGGCTGCTCCACATCAAAATCCTTTTTCCCGGCATATTTAGCCACCGCCATATAGTCCTTTACAGGAGAACGGTGATACTTTTCCATGACAGGACCGCCGATGCAGCTTCCGACACACGCAGACATTTCAATAAAGCAATTATGTATCTTCCCGTTTTCAATATCGCGGAGTGCAGCAATACAGTTTTCCACGCCGTCTATCGCCATATATGTATATCCCGGTGCATCCTGCGCCATTGTCTTTAAAATTCCGCCTGTAGTCGGGAAGAATCTTGCACGGCTTTCACAAGCCGTATCCATTTCTTTCACAAGCTCTATTTTTTCCTCATTCAGCCAATTTGTCAGCTCCTCAAAGGTCAATACCGCATCTACAAGTCCGGCATAATGCTCCGCCTCATCCTTCTTTGCCACGCACGGACCGATAAATACGGTTTTTGCCTCCGGATGACGACGCTTAATGTCCTTACAGTGTGCCTGCATCGGAGAAACCACATCCGCAAGATAAATCAGCTCCTGCGGGAAATACTTTTGTATCAGAAGATTTACGGAATGACAGCAGGATGAAATAACAATATCCCTCTGCTCCTCATTTAACATCCGCTCGTATTCTCTTTTTACCATCGTGGCACCGATTGCAGTCTCCTCCGCATCCGCAAAACCGAGTTTTTTGAGGGCTTCGCGCATTCTCTCGATTCCGACACCGTCATAATTTGCAATAAAAGACGGAGCAAGACTGACGTATACCGGCGCTCCGCTTTGCAATAAAACCTTTACCTTTTCTGTCTCATCCACAATTTCCTTTGCATTCTGTGGACAGACAACAAAGCACTGTCCGCATAAAATACATTCGTTCCCGATAATATGTGCCTGATCTCCGGAAAAACGAATTGACTTTACCGGGCAATGTCTGATACACTTATAACAATTTTTACAGTTCGATTTTTTAAGTGTTAAACAGTTCGGCATATGCTGTTACTCCTTTACTGCATTCAATTTTGCAAGTACCTTATCCTTAAAAAACTCCTGAAATGTTTCCTTTATTACGCCGGTATAAACATCATCATCGATCTGAACCGTTACACCGATACGATTACACTTGCCGATACAAAAGCTACCGGCAAGTGTAATTTCGTTCTCCAGATGATATGTTTCCACGGCTTTCTGAAAGAGCTCTACGATTTCCTCCGAACCCTTCAGGTGGCATGAGCTGCCGACACAAACCTGAATAATCATATATTTCACACCTTTGCAAGAACTTGTTTATCAAAGAATTCCTTTACGGAATCCGGAGTTACGGAGTAGAACTCATCGTCCACCGTTACGCAGACACCCTGCTGGCATTTTCCCATGCAGAACGTACCGCCCAGTTCTACTTTATCATTCAGATTGTTGTCATTAATCAAATACTGAAGCTGCTCTACTACCTGACGGGAGCCCTTGATATGGCAGGACGAACCGATACAAACTGTAATTTTCATGCCTATATTCTCCTTATTCGTAATCTACAACGTCTACCCAGCTAAGCAAAAATTCACGCTCTTTCTCATTACCCTTTACGGACTGGGATGCGGCAACAATCGGCATCCACTTCTGTACATACTGCTTCGCGGTGTTGCTCTTTTTACAGAACAAATCAAGATACTGCTTTGCACCCTCGATATCACCCTCAAGCCAGAATAAGAGATAGGTTCTGGCAGCATCTGCCGAAGCGTTACCCTGAGTCACATGTGACCAGTCGATGATGTACGGAACTCCGTCATCCGTTACAATAATGTTAGACGGATTGAAGTCACCGTGGCAAATCTTGTTATGCTTTGGCATACCCTCTAACCGGGTATGCAAATCATAACGGGTGGTAGCATCAAGCTCGGCCTGACTGATTTTGCTGTTCATCTTATCCTTCAGCTTATTAAGTAACGGACAGGTCTTTCCGTGAACCTTTATCTGCAAATCCACAAACATCTCCAGATACTCATCCTTTTTATCCGGATTCTCCTGCATAAGCTGTGCCAGTGTCTTTCCCTTAATGAACTCGGAAACAATTGCCCACTTTCCATCAATCGTGGTTACTTCCAGAATCTTAGGGATATTCAAACCTGTCTCTTCGATTCTTGCCTGATTAAGTGCCTCATTCAATACATCGGCCTTGGAATAACTCTCATTAAATACTTTCACGCACTTGTCACCGTCACGATAAACGGTCTTATTGTTTCTTACTGCAATGACTCTGTCAAGTTTCATAGCTTTTCTCCTCCTTACAGGTTCTTATTGATGCCGTTCTTTGCTCTGCGGAAGCTCTGCTTAATATCCGTCTTGTCAACGCCTTCGGATAACTGGCGGTCATCCGGAGTCTTCGGCTCCACAAAGGTTTTTCCATAGTATGCATTCAGATACATCTGCTTAATTTCACTCATGAGCGGATAACGCGGATTTGCACCCGTACACTGGTCATCAAATGCCTGCTCGGTCATCTCGTCAAGTCTTGCAAGGAAGTCCTTCTCATCCGCAACATAATCCTTAATTGTCGGCTTAATGCCTACCTTTGCCTTTAACTCATCCAGTGCCTTGATAAGATTCTCAAGCTTTTCACTGTCGTTCTTACCCTTAATTCCAAGGTAATCCGCTACTTCCGCATAACGCGCAAGTGTATGCGGATGGTCATACTGGGAGAAGGTACCCATCTTTACCGGAGTTTCCGCTGCATTGAAACGAAGCACCTCATCAATCATAAGTGCGTTTGCAACACCGTGCGGCAGGTGATGGAATGCACCGAGCTTATGTGCCATGGAGTGACATACACCAAGGAATGCGTTTGCAAACGCCATACCTGCCATAGTAGCCGCATTTGCCATCTTCTCTCTTGCTTCCACATCATTCTGTCCGTTCTCGTATGCTCTCGGAAGATACTCAAAGATTACCTTTAAAGCACGGAGTGCAAGACCGTCGGTATAATCGGTCGCAAGCATGGAGGCATATGCCTCAAGCGCATGGGTTACGGCATCAATGCCGGATGCTGCAGTAAGTCCCTTCGGAGCGGTCATATGGAAATCGGTATCGATGATTGCCATATTCGGAAGTAACTCGTAATCTGCAAGCGGATACTTAACACCTGTCTTCTCATCGGTAATAACCGCAAACGGAGTTACCTCGGAGCCGGTACCTGCGGAGGTAGGAATTGCGATAAAGTATGCCTTCTCGCCCATCTTCGGGAAAGTATAAATTCTCTTTCTGATATCTACAAAGCGCATTGCCATATCCATGAAATCTGCTTCCGGATGCTCATAAAGTACCCACATAATCTTACCTGCATCCATTGCGGAACCACCGCCGAGAGCAATGATGCAATCCGGCTTAAATGCCTTCATCTGCTCTGCACCGGCCTTTGCACAGGCAAGTGTCGGGTCCGGAGCAACATCAAAGAAGGTGGTATGCACAATTCCCATTTCATCCAGCTTATCGGTAATCGGCTTCGTGTTTCCGTTCTGGTAAAGGAAGCTGTCCGTTACAATAAATGCTCTCTTCTTACCCATTACATTCTTCAACTCATCAAGAGCTACCGGGAGACAGCCCTTCTTCATATAAACCTTTTCAGGTGCTCTAAACCAAAGCATATTTTCTCTCCTCTCGGCTACGGTCTTAATATTAATCAAATGCTTTACTCCTACGTTCTCGGATACAGAATTACCACCCCAGGAACCACAGCCGAGTGTTAAGGACGGAGCCAGCTTGAAGTTGTAAAGGTCACCGATACCACCCTGAGAGGACGGGGTATTTACTAAGATTCTGCAGGTCTTCATTCTTGCTGCAAACTCATCTAACTTTTCTTTTTCCGTTACAGCATTCAGATAAATGGAGGAGGTGTGACCGTATCCGCCGTCTGCAATCAGGTGCTCTGCCTTGTCAAAAGCATCCTTGATATCATTTGCCTTATACATTGCAAGTACCGGAGACAGCTTCTCATGTGCGAATTCCTCGGAAAGCTCTACGCTCTCAACCTCACCGATTAAGATTTTCGTTCCCTCCGGCACTGTTACGCCCGCAAGCTCCGCAATCTTTGCAGCCTTCTGTCCTACAATCTTTGCATTCAGTGCACCGTTTATGATAATAGTCTTTCTTACCTTTTCGATTTCATCATCCTTTAAGAAGTAACAGCCTCTTGCCGCAAACTCCTCTTTTACTGCATTGTAAACATCCTGGTGGACGATAACGGACTGCTCGGAAGCACAAATCATACCGTTATCAAAGGTCTTGGAATGAATAATGGAGTTTACCGCAAGCAGAATATCTGCCGTGTTATCAATAATTGCCGGAGTATTTCCCGCACCTACACCGAGTGCCGGCTTACCGCTGGAATATGCAGCCTTTACCATGCCCGGACCGCCGGTTGCAAGAATAATGTCAGCTTCCTTCATAACAAGATTTGTCATTTCCAAGGACGGAACATCAATCCATGAAATAATACCCTCCGGTGCTCCCGCTTCCACCGCTGCCTCTAACACGAGCTTTGCGGCTGCAATCGTTGCGTTCTTTGCTCTCGGATGAGGGCTGATAATAATACCGTTTCTGGTCTTAAGAGCGATAAGTGTCTTAAAGATAGCGGTAGAGGTCGGGTTGGTGGTCGGAATTACTGCTGCGATTACACCAATCGGCTCCGCAACCTTCTTTATACCGTATGCCTTATCTTCCTCGATAACGCCACAGGTCTTTGTATCCTTGTAAGCATTATAGATGTACTCAGCTGCGTAATGATTCTTGATTACCTTGTCCTCTACAACACCCATTCCGGTTTCCTCAACCGCAAGCTTTGCAAGAGAAATCCTCTCCTTGTTTGCAGCTGATGCTGCAGCTAAGAAGATTTTGTCCACCTGCTCCTGGGTGTAAGTAGCAAAAATCTTCTGTGCCTCTCTTACACGGGCAATGGCTTCTTCCAATTTCTCAACGCCATCTACAATTTCGTACTTCTTTGTTTTCATAACTCATCCTCCTGTGGTCGTTATTATTTTAACAAATTATTACCTTATTTATTTGTCAGCTCCTCTGACTGTTATTATTTTAACAATCTGCTTACTTTTTGGGAATAACGAAAAAAGTATAGCTTATTATATTTTTCGATATATCCTACTTCACATATTGACGTCTGGACTTGCATAAAGCTGTTATAAAAAGATTATCCAGCTCGGTCAGACGGTAGTCCTTCTTATATATAAGTACATCCCTGTACATTTTCTGATTATCCTTACATTCTCTCTGCACAAGTCCGTAGCGTTCCAGTAAACGCTCCGGAGGCGGCGACACCCACATAAAGGTTTCCGTGTTCTCAGAAAGCAGTTCAAACTGGCTTGCCCGTTCAAATACAAAAATACGTCTGTCCGTATTATCCGGAAGCTCCTCCTTCTTCACCTCCGACAGTGCCAAGGACGGCACAAACGGATCCGCATGGGCTATTTCAATAAAAGAACGCAAATCCGGATATCTGATATCCTCCTTTTTGTTCAGCTCACAATTCCCGCTCATAATCAGCACATAGTGAAACTCTGTAATCAGCTCAAAATTCAGTTCCTTTTCCTTAAATACTTCCTTGAAATACTTATCATAGTTTTCCGCATAACGGATAATTCCGAGACGGTAATCGGAATGCAGGATGTTATCAATCGCACGCTTTGAATTTGTTTCCTTATAAAAAAGCTCTGCCGGTTTATCTCCGATTTCTTTTGAAAACTGGGCAAACGCATCCGAAATATAGCTTGCCCTCGGAACACAGACGGAAAACTGCCGCTTCACCGGAGTTCCCGTCTTATACATCGTCTCAACCTCATCAATTTGCGCAAGAATCTTCTTCGCATGCCCTACAAACCGTTCTCCTTCGGCAGTAAGTACCATACCCTTTGCCGAACGATCGAATATCGTTATTCCGAGGTCTGCTTCCAGCTCCTTAATGGAACGGCTCAGATTGGGCTGCGCAATCAGAAGGTTTTCCGAGGCTTTGTTAATCGAGCCCGCTTTTGCCACTTCTACCGCATATTTCATGTGGAGTATATTCATGGTCCGTCACCTTTCATAGAGCAATACAATTACATATAGTATAGCAAAAAAAGCACCTGATGTCAATTTAGGCATAATTGCCCAGAAAAAAATTATCCGCCCTATTGATTTTTAATATTGTATGTGGTAGTATCAAATTGTACCTGATGTAGTTTTGAAAACTACGTGTAATTTTTTTTAAAACTTTGCACATAATAATGTTGCCTGCATACAGGCAATTCGCTTTATAAAGAAAGGATGATTTTATGGAATTCATGACGACAAAAGAGCTCACCTTATCCGGCAGCACGGGCTATACAAAAGGAAAAATTGTACCGCGTCAGCCAGGGAGTGCTTACACTCATCTCGCAGGAATTGTTTTTTCTGTTCTCGGTGCATTCCCGCTATTAATAAAAGCCTCAGGCACTTCCCCGCTTTCTCTCTTTTCGTGTACGGCTTTTATTCTCGGTATGTTTTTGCTCTACACCGCCAGCACACTGTACCACACCTTCGGCAGAACAATAAGGAGCTATACGATATTAAAAAAGCTTGACCATCTGATGATTTATGTGCTGATCGCCGGCACCTATACACCGGTCTGCCTGATTGCCCTGCGTGGCACCACCGGGGCACTCCTCTTTGCTCTTGTCTGGGGGATTGCGTTTATCGGCATCTTTCAATGCCTTTTCTTCATTCACTGTCCGAAATGGGTATCCGCCGTCATTTATATTATCATGGGCTGGTGCTGCGTACTTGCCTTTCCGAAGCTGCTTGGAAGTATTTCTTCCGGAGCCTTTGCGTTTTTACTCGGCGGTGGTATTCTTTATACCATCGGCGGTGTTATCTATGCTTTAAAGCTTCCTATCTTTGATAAGAAGCATCCGTGCTTCGGACTGCATGAAATCTTCCACTGCTTCTGTCTTGCTGGAAGTATCTGCCATTATTTGTTTGTGTACTGCTATCTTGCATAAAAACTCAGGATGCCATACAGCCTTCAACGTATAGGAATAAGCTCCTCTCTCTTTATTCTCCGTTTCTTTTCACTGAAAACGCCTCTCCGCTTGTAAATGCATATATTATACGCTCCCGTACCCGTTTCCCGGTTACCTGACATAATGCCCTCTCATAATAATCGAGCTGGGTACGGTAGCGTTCCGTAAGCACCTCACGCACATTTTCCCTTACGGAATCGGTTTTATAGTCCACCAGCACAAGCTCGCCATCCTCCTCAAAGCAGGCGTCGATAATTCCCTGTACCATTACATAATCCTCGTTCTGCTCCGCACCTTCATCCCTGTACACTTCACGGTACGGAAGCCCGATTACAAAGGGCTGCTCCTTCCTTAAGGTTCCCTTTTTCGCCGCCTCCTGCATACGTACACCGAGACTGCTTTCAAAAAATCGGAATATTTTTCCGGAAGACACAAGCCTTGCCGCATCCTCTCTGATTAGCCCGCTCCCGATTAACCTGGCTATCTCCTCCGATACCGCGTTCTCATCCTCATAGTTTCTTTTGAAATCCATACACTCCATAATACGGTGGTACAGGGTGCCGCGCTCGCTTCCGGATATTTCCTCCTTTTTTCCCTCCTGTAAAAACCTCGGAATTGTTCTGTCAGGCTCTGTCTCCGGAAACATTTCTTCCTGTTCCTCATCAAAATAAGCCGCTTTTTTCAGTTCAGACACGGAAAGCTTCATCTTCCCCCGGCATAGCGGGTACGGATAACAAAATGCCTCCCTTTGCCGTAACTCCGATTCCAGCTCTTTATTACATACGTCTTTCGTTTCCCTTTCACAAATTTTCCGGTACAAAAACTCCCGCTTCGCTTTTTCCTCTTCCCGCTGCCATACCGCATCCTCTGTCTGCTTTTGTGACTGTGCCGTATCGGAAATCAATAAGCTCCCCGTGTTTATACACCGGCGAATCGGCAATCTCAGAAAATCCAGATAACAATTTGATGACAGCAAATAAGAAAAGCCTGCCTGTTCTTCTGCCTGCGTTTCCGCTTCCAGACTGTTTAGAAATTCCTTCTCCGAGGAAACCGCGGCAGACAAAATCAGCTTTTCCTTTGCCCTTGTAAACGCAACATAAAGGATGCGCAGCTCCTCCGAAAGCATTTCGTAATTTAACTGTCCCGCAATTACGTTTTTCAAAAGAGTGGGTGCCTTGACACGCAGCACTTCGTCACGAAAATCCATACCGATTCCAAGCTCCGGATGCATTACAAGACCGGCTCTGATATCCGTGCGGTTAAACTGTTTTGACAGCCCTGCCACGATTACCACCGGTGCCTCAAGCCCCTTACTCTTATGAATACTCATCATTTTTACGGCATCCCCGCCGGATACCGGCTGTGCCTCGCCACTGTCCATATCGTACTTTTTCAGTCGCTCAATATACCTGATAAAGTCAAAAATCCCCGAATAGCTGCTTTCCTCAAACTTCTTTGCCTTTACAATTAGCATGTCAAGATTTTCCGTGCGGCGCTCTCCCCCCGGTTTCACCCTCATATAATCCGGGTATTTTGTCAGACGGTAAAGCTCACCAAGCACCTCCGGAACTCCCGCATAAAGTGAAAGAGCACGAAGCGTTTCAAACTGAGTCATAAAACGTAACAGTTTTCCTCTTGCACTTTGTACCACAGGCGTGCTTTCTTCTGCCGTCTGCTCCAAAAAGCGCTGCACGGCTTCATAGAACGGGTATCTGTATTCCTTTTCCGTTTTCTTAGCTTCAATACGTATTACTGCCAGTTCTTCTTCCGTCAGTCCCACCATCTCGGAGCGCAGTACCGACACGAGCGGAATATCCTGCCTCGGATTGTCAATCACCCGCAGCGCGTTTAAAACTACCGCAACCTCCTGTGCATCAAAATATCCGCTCTGCTTTTCTACAACCGCGGGTATTCCGAGCTCCGTGAATACCTCCGCAAAAGGCTCCGCATAGCCGCTTACCGCCCGGAATAAAATCGTAATATCACGGTATGATACCTCATGAAACTTTTTTACCTTCTCACCGTTTTCTCCGGTTTCCTCTCCGTCATAAAGCTTCAATCCGCTTTTTACAAGCTGCTTTATCCTTGCTCCGACCGACATTGCTTCCAGCATGATACGGTCGGTTCCTTCTTCTTCCTTCCCGTTCTCAAGCTCCGTCAGCAAAAGCTCCGCCGTATATGCACTCTTTTCCCCGGAATTTTCCTCATCATCCCACGGATACGATGCTCCCAAATAAAGCCTTGCATCCGCATCATAGTCAATTCCGCCGAATTCCTTCCTCAGCAGGCAGGAAAAAACATCATTCACCACATCTATCACTGCTGCTCTGCTTCGGAAATTTTTTCCGAGAACTATTCTTCTGTATGCTCCGTCCTCCTTATATTCCTCATACTTTTTCATAAACAGCTCCGGCTTTGCCATCCGGAACTTGTAAATACTCTGCTTCACGTCTCCTACCATAAAGCGGTTCGGACGGTTATCCTCCTCCCCGGAAATGCTCCAAAGCAGCAAATCCTGAATCTCATTGCTGTCCTGGCATTCATCCGTCATAATCTCGTCAAAGCGTCCTCTTAAAAGCTTTGCCGTCTCAGTTGTACGGATTTCTCCGTTTGATTCCTCTACCAGAAGCTGTACCGCCAGATGCTCCAAATCATTAAAATCGACAAGTCCCCGTTCCCTTTTTGCCTTTGCAAAACGATTTCCGTACTCCGCGCACAGTCCGGTCAGCTTCTGCATTAACGGTGCCATAGCCGCCATATCGGAAAGAAGCTGTTCACAATCGGCAAAAAAGTAATCCTTCTTTATTTTTAACAAAAGCCCCTTGTACTCGTCCCGCAGCCCTTTTACCCGCTCCTTTTTCTCCTCGGAGGCATCACTCTTTTTTCTTGACAGTGCCTGAAAGGCAAGCATCCGGAATGCTTCCGAGAGCTCCCTGTATGTAGTCTTCTCCCTGAAAGAAGCAAGTAATTCCCCGTCTGCCTCTATGGCATCCAGATAATGATACGGTCCTTCCGGTTCCGCACAGATTTCCGCCGCCCGTTTACGAAGTGCTTCGCAGTCCTCAAGAAGCATCCCGACGCGGCTTACCGCCATGTGAAGATATTCCTCCTCCTCCGAAAGCTCTTTCGCGTTTTTTAGCCGCTCCAATGCTTCCTCCGTCTTTTTGAGCCAGCGCTCCGGAAACGGAGCACTTTGCGAAAACCGATAAAAATCCTCAATACATTTTACCAGAGCCTCATCCGTTTTTCCGCTTCCGACACATTCTGTCAGACGAAGAAACAATTCATCCCCGTTCTCATAATACTCCTCTAACATTTCCTCCATCACATCGGCACGAAGCAGTGTAAGCTCCGCTTCCTCCGCAACCTTAAAGGCCGGGTCTAAATCAAGCTCATAGAAAAATTCACGCAAAAGACTCAGACAGAAGCCGTGAATCGTCATTATCGGAGCATTACGCAGCAAAAGAACCTGCCTCTGCAGATGGGCATTGCCTGTATACTGTTCCATGGCAAGGCATTCCGTCAGACGCTTCCCGATACGCTCTCTCATCTCTGCTGCCGCGGCATTTGTATATGTTACTACCAGAAGTCTGTTCACATCCTGCGGTTTGTCATCTGCCGTCAGCATTTCAATGATACGCTGCACCAGAACCGCTGTTTTTCCCGAACCGGCGGCGGCGGATACAAGTGTACTGCATCCCCTTGCTTCAATCACCTGCCTTTGTTCCGGTGTAAATCGAAGATTCCCCATGGCACTCCTTTCCGAACTCCTCCCAAAGCTCCTCTTTCTTTAATTCCCTAAACTCCCTGTAGGAAAACTCCGGAAGTCTGCTGTCAAATCCGCAGACCGAACGGTAAGAACAATACTCACACGGTGTCTGCTTCTTATAACGGTACGGTTCTGCCTTTGTATCCCCCGATAAAATCTGCTCTGCCTCCAGCTCCAGTTTTCTGTATACATACTCGGTGAGGGTTGCAAAATCTTCCTCGGCAATTCCTTTTGAGTTTGCTTTCAGCTGTCCCTCCTTATCCGTTTCGGCACAAATCAGACCGGAAACCTCCGAAGGCTTTAAACCGCCGTTTTCCGCACGCAGAGACACATCAAGAGCCGTCACCGCAGACGGAGTTTTATTAAATACGCCGTCCGGGCGGAACGCTTCCCGTACCGCCTCCTCCGAATACTTTTCCCGTGAAAAAAACGGGTCCTCCACATGAAAATAAAACATTCCGGCAGGGACAGGCATCGCCCTGTTATCCTTTGCGGTCTGTCTCAGTGCTGCCGCAAGATACACCTCTAACTGCACCTGTAACCCGTAATACAGCTCCGCAAGATCAAACTTCTTTGTTCCCGACTTGTAATCCACTACACGCAGATACCATCGCTCCCCGTTACGGCAGACATCATATCTGTCAATTTTCCCGTGCAGGGAAAGGTACTTTGCCGTATGTTCAAAAGCCGCCTCACACTGTTTTGGTTCAAACAGACTACCCTTTATCTGCTCCTGCAGCATCTCCACCGTTTTTAACAGCACTCTTTTTGCCTTTGTCAAAAGGTAGCCGTTCCGCTTTGTCCCGTCAAATACTCCGTTTTCAAAGGTCTCTGCGGCTTCTGCAACACTTTCCGAGCAGAACAGCTCCCGCATTTCCGCAGTAAGTGAATGCCATGAATCACCGCTGTCGCTCACCTTCTTTGTAAACAGCTCCAGTGCCGTATGGTACAGATTACCGAGCTCCGGTGCCGCCACCCTGTACTGTGCCCTCTCCTCCAGGGAAAGACCGTACTGTAAAAAATGTGAAAAGGCACAGGCTGCGTACTTTTCCAGTCTTGTTACACTTCCGTAAAGCACCGCCCCGTATAAACGCTTTGCCGCCTCATTCCCTATGGAGTTCACCGGATTACCGAAAAACGCTGTTTTTAACAAGCTCTTTGTACCTTCCTCATCCTGCAGCACAGCCTGCCGGTACAGCTCCCAAAACGCTGTATCTTCTACACTTCCTTCCTCAGCCAGATGTCTGATACCGTCTAAAAGATAGGTTCTCCCCGTATCGTTTCGTAAAAGTGACAAATACGACTTTTCTTCTTTTTCCCGTACAGTAAAGTCGGAAAAAAGCTCTCCGATTCTCCGGACAAAATAGGAGGGCTGTAAAGCCTGCCCTTCCTCCGAAAGACGGCTGTAGGTAAGAATCAGCCTCTTTTTAGGCTTTGTCAGCATGGAATACAAATAAAACTGTTCGGTATATACCTTCTCCCTTTTCGACGGTGCCAGCTCCACCTTCCGCTCTTTTAAAAACTCACGTTCCGCCTCCGATATCAGTCCGCCGCCGTCACACGGAGCCGGTGTTACGCCTTCGTTTACGCCCGCCAGATACAGCATATCAATATCCGAAAGTCTCGTTCTCGTAATGTCCCCGATGACCACGCAATCCGCGCTCGGCGGCACCAGCCCGACCTTACATTCCCGAAGTCCGGTCTCCATCAGCTCTATATATTCACGTAACGACATTTCCTCCGTATCTAAAAGCTCCACAAATCGGTCAAACAAATCTATCACACTTTTGTATACCTGTCTGTATTCCCCACTGCGTGCAAAATCCCCGCTTTCCTCGAAGAAAACCGACATCTCGCGAAGCCTGTCCTCCACCCCGGACCGTTCCATAAATGCATACAGCACTCTTGTACGCTCTCCGGCTGTTTTCGCCTCCGTAAGCTGTCTGCCGACAGCTCCGAGCCCGGCATAAACCCGCTCCCTCAGACTGTTTAAATACTCCAAATTGATTTCCCTTCCTGTCCGGTAACGATACTTCCATTCTTTTTTCCACATTCCCTCTCCGCGAATCCCGCAGGCAAGACAGTAATTTTCCAGTACCGACACTTCATCGGATGAAAAGTCAGTCAGTCCGCTCTTTAAATATCGGAATACGGAATCATGCGAAAACCCGCTCAAGGCATTCTGCAAAATCGCACGTACAAGCGTAATGCACGGATTATGGTATATTTTGCGCTTACTGTCAAGAAACGCGGGTATCCCTGCTCTTTTACATTCCGCCAGAAGAAGCTCACCGTAGCCCGCTATATCTCCTGTCACCACGGCAATCCTTCCGTAACGTATGCCCTCGCACCGAACATTCCTTGCAATATCCGCAGCAATAAAGGCAGCCTCTGCGGTTCTGTTCGGATAGGCATATAATACAATGCTTTCACCACAGGTTCTCTTTGGAGGCAGCGGGTATCGGAACAGTCCCCTTTCCAGAAAGCCAAGCTCCTCTGTCCCGTAAAAACGCGGCAGCCTTCCGTCTTCTCCAAGCAAAACGGTTTCCACCGGACAGCCGGCACTCTTTGCAAGTCTTGTCACAATCTCCATTGTGTGAAGTGTCAGATAAAAAAGCCCGTGTTCCGATGCAGGAGTCTGTAATGCCTCTTTGTCCGCGGTAAGCGACATATAGCAATTTCCCGCTTTCTCTAAAAGCTTTGTTAGCAGTCCGTACTGGGACGGCGTAAAACCGGTAAAGCCGTCAAAAAATACATCGCAGTCCTTAAGCAGCGCAGAACGTTCAATTACACCCGCAAGCACATCGGACACCGTCTCCGTGGCAAGATACTTCCCTTCGATTGTTTCGGCAAACCCTTTATATACCACGGCAATATCCGACAGCTTTTTATGTAATACCGGCTCATCCTTTGCCGTTTCAATCATACCTTCCAGTGTCTCCGGTGTGATTCCGTACTGGTAAAATTCGGAGATAATCGACTTCATTTCATCAATAAAACCCGCTTTTTTTATATTAGCGGCAAACATGCGCAGGGAACCCGCCGACCGGTTCACCACCCGCTTTATAAGAAGGCTTTTTCCTACATCGCTTAGAAGCTCTCCCGGCACTACCCCAAGCTCCTCAAATACACGATAAGAAAGGCGCAGGAAACTCAGCACCTCAATATTTGACATGCCCTTTGTTTCACTGCGCAAAATCAGATCCTTCATTGTCTGCAAAGAAAACTGCTCCGGCACAATTACGAGTACCGTCCGTTCCGGATGTTCCTTTGCTGTCCTTCCTATGGTTTCATAAATCCATTCTGTTTTTCCGGCGCCCGAAGCACCTAAAATAAATGTGAGTGCCATGCGAATAAAAACCCCTTTTCCCGAATACCTTGTAACAATAACGCACTTGCGTGCACCCCTTGGAGGCTCTTATGGCAAAAACACGAATTATCGTTTTAAAACTGAAAAAACTGCTTCGCATCGCCATACCCGCTGCGCTCGTCCTTGTATTATTTCTCCTGATTATACTTCTGTTTTCTTCTCCGGATGACTCAGAGAACAGTGTAGAACCTGTCACACCTACCGTCGCAACCTATCGTCCGGGTGTGTATACCTCCGTTATCTCGCTCAGTGATTCCATGTTAAATCTGGAGGTTGTTGTGGACTCCGACCACATTAATTCCGTGCGCCTTGTAAACCTTGACGAAGCAACCGCTGCAATGTATCCGCTAATCGAGCCGGCAGCAGCCGACCTCAGTGAGAAGCTTTCCGCCGGTACACCGCTTGATGAGATTACTCTCTCGGAAAGCAGCAAATATACACAGACTCTGCTGCTTAACGGTATCCGGGCAACCTTAGAAAAGGCAACGCCTGTCGAAAGCACACAGTAACAGGTCTTCTATTCCGGCTTTACAAGCTTAAGTTCCGCAAGCCACGCATTCGCAGCCGCGTCACTCGGCATCCGCAAATCTCCCCGCGGTGAAACAGCCACAGAACCAACCTTCGGTCCGTCCGGCAGACAGGAGCGCTTAAACTGCTGCGAAAAAAAGCGCTTATAAAAATTCTCCAGCCAGTGATAAATTGTTGTCTTGTCATATTGTCCTGCAAATGCAGTCTCTGCAAGGCGGAATACTTTCCGCGGTGCAAAGCCGAAACGTAATACATAGTACAGGAAAAAGTCATGCAGCTCATACGGTCCTACAAGGTCCTCTGTCTTCTGCGCAATCTGACCGTCTCCGGACGGCGGCAGAAGCTCAGGGCTGACCGGTGTGTCAAGAATATCGCGTAATACCGTTGCCAAAGTCTCATTTTCCGTTTCATCCGCAAAAAAGCTGACCAGATAACGTACTAAAGTCTTCGGGACGGAACCGTTTACTCCGTACATTGACATATGGTCTCCGTTGTATGTTGCCCAGCCGAGAACCAGCTCCGATAAGTCACCGGTTCCTACTACCAGTCCTCCTGCCATTCCCGCATAATCCATAAGCACCTGCGTGCGTTCTCTTGCCTGTGCATTTTCATAGGTCAGGTCATGTACATCCTCTTCATGACCGATATCCTCAAAATGCTTCCTAACCGATTCGGCAATCGGTATCTCTATTACCGTTGTTCCGAGCTCTCCCGCGAGGGTCAGCGCATTCCGGTAGGTTCTGTCCGTTGTCCCGAAGCAAGGCATTGTAATTGTATAAATGTTCTTTTTATCTAAGTCTGCCAGTTCGAATGCCTGACAGGTTACAAGCAGCGCAAGGGTAGAATCCAGACCGCCCGAAATGCCTACTACCGCACTTTTTACACCGGTATGAAGCAGTCTCTTTTTCAGACCCTCGGCCTGTATCCGCGTAATCTCCCGGCAGCGCTTTCTGCGTTCGGAAATACATGACGGTACAAAAGGTGTCTGTGCAAAGGTACGTGTAAGCGTACACTTCTCCTCCGGATTTGAAATCGAAAAATAACGCCTGCTGTACCCCGGCGGTGTCTGCTCCGCAAAAGGCGAAACCCGTCTTCTTTCATTATTAAGACGTTGCAAATCAATCTCCGTGATGCAGAGTCCCGTGGTAAACCGCTCTGACTCCGCTAAGACAGTTCCGTTTTCCGCAATCAGGTTATGCCCTGCATATACCGTATCTGTTGTGGACTCTCCTTCTCCCGCATCCGCATAAATATAAGCTGCAAATAACCGTGCGGACTGATTTACAACCAAATCCCTGCGGTAAGAATCCTTTCCGGTAACCTCATTGCTTGCGGACTGATTAATCAGCACGGTTGCTCCCGCAAGAGCCAGATAGCTGCTCGGCGGAATCGCTGTCCAGAGATCCTCACAGATTTCCGCTCCGATGCAAAGGTCCTCGTTTTCCCTGCATACAAACAGCTGCTTTGCACCAAGCGGCACCCTCTGTCCGCAAAGCGAAATATCCTCATCAAGCTCCTTGCCCGATGTAAAGTGTCTTCCCTCATAAAACTCGGAATAGGTCGGAATTGTACTCTTAGGCACAGCTCCCAGAATAACCCCGTTTTGAAAAAGGACTGCCGCATTATACAGCTTTGACCGAACGGAAAGCGGCATCCCGACCACTGTCACCATATCGCAGCCACGGCTTTTTTCTACAAGTACCGCAAGTGCAGCCTTTGCGGATGACAGTAACGTATCCTGCAAGAATAAATCTCCGCAGGTATATCCGGTCAGGCAAAGCTCCGGAAAAACCAGAAGCTTTACGCCCTTTTGCAATGCCTCATCCATTAAGCTTCCTATCTGTTTCACATTGTACATCGGCTCGGCCACATGGATTGCCGGTGTAGCAGCTGCCACCTTCACAAAACCGTCTTTCATAATACCCCTTTCCGCAGAATGTATCTGGCAGATTCTCTTATATATTCTCAAAAAAATTCAAAGCCGCGCAGAAAACTGCGCGGCATACTTCTCATTGGTAAATTACCATTCTCTTTTGTAACTATCCCGGAATGCCGTTTCCTGTCTTTTGACTCCTAGCTAAAGCTAGGTGGGTAACCGCACACAGGCTTTTGCAGTCCACTCGAAGGAGGCATTGCAGCTACCTGTAAATATAGGAATCCCTTTTAAAGTAATGTAGGTTCAAAATAACAGGGAGTGTCGTACATTCTAGGATAGATTACATCCTATGTAAGTTCAAATGAGGCTTACCGCCCTTTGCTCTTCTGTACGTTTTTATTATACCGCATATCGACCTAAAATACAAGTAAAAAGTATCCCATTTTAAATCCTTTATTTGGCTTTTTTTGTGCGCTTTGCCATTTTCGCGTTTTTTTAAAATTCCCCCTTTTCATTTTTCGTATTATGTTATACAATAAAGGGAAAAAGAAATTCAGAACATTACAAACAGGAGGGCACATCCATGCCAAAGCGAACAGATATCCACAAAGTCCTCATTATTGGTTCCGGTCCGATTATTATCGGACAGGCCTGCGAATTCGACTATTCCGGAACACAGGCCTGTAAGGCACTGAAGAAGCTCGGTTACGAGATTGTTCTCGTAAACTCTAATCCGGCTACCATCATGACTGACCCTGAAACCGCAGACGTTACCTATATCGAACCGTTGAATGTAGAACGTCTGGAGCAGATTATTGCAAAGGAACGTCCGGATGCACTTTTGCCGAATCTTGGAGGCCAGTCCGGTCTGAACCTCTGTGCGGAGCTTGCCTCTGCCGGCATTTTGGACAAGTACAATGTTCAGGTTATCGGTGTTCAGGTAGATGCCATCGAGCGCGGTGAAGACCGTATCGAGTTTAAGAAGTCTATGGACGCCATCGGTATCGAAATGGCACGGAGTGAGGTTGCATACAGCGTTGACGAGGCACTGGCAATCGCAGATAAGTTAGGCTATCCTGTTGTGCTTCGTCCGGCATACACCATGGGCGGTGCAGGCGGTGGTCTCGTTTATAATAAGGAAGAGTTAAAGACCGTCTGTGCAAGAGGGTTACAGGCAAGCTTAGTCGGACAGGTTCTTGTAGAAGAGTCCATCCTCGGCTGGGAAGAATTAGAGCTTGAAATCGTTCGTGACTCAGAGGGCAATATGATTACCGTCTGCTTCATTGAAAATATCGACCCGCTCGGTGTACACACCGGTGACTCTTTCTGTTCCGCTCCGATGCTCACTATCTCTGAGGAATGTCAGAAGCGTTTACAGGAGCAGGCTTATAGAATTGTCGAATCCGTTCAGGTTATCGGCGGCACCAACGTGCAGTTCGCACACGACCCGGTTTCCGACCGTATTATCGTTATCGAAATTAATCCGAGAACCTCCCGTTCCTCCGCACTTGCTTCCAAGGCTACCGGTTTCCCGATTGCACTTGTTTCCGCTATGCTTGCGGCAGGTCTTACCTTAAAGGATATCCCGTGCGGAAAGTACGGCACTCTTGATAAATATGTTCCGGACGGCGACTATGTTGTTATTAAGTTCGCCCGCTGGGCGTTTGAAAAATTTAAAGGCGTACAGGACAAGCTTGGCACACAGATGCGTGCCGTAGGCGAGGTCATGAGTATCGGTAAGACCTATAAGGAAGCCTTCCAGAAGGCTATCCGCAGCCTTGAGACCGGCCGTTACGGTCTCGGTCACGCAAAGGATTTTGATAAAAAGACGAAGGAAGAGCTTCTCCAGCTGTTAATCACCGCTTCCAGCGAGCGTCACTTTATTATGTACGAGGCACTCCGTAAGGGAGCAACCGCAGATGAGATTTATGAAATCACAAAGGTTAAGCACTACTTTATCGAGCAGATGAAGGAGCTTGTCGAAGAGGAGGAAGCTCTCATTGCAAACAAGGGCAGCCTGCCTTCCGACGAGGCACTTATCCGTGCGAAAAAGGACGGCTTCTCCGATAAGTACCTGAGCCAGATTCTCGAAGTATCCGAGGATGATATCCGCAACCGTCGTATTGCCCTCGGTGTGGAGGAAGCCTGGGAAGGTGTTCATGTCAGCGGCACCGAAAACAGTGCCTACTACTACTCCACCTACAACGCAGAGGATAAAAATCCGGTGAATACCGATAAGCCGAAGGTTATGATTCTCGGCGGCGGTCCGAACCGTATCGGTCAGGGTATTGAGTTTGACTATTGCTGCGTACATGCCGCACTTGCATTAAAGAAGCTGGGCTTTGAGACCATTATTGTAAACTGTAATCCGGAAACCGTTTCCACCGACTACGATACTTCCGACAAGCTCTACTTCGAGCCGCTTACCTTAGAGGATGTACTTAGCATCTACAAGAAGGAAAAGCCGGTTGGTGTTATCGCTCAGTTCGGCGGTCAGACTCCGCTGAATCTTGCCGCAGACCTTGAGAAGAACGGTGTAAAGATTCTCGGCACCTCTCCTTCCGTCATTGACTTAGCCGAGGACCGTGATTTGTTCCGTGAGATGATGGATAAGTTAGGTATTCCGATGCCGGAGTCCGGTATGGCTACTACGGTAGACGAGGCGCTTGCGATTGCAAAGAAAATCGGCTATCCGACGATGGTTCGCCCGTCCTATGTACTCGGCGGTCGCGGTATGGAGGTTGTTTATGATGACGAATCCATGGTAAACTACATGAATGCCGCTGTCGGCGTTACTCCTGACCGTCCGATTCTGATTGACCGTTTCCTGAACCACGCATTGGAATGTGAAGCAGATGCCATCAGCGACGGCACCCATGCTTTTGTTCCGGCAGTTATGGAGCACATTGAGCTCGCAGGCGTTCACTCCGGTGACTCCGCTTGTATCATTCCTTCCGTTCACATCAGCGAAGAGAATGTAAAGACCATTAAAGAATATACAAAGAAGATTGCGGAAGAAATGCACGTTAAGGGTCTTATGAATATGCAGTACGCGATTGAGAACGGCAAGGTTTACGTTCTTGAGGCAAACCCGCGAGCTTCCCGTACGGTACCGCTTGTTTCCAAGGTATGTAACATCCGCATGGTACCGATTGCGACCGACATTATTACCTCCGAATTAACCGGCAGACCGTCTCCGGTGCCGGAGTTGAAGGAACAGGATATTCCGTACTACGGTGTAAAGGAAGCTGTCTTCCCGTTCAACATGTTCCCGGAGGTTGACCCGATTCTCGGACCGGAAATGCGTTCCACCGGTGAGGTTCTCGGTCTTGCGGTTTCCTACGGCGAAGCCTTC
Source organism: Lachnospiraceae bacterium (assembly GCA_029012365.1). Classification (GTDB taxonomy): domain Bacteria; phylum Bacillota; class Clostridia; order Lachnospirales; family Lachnospiraceae; genus SIG307. The sequence goes on along the minus strand of JAQXLY010000044.1, from coordinate 52,457 downwards.
TACAAGGCACAGGAGGCTACACAGTCCAAGCTTCCGCTTAGCGGTACGGTTCTTATCTCGGTGAACCGCAAAGATAAAGCTGATATCATCGAGGTTGCAAAGATGTTCTCCGACAGCGGCTTTAAGATTGTTGCTACCGGAAATACCTACAAGGTTATCCGTGAGGCAGGCATCGAGGCAGAGCTTGTTAAGAAGCTTTCCGAGGGTCGTCCGAACATCCTTGACATGATTACCAACGGCGACATTGATTTGATTATCAACTCTCCGGCAGGCAAGGAAAGTGTCAATGATGACAGCTATCTGCGTAAGGCAGCCATTAAGGGCAAGATTCCGTATATGACTACCGCCGCAGCTGCCAGAGCTACCGCAAAGGGCATACAGTCCATCAGAAAACACGGCAACCGTGAGATTAAGTCATTGCAGCAGCTTCACAGCGAGATTAAGGAAAAGTAAGAGTCTTTTTAAGGGCCATCGCACTGAAACAGTGGGATGGCCTTGTTTTATGGATTTGAGGATCCTCCTCCAAGAAAGGCGCTCCGGAACATAAGCATTTCTCTCCTGTTACGGATATAAGTCTTTCTAATTACTTCGGGAAAATATATGATAGAGTGACGCAACCGCCCTGATGCGGCATCCATGCCTTATGGCGGGCTCGCCCAAACCTCCTGTTTGGGCGTTGCTATTCACTATCGAAGTAATAAGAAAGTCTAATATCCTGCACAAAGTTCGAAATACTTATGTCCCGGAGCCCCTTTCTCGTTTTACACCTCCAAATAATACATTCCTAAAATAAGGCCTTTCTACTTTTCCAAGCAATGGCCCGGAAATACTGATTTTATGCATGTTTCCATTATGTCAACATCGAAAAACTCTGGCAGACCATCTCTATGTAACAAGACAGGCAGTATCACGTTGGCAGAGAAAAATGCGATTATAGAAAATCCTACCGCAAAAAGAGGACAGATTATCTTATTGTCTCTGGCGTTTATGAGTTTGCCGGAAAGCGAACCAACAGCCCTGTACCACTCTATGTTACATGCGTTATCTACGGAACTATTGGCATCATCATCTTCATTACCGGTCTTTTCTCCGGTAAGCCGATGCACGATGTCTATCGGAACTATCTGATGGACTCTGTCTTTTCTCTACTGGCGAATCTGGTCATACTGGCTTTACTGGTGGTAATGGCATACACGCTTCACAGGAAGCGCAAGCTGAGTGTACAGTAATAGTAACTTTATTTCAATCTTTTCCGGGTTTTCTTGATATTTTCCAAATATCGTGATATATTAAACAATAAAGTAGCGGCATATACGTCGCAAGTTTGAGGTGAATAATGATGATTGAACGTGATTCTTATTTAAATCGGATGATACACAATATGTGGAACGGAGAGGTCAAGGTTATTACCGGAATCCGTCGGTGCGGAAAATCCGTATTGCTTTTTGACCTGTTCTATAATCACCTGCTTTCCGATGGAGTGCCGGAAAATCATATCATTAAGATTGAATTGGACCAAAGACGGTATTACAAGTTCAGAAATCCCATAACTCTTTGTGAATATGTAGAATCCATCGTTGCAGAACAGAAAGACGAGAAATTTTACCTGTTTATTGATGAAGTCCAACTCACCATGAAGGTCGTTGACAAGGAAAATGGCGACATTGAAGTTTCGATTTACGATATGCTGAACGAACTTAAAGCATATAAAAATTTGGATGTGTATGTAACGGGCAGCAACTCCAAGGGATTGTCAAAAGATATTGCCACGGAGTTTAGAGGTCGCGCTACCCAGATTCATGTGTACCCACTGTCCTTTGAAGAGTTTTACTCCTATATGGGCGGAGACGAGCGAAAAGCACTGGATGCCTATATGCTTTACGGCGGTATGCCTCGGGTATTGGTTCTGGAGGATGAAAGAGACAAGAAAGCGTATCTGTCCTCCTTATATAATGAGCTTTATGTGAAGGATATCGTGGAACGTAACGGTATTGAAAGAGAAGATATCTTAAACGATATTTTGGATTTTCTTGCTTCACAGACTAGTTCGCTAACCAATCCTACAAACATTGCCAACGCATTAACCAGTATGAAAAACGAGAAAGTCAATTCCACATTGGTTACCAATTATGTGCAGCATATCATTGACTCGTTCTTGATTTCTATGGCAAAGCGATACGATGTGAAAGGAAAGACCTATTTTAAGTACCCGAATAAATACTATTACACAGATATCGGTCTTCGTAACGCAAGACTGAATTACCGCCAATATGACCCAGGTCATATCATGGAAAACATTATCTACAACGAACTTCTTCGCCGTGAATATTCAGTTGATGTCGGTGTTGTGACTGACCGTACCGGCGGTGCTAATTTACAAAAGGAAATAGACTTTGTTGTAAATGATGTGGATAAGAAAATCTATATTCAATCTGCTTTCCAGATGGACACAGAAAAAAAGGAGTCTTCAGAACTGGCATCTTTGTTACTGACAAAAGACTTTTTCAAGAAGATTATTGTCCGCATGGATATCCCTCACAACTTCTATGATGACAAGGGTATCTTCCACTGTAATCTAATTGACCTGTTGCTTGGGCGCGTTGACTTATTCTGATAATTAAACTTTTAGGAGTAGCCTTTCGAGGTTGCTCCTATTTTTATACTGTACATTCAATGATTGCTTTTTATCCGAATATGGAAATCGTGCCTGCCATCGCAAATTATTTTCATGTCACCATTGATGAATTATTCGGGTATCACGGAGACCGGGAAGCCCAGATTCAGGCGATTATTGATAAAGCTCGCGGATGCACTTTTCTTTCTCGGCTGGCAGAAAAACGGAGCAACTGAGACTGCAAAGGACGAGGCTCCATATATCTGTGATGACATTGAAACTAATTTGAAGAATGTATACTGGCAGGAAGCCTTGCACTTCTCCGCGAGCTTTCCGGCGTAATTTCCCGTTCTGCGCTTACAAAGCAGAATGTTTCTTCCTCATCCGCTTCCGCCGGAGGTTGCAAACAATACAATCTTTTTACCCGAAAAATCATAGCTCTCCAAAAATGTATTAATAATTGTAGGAGCTACATACCACCAGATTGGGAAACCTAATATAATCTCATCGTACTTGTCGATATCAATATCCGCATCCGTTATTTCCGGTCTGTACTTTTCTTTTATCGCAGCAAAACAGAATTGATTCCCCCGGCAGCAACTTCTGCGATCTGATCGATCGCATACAGCGGCAGATTAACAAGCCATTCTTCTTTTTTGTAGTCCGACATGGATGTACGGATAGAAATATCCGGTGAGAATTTTTCCTGATAGGTTTTCAGGCTCTTTGCCCGAAGATTTACCTCTGCCTTTACTTCAACGGGAACAATCTGCTCACCTGTGTCAACAACAAAGTCAACTTCGCAGGAACCTCTGTCGTTGGTATAATAGTAAACATCCAAGTCTTCGATGGTTTTTAGCTGCTGGCAAACATATTGTTCTGTAAGAGCACCCTTGAACTCAACAAAAAGGTCATTACCATCAAGCATTGTGCGCTGACGGAGTCCAACCATACACCCCAGTAGTCCGACATCTACTATAAACAATTTAAATGCTTTCAAATCTTCATACGCCCTCAACGGAATACCGGCTGCATTTACACGACTGACCTTATGAACAAGCCCACAATCGCTGAGCCACATAATTGCGGTTTCATAGTCTTTCGCACGAGCACCTTCTCGTACAAGACCGTAGATGAACTTTTTATTCTCCTTCGCCAACTGAGAAGGAATGCTGTTCCACAGCATACGAAGTCTTGGAACAATTTCATTTGGAGCATGCTTAGAAAAATCTTGTTCGTAGGCCGCGAGGATTCGCTTTTGAATTTCACGAACCTCGTTAAAGTCTTTATTCTCTGCGAAGCTTTGCACAGCTTCAGGCATACCGCCAATAAAGTAATAGTGCTTCAAAGCATCAATATACGTTTGCTTAAAGCTCGTAATCATTTGGAAGTCTTGCTTATCAAGCAGCTCGGCAAAACGTTCCCTGTCGGTTGCCATCAAAAACTCTTTGAAAGAAAGGGGATAAAGCTTTAAGAGATCCACCTTACCCACCGGGAAAGATGTGCCTTGATGCAATGCGATACCAAGCAAGGAACCTGCACATACAATGTGGTACTGCGGCGCATTCTCATAGAAATATTTAAGAGATGTCAGTGCTCTCGGAACTTCCTGCACTTCATCAAAAATCAACAAAGAATTGTCAGGATCAATTTTGCGACCTACATACAACTCCAATCCCATAATTAAGCGAGCAGTATCCAAGTCGGAAGCAAATAACTCTGCCATTCTGGAATTGGAATCAAAATTGATATATACGGTATCCAAATACGCCTGTCTGCCAAATTCTTTCATCAGCCAGGTCTTACCGACCTGACGTGCACCTTCGATAATTAAGGGCTTACGGCGTTTACTTTGTTTCCATTTTAACAGTTTTTCAATCGCAATTCGGTACATACGCGCACCTCCGTCATTATAATGCAAGTATAGTATGGCACATAATCACAGAAAATGCAACGAGTTTTGATGATTTAATCACACTTTTTACGACGAATATTGCTTTGTAGCATTATCATTTGCTACTTTCCTATCTGTGTATCAAGATTTAAAATATGCTCTACAAGCCAATCGGTCACAAACGATAACAGTTCCCCAAGCACAGCTTCCTGGTTATCCATCTGGTCTATTGCATCCAAATTGAACTTCTCCAACTCATCCATAAACGCCTGATGCTGTACCTTCTGTGTAAAAATCTTCTTATACCGAATGGATTCCATATAGGCTTCTTCGTCCGCAAAGTGCTGTTTCGCATAATTCATCAATTTTCCCAGCAAATCTCTGATATGATCATACTTATCCGGTACAAACTCGTCATGCAACAGTTCGTATATTTGATTGGCATACTCAAACAATTTTGCATGCTCATCGTCAATCAACTGAATCCCCGTAAAATACTCTTTCTTCATCTCGTACATACTACGTTCTCCTTATAACACCATAAATAATGTTCCTGCACCGATTAAGATGCAGCCAATCAGTGATTTTATCGTAAATTCTTCATGTAAGAAAATAAATGCCATGATTAACGTGAACACGACACTTAATTTGTCAATCGGAACTACCCTGGATGCTTTCCCTATTTGCAGGGCTTTGTAGTAACATAGCCAGGATGCTCCGGTTGCAAGCCCGGATAAAATCAGAAATATCCAGCTCTTTCTGCTGATTTGGAAGATACCCTTCTCGGCATGAGTCAGAAATACCATTCCCCACGCCATCACTACTACCACCATAGTACGGATTGCAGTAGCAAGGTTTGAATTTACTTTTTCGATTCCGATTTTTGCAAGAATCGAAGTCAGTGCCGCAAAGATTGCAGATAAAAGTGCAAATATAAACCACATAGTTTCATCCTCCTTTGTACTATCTGCCCCACGCTATCACATCTCCCATACGTACAGGAGTTTCTTCTTCCTCGTCCTGCCGTTTCATCAGCTCCTCATTCACCGTAAGGCTGTCCTTTTGAAACAGCAGGATAACAGTAGAGCCGCCGAATTCAAAATAACCTTTTTCCTTTCCTGCCTGCACATAAGAACCCACCAATGATTTGTGATTCGATATTTTTCCGACCAGAAGTGCTCCCACCTCCATCTGAACCATCATTCCGAACTGCTTTGTTTTCACCACCTGATATTCCCTGCTGTTTTGTATAAACACCGGTGTCGTTCTTAATGCTATCGGCCGGACACAGTGCAGCTTTCCTTTTATCCTTCTTGAAATCAGAACATTACCGTCTGCAGGGTAACAATATCTGTGATAATTCGAAGGGGTCAGCCGGAAAATCAATGCTGTTCCGTCCTCAAACTTTTTTGCAAGCCCACTGTCCTTCAGCAAATCTCCCAGGGAATATCCGGAATGCTTTACTTCAAGCACTACATCTTTTTTTATCTTTACAACACGCAAATATCCGTCGCACGGACTAATCAGCTCTTTCTGCGGCAAAGCCCTGTACTCTTCCGGACGCTTTCTCGTAAAGAAAGAGTTAAAGGACGAAAAACCACCCTTCGGTATAGAAATTCCGTTCATATCAATGTTATGCTTTCTGATATAGTACGGAACAAGCCCTTTGGAGCAGCTGGAGGATAAAAAACAGCCTGCCGCCTTTGATACCCACGGCTGCACCAGCAGCTTAAGCAGCATTCTCCCCGGCACCGTTTTATACAAAAAACGAAGAGAAACCGAGTCCTTCATACTACATCACATCCCATCCCATGAATAAAAACAATCCAACCGCTTCAAACAGCCCGATAAACAAAAGACACAGCTTGCCGACCATTCCCGGCTTTTTAATCTCCACAGGCGCAAGAAAGCCTGTGCCCAGAACAATGAGAAGTATGGTAAAGCAGCCTGCGCTTTTGCACACCCGGTAATCATACAGCATATAAACAATCGGGAGCAGAATGGCAATCGTAGTTACCGGAACGCCCAGAAAGCTTTTCCGTCTCTCCTTAGTTTCGTTCTGCCGTTCCTCCTCCAATACATTAAAATACGCCAGACGAATAAGCGCGCACAATGCAAACAGTGCGGATACAAGCCCCACGATTGCATTCCGACCGGAAATCATATAAACAAAGATTCCCGGCAAAACCCCAAAGCTGATTAAATCACTTAAGGAATCAATCTGGATTCCGAATCTCTTTTCGCTTTTTGTCCGTGTCTTCGTCGAAGCCACCACCCCGTCAAACATGTCGCATACCCCCGCCATCATCAGACAAACTACGGCTCTCCCGAAATCCTGCCCGATTGCACATAATATGCCGTAAAAGGCGAACAACATGCCGCAATAAGTAAGTACTACCGTATAATCGTAATATCCAAGCACCTTTCTCTTCATTTTATCTCCCCTCATCAGCGTATCATTCCGAATAAAATGCTATAAGCCAAAATACACCAAGGCTTCCCCAGAATAATAATCCATATAAATTTTTTTCTGTCCATTCTCATCAGTCCGGAGAAGTAACACAAAAAATCATCCGGAAACAATGGTAACAATGTCGCGATAAACAGAAAACCCCCGTATGATTTACTCTTTTCCAATCGTTTGCTCCATTTTTCGTATTGCTTTTCCGAAAACATTGACAATACAATATCTATTCCAAACTTTTCTGCAAGAAAAAAAGCAAGGATTGAGCCGACACTGATTCCGATATAATTGCATAAAAACCCGACCGTACTTCCAAATGCAACCGCACCTGCCGCACATCCCAGATAGCCGGGCACAACCGGAACTACTACCTGAAACGCCTGAAATGCGGTAAGGGCAACCGGTGCTGCTATTCCGAACCCCTTTATGTAGTTTTGCATATCTTCTACCGAAGTAAACTTCTGTGCCAAAAGCTGTTTTATCAGTAAAAGAGACACGATAATAAACCCTATTAGCAGCCAGATTCGTACTTTTTTATTCTTCACTTATTTTTATCCTCTCCCACAGCCTGTTACTTAATGTTACAATTTTCTTCTCATACCATTTCGCAAATCCGCTCTTTTTCACAAACAGGTAGCTTACTTCCGCAAGACCGACTCCGGCAAACACATCTATCAACACATGCTGCTTTGTCGTAAGCGTGGAAATACAAATAGCAACCGCAATGAGAACGGATGTTACCTTGTACCATTTCGGTATCCGGTTATTCTCCCTTACAGCAATAAAGCAAAGCCAGCTGGTCAGACAATGTATAGACGGAAAAAGATTGTCCGCTGCATCGATACGATATAGCCACATCATCATCGTATCCCATATCGTCTTTTCTTCAATCACCGGCCTGACATTGGTAGTCGGGAGCACCAGAAAACAGAACAGACACACAAGCTTTGCAATGATATCCGCCCCTAAAAAACGAAACGCTGTTTCCTGCTTCTGTCTGCATCCCAGAATGTAATTCACTATCCAGAACACATAACATCCCCAATAAATAGTAATGGTCCACGGAATAAGCGGTATCCGGTCATCAAAAGCATTCGTCAAATCGTAGTGCATTCTCCCGTTCATCAGTATTCTGGTTCCGTAATAGGTAACGGTATTGCAGACTATTGTAAGAAGCAATGCCGGACACGTTACCCTTGGTACCAGTTTCCTAATCTTTTGCATCTCTCTCTCCTTTTATCCGTTTATTTCGGAGAATTGAAGCATCCCCTATTGATACATTCTATCCTATAGTTCTTAATTGCACCTCTATTCTTTTCTTAATTGCACCTCTATTCTTTTCTTAATATTTGATTAATGTTTGTATGCGTCCCTTAAAGCACCTTGCTCCATAAAAATTCTTTATGAAGTAAAATATGGCGAACAGGCTGTCGCACCCATAGGTACGCAGCCCGCCATAATATGCGTTTCTCTTATTCTTCTCCGTTTCTTACAGCTTCTTCCATTTCCTTCTGAACCGTCTCATCATAAGAGAGCACCGGAGCTATATCCTTCCCCTTAATCTTACGGTCTACATAGTTGCGTACAATCTTCACAACTACCGGAGCCAGAACTACCACACCGATTAAGTTCGGAATCATCATCATTCCGTTAAAGGTGTCCGAAATGTCCCATGCGATAGAAGAAGTCATCAATGCGCCGCTTACAATCAGCAATACAAAAAATACCTTATATCCCTTAACTGCCTTGATGCCGAATAAATACTCCACTGCCTTGCTGCCGTAGTGAGACCAGCCAAGCACTGTAGTAAAGGCAAATAACAGCATTGCAACCGCAATAAACCACTCACCCGGACGGCCGAACACGTTACCAAATGCCTGTGCCACCAGAGTAGCATCCTTCGTTCCCTCCACTGCAAGACCCGTTTCCAGATCAATCGCACCGGAAGAAAGAACTACAATTGCCGTCATGGTACATACTATCATGGTATCTGCAAATACCTCAAAGATACCCCACATACCCTGCTTTACCGGCTCCTTTACATTAGAGTTGGAGTGAACCATAACCGAAGAACCGAGACCTGCCTCATTTGAAAAGGCACCGCGCTTGCAGCCCTGGGTGATTACCAGCTTTAACGTGATGCCGACGGCCGCACCGCCGACTGCCTTCACACCGAATGCGAACTTAAAAATAGAGGCAAAAATTGCACCTACATTACCGATATGTACAAAGAAAATAACAAGACATCCGACAACATAAGCGATTGCCATAAACGGAACCACACGCTCCGCTACCGCTGCAATACGCTGCAGACCACCGATAATAATCAGGGCAGCAATTACCATCAATACAAGACCGATGATTAATGCGATTAAGGAAGCATCCCCTACAACCGTCGGAGCGTTTACATTCTTAAAAAATGCGGATTCCATATTGATAACAATTTTATTAATCTGACCAAGGTTACCGATACCGAAGGAAGCTAAAATCGCACAGATGGAAAATACTACCGCCAGCACCTTACCGATACCCTTACAGCCTTTCTTTTTTCCGAGACCGTCCTGCAAATAGTACATCGGGCCTCCGGACCACTCGCCCTGCTTATTTCTGCGGCGATAGTAAATACCAAGTACATTTTCGGAGAAATTCGTCATCATTCCGAGAAATGCCATAACCCACATCCAGAACACAGCACCCGGACCACCGATTACAATCGCCGCTGCCACACCGGCAATATTACCGGTACCGATGGTTGCAGCCAGTGCGGTACAAAGTGCCTGAAACTGGGAAACAGAACCTTTATCCTTCTTTTTGTGTGTATCCTTCTTAAACACACCGGCAATCGTCTTCGTCCACCAGTGTTTTAAATGACTAATCTGGAAAACACGGGTTACAATCGTCATGAGCAAGCCGGTACCAAACAATAAAATCAGGCCAACCTGTACCCATACAAAATCGTTTACCTTACCGTTAATTTCGGTAAGAAGCTCCAAAAAACCTTTCATATAATATCCTCCTGTCCTTTTGCCTGAGAGATCGGCGGCTCTGCCGCCTTACACCTTCGGCGTTCATTTTTTCATGAATCTCTCCAAGATTCTTAAAAAACCCATATAAAAAATAATATAGGACATGAGTTATTTTGTCAAGATTTCTTAACACTTTTCTTACATAATAAGGGAACACCGTACCTGTAATCTCATCACAAATATTCCTTAAGATCACGCATAAACAGCTCTTCCTCTTTAACAAGCCGTTCTGCCAGCTTCTTACTTTCCTCTGAGGCATTTGCGTATTCGTGTGATTTTTCCACAATAGACTGAATCCCCATATTACAGCCATCCATCATGATTTTTGCAACCTCCGTATCACTTCGCTTTACCAGCATTTTCATCTCGGTAGAGAGCCATGACATGGCAGATGCCATTACTCCCGGTTCTTTTTCGTATTCCCCATTTTCTTCTAACAGCTTCGTACTCTCCGCTTCAAGCTTTTCATGCCGTTCTGTACTCTCACGAATCAACGTCGCAAGTCCTTCATCAGTCACATAATCCTGTATCTGCTGCATGCTGTTGATTGCCATTTTACACCCCGAATTACACTCCTGTAACAGTCTTCTGGTGTCCTCCTGCATAAAAAGTACCTTCTTTCCTTTTTTATGGGTATTATTCGGAAAAAAGGTATTTTCTATTCATACTTATCGCAATTACTTTTTCAGGTCAGAAAAATATGCCATCGATATCATCCGTGACTGTTTACTTCATTGCTACGGAAAGCACAATTCCCGCAATAATCACGCATGCACAGAACAGCTTATAACCGATATTCCTTTCCTTAAAGAGAAACTTACCGGCTAAAATCGTTACAATACAGCACGCTTGTTTTAATAATGTCATTATCGTCACCTTACTGTCCGGAGACTGATTTGCGATAAACAGCGCCTTATCGCCGATAACAAACAGGATACTCAAAATCCATATCCAGTAATTTTTTAACGCACTGACCAGCCTGATTTTCGTTTTGGTAAATATAATATAAAGAAGGTAAAACAGAACCAGAAACAGCATATACCAGAACTGCAGCTGGGTACTGTCAAGCGTCCGCATCAGTACCTTATCCATCGTCCCCGATACGCCGTTTAACAGGCACGACAGTAATGCAAAGCAGACGATTTTCAATTCTACCTTTTCCGCCGGCTCCTCCACTTGTGCAGAGCCGTCCGACTTGCGTCTCCGCTTTTCTCCTGTCTGATACCGGTACAATAAAAGCCCCGCACATACAAGTGTCAGACCAACCACCTGCCAGAACGACATCAGCTCTCCGAGAAAAATCACACCCATAAGCGTAGAAAATATCACACGTGACAAATCAAGCAGGCCGTACAGACTAATCGGCATTTTCTTGATTGCCTTAAAGCTGAATATCCACGCAACAAATATGACAAACGATTTCAACGCTATCAGAAACATTTCCTGCCAGTCCACACCGCCTGCCTTCGGTGCTCCCGGCACTACCATCAGAAAAGAAAGGAGGGTGTAGACAAAAAGCACCTCAAGTATCGTGTTCTTTTCCATGGATTTTTTCTTTACAATCTCTCTTACCCCTTTGATAACTCCATATAGGAGTACCAGCCATATCCAAAGCATTTTATTTTCTCCTAAAGCGAATTACCCCCGCATTACATTTCTTATCCCCTTTACATTCGCGGATATTATGACATAACCTATGTAAAATGTCAAGAAAAAGAAAGACGGGAAAAGGGGACGCGCAAGTTCGTGCGCCTCCCCTTCCCTGTCACTGTTTTGCATGTTCCCGTACAATTTCCGCAAAATACTTATGTATTCTTTCATCATCATCCAGCTCCGGATGGAATGACATGGCAAGCTGGTTCTTATACCGCACCGCTACGATATGCCCGTTTTCCTTTGCGAGTATATCTACCCCTTCGTTCACTCCGGTAATATACGGTGCTCTTATAAAGGTCATCGGAACGATTCCTATCCCCTTCAATTCCTGCTTTGTATGAAAGCTTCCGAGCTGCCTTCCGTAAGCATTCCGTTTCACGGTAACAGGTAATGTTTTAAAATACTCTCTGTCATCATTCTCGACGGAATCTGCCAGAAGAATCAATCCGGCACAGGTAGCCAGTACAGGCATTCCCTGCTGTATCTGTCCGTGTATGGTGTCATACATATCAAGCTCCTTTAACAGCTTCCCCTGTACGGTGCTTTCACCTCCCGGTAAAATAATGCCGTCATATTTTTGATATAAATCATCCTTCTTACGTAATTCCACATAAGAGATTCCCAGTTTCTCAAGCATATGCTCATGCTCGGCAAATGCCCCCTGTACTGCCAGAACCGCGATTACCATTTATTTTCCTCTTTCCGCCATCAAAAGCTCTATTTCCTGCTCATTAATTCCTACCATTGCCTCACCGAGGTCCTCCGAGAGTGAGGCAATCAGGCTTGCATCGGTATAATTTGTCACCGACTTTACAATAGCTGCCGCTCTCTTTTCCGGATTGCCCGATTTAAATATACCGGAGCCTACAAATACTCCTTCGGCGCCGAGCTGCATCATTAATGCCGCATCTGCCGGTGTTGCAACGCCGCCCGCTGCAAAGTTTACAACAGGAAGCCGCCCGTTTTCATGTACATATAATACCAAATCATAAGGAACCTGCAACAGCTTTGCTTCATTAAACAGTTCATCCTCACGCATAGCCTTAATTTTTGAAATCTCACTGTTCATCATCCTCATATGACGCACTGCCTGTACTACATCCCCGGTTCCCGGTTCACCCTTGGTACGAATCATGGATGCGCCCTCGTTTATGCGGCGTAGAGCCTCTCCCAAATCCTTTGCTCCACAGACAAACGGCACCTTGAACTTTGTTTTGTCAATATGATACACATCATCTGCCGGAGATAATACTTCACTCTCGTCGATATAATCGATTTCGATTGCCTCCAAAAGCTGTGCCTCAACAAAGTGTCCGATACGGCACTTTGCCATAACAGGAATCGATACCGCATTCTGGATGCCCTTTATCATTTTCGGATCGCTCATACGGGATACTCCGCCTGCAGCCCTGATATCTGCCGGTATACGCTCCAGTGCCATAACCGCACATGCACCTGCCGCCTCTGCAATCTTTGCCTGTTCCGGGGTTGTAACATCCATAATCACTCCGCCCTTTAACATCTGTGCCAGTTCTTTATTCAACTTATATCTGTTTTCTGCCATTTCATTACCTCCGGGGTTGTTTTTCTTGGTAATATACATTATAATAGCTACTGACCATATTAAAATACCCAATTCAAATATATTCAGAAAGGTCAGATTAAGGAGAAAGCATCGTATGATTACGTATTCGTTTACCGATATAGGGTCAGATTCCCTTTACATACATCTGTATAAATGTATAAAAAAGGACATCATACAGGGCGTTCTGCATGCCGGGGAGAAGCTTCCCTCCAAACGCAGTCTTGCAAAAAATCTGAACATAAGCGTTATCACGATTGAAAATGCCTACGCCCAGCTTATTGCGGAAGGCTATGTATATTCCGTTCCGAAAAAAGGATTTTACGTAGCGGATATCATGAGCCTGCATAAAAAGGAGGAAACTATCCTTTCCACGGAAAATGTCAGGCTCTCTTCCGGCAGCACCGGCTATTTTGCCGATTTTACCAGTAATCAGACAAGCTCCGAACACTTTCCGTTTTCTATCTGGGCGAAGCTGACCCGTGAATTACTGACCCATAACCAACCGGAGCTTTTGACAAATTCACCCTGTGGGGGTATCCTGCCTCTTCGCGAGGCAATCGCAAAGCATCTGAAGGATTTTCGCAATATGACGGTGACACCGGAACAGATTATTATCGGTGCAGGTACGGAATACCTATACGGATTACTGATACAGCTCCTTGGCTTTCATAAACGCTATGCTGTGGAAGACCCCGGTTACAGCAAGATTTCCCAAATCTATGAAAGTCACCACATTTCATGTTATTTTGCTTCCATGGATGCTTTCGGAGTGAATATTTCGGATTTGGAAAGACAGGAAATTGATATCGTGCATATCTCTCCGTCCCACCACTTCCCGACGGGAATTGTTATGCCTGTCAGCAGGAGATATGAGCTTTTGGCATGGGCAGCCAAATCCGGCATGCGATACATTATTGAAGATGATTATGACAGTGAGTACAGACTGAACGGGCAGCCGATACCGACCTTACAGAGTATTGATGTGCAGGAGAAGGTTATTTACGTAAATACCTTCACCAAAACCCTTGCTTCCACCGTGCGAATCAGCTATATGGTTCTCCCGAAGCATTTGGTGAACACCTTCTATTCCAGATTATATTTTTATTCCTGTACGGTTTCGAACTTTGAACAATATACCTTAGCAAGATTTATATCAGAAGGATATTTTGAGAAGCATATTAACCGTATGCGGAGTTATTTTCACAATAAACGCGATAAGCTTTTAAATGCAATAGAAAAAAGCCCTCTTGCAGCTTATGTAACTATTTCCGAAGAAGATGCCGGACTGCATTTTCTTTTAAAAATAAACACGGAGCTTTCTGATGAGGAATTTTTACAAAGACTGGAGCAATCAGGTATAAAGCTGTCCTCTCTGTCCCAGTATTACCGAATTCCTCCTCAGAAAGTCGAACACATTTTTATCGTGAATTATTCTTTTGTTGCGGAAGAAAATATTGATAAGGCAATTCAGCTCATTTATCGTTCGCTTTTTTAAGCCGCCAAATCTCTTCTGCCGTAAACGAATGCTGCCATACACAGACTAAGAATCAGGGCTGCTGCTCCGAATACCGCTGCTCCGGTCTGTATCTTTCCGGTGCTTAGAATATCGGCAGCATTTGCATAGGCAAACGGACTTACAGGTTTATATTTTTCCAAATCCGGCACGACTCTTGCAATCAGGTCATAAGCATAAAATAATAATACGAGTCCAAGCCCGACTCCAAGCTTGTTCTTTTTTAAAAATGAAGATATGGCGTAGCACACAGCCGCAAGTTCAAGCTGCATCAGAACCTGCATCAGCATATACAAAAGGAATTCCCGCATCGGCATTTCCTCGCCGAGAATGGCAAAGCCGATAAGATACAGACAGGTACAGCCAAGATTAAACGCCAAAACCTCCGTTACGATTGCAACCCATTTTGCAGTCAGGGTCTTCCCCCTTGTGATCGGCAGAGTATACAAGAACTCACTCGTGTGTCCGTCCTCTTCCTTCGAGAGCATCACGGTACTGATAACAGCCGCAAACATCGCACCGCCAAGAGTATGAATTGTACCGACCTCTGTCGCAAAGAAACCGGCTAATGTTGCAATACTTAGCTGTGTCATCCCGAACGCCTCCGAAAAGGCTCCCATGGAAGCAAAGCTTTCCGCCATATCCTTCATACTCTCCTCCATGCTTGAAAACAGCAGGATGCAGGCAAAGCCCATTCCTCCCACACAAATTCCCCAGATAATCAGATTTTTCCAGCCCTGTTTCATTTCGTGCTTATAAACTGTTCCCATCGGAATCCCTCCTCTCTTCCTTATAAAACCGCATAAAAATTTCATCTAAGGATGGCTCCTCGATCAAAATGTCCATAATATCATGCCCCTCAAGCTCTTTATACAACTCGTTTAAATTGCCCTCGTAGATGAAATCCTCTGCCTTTCCATCCCGTACCATCCGAACACGCTTTGCACTGGTTTTTGTAATATGCGCAACCTCATCCACACATTGCAGCCTTCCCTCCTTCATGATTGCCACACGGTTACAGTACCGTTTTACTTCCGAAAGTACATGGGTAGACAGCATACAGGTGGCCCCTGCCTTTACATACTCCCCGATTAATTCAAAAAATTCGGTTTGCATCAAAGGGTCCAGCCCACTGGTAGGCTCATCAAAAATAAACAGCTTCGGTTTGTGCTGCATGGCACATACAATACTGACCTTTTTACGATTTCCCAACGACAACTCATTAATTTTCTTGTTTTCGTCCACCTTCAGCCGTTCGCACAGCTTCCCGGCTTCTTCCGTACAATCTTGTTTTCTTACCTCCGCTGCCATCCGTATGACATCCTTTACCTTCATAGACGGATAAAACATTGCCTCGGAAGGCATATAGCCTATTTCCTTCAGAATTTCTTCCTTTTCCTTTTTGCTGTCCTTCCCAAGGATTCTTATGCTTCCGCTGTCATATTGTATCAGTCCTAACATGGAACGAATCGTTGTGGACTTTCCTGCTCCGTTCGGTCCGAGAAATCCGAAAATGTCTCCCTCCTGGACACAAAACGAAACATCCGAAACGCCTCGATACTTTCCATAGTGCTTTGTCAGATGATTAATTTCAATTACTTTCTCCATTTTTTCTCCTTTCCTGAAACGTCCTTAAATCGTCATTTAATAGTTTTTCATCAATGCTTCGTTTTGCTTTGTAAACCAAAAAAGCACACACATACATAAATGCAATATAAAAGAAAAAACCTACACATACCCACAAATTACGGTCAAACCAGCCGACAAAATAAGACACCGCACTATACAGCAGGGAGCAAAAAAACAGATAACAGATTTCCCTGCCTCCCAGCCTCTCCCCTTCGTCAAAATCAGAAAGAAGATATACCTGCAAATACCCCATCGCGTAGGTCATAAAAATCATTTCCGCCATATGTAAAATATTTGCCTCGTATACACCGCAAATCACCTGATACATGCAATAGAAAAACAAAATTGCAAAGAAATACAGACATGCCTTAAACTCAATCCCGATTTCCTTTGTCAGATACCGCTCCCAAGCTGATATTTTTTTCCTCTGCTTACTCATTGCCATCACCCCCTCTAAGTATTTTTCTAAAATCGGACGCATACGTTCGCGAAATCATAATCCGCTCCCCGCCGCGCATTGTTGCCTCTATCCGATTAGAAGGAAGACTTTTCAATCGTTCTACGTGGTCAATATTGATTATCATAGACTTGCTGCAACGAAAAAAATTAATTCCGGTCAGCAGCTGTTCCAGACGATTTAATGTGTACTCCGTCTGTAGCACCTCCTGCTTTGTATAGGCGAAGGTTTTACCGTCCACACTTTCAATATATAAAACCTCCTCCGGCTCAAAGAGAATCAGCTGCTGCTCCTTCCATCCTCTTAACCTCTGCTGCTTTCCCTGAAGAAAGCTGCAGATACGTTCCACCTCCGGCGTCCTTTCCCTGTACCGGAGTATTACTTCCTCTTCCCCCGTAGTAATCTGCTGTATCGTATATCTCATCCCCGGCCTCCCCTCGTTTGTATAGTTCTATTCTATCAAGCCGCTTCCAATCTGACAATGCTTTTTCGGCAAGTGACACTTTTTCGGATGTAAGAGACACTTTTAATCTTTTAATCTTTGCAAACCGCTGTTGTATTGTATTCCGGCAGGGTTCATGGTATAATGAAATAGCTCGGATGCTATCTTTCTATCAGGGAGTTCATCATTATGAAAGACTCTATGATTATAAATGATACAGTAACCCTTTATCATAGCTCTAAGTTTGGACTTCATGGTGCTATTGCGCCTGCAAGCCGGGAGCACTGCGATTTTGGTAAAGGCTTTTACATGGGAACTGACAGAGCTCAGCCGCTTACTTTAATTTGCAATTATCCTAATGCCAAACTATATACACTAAGCGTTGAACTGTCAGGACTTAAGATTCTTGATGTAGAGGTAGGATTAGACTGGGCATTATTAGTCGCATTTAATCGTGGCAAAATGGAATCTGTGAAGCATTCAACAATCTATAATCGTTTTGCAAATATGAGTAAAGGCTATGACATGATTATCGGTTATATTGCAAATGATAGAATGTTTATCGTTCTTGATCGTTTTTTTAACGGAGAAATCACTGACCTCGCACTTGTTAACAGCCTATCTGCATTGAAACTCGGTAAGCAATATGTAGCCTTAACAGAAAAGCGAAGCAAACCGCTCAAAGGGCATTTCAATGGCAAATGAAATATGCCGGAGATATCGACGTGAAGGTCGTTTCTTTGATGAAATATTGAAAGCAGGTGAATAAAATGGAAACTCTCTCTTGAAAAACGTCAGCTTTGTGATATACAGGGCAGACTATTTGAACTGGCATTGAAAAATGAATATGACTGCCCGCTGTTTATAGAGAATTTTATGAATAGTAGGACTGCTGCAGCCCTTGATGATGTCTGAGTGTTGGCTCGGCTTCCATACTCTTGATGTTGAGATGGCCATTGATAACTTAAAAGAAATTCATGAACAAAAAATTTAAACATACTTTAATTTAGGGGGACTTATTACCATGTACAATTCTTTTTTTGAACCGTCTTTCGGTCGGACATCTAATATCATTCTGGTTCTTGTGATTCTTATGTTTATCGTTGTTCTTACTGTCTTTATTGTTGCCTTTATCAAGGGTATCGGTCAATGGAATAAAAATAACCACTCTCCGCGCCTTAATGTGGATGCCACGGTAGTTGCAAAACGTACCGATATCAGCCACAGCAGCGGACACCATGACCACTCCGCCGGGATGCATACAGACGGTCATACCAGTACGAGCTACTTTGTTACCTTTCAGGTGAGGAGCGGTGACCGCATAGAGTTCCATGTAAGCGGTGAAGAATACGGTCTGCTTGCAGAAGGAGACTACGGCGATTTATCTTTTCAGGGAACCAGATATTTAGGCTTTGTCCGTAAATAAACTATGTAACAGGAGCCGGCCATTGAATAGTCCGGCTCCTGTTATTTTCATCCTTCGCAAAGGAATTACTTTACTTTGAAACGAATCATATGATAGGAATGCGGCTCCAGCTCAACGCTGTCTGCCTTTGTTTCGCCGTCATGTGGGGTAACCTCCTCCGGATTCTTGGCAGAATTGGTTGCCTTCATATCATCATGATTTACTACCTTGTGCTCCAGAACACGTTCTACCGTAAAACCGCCAAGGCTTACGTCTAACGAAACCGTCTCCTTCATATTTCTGTTCACAACGAATACAACGACCTCGCCCGCTTCTTCATTATAAACGGCGGAACAGTCTACATAAGGGATCTCCTCCCACCTTCCGGCAGAATAATTCTCACACTCACAGTCAGTCGCAAGTGCGGTTCCGCGTCCGTAACGGGATGCATACATGTACGGATAGAAGGTGGTCTGCAGCCAGAGCTTTCCGCCGGTCACCGTCATTACCGGAGCGATTACGTTTACAAGCTGTGCCAGACAGGCAATCTTGACACGGTCGGAATGGTTAATCAGGGAGTTCAGAAGACACCCTACTACCAGCGCATCCTCCATCGTGTAAATATCCTCAAGCTGTGGCGGAGCAATACTCCAACGTGGAATCTGCTTATCTGCTTCATTGGAATGGAACCATACATTCCATTCATCAAAGGAAAGATGAATCTCCTTTTTGCTTCCCTTTTCCGCCTTGATCTTATCACAAATCGCAACCACCTTTTCAATAAAACGATCCATATCAATCGAACTGCCAAGATACTCTTCTGTATTGTTCTCACGATTGCCGTAATAACTGTGCAGGGATATGTAATCGATATGCTCATAGCACTCACGAAGTACCGTTTCTTCCCATGCACCAAAGGTCGGCATTCCGCTGCCGGAGCTGCCGCAGGCCACCAACTCAATAGACGGGTCAATCCACTTCATCATCTTTGCTGCTTCACATGCTTTTCTTGCATATTCCTTCGCCTCTAAGTGACAAATCTGCCACGGACCGTCCATCTCGTTACCGAGACACCAGGTCCGGATGCCGAACGGCTTGTCAAAACCGTTCTTACGGCGCATATCAGCGTAATAGGTATCAGTTACCGCATTACAGTATTCAACAAGATTCCCTGCTTCCTCCGGTCCTCTGGTGCCCAGATTCACTGCCATCATAATCTCACTACCGGCACGCTTCGCCCATTCCTGAAACTCATCAATACCAACCTGATTAGTCTCAATCGTACCCCATGCAAGCTCCAGACGGCGTGGGCGCTTACTCCTGTCACCTGTACCGTCCTCCCAATGATAACCGGAAACAAAATTACCGCCCGGATACCGTACAAGCGGTACCTTCATCTCTTTAATCGCATTCAAAACATCTCCGCGGAAGCCCATATCATCCGCAGTCTCATGCCCCGGCTCGTAAATACCGCCGTATACCGCACGCCCCAGATGCTCGATAAACGAACCGTACAGTCTGTCATCAATCTTACTAACAATCTTGTCCTTATTCAGTGTAAGCTTTGCCTTCATAAGAAACTCCTTCCTTCTTCTTAATCCTGCTGATTTTCAGCATATTCCATATTTTTATTGTATCACTCTTTTCTCCCGTGTACATGCACTATGTTGCAAGAAAACTAACATATTGTGCAATCATGTGTTTTATGGTATCATAAAAATTGTATCACCGTAGAAAGGATTCCCTATGAACATAAAAAAAATGGGCTACCACCACACCCACGATTCATCCTTCCATATTGACCGCCCCTTAGGCTCCGGAGACTGGCTGCTGTTACTTGTTTTTACTCCTTCCCGACTTACTCTTTCCGGAGAGGAACGCACCACGACCGAGCCTTACTTCATCCTTTATCGGAACGGTACGCCGCAGCACTACGGTGCTTTGGGCACCGGCTATACCGATGACTGGGTTCATCTTCTCCTTAACGAACGGGATTTGGCACATTTAAAGGAGCTGGGCATTCCCTTTGATACGCCGGTGTTTATTAAAAATATAGAGCAGCTTTCAAAGCTCTTAGAATCCATGACCTACGAATTTCACTCACCGCACCCGT
Source organism: Lachnospiraceae bacterium (assembly GCA_029012365.1). Taxonomy (GTDB): domain Bacteria; phylum Bacillota; class Clostridia; order Lachnospirales; family Lachnospiraceae; genus SIG307. Next base: position 31,659 of record JAQXLY010000044.1, on the reverse strand, counting down.
TAATGCAGGAAAACTTAACCCTCTACCTCCGCCTGTTTTTTAATTATCTGAGTGAAGAGTTCGACGCCGTCAGACACCGTGACCCGCACTTTCTTCTGTTCAACCGCATCCGCAGCCAGATGTACAATGAGCCTTACCTGTACCGTTCTCCGGACGAGTTGGCAAAGGAGGCCGGACTGAGCCGTTCCTCCTTCCAGCACATCTACCGGAAGCTGTACGGCACCGGTGTCGTCGCAGACCTCATCCGTGCCCGCACGGAATACGCCTGTTATCTGCTATCCTCTACTACACTGCCGGTATATCAGGTAGCCGATATGTGCGGCTACCATAGTGAAATCCATTTCATGCGCCAGTTTAAGGAGCAGACCGGCAAAACGCCGTCGGAGTATCGAAGGAGTGCCTTACCGGCAGAATGAAGGCTGCACCTTTCCCGGTGAAGCGCTGATTCATCAGCATTTTACCGGGAATTTCTCTTATGAAATGCCTTACCGAGTTTCCAGCAAAGCCCAAATCCGAGCACTGCAAGAATCAGCATAACCAGCACCCAGACTATCGGATTTCCGATTTTAACGGCAATCCGGATAAACAATGCTGCCACTGCAGCAAAAACTGCCAAAAGAACAACCGCAAGCAAAATCCTTAACGAAAGCGGCACCTTTTTGGAGTTCACACCATCCAGAGCTCCCTCTAACACACCGTCTGCCACGCCCTCGAAAATAATTTCAAAAACAAGCTCAATCAAAAAATCCATACGGCTCTCCTTTCTTTTACTTGCTCTGCCACCGGCTTACACTATACTGTATCATCTTATAAAGAAAGTATACAACTTAAAAACGTAGGTGTGGCAGCCCCGCATTCCTATATTCTATTCCTGTCCTTATCGGTCAGACCGATTTTCCTCTTTCTTTAAGTATCTCTTTAACAAAAACGCACAAAAATAAGGAAACGTATAAATATTATCACTATATCCGATATTTCCTGCCGAAAATTTAATCCCCCAGGAAATATCCGGATACGCTTTGCTTTGAATCAGTGTCCGTAACGACTTTGCCGTCCCTCTGGTCGCCTTTACCTCCACCGGAACCAGACTCTCCTGTGTTCGCACGAAGAAATCCTCCTCTAATGTGGAGTCCTCTTTCTTATAATAATACAATCCGTATCCCGTCTTTGTCAGTGCTTCTCCGACAATGTTTTCATATAATGCTCCCTTATAAACACCAAGATTCTTATTAGCGCGCAAGTCTTCCTGCGCTTCTTCATCTAACATAGCCACAAACAAGCCTGTATCAAAAAAATACAACTTATATTTCGCATCATCATAGTTTCCCTTTAAGGGCAGCTCCGGTGCGTTCAGGCAATAGCAAATATTTACAACACCTGCATCTCTCAACCATTCAATGCATCCGCGGTAATCCTTAAAGCGTGCCCCGCTTGCGACCTTAGATATTTGAAACTTTTTATTGTCCTTAGCTAATTGTAGCGGAATCTTTTCAAACACATTAAGAATTCTTGTCTGATCAACCCCATCTACGTACTTTCGAATGTCTTCCCTGTAATCCTCCAGTAATTGTCTTTGAAGTACCAATGTACCCTCAAACGTACCTCTCTTGATATATTTCCGTACTACCGCCGGCATCCCTCCCAAAATACAGTAATCCAGAAATAGATTACTATAGGTTGACAGTTCCGTTTCATTAAATGGGGTTTGCTCTTTCATATGCTCTAACATCTCTTCAATTACAGCATCCCCATATCCCTTCGCCCATAAAAACTCCTCAAAATCCATAGAAAACATATCATAATCTGTTTTGTAGCCTACGCTGTTACTCTCGATTCTTTTATAATGAATTCCAAGCAAAGAACCGCTGCAAATCACATCAAATCGCCCGTCTATCTTGAAAAATTTAAGGGCAGTGGCAATTTCCGGATACTCCTGCAACTCATCAAAAAAGATGAGAGTACATCCGGCTTCAAACTTCTTAGCCGGATCAATACGGGAAATATTGCGGATAATACTCTCTGCCTTGTAACCGTCTTCCGCTATTTTTTTATACTTTGGTTCCTCTACAAAGTTGATATATATGATATTCTGATACGTTGCTTCCGCAAAACGCCGTATGGATTCCGTCTTTCCTACTTGTCGCGGTCCCTTCACAATCAACGGATTGTGGTTTTCCGACTCCTTCCACTCTATAAGATAACGATCTATTTTTCGTTTTAAATATAGTTCATCCATATGCATTCTCCTCTCTCATTTATAGTATATCAAAAAAATGAGGGAGTTTACAAGCGTTTTTGCAAAAAAATGAGGGAGTTTTTCTGTCTATATCACAAAATTCGACAGCCGCATCTACAGCCTTTCCCATAGATGCGACTTCCCTTTATTCTTATTCCTTCCCCATCTTCACTTTACACTCCTCCGCTTTTCTCTTCAGATAACCTGTGGAGATATCATCATTCCACTCAACCAATTTATTAACCAGCCTCATCCATGCCGGTCTTCGCAGTATAATAGAATTTCTTATCCGTATCCTTACTTAACTCCAACGCCTTACCAAAATACTCTAATGTTTTTCTTTTGCAGATCTGGAACATTCTCATATGCAGCCAACCATATCCACGATAGTCCGTCGCCTCCATGCTACCTTCCTTTACCATCCGTTCGTACTCTTTGGCCGCTGCCATGAAATCATCATTCCTATATGTATCCTCATACACTGCCACCAGTCGGTCTGACAGCTTGTCATATCCTTGCAGACTTTCCTTAAACAAATCATCCACCAGCACGCAGTACAGCCTTGCAATCTCCGGCAGTAGCATAATATCAGGAAACGTCGCTCCGGTCTCCCATCGGGAAACAGACTGGGCACTTACCCCTAATTTTTCTGCCTCCTGCTCCTGAGTCAGCTGCTTCTCCTGTCTTAACTTTCTGAGATTCTTTGAAAATATTTCGTTCATACAAATCCTCCTTTATTCATCCGCAAAACTCTACGCGCGTCATCAAGTTTGCTTATCATTAATGCTCTAAGAAGACTTCTTGACTTAAGCATACAGGATACTTTCAAAAAATCCATATCACAATTTAAGAGAGGACTCTCACTTTCCGAGAGTCCCCAAAAGCGTTCTTATTCAGCTCCATACAAAATCCGTAGCTTCGCAATCAAATCCTCCAGAATAAATCTGGAATCCACCGAAGTATAGACTCTGATTTTCCTTCCTTTTCCGTCAAACCGCACGGAGGTGTCCTCGTTAAATATCGGTGCCTCCCGGTATACATAGGTTCCGCAATCCGGATTCATGGCGATTCCTACCGCCGGGGAGTCACCGAGGCTCCAGCTCTCTCCCTTTGTCCAGCCTGCATACGGCGAATTGTTATACCCTACCATTTGTTCAAACAAATGCTTCCCGATGGCTCCGCTTCCTGCGATTCTGTCCTGTATCTCTGCCAGACTGATGTGCATGCTTGTGTATACATCGGACGGCACCAGCCAGACCTCCGCGTCGCTTCTCATCACAATATTCGCCGCCTCAATATCGTTTCCGGAATTAAATTCCCGAAACGGTATCTCCGTTAAATCTAAGTTATGTCCCCCAATCCAGATAATTGTCATTTTCTTTGCGATTTTCGGATTTGTAAGAAGTGCCGCCGCCACATTGGTAATCGCTCCGAGACAGAGAACAAATAACGGACGGGCATCCTCCTTCATTGCTTCCTTTACAATAAATTCTCCGGCTTCCGAAAGGGAACTGTCCACGGACAGAGACCCCCTATTTCCGAGAAGTGCCGGTACATTAAGCTTCATTAATTTAAGTATCGTCTTCACCTCACGAAGACTCTTTTCGTTAGAACCCTCTGTCACAAAATGCTCTGCGGTAATTGCTTTCACGTCAAACTTCTTTGTCATCAGCGCATGCGCAATGGCAAACGGGTCGTCTGCCTCACAAGCCGCATCGGTATCCACAATCACACGGATACGTTTTTCCTCCGGTACCTGATATAATAATTCCATCTTTACACCTCCGTAAGCTTTTGAAACGGATTCCACCGTCCCTTCACATAACAAATCATAAACAGTACAAACAGAAACAGATTATGAGCAATCATACATGCCCATGCTGCCACCAGACCCAGGTTGAAGAAACCTGTGCAGATAAAGGTTCCTACGATGCGTACCAGCCACATGCCGACGATATGATACACGAAAGGCCGTCTGGTCTTGCCTACTCCCTGCATCATGCCCTCCATAATAATGGAGAATCCGTAAAACGGCTCCGATACAGCCACCATACGAAGCACCGTGGTGCCCAGCATAATGACCTCCTCGTTTTTTGAAAACAATCCTACCAGACCCGGTGCGGACACAAATAACGCCGCTCCGGAACAAAGCATCAGAAGGATTTCAATCGGAAGAAACATCCGCGCCAATTCCTTCAGCTTCTTCTCGTCCCCCGCGCCGTAGGCGTTTCCGGCAAGCGTTGCCGCTGCTGTCTGCATCCCGTAACCCGGAATATAAAAGGCGGACTCAACCGTATTGGCAATGGTATGTGCCGCTGTTGATACCTCTCCGAGCGCATTAATCATGGATGCAAAGACCACATATCCGAGAGAGGTTCCAAACCTCTGCAGCATATTAGGCATTGCTACCCGCAGACACGGCTTAATTATCCTCATGTCCGGCCGGAGAGACTGTCCCTTTGGGGAAACGAGCGGGTGACGGAAGAGCACAAACGTAATCAGAATTCCTCCCACAGTAAAAGCAATGGCACTGGCAAATGCAGCTCCAAGCACGCCCATATCCGCTCCCCACATGACAAACTCGTAGGAAAACAGCCGAAGCTGCCTTGTCGGGTAAATCATCAGAAAATTTAATATTACATTAATTAAATTAACAGCTACACCGATTTTCATCGGAGATTTCGTATCCCCCGCAGCCCGCAGCACCGTACTGAAAATGGTACTGGCAGTTCGGGGAAGCATTGGCAGATATAAAATCAGAAAATAATCTCCTGCCAGCTCCCTAATACCTTCGTCCACCTGCATCCATACCGGAATCTTTCCCGAAAGTCCTACCGTTACCAGTGTAACAAAAATGCCCACCACAAACACCGCCAATACCGCCTGTGACGATGCACGCTTTGCCGCTGCCTTATCTTCCGCTCCCAATGCTCTTGCAATAAACGACAGAAATCCCACACCTACCGCCGAAATTGTACTTCCCACAAGCCAGTTTACTGTCGTCGTAGCACCTACCGCAGCGGTCGCCTGAGTTCCCAGACTTCCTACCATGGCAGTATCGATATACTGCACGGCAGTCTGCATCAGCTGTTCCAGCATAGTCGGCCATGCCAGTGCCAGAATGATACCTGCCATCTCAAAATTCAGCTTACGCTTTCCATTGCTGCTCATAAGAAATTATTTTTCCTCCGGCTTTCGTTTCGGCGGTCTCGGTCCCATAAACTGGTAGAAATATGTCTTTAACATCCCGTTATAAATCTTACGATTCTTGTCCGCCTGTCTTCCGAAATACTTCTGCACTTCCTCGTAAGAGGTAATCATATAGCAGGACCAGCTGTCAAGCCTTGCAAACGCTTCTCCGAACTCCCTGTAAAGCGCCGGAAGTGTCTTCTTTTCCTCCAAACGCTCTCCGTAAGGCGGATTCGTAATGATAAATCCGTATTTCTTCGCATGGCTTAACTGACTGACCGGGCGCTGCTGAAAATGAATGTACTCCGAAACCCCCGCATCCTCTGCATTCTGTCTTGCCGCCTTTATCATATCCCCGTCAATATCATAGCCCTGAATCTGCATTGTCACATCACGCTTTACCATGTCCTCCGCTTCATTAACCGCATCATACCAAAGCTTCTTCGGAACAAGGTGTGTCCAATTCTCCGAAAGGAACTCCCTGTTCATCCCCGGTGCGATACCTGCCCCAATCATCGCTGCCTCAATCGGAATCGTTCCGCTGCCGCAGAACGGATCCACCAGAATCCGGTCCTCTCTCCACGGTGTCAGTAAAATCAACGCCGCTGCCAGCGTCTCAGTAATCGGTGCCTTGGAGCTGAGCTTACGGTATCCTCTCTTATGAAGAGATTCGCCCGATGTATCCAGTCCGACCGTTACCTCATCCTTCATAATAGACACACGAACCGGAAACGATGCACCGTCTTCCGGAAACCATTCCTTCCTGTAGCTTTGCTTCATACGCTCTACCATTGCTTTTTTCATAATTCGCTGAATATCCGACGGGCTGAACAGCTTACTCTTTACGGAATTTGCCTTCGTTACCCAGAACCTGCCGTTTTCCGGAATATACCGCTCCCACGGCAAGGCCTTTGTCTTCTCAAACAGCTCCTCAAACGTCGTCGCGCTAAAGCGCCCTACAACAAGCAGTACGCGTTCGGTGGTCCGCAAAAAAATATTGGCACGGCTGACGGCTGCCTCATCTCCGAGAAAGCTTACTTTTCCGTCTTCCACTGTCTTTATCTCATATCCTAAGTCTGTAATCTCTTTCTTCAGCACAGACTCCGTGCCGAAATGACACGGAGTCAGAAATTCAAATAGCTCTGCCATTCCTTTGTCCTTTCTTAACCATTCCTCTATTACTTTCTTATTTCATCTTATCATATCCGGTAAAAAAATGGAACTCTATTTTTGACAACGCAGATATCCTTCATATCCCCCCACAAGACTATATGCCTGATATCCCGCCCGACGCATCCTCACTGTTGCGCGCATGCTAAGATTTCCCCGGTCGCAGCATAATACAATCAGGTCGCCCTTACGAAAGCATTCCAAAAAACCTGCCTCTTCTGTATACGGAATCGAAACAGCCCCCGGAACATGCCCGGCCTCATAGCTTTTTTTATCACGCACATCCGCAAGTACTACAGCTCCCCGCTTTTGTAGTCGTTTTAACTCACTGAGTGTAATAACATAACGGTATATCATACAGATTTCTCCTTTCCGGTGATACAGGGAATTTTCCCCTGCTTTATTATATGATAAAATAAAAAAACGGAGCCATGTAGCCAAGCTACACAGCCCCATTCTCTTTGTTCACCGTATTTAGAAAACGAAATCGGTCCCGGACTAACGATTGCTCTCGTTTCTGCTTGCGTTACGAGCGCAGTTACGGCAGTTATTCTGGGTGTTGTTCTGAGTATTGTTCTGGGTGTTATTCTGGGTATTGTTCTGAGTGTTGTTCTGGCTGTTGTTCCGGGTGTTGTTCTGAGTGTTGTTCTGGCTGGAATTTCTTTCAAGATTATGCTCATTATTATAAGACATAACATTACCTCCTGATAGACAATAAGTTTTTGGTTACAGAACATAGTATCCGCAGATGAATCCGTTTTATACACTTCCTTTTTTTGTTGCAAGCATAGATGCAAGCATGCTTACAGATAATACAAATACAATAAAGAGAATGGAACATACTGTTGAAATGGAACGATGAAATAATGAAATCAGCAATTTTGTCCCTGTAAAGAAAAGTACAACCGCAATTCCGTATTTCATATAAACAAATCGCTTTGCAAGCCTTTCCAGTCCGAAATACATCTGCCGTAGGCCTAAAATTGCCATGATATTCGACACATACACAATAAAAGGATTTGTTGTTACTGAAAAAACAGCCGGCACGGAATCAATGGCAAAAATAATGTCGGAAACCTCGACCACCACAAGTACAACAAACAGAGGCGTTGCATAACGATGCTTCTTTCCTCCTTCACCGTTTTTCTCCGGCTTATGAATAAAAAAACTTGCACCGCAAAAATTCTCCGTCACCGGCATAAGCTTTCGCACTATGCTCATTCCCCATACCGTTTGCCGGTTATCCTCTTCTTTTTGCGGAAGAAACACTTTAACCCCGTTTGCAATCAATACAACGCCGAATAGGTACAGAATCCAGGAAAACCTTGAAATAATTACCGAGCCGCAGAAAATAAAAATCATGCGAAGTACCGCAGCTCCGATAATACCGTATCTTAACACACGGTGCCTGTATTGCTCCGGCACCGAAAACGCCGTAAAAATCGACATAAATACAAACAGATTATCCACACTAAGACTTAATTCTATCAAATATCCCCCTAAAAAGTCCAGTGCGATGTCCTGCCCCAGAATAAGAAATACCAGAAAATCAATTATTAACGCAATTAAAATCCACATAAGCACCCGTCTTTGTGTGTTTTTACTTCTCCTTCTACTATATGCATTCTTACAATTTCTTTATTTTGTTTTTTTATTTCTTTATACTTTTTTAATTGCATTTTGTCGACCGATGAAATAGAATAAAGGTGTGTTAAGGATTCCCCTAAGTCTTTGACACTATAAAACCCCTTATTAATATTTATACTCCCCTCATGGAAAAGGCTGCCTTCCCCGGCAGCCTTTTCACATTGGACAAATACCTCTGCTTCCATGATTTTCTTTTTTACTTGCAAAATCTCTGCGGATTAGGTATAATGGGAATGTTTTAGTGCAGCCGCACTACTGCTGTTGTACCGTTATTGCGGTACCGGAAAGGATTTTATTTATGAGCATTTTATGTGTTACGGATTTGAATCACGGTTTTGGTGACCGTACTATTTTGAAAAATGTTTCGTTCCGTTTATTAAAGGGCGAGCACGTGGGACTTGTAGGGGCCAACGGTGAAGGTAAATCCACCTTTTTAAACATCATTACAGGCAAAATGATGCCGGATGAAGGAAAGGTTGAATGGGCTAAGGATGTCCGCGTCGGATATCTTGACCAGCACTCGGTTCTTACGCCCGGCATGACCATCCGTGATGTCTTAAAGTCTGCTTTTGAATTTCTTTACGATGTAGAAGCACGTATGACCGAGCTTTGTGCCGCAATGGGTGAAGCCTCAGACGAGGATTTACCGGGCATGATGGAGGAATTCGGCAATATTCAGGATTTGCTGGATGTACATGATTTTTATATTATTGACACAAAAATTGATGAGATTGCCCACGCCTTCGGGCTCGATGCCATGGGCTTAGATACAGATGTAACTGCGCTTTCCGGCGGTCAGCGTACAAAAGTGCTGCTTGGTAAGCTATTATTGGAAAAACCGGATATCCTTCTTTTGGATGAGCCGACCAACTATCTGGATGTTGAACATATTGAGTGGCTGAAACGCTACTTAATCGACTATGAGAACGCATTTATCCTGATTTCACACGATATTCCGTTTTTAAACAGCGTGATTAACCTTGTGTACCATATGGAAAACGGAGAACTGACCCGCTATGTCGGTGACTATACAAAATTTGAAGAAGTATATGCCGTTAAAAAGGCACAGCTGGAGGCCGCATATAAACGTCAGCAGCAGGAAATCAGTGATTTAAAGGATTTTGTTGCAAGGAATAAAGCAAGGGTTGCTACCCGTAATATGGCAATGTCCCGTCAGAAAAAGCTGGACAAGATGGATGTTATCGAACTGGCTGCGGAACGTCCGAAGCCGGAGTTTCATTTTAAAGAAGCAAGATCCTCCGGCCGCTATATTTTCCAGACAGAAGGGCTTATCATCGGCTACAATGAGCCACTCTCCCGTTCCATTACAATTTCTATGGAGCGTGGCGAAAAGCTGGTACTAAAGGGTGCTAACGGTATCGGAAAAACCACCTTGCTGAAAAGTATCCTCGGTATCATCCCGCCGCTTTCCGGTAAAGTGATACTCGGAGATTATCTGTTTCCGGGCTATTTTGAACAGGAAATGACCGGTGCAAAGAATAATACCTGCATTGAGGAGCTGTGGCAGGAATTTCCTTCCTATACCCAGTACGAAATCCGTTCCGCTCTCGCGAAGTGCGGTCTGACAACCAAACATATTGAGAGTCAGGTGCGTGTACTTTCCGGTGGTGAGCAGGCAAAGGTGCGTCTTTGCAAGCTGATTAATAAGGAAACCAATGTACTTCTTCTGGACGAGCCTACAAATCATCTTGACGTAGACGCAAAGGATGAGCTGAAACGTGCACTTACCGCCTATAAAGGAAGTATCCTCCTTATCTGCCATGAACCTGAGTTCTATGAAGGCTTTGCCACTAAGGTACTGGACTGCAGTATGTGGTCAACAAGGATGTAAGAAAAAGCCGGGCAACAACGTTTTCAAAGCGCTGTTGCCCGGAATACATTATATCTATGTTTTGACTTCATTCCTATCGCAAAAACATCCGAATCAGCTTCATATACAGACTTCGATACGGCTGATAGCGCATCGGTAAATCCAGCCATGTCTTCTTATCAACAATACTCTTCTTATGAGAAAAGGTATCAAAGCCGACCTTGCCGTGGTATGCACCCATACCGCTCTCTCCGACACCGCCAAAGCCCATATTGCTCGTTGCCAGATGAATAATCGTATCATTCACACATCCACCACCAAATACACATCGTGAAGTGACCTTGCGAGTTACTTTCTTATTCCCCGCAAACACATACAATGCAAGCGGATGCTGTCTTTCATTCACAATAGAAATTGCCTCATCAATACTGTTTATTGTGACAATCGGCAGCACCGGTCCGAAAATTTCCTCCTGCATTACAGCATCCGAAAAGCTGACATCACGCATTACCGTTGGCTCGATTTTTAAAGCCTCTCTATCCGTATTGCCGCCATGTACAACCTTTTCCTCTGCTATCAATCCGCAGACACGCTCAAAATGCTTTTCATTGACCATTTTCCCGTAAGCATCATTTGTAAGCGGATTCTCTCCAAACTGACGTACAATCTCTGCCTTCAAAGCTGCAATCAGCTTTTCCTGCACACTCTTTTCACATAAAATGTAATCCGGTGCCACACAGGTCTGACCGCAATTCAGATACTTTCCGAATACAATCCGACGTGCTGCAAGCTTAATATCTGCACTGCTGTCTACAATACACGGACTCTTTCCGCCAAGCTCCAGCGTTACCGGTGTTAAATGCTTTGCAGCCTGTGTCATCACTTCCTTCCCTACCGACTGGCTTCCGGTAAAGAAAATATAATCAAACTTCTGCTGCAGCAGACAGGTATTCTCTGCTCTTCCGCCGGTCACAACAGCCACATATTCCGGAGAAAACACTCCTTCCAGCACTTCCTTCATCACTGCACTTGTTGCCGGTGAATAGGCACTCGGTTTTACAACCACGGTATTTCCCGCTGCAATGGCATCCACCAGTGGCTCCATTGTCAGCAGAAACGGATAATTCCACGGACTCATAATCAGGGTCACACCGTATGGCATCGGTTTTACGAAGCTTCTGGATGCAAACTGCGCAAGCGGAGTTACCACCCTCTTTTCTCTCGCGAATCGCTTCGTATGCTTCTGCATATAGGAAATCTCGCTTATTGTCAGCCCGATTTCACACATATAGGCTTCCTCGTGACTCTTTCCCAAATCCTTTTTTATCGCTGCCGCAATTTTCTCTTCATTTGCCTGAATTGCTTTCTTCAAATCAGCCAATGCCTTTTTCCGATTCTCTACAGAAAGTGTATCACCCGATAAAAAGTATGTTCTCTGTTTTTCTACGATTGCCTGTATCTGCTCCTGTTCCATGTTAATCCTCCATTCATACTTCATTGAGTTTCTTCCTCGAACTCACCGACCGCAAAATAGAATGACTCCAATTCCTTTGCCGTCATCAATCTCGGCACCGGATACAAAGGATTTCCCTCTTTTGCAGCATGCACAGCCAACTCCGGGATATCCTCTCTCCGAATTCCGGACAGCTTTTCCGGAATTCCCATTGATGCATTCAACTCACGAATTTTTCGGATAAATCGCTTTGCAGCATCTGCAGCTTCCGTCTCCTCCGTCACAAGGCCACCTGCTACAGCCAGCTTTTTTAACTTATCATAAATCGTCTCACCATATGCCTCCAATACATACGGAAGCAATACCGCATTCGCAAGACCATGAGGTGTATTATACTTTCCTCCGAGCGAGTGGGCTACCGCATGACTATATCCGACATAGGACTTAGAGAACGCTTTTCCCGCCAGAAACGATGCATAAAGCATATTCTTTCGTGCTTCCATGTCATTTCCGTTTTTATATACTTTTTCAATATTTCCAAAAATAAGCTTTGTTGCCTCTAAGGCATAGCTTCTGGTTTCTTTTGTCGTAGAGCGACCGATAAACGCCTCTACGGCATGGGTCAGGGCATCCATTCCCGTAGTTGCCGTAATAAACGGCGGCAACCCCTTTGTTACTTCCGGTATCAGTACTGCATAATGAGGAATCAGCGGGAAATCGTTAATCGGGAACTTGTGTCTGGTCTCTCCGTCTGTAATCACCGCCGCAAGCGTGGTTTCACTTCCTGTACCGGCCGTCGTAGGCACCGCTATGAACAACGGCAGACGTTTATGTATTTTTAAAATGCCCTTCATTTTCGGAATAGATTGCTTCGGTTTAACAATTCTTGCCCCTACTGCCTTTGCACAATCCATCGACGAACCACCACCAAAGCCGATAATTGCATTACATTTATTTTCTATGTACTGTTCTCTGGCTTCCTCCACATTTGCAATCGTAGGATTTGCCACTGTCTTATCATATACCGTATAGGAAACATCGGCAGCTTTCAGCTCCTGCTTCAGCTTTTCCAACAAACCAAGCTTATATAAGCTCTCGTCCGTTACAACTAAAACTGAAGTAATCTTCTTACTTTTTAAAACATCTGCAATCTCCTTTTCCGAAGACATTACCTCCGGATTCCGATACGGAAGAATCGGAATTGCAATCCGAAAGCAAGTCTGGAATACTCTGCAATATAATTTCTCTATGATATTCATAACTATCTTCTGTGTCCTCCCTTCACTCTGTTCCAACTACTTTATCTTAACGGATTTTTTATTAAAAAACTTTCTTACACACTCGTTTTTCCAATGTTCAGGGTCTTCTGTAATATCCGAGTGAAAAATAATCTCCGGTGTCACGGTAAACGGTTTCACCACAACATCTTGAAACTCCGGATCCGTATATACGGCAAAACGGTCCCAACACTCCTTATCATATTTTTTTGCTTCCCCCGTCAAAAGAGAATAGCAGGCACTCAACGTCGCCGGTAACTCTGTTACCTCGACCTGTGCTGCTCCTTCCATATCCATCTCTGCTTTTATCGAAATATTGCCTGCCACACTAAAACATACTCCAAGCGCAGCCACGGCATAAAACAGCCAGAACTTTTTTTCATGCCAGCTCTCCAATGTAGAAAGAACCATACTCTGTGGCTTTTTCTTTACGATATACCCAATCCAGTAAAACAAATTGAAGGCTGCTATTACAAAGCAGCTGAAATAAATAATATTCATAATCCGATACGGCATCTTTATTCCCTGTGCAAAAAACACCGGTGTAGCCTGCGAAGAATACAGGCAAAAGCTGAAAAAGGATATCAACCCCGGATACTTAAAAGCAACACTGCTTTTCCTCGCAATTATAACAAACAGAGGTACACAAAGGAATAGCAGTAACAGAGCCGGTAAATTCATACAATTTCCGATACTGTAAGCACCATACGTAAACGAAAGAAGAATCGATATTATCGGATGAGTCGTTTCTCCCGTCTTCTCCTGACGTACAGCATTTCCCGGTGCAATAACTACTACAATAAAACAAACAGCCGCGGCAAGCAACACCAGTAGGCAAAATAAGAAGTTCCATCTCAGAGACTTTAATTCCTCTGCGTTTTCCTCTTTCTTTCTCCTATATACCGATACTCCGGTTACCAGACAAATGCAAACCAACAGCTCCAATGTAACCAGTGAAGTGACGTAATTTCCCCCACACACGAACACAGCCAGCAATATGCAGGCAATCCCCAGCAACACTCTAAAAAACTGCTTCTTAGCCGTATACATATAAATCAACAGTGCAAACAACAGTGCCTCCATAGAATAAAAAAATGTATAAGTCACGCCACCATTGTACCAATAAAACGAATCGGAGATAACATGGGTAAATTCCATCGCTCCAAGGCTTAATATTCCGGCAATAATCCAGCTTCTCACCTTTCCAGCTTGAAAAATCCTGTTAAAAAAAGCATAATAAAGCAAAATACTGCAAATTATAAAGGTTCCAAGCAAAAACACTGTAGTCAGAAAATAGTATTCCTCTCCAAAAATGCCCGGCTGTAACCGCATCAAAAATACGGATGAAAATGTCCCCTGATGCGTTTCATATGTATACGCTGTGCGTTCCCATGCATCGGCAAGTACCTCTCCAAAAGAACCTGTTTCATTCCATACTTCAGCAGTGTATTTTCCGTAGCTGTAATCGTCCACGCTGGGATGAGCATAACCCGCAACAATATACAACGGAATCAGTGCTGCAATCAACACACACAGTATAATGAAGCCTAATTTTCCTTCCTTCTTCTGTAATTTCTCCTGCATACTACTCCTCATCCTCCATCAACTCAGCCTCTATATGATAGCGCGGTCTGTGCTTTGTTTCAATATAGATTTTTCCGATATACTTTCCAACCAATCCAAGCGCAAACAACTGTAATCCCCCTAAGAACCAGACCGACAGAATCAGCGAAGTCCATCCGGCAACTACTTCTCCTCTCATATACGATACCAATGCATAGATAATCGCAACAATTGTCACTAGTAAAATACCGACTCCCATCCCCAGAACCATACTGATGGGCTTAATACTAAACGAAGAAATGCCATCAAAAGCAAGCGCACACATTTTTCTTAATGAATATTTCGTTTTTCCTGCCGCACGCTCCTTTCGGTTGTAATATACATTCGCCGTCGGATACCCAAGCATCGGCATAATACCACGTAAAAACAAGTTTGTTTCCGTATATTTTGCAAACTCTTCTAATGCACGTTTTGACATCAAACGAAAATCTGCATGATTATACACCGTCTTTACACCAAACCATCCCATAAGCTTATAAAACAACTGGGCAGTCGTACGTTTTAAAAAAGTGTCGGTACTTCGTTCTTTTCTAACGCCGTATACTATATCATGACCCTCATAAAACTTATCAATCATTTCTTCAATCACCGCCACGTCATCCTGAAGGTCCGCGTCAATTGACAACACCATATCACTTTTTTCCTTTGCTGCCAATAACCCCGCAGTAAGCGCAAACTGATGCCCTACATTACCGGACAACTTTATCCCACGAATCTGTATTGTATTCTCTTCATGTCGCGATTGAATCAGTTCCCATGTTCGGTCGGTACTCCCGTCATCCACAAACAAAAGAAAGCTATCCTCCGCAATTTTATCTTTACTGATTAAATTCCGTAATACTTCACCTAACACAGAAGCTGTTATCGGAAGCACAGACTCTTCGTTATAACATGGTATTACAATACAAAGCTTTTTCAAAACACCCTCCTGCTATTCTGACACAGAATCCAAAACTGTCCATTCCTTTAATAAAAATATACTCTTAGTTCCCTGTAAAGTCAAGCATACCTGCCTTACCTGTTATTTCAAACAGCTACTCAACACCCACTTCCTACTTTCCCAAACCGCAAAGCCGGATTTCTTCAAGCTCATTTGCTGTCAGGGTCCCTGCCTTAAACAAATTCATATATTCCCTATCAACCGGCTGATTAAATATCAGTAAGTCATCCGTATTTATTGTCACGGGAATGCCATGATGAACCAATGTCCCAATCGGATGCTTCTCATAGCTTTCTACAACATTCAGCATTACGTTACTTGAAGGACAGACATTTAACTGTATTTTTTCTCTTTCCAAAAATCTCATTGTATACTCCGAATTTGCTGCTGCAATCCCGTGATGTACCTCATTGAGTCCCAAAACTCCAACAGCTCTTTCTATATCGTCTGCACTTCCAAACTCTCCGACATGCGCCTTCTTCACAAGCTTATGTTGTTCCGCTATTCTGTAAAGTGGTACAAAATTTTCTATCGGTTGCTGAAACTCTCCGTTGCAAATATCTATTGACTTAAAATAGTTATATGACAATATTTCATCAATAAAGTCAAGCTCCTCATCAATATTACATCCTCTTCCATATGTAAGCTCCGGTTCAAATTTCGTATCCGGGCAATAGATTCTATGATATTCTTCCAGAATCTCAATAAAAGCGCTCATTCCACCTGCTAACATAACATCAAGTCTTGAAAAACTTAATGCCATTCGAACGATGTTATTTCTCTTTGCTTCCGCAAAGCAAGCTTCCCATCTGAGAATTTGCCCCTTAGTTCCCTCACACATAGGTTTAATATTATCCACAAACCAACTCTGCATATGTTCCAAAGAAGCATACCTTTCCGGTGGTACAGGCATCTCATTTCCGGTACGTTCCGCTAAAAATGCAATATTACCACCTCTCCCCGCATGGGAATGAATATCACTTTTAGGAATCTGTTGCAACCCTTTAATATCATTTAATCTAAGTAATTCTGTAAATACCATACAATCCTCTTTTCTTTAATAAGCGCTCTCAATGCTTCGTCAGATAAATCAGTACAATATCCATTAACACAGGTCTTACTCTCATCCATACATCCTCACCGCATTCTCCTCCCGGAAAAGCAATATCCTCCTCATGTCTCTTCCACTTAAAATATACATCCGGATATTCATCCCATGATTTATCTTCCAGATGTCCTACATCAATCTCCCGAAATTCTTTTAGACATATTCTCTCAGCAGAATTCTTTTCAGCAAGCACATCTGCTGTCATAACCGCTCTTGATAAATCACTGGAAAAAAAAACATCAAAATGTATTCCTTGCAGAACCTTCGCCAGATTCTTCGCCTGCCCCTCTCCTCGTTCCGTCAGATGTGGATCATATATACCTTTCTCAATATTATAATTATGTTGCCCCCTGTTCTCGCATTCTCCATGCCGAATCAAAAAAATCTCCATACCATTTTCCCCTTTTTTCTGTATATATTATCACAAATCTTTCATTTTGTAAAAAAAAGGTAGACTTTTCACAAACGTGCGTGAGAAGGCCCTGAATGTCCGGGGGACATTCGCTTAGGGCCGACCGAAGCGGAGCGAAGACTTCGAACTCGTTCGAGTCCGAACCGGACTCGAATGAAAAAAGAAAGACAGGACAAAATCCTGTCTTTCCTTTTTCATTCACGTGCGTGAGAAGATTCGAACTCCCGACACCTTGGTCCGTAGCCAAGTGCTCTATCCAGCTGAGCTACACGCACACACAACATGAAGTTGTAATGCAGTTTCCTGCAAATGCCGCAGACCGGAATCGAACCGGTACGGGAGATTAGTCCCGCAGGATTTTAAGTCCTGTGCGTCTGCCAGTTCCGCCACGCCGGCATAATGGATGGAGAAGGATTCGAACCTTCGAAAGCGTCGCTAACAGATTTACAGTCTGCCCCCTTTGGCCACTCGGGAACCCATCCATATATTTTAGAAAATGATGATCTGTTTTAATCACATTCTCGCTACTGACAAGGATAGATTATAGCACATCATTTTCTATTTTGCAAGTACTAAACCAAATAATTTTTATAGAAATTTTTTCTATTTAGTATAAACCGCACGGATAATTCTTTAAAATGACTGAAGAAAAGGCATTCATATTCATTTGAATCGAACCTTGTTGCGGATAATAACTTGCTGCTTCCACTCCAAAGGAAACCATATCCGTATAAAGCATTCGAACCAACGGATAATCTCTCGGTATTCCTGCCTGCCAGACAGGAACTGAGATGGTCACCTCATAATGATTATTATTTACAATGATGATGAATTGATCCTCTCGATTAAATCTTGCATAACAAACGACGCCATGGGTACCAGTTAAAAATTTGATGGAACCCAGACGCAACGCTGAGTAGGATTTACGCATCTGAATCAACTCCTGATGCAAATGGATCAGTTCCTTGTTCTCATGTCCCCATGGATAAGTTCTCCGATTATCAGGATCTGTCCAACCACATACCCCTGCCTCATCACCATAATAGATTGTAGGTGCTCCTGGCCATGTCATCTGCATGACAACTGCTTCTCGCATTATGCCCATGTTCAAATTCTCATTTGCAGCTACTGGTCCAAGATTCGTAGTACGACCAACTTTATGATTCGTTCTTGTTAAGAACCTAGAATGGTCATGATTCGACAATTCGTTCATTGCAACTTGTAAAGATGGAGTCTGAAATTTTGACATATAATGAGTCATACTTCCATAAAAGTTCTCATAATTACATAACATATCTGACCGATATTGGTCACTATGTTTTTCCACACCAGTCAAAAACCAAGTAATCGGCTCCATAAATGCATCATAATTCATTACCGAGTCCCATTCATCCCCATTTAACCAGCTACCTGCATCTCCATAATGCTCTGCTAAGATCAATGCATTCGGATTTGCCTCTTTCACTACTTTTCTAAACTCTTTCCAAAATTGATGATTATACTCTTCCGTAAATCCCAAGTCTGCTGCCACATCGAGACGCCATCCATCTGCATTAAATGGTGGTGAAACCCATTTACGTGCAATTTCTAAGATATACTCTTTTAACTTAGGAGAATGCTCATAATTCAACTTTGGAAGAGTATCATGTCCCCACCAGCCATCGTAGGAGTTATTGTATGGCCATTCCTCCTTACGAAACTGAAAGAACGAATGGTATGGACTATTCTTCGTAATATAGGCTCCCTTTTCAAAATCATTTGCTTTCTCATAAATTTCTTCGCGATCAAGCCATTTATTGAATGACCCACAATGATTAAAAACACCATCTAAGATGATCTTCATACCACGCTCATGAATTTGCTGCACAAGCATGATGAATAAACGGTTACTTGCTTCCAGATTCTCTTTATTAGTCACACGTTGTATATAACGCGTGGCATCTTTATTTGTCTGACTCATGTTAACCAGACACTCTCCACTATCCTTAAGGATCACACCATAATGAGGATCGATATAGTCATAATCTTGTATATCATATTTATGATTGGATGGTGATACAAAGATTGGATTTAGATAAATCACCTCAACGCCTAATTCCTTGAGGTAATCTAATTTCTTCATTATCCCAAGCAAGTCACCACCATAAAACTCACGAACTCCCATAGGATCCGGATACTTATTCCAATCCTTCACCTCAACAGTTCCTTCTCCTATGTACTTATACTCATTATCCAATACATCATTGGAACTATCTCCATTATAAAAGCGATCGACAAAGATCTGATAAAATACTGCACCTTTTGCCCAATCTGGTGTATGAAACCCTGGAGTAATCACAAACTGATACTCTAAATTTAACGTATCTGATATTCCAAGTGTTGTATAATAATATTCTTGTTCTTTTGTCTGTAATAAGAAATAGTAACGAATCTGCTGGTCGCCTAATAAAATTACACCTTCATAATAGTCGAACATACTGTCTCTTTCCACCAGACTCATCTTTATCTTCTTGTCATCTATCATAATCATAACACTGCGTATAGTTTGAGTAGCGGTACGTATTCGAATACGCACAGTCTCATTAATACCAGGTTCGCAAGGATCGCGATAGTCAGAGGTGCCATCACTAAATACAGCCTCTTTCAATATTTTTATGCTATCTATCTGTTCCAATGACATATCTCCATTCCTAATATCTTATTCATGGTAATCAAAGGTTACAATAAAATTATATTCAGCTATCTTATGTATTAAACAAGAAAAAGCATTTTACTTATATAAATCCTTGTTATTTCCCAAAAAGTAAAAAGGACAGCTTCACGGGTGCTGTCCTTTTTGGAGAAGGTATTTTTGTTACTTATGGGGTGTAGCAAAAACTATATAATGTATTGGGGTTTACGAGATATAGTATAACATGGTACCCCATTTAAGTGTGCACAAACTTTACAGTTTTGAATATATCTTTTTGTAAATTATGACTATGCATTATTTTCCATTCTTTTCATTATATAGTTGTTTTGCTACATCTATCGCCAAATTAACTACCTTTTATATATTTGCGTCCTTTTTCTCATCATTTCGATCAAATAACGCTTCAAATTCTTCTCTCGTGATACGTTCCTTTTCAATCAAACGTTCTGCACAAGCATGAAGAACATCCATGTTATCTGTTAATAATTTCTTAGCATTGTCATAACATTCATCGATGATCTTACGAACTTCTTCATCAATCTTGCTTGCAACTGACTCACTAAAGTTTTTCGTATGAGCTAAATCTCTTCCGATGAAAACTTCATCATCATCGGATTCATAGTTAACCATACCAAGACTATCTGAGAAACCAAAACGTGTTACCATGCTTCTGGCTGTTTTTGTTGCCATCTTAATATCTTGAGATGCACCTGTTGTGATATCATTGAAAATTAATTCTTCAGCGATTCGGCCACCTAAGCTAACCATAATATCCTGTAGCATCTTACCTTTTGTATTAAACATTTCATCCTTTTCTGGCAATGGCATTGTATACCCTGCTGCTCCACCAGTTGGAATGATGGATACCGTATACACAGGTCCAACATCAGGAAGTACATGGAATAAGATTGCATGACCTGCTTCGTGATAAGCAGTAATCTTCTTCTCTTTTTCAGAAATGATACGACTCTTCTTCTCTGTACCAATACCAACTTTAATAAAGGATTTCTTAATATCTTCTGACTTAATGTAGCTACGATTATCCTTTGCAGCACTAATAGCAGCTTCATTTAATAAGTTTTCCAAATCTGCACCAGTAAACCCAGACGTTGTCTGAGCAACCTGAGTCAAATCAATATCCTCACCTAATGGCTTTCCTTTTGCATGAACATTAAGGATTTCTTCTCTTCCCTTAACGTCTGGTCTTCCAATCAATACTTTACGGTCAAAACGGCCCGGACGAAGAATTGCTGGATCAAGGATATCTACACGGTTTGTTGCCGCCATAACAATGATACCCTCATTGACACCAAAACCATCCATTTCTACAAGTAACTGATTAAGAGTCTGCTCACGTTCATCGTGACCTCCACCCATACCAGTTCCTCTTCGACGAGCTACTGCATCAATTTCATCAATAAAAATAATACATGGAGCATTCTTTTTACCTTCAGCAAATAAATCACGTACACGGGAAGCACCAACACCAACAAACATTTCTACAAAGTCAGAACCTGAAATTGAGAAAAATGGAACACCAGCTTCTCCTGCAACCGCTTTCGCTAATAAAGTTTTACCTGTACCAGGAGGTCCCTCAAGCAATACACCTTTTGGTATTCTAGCACCAACCTGAATATATTTCTTTGGATTCTTTAAGAAGTCTACGATTTCTTTTAACTCCTCTTTTTCCTCTGCTAATCCAGCTACCTGCTTAAAACTAGTCTTTCCTTCTTCATTGGTCATCTTAGCACGGCTCTTACCAAAGTTCATCACCTTGTTATTACCACCACCGCCTCCAGCTGCTTGATTCGTTAGGAATGTAAACATAACAATTATGATAATAAATCCAATCAGGTATGGTAATACGCTTGTTAAAAACCAGTTTGGTTTTTGAACATCATTAACATATGTTTTAACATCATGGGATTGTGCTTCTAATTCAGCAGTAGCAGTATTCGTTACAAAAATTGTATAAGACTTGCCGTCTTTAAGATATATCTCAATCTTACCGGTCGGTGCTTCTTCATTCTGATGAATCTCTACTGACTTAACATTACCAGATTGCAGATCACGGACATAGTCGCTATAACTATGATTGTCACTGCTACCACCTGAAAAGCTTTCAGACAGATAAACAGCCGCTATAATAATTAGTAGGATAATGAAATAAAAGCCATATCCCCTCATCGACTTTTTCATGCAAAGCCTCCTTTTGCTTTTTTATTGTTGTACCACACCAATGTATGGTAGATTTCTATAGTGTTGAGCATAATCAAGACCGTACCCAACAACGAATTCATCTGGAATCTGGAACCCTGTATAATCAACTGTCACTTCAGCTTCTCTTCGGCTTGGCTTATCTAACAAAGTACAAAGCTTTAAGCTATTTGGTCTTCTTGTTAACAGCATCTCCATTAGATACGAAAGTGTTCTTCCCGAATCAATAATATCTTCAACAACTAGAACATCTTTTCCTTCAATCGTTTCATCTAAATCCTTTAAGATACGAACTCTGCCTGAACTTACAGTCGCATCACCATAACTGGATACTGACATAAAGTCAATTGATACTGGAACTGTAATATGTTTTGATAATTCTGTCATAAAGAACACACCGCCCTTTAAGACACAGATCATATGAATATTCTTTCCCTCATATTCTTTACTGATTAACTCTCCTAATTCTCTAATTCTCTGAGCTATCTCTTCTTCGGATAATAGTACTCTAATATTTTCTGCCATGGTATTGCACCTAACCTTTCCAACATTTTTCATAACTGTTCAGTCCATCTTTTTCTAAAGGAACTAATGTGACTGACAGAATTCTTCTAGTAGTTTCATCAATTAAGAACGCCTCGGAAGTTCGTAGTTGTGGTAGCCAAAGAATATGATGTCCGCTCGCTAAAAGATAGATAACGTCTCTATTTTCTTTGGGCACCTTTTCATCAATCAATAAGGATTTCACTGTTTTCTTTCCACCATCCTTATGTATCTGAAAAAAATCTCCCTGCTGTCGCGTCCTTATTACAACAGCATCTTTTATTTTATCATAATCATACCATTTCGTATAGCAATTTTTTGGGATCCTTACTTTTTCAGAATTATCAAGAAGTTCAAAACGATACTCACAGTTCATCTCCGGGACAAAAACTGTTCCTGGAATTATAGCTTTATAATCCTTGAATACCTTTCCCTCTTTTCCTTCTGATTTTTTAACAATAAGTGTAGTATATCCTCGCTGAACAATAATATGATATGGTAATGCAATACTTTTTCCTGACTGTTTCCATATTAACTGTAATGCTGACTGAATATGCTTTTCTTGAATATCCTTTTTCTTCTTACTTACTTTTTCAATTGCCATTTTCATAATCGACTGCTGTAAAATCTTTTCCTGTTTTTTCAAACCCTCAAGATTCAATTCTACGCAATCATCTGATTCTTTTGCTATCGTAGCAAAAGCTTGTGCCGTCTGCTTTCTAAGATAAACGGATACCTGCTCCATCTCCTTTGCAAATGATACAATATGCTCAATCGATCTTTCATTGATCTGTTCATTTACATATGGAAGTACATAATTTCTTATCTTATTCCTCGTGTAATCCAAAGATAAATTGGAGCTATCCGTGCAATAAGCAATATTCTCTTCTTTCATAAATTCTTCAATTGCGCTTCGCTTTGTCTCTAACAATGGACGCACAATCTTATTGCTGACTGCATGAATTCCAGACATACCTTCTGCTTTACTACCTCGAAACAGATGAAAAAGTACAGTTTCCGCATTATCATTCATATTATGAGCTATGGCTATTTTATGACAGTTATGTTGTTTACATTCCTCTTCAAATGCTTGATATCGAACATATCTACCTGCTTCTTCTACGGAACATCCCATATCCTTTGCAATTGCTTTTACATCTGCTTTTATACAATTGACGGATATTCCATGTTCTAAACAAAATCTTCTTACAAATTCTTCTTCCTGATCTGCCTCTGCCCCGCGAATCTGATGATTCACATGAACAACAAATAAAGTTAAGGAATATTCTCTTCCTATCCTCATTAGAACATTAAGAAGACACATTGAATCAGCCCCACCTGATACCCCTACGACGACGCGGTCATTTTTTTCAAACATATGCTGTTTCTTTACAAACTGCTGAATCTGATCTAACATGTGGTGCTGCCTTTCTCTTCCTTTAATGTAATGCCACTTTTACATGTATTCTACAACGTCTACATATAAAATTCAAGTCTAAGACTTCCTCCATATTCCAGTTACTAATACCGTCATATCATCCATCGGTTCACTGGTATGGCTTCCTAATGCTGCCTGTAAAATCGCATTAGCAACTTCTTGCGGAGACTTATATGTAATGCGCATAATCACATCCTGAAGAAAGCCTTCTTTATCCTCTTCCTGAACACAGTCAAGCACACCGTCCGATATCATAATGACATAATCTCCATTATATAATTTCTTACTAGTCTTGACATATTCCATCGTATTTAACATACCAACAGGCATGGAATTGGAACGAATTGTTTCTACATAATGATCTCTCTTAATAAATGTTGTCGCTGCACCAATTTTTACAAAGTCGCAAGTTCCGGCACACAAATTTAATAGACAAATATCAACGGTTGAAAACATCGACTGTTCTGACTTTAATACAAGAACGGAATTGATCAACCGAATCGCTGGTTCCTCACGAAATCCTGCTTCCAAGAACTCTTCTAACAGTTCAATGATCATTCCACTTTCACGAAACGCTTTCTCGCCAGTTCCCATACCATCCGAAAGCATCATAACAACATCCTGGCTGTCCGGATAAAGAAAAGAAAAACTGTCCCCGTTCACTTCCTCTTTTTCTTTGCTTGTCCTTGCTACACCTGTAAGCACCTTATAATTAGCATCCTCACAAAAAACATAATCTGCATACTTTCTTCCGATTACATTCCTCGAATCATCTCTCGGGGTCAGATGCTTTCCTAATGCTTGTCCGATTAAATTAGCTGTTTCTTTTGTTGTTATACATCTGCCACGCATACACTTTGCAGTAATATGTATTTCCATTCCTCTATTTTCCCGTTCAAACATCAAGATTCTCTGAGCCTTTACTCTATGATGCTTTAATTTACTATTTACCTTTCTTCTCTTGACCTCAATGATTTCACCAGTATCACATAAGTTTCCTGAAAAATCTTCAACAATACGTGCAATCTCTTTTAACTGGTCCGCCACCGCTTCACGACTTTCTGCCATACGATTATGCCAAGTCATCTTGAGCTTTGCTACGGCTAAATTACGATTGGTCTCTTCAATAAAGAAAGGAATCTGAATACAGTATTCCTTCATAGCATCAGGCATATCATCCGTTGTCACTGCACCATTAGCCAGTGCCGCTTCTAATAAAGCACTTACCGAATCGTAGCTTTCATTAAATTTCTTCTCCCAGCAATAGGAACAACGTTTACAACTACGACAAAGATTATCGGATACATCATCTAGTACAGCTCCTAAATCATCATGATCCAAAGAAACTTTCTGATCGGATAAATAATCAAAACTTGTCGCAAGTTTCGTAAAAGAATGAGCAATTCCCTCTAACTTCTTTTTGGCAGTATTCTGTAACTCCCTCTTTACATACTCTTCTCCATTATTTACGCTTCCTCTCCCCTGTAAAAAGGCAATGATCACGGCTGTAAATCCGATTACAATTAATAAAATCGTTGCTAAAACAAGATATTGCGTCACCATTTTAGGATTTACGCTAAAAAAAGTAATTAGTGCTACTCCAACTCCAGCTAAAGGTAATAAATATTTTCTTTCTTTCTGCATTGCTTGTCCCATCCTTCCATCGATTTGGTCCAATATTACTTTATTTCTGTAATAAAATATTATAAAGGATGAATTTTGCAATGTTTGTCATATTTAGCAATCAATTCAGAAAAATTTATGACACCAGAAAAAGGCACCCAGAAAATTCTGAGTGCCTTTCAATCGTAGCGAAAGAGGGATTTGAACCCACGACACCACGGGTATGAACCGTGTGCTCTAGCCAACTGAGCTATTTCGCCAAAGTGACAAAGCAAATTATAACGTGTTTTAAGTCAGTTGTCAACTAGAAAAAAATAATTTTTTTAATTTATTATATATTATATCCAATTAATGAATTTAATATTTGTTTTCAACCTATAAAAACTGCCTTTTAATTACGGAGCCTCTTTAATAATATATTCATCCGGATAACACAAACCAAGTTTTGTTCTAGCTAATTCTTCAATATATCGTTTAGTACCCTGAAATGCTTTTTTCTCTTCCAGTTCCTTAGTACGATCATTCTGTACTTCAACCTGGTCTTTTAGCTTTTCAATTTTTTCACTCTTCTGAGCCACTGCAGCGTTAAGATCCTTGGTTTTATATAAAACGACACCACAAATAATCATTACCATGACAGCAATCCATTTAAGCCCGTTTCTTCTTTTTTTCTTGAATTTTCTCTTTTTCATTTATCTCACCTTTTCCAATAGGTTCTGAAACAAGTTCAAGAACACCTCGTCTTACTAATGGCTCCACTTGTTCCTTGAGCTGTCCCTCGAGTTTTTCTTGTAATCTCTTTCTTCTTTCTATTTTATACTTTTTCATTCGTAATTTCAATCTATTTGTGATAAAATTCCATATAATCATTAGACGTTTTTTGATAATACGCCCAATAAAGTGTAAAAATCTCTTTACTTGTTTGATTAATAAACGTAATGGGCTCGCAATAAAATGTAAAAAACGCCTAATCTGCTTCTTAATCCATAAACCAACACTACTTCCTGCCTTAACAATCATCCTACTAAAAAGGATCTGATACAGTTTCATTCCAAGAATCAGTGAAATGACTGCGTAATACCGAATTACACCATCATTCATCTGATACATCATACGAAAGATAAGGATACCGGCTGTAATCCAAAAACCGATATCCTCTATTGCTATCATAGGTTTCGCATGATGTATGATTTTTCGTAATATTACGAATTGATCATATGCAAGAAACAGAAGTACTCCCCAAAGGAATGATGCTAGAAAGAAATTGACCTCAGCAAGGATAAATTCATTCATAATCTTCCTCCACTACTTGAATAAACGCTTCATAAAAGATTCTCCCGATTTAGTGTAGCCCTTTAATTCCGAATATATAAAGCTATCTACTCTACCAGTGATATCAACTTCCCCTTTTTCTAGAGTTAACCTTCCCATATGCAGATCAGAACCACGGATCATTAAAACCCCCATATCGGTCTCTAAGATAATCTCATGATCATCAAACGAGCGAACATCCCGAACGCCACTAATTTTAGCTTCTTTACGATCGTTTAAACTGAGTTGATGCCTTTTGATCTGCTTATTATCCTGCCTATAGTCCTCCATGCACTTTCCTCGCTTTTATACATCCTTATCGCTATTATGTATATGCGCGGAATTTTTGTTTCATGCATTATTGTACGTACAATTCATACAAGAGTTTACAATCTATAAATATCTAAATAATTCTTTCGCCTCATCCTTCTTGGTCGTATCCGCAATACTAATTACTTCTACTCGTACTGCCTTGCCACCAAAACCAATTTCAATGATATCACCAACCTTTACATTGGTGGAGGCTTTTGCTGGTTTGTCATTGATCATAACTCTGCCTGCATCACATGCATCATTAGCTACGGTTCTACGCTTAATCAAGCGAGATACCTTTAAATACTTATCTAGTCTCATATTCTTACCTCACACTTTCATGTATCGCATCATGATATGAAAAAGGCTGTTTTGAAGATTCCTTCAAAACAGCCTTAAGTTCATATGTTTACCTAGAACGACTTTTCACTAATTACTTATTGATAACATCCTTTAAAGCTTTACCAGCTTTGAATTTAGGTGCTTTGGAAGCTGCAATCTTGATAGTTTCTTTAGTCTGTGGGTTTCTACCAGTTCTTGCAGGTCTTGCAGATACTTCGAATGTACCAAAACCAACTAACTGAACTTTTTCACCTTTAGTTAATTCTTCAGTAACAACATCGATGAATGCTTTTAAAGCTTTCTCGGAATCCTTTTTGGATAACTCTGTCTTTTCTGCGATTGCTGCAACTAATTCTGCTTTGTTCATGGATAAACTCCTCCTCTAAGGTATTATAAATTGTTTTCTAATAATCATATTCGATTATTCACACATCCCATATGAAACATCTTCTCACGGGCAATCAGGTGACTAGTTTTATGCTTATTTCCTCTAAAATCACCTTCATTCTATTTATAAACTTATTAGGTGCATTTGTCAAGGAATTTTCTGCATTTATTTCCAAAACAACAGGGTTTTTTGTAGTTTTAAGCCCTTTTTTTTCATATCTTTTACTCTTTTGTCCGAATGTACTGTTTTACACACTCAGAAAGGCATTCTTCTGCGTTAAAATGCTGTATCTGTGCAAGTTTACATAACTCGAATAAAAGTGATCCCAATGCCTCTTTTTTATTATCCTCACATTTTTTATCATCAAGTATAATTGCCAATTTTTCAGGAAACAATTCCTCCTGAAACAAAATCTCTTTTTCAATTTTTAGTTTTTCACATTTCTTGACTACTTTTTGGGCTCGAATCAGTGCAGGAAATGCAAGCGGAATACTAGAAATACCATCATTTTGGTTCTTAGATTTCTTTTCTTCCTTCTTAATTTCTTCCCAATTCTTATGAATTTCTTCCTTCTCCGAGATCAGGTGATTGCCAAAGACATGCGGATGACGACGTACCATCTTTGCCGCAACTTCATCAATTACGTCATCGATTGTGAATAATCCTTCTTCTTTTGCGATAACACTGTGCATAACGACTTGCAAAAGTACATCTCCAAGTTCTTCTCTAAGGTTATCAAAATTCTTGCTTTCCTCATATTCATCAATGCCTTGCAGCACCTCATATGCCTCTTCAATCATACACTGTTTTAAACTAGAATGTGTCTGTGCTTTATCCCAAGGACATCCATTTTCACTTCGCAACTGCTCTATAATTCCACAAAAATCGTCAAAATTATATTTTTTATCCACAAAAGTCCCTCCTTATTCACATGCTAGCTAAATTATTATATACCCGTTCCCACTTGTCAAGTACTCTAAAAATAAGAGAAGCTGTCACCAAAAAAGCAACAGCTCCTCTCATTCATTTAATTGCTCTTTGTAGTCCAGTTGACTGATTAACCAACATCTTAGCTAAAGAATCAATCGTAGACTTCTCTTTTTCTGCAAGACGATACCCAAATCCTAAAAATGTATCGATTGCTTCTTGCGAGTAAGCATCCATCTTTGGTATGTTACTTTCAGTTTTTAACTGCATTCTAATATAGTTCTGCGGCTCACCAATTGATTTATACACGCGTCTAAGCTGATAATCCACTGTCTGCTCACTACCATCCATTAGAATATCAAACATCGGGATCGCCCAGTTAAGAAGTCCCCACAGTTTTGCTCTTTTGTAAGAGTATGATTTTGTATTTTTTACATTACCAACGGAAACTGTTATGATATCTGCAGTCCGTTCACATTCAGGGAGTTTTAAAGCTTCTATCAGCGCACACATCGAAGGATTATTGGCAACGACTCCACCATCAATCAAACAACCATAACAACTATATTGACCTTTCTGGCAAGTTGGTGGAAAATATGTCGGTGCAGCAGTCGAAGAAAGAATCGCATCCCGTAACATATAGTTACGATGATCATTAATCCTGCCAGAAACTGAATTAAAAAATACCGCACTCCTTTTCGTAATGTCATAAGAAGTCAATAAACAAGGCTTTCTTAAATCTCCTAATGTACTGTCACCAAAGTAACTCTTTAACATCTCTTCGAAATACTTGTTTGTATATTTGGCTCCCCAGAATGGATATGTCCACTGTCGACGAAAAATATAGCTGCCATAGTCAATATATGCCTGAATAACCTCTTTTGCCGAATATTTTGATTCACCACGTTCATTCGGATATAAATATAGAACCGTTAAAATTGACCCTGTACTTGTACCAGCTACTAGATCAAAATAATCTCCGATTCTTGCCTTTGGATTTTGACTATACTCACAGAGTTTTTCCTCTAAACTCTGTAATAAAACGGCGGAGACAATACCTCGCATTCCTCCGCCGTCAATTGATAGTATTTTTTTTTTCATGGAAACTACCTTCAGCATTTATTATTAATTATATGCCGAAAGTATAGAAACAATTCCAAACATCCTAGAATGACTGCTTGCTCCAACGATAATTCGTCATATCAACACAGCCATTTTCAAGGAACTTAACACCTTCGCTTTCAAGTAGTTCTCTTTGACGATTTTCTCCCCCAAAAGCGAACGCCTTGGAAACTTCTCCTTTTACATTAACCACACGGTAGCAAGGAATATTATCTGGATCTGGATTCACATGTAATGCATAACCTACTACTTTCGCGAGTTTACGATTACCTGCTAATCCTGCAACCTGACCATAGGATGCTACCGTTCCATAAGGAATTTCCTTTACCACTTCATATATTCTTTGAAATGTACTCTTGTTTTCCATGATCTACTCCCTCTTACTAACCTTTTTTTAATTACGTGCACTATACCAGTATCCAGTAGTGCTAACAATAACACTAATAATAACAAAAAACATAAATGACGGATGCGTGATCGTTCCTCCCACAATAGTAACAGAACCTAAGATTGCAAGACTTGGTACTACGTATCCCATCATATTACTCTTGATTTCACCTTGTTTTCTAAGTTTCATAACCATGATGTACAATACACTAAACAATAGGTAGCTTAAACATACTGGAACTTCAGAAACGTCTCCCACCATACCGTTTTCTTGAGTAAAATAGTTTATGATTAACCAGAATAAACAGAGTCCAAATGCAAGTAGCGCTGAATAAACTGGCATATGTCCAAAATGCTTTGATTGCTTCGTAAGTAACTTGGAACATGGAACCATATTGCGAATTGCTAAGGAATATGGAAGTTGAATGAACGCTAAAACTAATCCGTTTAATGTACCAAGAACAGAGATGATAACAAAGATAAGTATTAACTTAGCTCCGATTCCTCCAAAAATCTGACTTGCAGCAGTGTATACGGAATCATTACCCTGTTTTAACACTGTTTCAACTCCGACCAATGATGTAATACCAACAAAGTAAAGCAAATAACATGCTAATACAGTGATGGGAGCAATAATCATAGCTAATGGAAGATTCTTTTTACTATTTTTTATCTCATGACAGATTGTCGTTGCAACAGACCACCCATCATAGGAAAAGGCAATCGGCGCAAAAGCTGCAACCCAGTGAGATGAACTCACTGTCTGACTTAGTGTACTAAAATCATTCTGAGCAATCTCCATTGGCTTTCCAAAGAGAATACCTGCAATTGCAAAGATGATTAGTGGAATCAACTTTATGATCATCGCAGCGTTCTGAATAAAACCACCAAGTGCCGCTGACAAGGCATTTGCCCCAAAAACTAATGCTAACATGATTGCCGCAATAAGACTACTATTCTTAATTGTAGACTCAATTTGAAATAGCTGACACATATAAAGACCTGTGACCCACGCAACAACACCAATGATCGGTGCAAAATATAAAAACATCTGAAACCATCCGGCTGCTCCTGCTACCTTACGGTTAACAAAGCTCTCCATATATCCGACAATGCCACCTGGAGCATCTGTTCTGGATGCCAGCTGTGCAATTGTTAATGAACCGAATACGATTGCAATCGCAGCAACAGCAAATACTATGATTCCAAGAAACATATTTCCATTTGTATAGCGTAAAACATCATCTGATTTAAAGAATATTCCTGAACCAATTACAATACCGGTGATCATTGTAATGGCCGTTAACAATCCGTACTTTTTCTCTTGCATTCTTTCCTCCGTAGTAAAAATATTAATACCAATTCTTAGAATGTACCTTTTATTAGCAATTATGTCAATGTAGTTTTACTGGTATTTCTATCCGACTCCATCAAAAAGAGGAGATGATATATCGCTATTTTTCCCGGGTCA
>JAQXLY010000043.1 GCA_029012365.1 Lachnospiraceae bacterium | reverse complement strand
ACAAGCTCCATCGAGAGCCGCGCGTCCGCCGTCAGCGTTGCGATATGCAGATCGGGATTTAAGATCTCGACCTCGCCGTCGGCCTTGATGTCGCCGGCACAGACCTCGCTCTCGCCGACCGCGTTGATATACACGGTCTTCGCGCCGGGGCTGTGCAGCTTGGCAACAATACCCTTGACGTTCAGAACAATCTCCGTAACGTCTTCCTTCACACCGGGAATCGTGGTGAACTCATGCTGTACACCGTTGATCTTGATGCTGGTAACCGCCGTGCCGGGCAGTGAGGAGAGCAGGATTCGACACCGCCAAAATCAATAAGAATTTGTCTGCCGATGTAGTTTTCCGGGATGTCAAAGGTCCGAATATAGCAACCATTCAGATTGTCTTTCGGAACAAAAGGGGCATTTAAATCAAAGCTGCCGGTAGTTGATTCAATCTCAAATGGCTGTGATCCGTTTTCTCTCTTGAAAGGATAGAGAATATTGGTATAGATCGGTTTGCCGTATCCGTGATATTCCCAGTTTGCCGGAACAGGCAAGCTTTGCCAGCCGGAACAGTCAAAATCAGTTTGCCAAAATGGTTCTGCTTCTTCCGGAGCCGGATACAACCGAAATTTCCATAAGCCATTTAAGCTCATTACAAAAGCGGATGCATTGCGGTTGTTACTTAACGCCTGCTCAACGGATTCATATGCACCGTAAGGGGTATGCATCGGGTATCGGTTCCTTTGCGTGACATATTGATTTTCCCAATCCTTTAACTTATTCATTGACACATTTCCTTTCCTGATTGAATAAAATATTTGTTTTTTTATACCGGTAATGATAAAATATGTAAAATGAGATCCTGTAAAAAAGATAATATATTATTACCCGATACGAAATGGCAGAGATGGTGTTTTTTTTATCCAATCTGGTAAAAGCGAGGAAAGCATGACAAACTATCAGGCATATGAAAAGAAGAGAGATGAAATTGCACAAAGTGATGTGGTCTATCGATGTATAGGAGAAAATCTGAAAAATGGAATTGTTGCATGTGGATTTATGAAAAAAGAAACAGCGGAACGGTCGCAATACCATTTTTTCAACGAGTTCTACAGTTGCTTTCTTTTGCTGCGAGGAAGCGGAGAATATATTACAGAGGATGGCGAAAGGCTTCCGTTGGAAGCGGGGGATCTGGTACAAAGAGTTCCCGGAATTGTTCATTCAACGAGAGTTGAACCGGATGGACAATGGTTAGAATTTTTTATATCTGTAAGTGCTGATTTTTATGAAGCAGAAAAAAAGCTAGGCGTATTATCGAATACACCGGTAAAAAAGAAGGCATTTTATACCGTCGATCTGGAACAGTATAAAAGTCTTATCAGGAAGCTTAAGGCAGCTACTCAAAATGAGCTTCCCACAATTTCATTGGAGCTTGAACGTGAGCTTTTATACATGTTTGGATATGGAAAAGCAAAAAAAGAAAACGCTAATAAGGATGATTTACTGCAAAACGCACATGATATTTTGGAACAGAATCTGGACTGTGAAATCTCAGTGGAGAAGTTAGCCAAAGACATACAGATGGGGTATGAATCGTTCCGAAAGGATTTTCGGAAGAAATATGGTATTTCACCGGGAAAATACAGAATAGAAAAAAAGATGGAGCAGGCTTGCATGCTTCTGGAGAGTGGGATTCCAATCAAGGAAATCGCACAAATGGTAGGATATGAAGATGTCTATTCATTTAGCAAACAATTTACAAAAACATATCACATTGCACCGGGGAAATTTCGAATGAACAAAGTTCTTGAGGGTTTGCCAAACTTGTTGAGGGGCTAAATTGAGGGTATGATAGGGGCTGCTTTTACAGCCTCTATCATACCGTTTTTCTTTATGATGTCAATTGTCGAGAAAAACACGTAAAGGAGACGTATGATGAATACCATTTTAGTCGAAAAGTGCAAAATAATTGATCTTCTTAGAGTATGGTGATAAATTAATAAAGTAGATAATTTTACAGAGAAGCCGGCCATCGGAACCGTTGTTTTTGTATAGAAAAGGTTTCGGTGTATCACAGCCGGGGCAGGTGCATTCATCTGGAATGTCACATTTTGAACTGCGCCTGACAGGACGAGTCTTATTAATGTATTTTTCGTAGTAAGGGATGATATCCTTATGTCCATGAGCGTTTATCCTTTCTGATATTATAGAATTTTGGTCGAGGGCATTATATCAAAAATGGGAGGAAAATGCTCTTTTTATATGCAAACTCCCCAAAATAAAGGTTTTAATAAAAAATACGGTAGTAAACTTGACACTGCCAATAAAATATAAGGAGTCACATAATGAAAAATATGCATCCTACATTCAGTCTCGGCTTCCTGATATCAATATCCGGTTTGTGGTGGGAGCACAGCGGTAAGTTTCATCGTTTCCGTTACACCGAGCCATTGCGTAAAAAACACCCGCCGATAAGGGTCGACCTTATCGACGGGTGTTACAATTTCTTTGGAACTTTTGAATTACTTTAACTCATCAACGAGCTTCTGAAGAGCTGCAAGAGCCTCATCCGGGAGCTTATCATAGCCGTCCTTCTTCGTTGCGAAATCTTCAACAGCCTTCACACGGGTCTGCATAGCAGCCTTGAGCTCAGCCTTGTAGGAAGCATCGTTAAAATCCGGAACGAACTTGTCAGAGGTTCTGCCGGACCAATCGTTCATGATCTCGATATCTTCAAACGGACCCCACTTCTCGAAGGAAGCCTTACCCTCTACGATCGTCTCAAGGATACCAAGGGTATCAGCCGGCTTAACCTTCTGACCCATGAAATCACCGGTGTTTACGATGTAGCAGGCAACGTTCTTCTCTTCTACGAGCTTCTTGAACTTCTCGTAGTCATTTACGAGCGGGTAGGTACGGAACGGGTTTGCGTACGGTACGATACGGATTGCATTTAAGTCAGTACCTGCAGCAACACGCTCTGCGGTAGAGGTCTTGGTAGCAAGCGTTGCACCCATAACGGAAGCAAGAGCAGCACCCTTTAACTTAACTACCGGCGGGATGGTCGGATCCTTCATAATCCAGAAAATAGCATTAACCGGAGCGTCAATCTTATCTACACGGTTCGGAGACCAGAGCTTGGACTTAATTGCACGACCGTTACCGTTACGGATATCCTCGGTTACGAGCTGAATCTTGCCCTCTTCGTCAAGCGTAGCGGAGCAGTTCTGAGCGGATAACAGATACTTGTTGTCCGGGCAGCCGGTCGGGTAGTCAGCGGTCTTATCGAAGTAGGTCGGCTCAAGTGCGATGGAAGCACAGGTATCGGAGTTGATGATGAATGCATCATCGTGAAGAACCTTGATACCACCGAACTGATCGTACTTTCCGGAGTGCTTTGCATGGGTAAGTGTGGACTTACCGGATCCGGACAGACCGTATACGGAAGCAACGAACTTCTTGCCTCCCTCTAAGGAGTACTCCTTCTGTCCGCCGTGGCAGGAAGCGTAACCGTTACGGTTAGCGATAGCCCATGCCATTGTAAGAGTTCCCTTTTTGTGCTCACCGAAGTATCTCATACCAAGGATTGCAGCACAGTTCTCGTTTGTGTCGAAGTAGCAGAGCGTAAGCGGGTCGCTTAAGCAGCTGTAATCAACATCCGGACGATTGCCCGGTACCCACTGCGGGTCGGAGAAGATGTAAATATCAGCTTCCTTACCGTCACCTACCGGCTTGGAGTTCTTGTACATCTTTACATACTCATCGGACATATACTGGAAGTTAATCATCCAGTTATATAAAATGTTCTCTTCGCCTTCAGGAATTAAAAGATGAGCCTTTACCATGAACTCCGGATCAAGACCTACGAAGCACTCTGCATGGTACATGGTCTTCCAGCGGGTCTCATAAACAGCGTCCATAACAACCTTGTCAAGCTTAACATCATCTACGCCAGGCTCGCCCTTAATACGACGTGCGGCAGCATAACGGCCGGTAACGGCACCGTCATTGAATAACAGAACCTTTGCATCCTTCTCAAGACCAAACTCCTCGCCTCTGTATACCGGCATATCGGTAACGATGGTTCCCGGAGAGTTCTTTGCAAGCTCATAAGCTTCCTTTAAGGTGTTAACCTTAACTACATTGTTGCCGTAAAAAGCGGCCTCGATGATGGAACGGGTTCTGGAAAAACCTACCTTTCCGGCACCGATTTCTTCGTGCTTGTAATAAGCCTTTGTTGACATGTGAAATCCTCCTGTCTGTAAAATATTAATATAGAAGTAAAATTAAAAAATATAACTACCAAACTTACACCGCACTAATTATATCGTGGGCAGTTGTAAATGTCAAGGGAGGGAAAAATGATTTTACTAACTTTTTATAAAGGCTCTTTTACAATGCAAGTATAAAATTTTTTAAATATTTTATGCAATGTGCACAAAAGTGAAATTGTGTATTGTATAAATTGTACAAAGAAAGTGATACATTGTTAGACAAGCATTGACATAATGCCCAAAAAATGCTAATATTATAAAGGCACGGTAAGCTTTTAATTTCTGTTTTCAGCAGTTTTGAGTAAGCCGGCATAGAACGTCTGGCATCAGGTCATCTGATGCAGGAAAGGAGAAGTAATGAAAAGCAGTGAAAGAGTAGTAAGAAAAGTCCTTGTCGGAGCACTTGTGCTTGCGATGGGCGTTACGACCCTGTTTACAAATGCAGGAAGCTCTTATGCAGCCGGGGAGGTAAAGCTGAATAAGACAAGTCGTAATATTTTAACACGTCAGTCTTTTGATTTCGACGTAACAGGAGCGCCGAAGGATGCTGTTATCACATGGAAGAGTAGTGATGAAGCAGTAGCGACTGTTGATGAAAATGGTGTAGTTACCGGTATTAAGAAGGGAACTGCGACCATTACCTGCGAGATAACCGAAGCAGGAAAGACACAGACTCTGACCGCTGAGGTAAAGATTTGTAAGCCGGCGGTAAAGATTGAGATTAACAATAAGGTTTCCGAGCTGGAGTACGGAAAGACAGTGGATTTAAACCGCACGCTTACCCCGAAGACCTCCAATGATGTTACGACATGGAAGTCCAGTGATACCAAGATTGCAACCGTAGATAAGAACGGTGTGGTAACGGCGTTAAAGGATGGTACGGTAACGATTACGGCGACGACCATGAGCGGAAGATCGGATTCGGTTGAAATTACCGTATATGGTGCACCGAAGCCGACTGCAACACCGGAGCCGACAAAGGCACCGGATGCAACTGCTACACCGGTACCGACGAAAGCACCGGAACCGACGGAGGCACCGAAGCCGACGAAGGCACCGAAGCCGACTACAACTCCGAAGTCGGATGTGGTTTACAAAGAGAGCTTTGAGAAGGATGCAGGAAAGTGGGTAGGTCGTGGCAATACGAATACCGTAAAGAGTTCTGTATCCTCTCCGGACGGCATGAAGTATCTTGAAGTATCCGGAAGAACTGCAAGCTGGAACGGACCGGGTCTCGGTTTGAACAGCATCGTTGAGATTGGCGGTGTTTATAATGTGAAGGCTTATGTAAAGCAGGATAGTAAAGACGGCGAGATTATCCGTATGACATGGGTAAAGAACAAAGGCAGTCAATATATCGCTGTCAGCAACGCTGAGACAAAGAAGGGCGAGTGGACCTTACTTGAGGGTACATTAACGGTAGATGAAGACACTACGGATATTCAGCTTTATTTCGAGGCAGATAACGCTACCATGAATTTTGCAATCGATAATGTTGAGATTGCAAAGGTATCCGGAGGAAGCAAGCTTGTTTCCGATGCGGCAGGAGGAAGTACAAAGTTGCCGGATGGAAGTGTTGTTTACAGCTTTAAGGATTTAACTCCGTATAAATCCTATGGTGTGAAGATGGATTCCTCGGCAGACGGCGGTGTATCGCTTGCGTATGAAGGTCAGTATCAGGAAGTATTCTACGAAATGCCGAAGAACTTTGATATGGATGACTATGAGAAGGTTATCATTAAGCTTGCCACTAAATCGAATGCGGATTCTGATGCCATTGTGATTAATATATCTGCAGCAGATGCGGCAATGAACGAGTGGGGCAATCCGACACCGATGAAGCAGGATTGGGGTGTTGTATCCGCTACTCCGGTTGAACGTGAGTATGCCGCAAGTGAGTTTGCCGGTAAGGAAATCGGCTATATCAGCTTTATGTCGCATAACGGCGCTGCAAACGCAGTAATTTACAGTGTTACGTTTGTTCCGAAAAAGTAATTGACATTATAACCCTGAGGTAATCTGTACCGGCAGGTGATTTGCCTGTAGCGGAGTCACCTGACCGGTGACAGGAAAGGAGAATTATGAAGAAATTAGGATTACGTGTACTTGCGGGTAGTCTGGCAGCATTGATGGTGGCATCCACCTTTGCTCCGGCAAAAAGTGCAAGTGCAGCAGATGATTTATTAATTGCTCCGGCGCCGATTTCCGTAAAGACATTGTACATCACGGAAGACATGGTGGATGATGACGGTGAAATCGTTATCTCCGGTGAGAACTGGGAGCGTGTTGTAGTTTCAAAAGAAGTTGCAGCAGACAAGATTTACTTTGACCAGGTAACGGTTGGTGAACTGGTAGTAGAAAGCGGAAGCAAAACGAATATCGAGCTCTGGGGAGTTGAAGCAGAAAAGCTTACGGTACAGGAGCCGGAGCAGAAAACACTTTCTCTTACCGAACTGCTTCCGTTGTTAGCCGAAGAGGAGACCCGGCAGGCTGCGATTGATACATACCTTAAATACAAAGCAGATAATGAGCGTATTTTGAAGACTGCACCAAGCATTGTAACGAAGGAGGATGCTAAGGTAGACACTTTGGTTGTGCGTGCAAATGCTACCTTGAATCTGGAAACCGGAGAAGTAGGTGCCGTAGCATTGGAAGCAAGTGATAAGCTTGAGCGTGCAAAGGTAACACTTAAGAATTACAACGGTGATGTTACATATAAGGGTGGCGAGAATTTCAACGCCATGACCCTTAAGAATGTGGATTCACGCATTAAGACTCTTACGGTTGATGAATCCTCTGCAAATAACTACTTTAATGTAACTGCAAAGAATTCCGTAGTGGTAAAAACAGAGGTGGGCGGTAATGCACAGGTATCATTAAATATTCCGATGGGTACGATTGAGATTACCGAAGCAGCATCCGACGCACAGGTATATATACTTAATGTTGCAGACGAGATGAAGGTGGCTGCAAACGGAGCAAAGGTTCAGGTTGCTATGAGCGGTAGTGTGGCAGCTGCAACTGTTACCGGTAACAATGTAAATATTGGCGGTGAAGGAAGCCTTTCTGAGGTAGAGATTACCGGTAAAGGTGCATACGTTACCACAAGCGGAACCAAGGTTGAGGGTGAAAATACCTATGTGAAGCCGGTATATATTGAAAGACCGTACGATTCCTGGATGGAGAATTTTTCTGATAAGGATATAAATGAAAATATTCCGACAGACGGTGCAAGTATGAACTGGGCTGAATACACCTATAATGCAGAAGGTGGATATGCTGAAGTATATGCAGATGCAGGCTGGGAAGGCTTCTGTATTTCCCTGGACAACAGAGATAATGGTTCTATTGCCAAATTCAATGTTTCATTTAAGGTAAAGAAGCTGGATGGTATTGCAACCCAGATTCGTGTAACAGAACTTGATAACTGGACAGAGTTTTGTGATAAGGTAGCAGTTGGTGATGACTGGGTAAAGGTAACTGCAAAGGGAATCAATGTACTTGCCGGAAGTACTCAGAATATTTTGGTTGCTTCTGCAAGCGGTAATGAATCTACAATCAGAATGGCAATAGATGATGTTGTAGTTGAGAGATATACTGACTGGACAGAGCCGCCTGCAAGACCGAAGCCAACAGAAGATAAGACGTATACCTTCAAAGACATGAAGTACAATAGCGGATATGGCAATACATATACGGTATTAGAAAATGGTGCACTGGAAATCAGCTACACCGGACAGTATCAGGAAGCAAAGTTTGATTTCCCGGAAGAAATGGCTACTGATGATTACGGCAAGATTAAGGTTGATTTTGAAAGTATCACAGACGGACATGCAATCTGTTTTAAGATTTTTGCAGGCGGTAAGGAAATCAAAACAGAATATGGAAAAAATAGCGACTGTACCATTGACTTATCCGATTGCGGCGGATACGCTGTAACAAAGATTGGTATTATGCAGAATAGTGAGGGTAGCGACTGTAAGGCTGTTATAAACAGCATTACCTTCGTTGTAGCCGAAAAGGGAATTGAAGATAAGCCTGGTGACGAAGATAAGCCTGGTGACGAGGATAAGCCGTCTACTCCTATTATTCCGGAAGGTGGAACTGAGTGTGTTCCGAACAAGTATGAAGTAAAGCTTTTTACCGATAAGGATTTAAGAGATTATGCGGGAACCGAGGTTAAAATCAGTTTTGACATGATTAAGACCGGTGCAGAAGGAAATGTTCTTGTACGCGCACAGTTAAATAATGCAAATTATAAGACTGATGAAGAAGGAAAACCGACGGGTCAGTATGAACCGGTGAAATGGGAGGAATATGTAACAGATTCCTGGAAGACTTATACGTATACCTACAAGGTACCTGAAGAATTCGGTAACAAAGATGTTCAAAAGAATCCTATTTATTTTGGTTTCAGAACGGCTGATATGGTAGATTACAGTCAGTATAAGTTCTATGTTAAGAATTATAAGTTTGAAGGAACTCAGACAGAATCTGGAGGTGGTAACCAGGGTGGTGACAACCCGGGTTCCGGCGATGATAAGCCGGCAGTTCTGACAATTGTGAAGCCGGAAAAGACCACGCTTACTGTTGGTGATGTCCTTACTCTTAAGGCAACTACATCTGTAACCGGAAGTGCTATTACATGGTCATCTTCGGCTCCGGGGATTGCAAAGGTTTCTGAAGCTGGTGAAGTTACAGCTGTATCTGCAGGTGCAGTTACAATTACAGCAAAATGTGGTGAAGCAACGGATAAATTAGACTTGACGGTAGAAGCAAAGGAAGAGAAGATTACAGAGTTCTATGTTGCCAAAGCTGTTGTATTCACTGATAAACCTGTAGTTTCAACAGAGTATGGAACATCAGCAGATATTGGAGAACATTATTTAAACGGTAACAATTTTGTTAATAAGTTGCCGGATGCTCTGAAGGCGGATGAAGCGGTTGCAGAAAAGTTCACTACTCTTAGTGGAATTTTGGAGATGGTTGACTATTTTGAAGTTGAAGTTACTTTAACAAAAGGCACGGCAATTTCAGAAGACAAGGCCGGTTACGCTCCACAGTCACAGGTTTACTTACAGAGCTCTGACTGGTCAAGTGGTACTTGGGGCCAGGCAATAGGTAATATTGGTCAGCCGTCCGAAGGAGTTCCGAAAAAAGGAAGTGTACAGCATCCTACGAGTCTTTGTTCAAGTTGGACCGCTCCGACAGTGGGAAAGATCGGAATACAGATTATTAATGCAATGGCAGATACAAAGTTATCCGGTTCCTATAGCATTAAAGCTGTTTTAAAGTAATTTGAGTTAAATAGAACCAAGTGATTTTGCAACCCCTGTAAGGCATATGTCTTACAGGGGTTGTTTTTGAATGTTATCATATGTGAAAATAAATATAATTTTAACATGAAAGTGCATTAAAATAAATGCAAAAATCTTATGTATAATATATAGCTTAATATTGCATAAAAAGATAAATTATAGTATGCTATAAATAAAGAAGTATACTGAAGGAGATGATGTTATGAGCTTGACATTGGCAGAATTTGCGGACAAATTGGTTTCTGTATCAGATTTCAGTCAGGGTAAAGCAGGAAAGATATTTAATGATGTTGCTGAATTTGATAAAGAGTATATCGTACTAAAAAACAATCAGCCTACGGCAGTGGTGGTATCGATTGAATCATATAAGGAGACTCAACAAAAGGTTGCACGCCTGGAAGCAATTTTAGAAAAATTAGAGAATATCAGATTACTTCAAATAGCAGAAGAGAGAAAAAATGCTCCGGTGAAAGATTTTGAACAATTTATTAATGAGGAAGGTTTTTCGAAAGAAGAGTTAGAAAAACTGGCGGAATGCGTGGAGATTGAATGAATCCTCATATCCGAAACGCACTAAAAGCTTGTAGGTTCCGGCCTGCTTTGTGGCCCGGATATCGGAAAGCAGGATTTTATGGTTCAGGTAGAACGGCATAGCGATTGATTCTGAGGAAAAGAAATAGTATGATGCAAATTCGAAACAGCACAGTAGATTTCCTTGTGTATACGAAGGATGCACACGAGGATGGCATTGAAGTCCGGGTGCAGGATCATGACGTATGGCTGACACAAAAGCCGATTGGTCAGCTTTTCGACGTAGACAGAAGTGTTGTTACAAAGCATTTGAAAAATGTATTTGACTCCGGAGAATTGTCTGAGGATTCAGTTTGTGCAAAATTTGCACAAACTGCTGACGACGACAAAACTTATCAATACAAGTTCTATTCTCTGTCTGACATTATCGCCCTGTTCCCTTTCACTTCCCGCCCAGTCTATACTTAAAATCCTCATACCCAAACCTTGCTAACAGCTTATAGGTCCCGTCCTGCTTTGCAGCCCGGATATCGGGAAGCGGCATTCCGTTAAAGGTGTTGTTTTTACAGGTAGAGTAAATCGCCATGTCCTCATAGAGAAGATAGTCACCGATAGAAAGCGGTGACTTAAAGCTGTAATCGCCGACCACATCTCCCGCCAGACAGGTAGGTCCGGCAAGACGGTAGGTATAGGCGTTTTCCTTCGCCTCACCGGAAGCAAAAAGCGGTGGACGGTACGGCATCTCAATCACATCCGGGGTATGGCACGCCGGAGACATATCGTGGATGGCAATGGTCGTGTCCCCGTTTTTTACGATATCCAGTACACGGGTTAGGAGATAACCGGCATTTAGTGCAACGGCTTCGCCGGGTTCCAGATAAATCTCTAAATGATAAGTATCCTGCATATGCCGGATACATCTTTTTAATCGTGCAATATCATAATCCGGGCGGGTAATGTGATGTCCTCCACCCATATTCAGCCACTTTATACTTTTAAGAATAAACCCAAACTTTTCTTCCAAAGCAGACAAGGTTTGCTCTAACGCATCGGAATTTTGCTCGCATAAGGTATGGAAATGGAGTCCGTCAAGGAGAGAAATGTACTCCGGTGTCATTTCTGTCTGCCACTGAGCGAGGGTAGTCCCCAGACGGCTTCCCGGCGCACAAGGGTCATAGATGGCATGTCCCTCCTGCGTGGAGCATTCCGGGTTAATCCTGAGCCCGATCTCTTTTCCGGCATTTTTGGCACGGACACCGAATTTTTTTAATTGCGCAGGACTGTTAAATACGATATGGTCGGCGTAAAGCAGCAGCTCGTCAAAGTCATCCTCACGGTAAGCGGCACAGAATACATGACATTCTTTTCCGGACATTTCCTCGGCACCGAGTCTGGCCTCGTAAAGACCACTTGCCTCGGTTCCCGCAAGGAAGGGTGCGAGAACCGGGTAAAGGTCATAGTTTGAGAAGGCCTTTTGTGCAAGCAGGACTTTACAGCCGGTTTCATCCTGTAATTGTTTCAATAGCTTTCCGTTTGCAATCAGCTTTTCCTCATCCAGAATGTAGCATGGGGTCGGAAGCCCGGAGGAAAGTAAACGGTGTTGAATGGAGTGTTTCGTCATAGTACAGAATCCTTTCCGGTAAGTCTTTCCTTAGAGCTTAGTCCACCAGTACCGGTGCGTAGCTTTCCCGATGCGGTAAGCCGTACTTGTCAAGTGCCTCGATGTACGGATCCGGATCAAACTCCTCCACGGTGTAAACGCCCGGCTTGTTCCATTTGCCGGTAAGCAGCATCAGGGCACCGCACATGGCAGGAACGCCGGTAGTGTAGGAAATAGCCTGAGATTCTACCTCTTTATAGCATTCCTCGTGGTCACATACGTTGTAAATGTAGTAGGTCTTTGGTTTGCCGTCTTTTGTACCCGTAAAGATACAGCCGATGTTTGTTTTCCCCTTGGTGCGCGGACCGAGCGTGGCAGGGTCCGGCAAAAGTGCCTTTAAGAACTGAATCGGAACGATTTCCTTCCCTTCATACAGAATCGGTGTGGTAGAAAGCATTCCTACGTTTTCCAGACACTTCATATGGGTCAGGTAGCTCTGACCGAAGGTCATAAAGAAGCGGATACGCTTTACCCCCGGAATGTTTTTTGCCAGAGACTCGATTTCCTCATGGTGCAGAAGGTACATATCCTTCTGTCCTACTTCGGCAAAATCATATTCTCTCTTAATGCTCATCGCCGGGATTTCAATCCAGTGTCCGTTTTCCCAATAGCTGCCCGGTGCGGAAACTTCGCGAAGGTTGATTTCAGGATTAAAGTTGGTGGCAAACGGATAACCGTGGTCACCGCCGTTACAATCTAAGATGTCAATGGTATCGATTTGGTCAAATTCATGCTTTAAAGCATAAGCGCAGTAGCCTTGTGTTACACCCGGATCAAAGCCGGAGCCGAGCAGTGCGGTAAGACCGGCTGCTTTAAATTTTTCCTGATAAGCCCATTGCCAGGAGTAATCGAAGTAGGCGGAGAAGCCTTCCTCCCTGCAACGCTTGTCATAAATGGCACGCCACTCCGGGTCGTCGATATTTTCCGGTTCGTAGTTGGCGGTGTCCATGTAGTTGACACCACAGGCAAGGCAGGCATCCATAATGGTAAGATCCTGATACGGAAGGGCAATGTTCATCACCAAATCCGGCTTATACGCATTGATTAAGGCAATTACTTCATCAGTTTTATCTGCGTCCACCTGTGCGGTAGAAATCTTTGTTGCGGTTTTGTCCGCAAGCTTTGCGGCAAGGGCATCACATTTTGATTTGGTTCTGCTTGCGATGCAGATTTCCGTAAATACTTCACTTACCTGACAACACTTCTGAATTGCTACGGAAGCTACGCCACCGCA
This sequence comes from Lachnospiraceae bacterium, assembly GCA_029012365.1. GTDB lineage: Bacteria > Bacillota > Clostridia > Lachnospirales > Lachnospiraceae > SIG307. The sequence continues at coordinate 31,709 of JAQXLY010000043.1, read as the reverse complement.
GCCGATGATTAATACTCTGCTCATTTTTTGTTTCCTCGCTTTTGACTATATTTTGTAGAAATACTGATAGAAATCGTATTTCCTTTGTTACTTGTTTTTCTTATTTTTCAGCAGACAAAGCATCAGCTCTCTTACCACCTTACATGCAAGTGCGGTGCTTGCGCCGCTGGCATCAAGCATGGGGCTTAGCTCGTTGACATCCGCGGCGATGACATTTGACCTGCAGACGGTTTCCATAGCATCAAGTAACTCTAAGAAGCTGATGCCGCCTGCCTCCGGTGTACCGGTGCCGGGGAATGCCGAAGGGTCCAAGCAGTCAAGGTCGATGGTAAGGTAAACAGGTGCAGCACCCAGCTTCTCAATCGTTTCCTTCAACCCTTTAAAGTTGAATTTGTGCAGGTCAGTGTGTTTGTCCGCAAACCGGAACTCATCCCGCTCTCCGCTCCGGATACAGAACTGATGAATTCTGCCGTCTCCGATGAGGTCGTGACAACGGCGGATGACGCAGGCATGGCTTAACTTTGCCCCCAGATAATCGTCCCGCAAATCTGTATGTGCGTCAAAATGAATGATGTGAAGGTCCGGATATTTTTTCAGGGCGGCCCGAAATGCACCCAGGGTTACTAAGTGTTCGCCGCCGAGTAAAAGCGGAAATTTATTGCTCTGTAAAATTTCATTTGCAAGGGCTTCAATGTCTGCCAGTGCGGCTTCGGAAGAGCCGAAGCAGAGCTCTAAGTCTCCGGCATCAAAAATGCGGTAGTCGGTTAAATCTTCATCCTGATACGGGCTGTAGGTTTCCAGACCGAAGCTTTCATGCCGGATGGCAGAGGAGCCGTACCGGGTGCCGGGGCGGTAGCTGGTTGTACTGTCAAAGGGTGCGCCGAACAGGACAAGGGAAGCATCCTCATATTCGGCATCACAGCCGATGAAGGTTTCTATGTTTTTTTGCATATATTATCTCTCCGTTTATTGAAGGGTTGTATTTTTTGTGGATTTCCGAGATGCAAGGTGTAGCTATATTTATTCTACTGCTTCCAGCATTTCCTCTAAAAATGCCGGCAGGTAAAAAGCACCTTTATGCAGGTTTGTCGTGTAATATCTGGTACGCAGCTGCAGCTTATTCCAGCCCTCCGCATTTAAGTCATCAAGCGGGTGATACTTTTTGCTTGCAAAGCCGAACAGCCAGTAGCCTGCCGCATAGGTCGGTATATGAGCCTGATAGACACGGCTGATTGGGAAGGTGGCAACAATCCGCTGATGGCTGCGCTGCATGGCATCCGCATCCTGCTTATAAAACGGGCTGCCCTGCTGATTTACCATAATACCGTCCTCCCGGAGTGCCTTAAAGCAGTTGCCGTAGAACTCCTTAGTGAACAGGCCCTCCGACGGACCATACGGGTCATTGGAGTCTACAATAATCAGGTCGTATTCATTTTCACAGTAACGGATGAATTTCAAGGCGTTTTCATAGTGTATGCACACTCTGCGGTCATCCAGCTGACAGGTGTTGCCCGGCAGATACTGTCTGCAGGCTTCTACCACCATGGAGTCCATTTCCACAAGATCAATGTGCTTTAACCGCTCATAGCGCGTCAACTCCTTTACAACGCCGCCGTCCCCGGCACCGATGACAAGTACCTTTTCAATACGGGGATGAACCGCCATGGGAACATGCACAATCATTTCGTTGTAAATAAACGCGTCACGTTCCGTCAGCATGATGTTTCCGTCGAGAGAAAGGATGCGGCCGAACTCGTCGCTATCAAAAATATCAATTCTCTGATAATCACTTTCGGAGCAGAAAAGCTGCTTTTTAATGCGGATACTGAGCTTTACGTCCGGGGTATGTTTTTCACTGAACCATAAATCCATTAGTGCCTCCGTATATCGTGACAACGGTTTTGATGCCGCTGTCTGTAGTATGAAATAAATTTTAACAGGTCTTATTTGTTACTTCTGCAAGTACGTTCAGATGTTCAATCTCCGGGTCCTCCGGACCGGTCATGCTGCAGCCCTTTTCCTTGGCGTAGCGGATGTATTCCAAAATGTCCTTTGTAATTTTCTCTCCCGGTGCAAGAATCGGGATACCCGGCGGATAGCACATTACAAATTCGCTGCAGACCATGCCCTCCGTTTCCATAATCGGACGGCTGACCTTCGGCGCATAGAACGCTTCCTGCGGACTTGCGACTACCTGCGGCGGGATGTATTCCTGAGTGAGCATACCGGTTTTGTCCCGCTGATAACGTCTGCGGATTTCCGCAAGCGCACTTACGAGACGCTCGATTTCCTGGGTGCGGTCGCCGATGGACAGATATGCCAGTATATTTCCGATGTCACCGAACTCGATTTGAATGTCATAATCATCCCGCAGCAAATCATATACTTCGATTCCCGCAAGTCCGATATCGAGAGTATGTACACTAAGCTTAATCGGGTCAAAATCAAAAATCGAATCGCCGTTGATTAACTCCCGTCCGAACGCATAATAGCCGCCGATGGAGTTGATTTCATTTCTGGCGTAATCCGCAATTTTTCGTACCTGTTCAAATATCTTTTCACCGCGAAGTGCAAGATTGCGGCGTGAAATATCAAGGCTGCTCATGAGCAGATAGCTGCCGGAGGTGGTCTGGGTCAGATTGATAATCTGCCGTACATAGCCTTCGTTAATATCAGGTCCTGCCAGAAGAAAGCTGGACTGGGTTAAGCTTCCGCCGCTTTTGTGCATGGATACGGATGCCATGTCCGCACCTGCTTCCATAGCGGAAACGGGAAGGTCATTTCCGAAATAGAAGTGTGTACCGTGTGCCTCGTCTGCCAGACAAAGCATGTTGTGTGCATGGGCAAGCTTTACGATTTCTTTTAAGTCCGAGCAGATTCCGTAGTAGGTTGGGTTATTTACCAGAACCGCGACTGCATTCGGGTGTTCCGTGATGGCGCGTTCCACCTGCTCGCGTTTCATGCCGAGAGAAATACCGAGGCGGTGGTCTACCTCCGGATTTACATACACAGGAACCGCACCGCACAGCACAAGGGCGTTGATAACGCTTCTGTGTACGTTACGCGGCAGAATGATTTCATCACCACGCTTACAGGCAGTCAGTACCATACTCTGCACCGCGCTGGTAGTACCGCCTACCATAAGGAAAGCGTGTGCGGCACCGAAGGCATCCGCGGCAAGCTCTTCCGCTTCCCGGATAACGGAAACCGGATGACAGAGGTTGTCAAGGGGCTTCATGCTGTTGACATCGATAGATACACACTGTTCACCGAGAAATGCCGTTAACTCCGGATTGCCGCGACCCCGCTTATGACCGGGAACATCAAACGGAACAACCCGCTTTTGACGGAAATGCTCCAGTGCCTCGTAAATCGGGGCACGGCTTTGATCTGATTTATTTTTAGAATTGGACTGGTTCATAGTTTGAATCTCCTTCTGTATGTGGAAATCGGCACAAAAAAAGCAAGCCTGCGTTTTTTTGCACAGCTTGCAACGATACAATACCGAACTAAAGTAATAAAATACAATCCACATATATTATATATAGAAAGGATACAGAATACCGGAAAGCTCCGGTACGTGGAAGTATTAGGTATCTGGATTCGGGATGATCAGAGTCTATATAGCAATCACTTTTACTACTCTTATTGACCGTTTCACAAGTCTGCGTCAAAACGCAATTCGGTTATGAAGTAACCAACTTATAAAATTTGAGCTTTTAACTCAATCAATAAGGCAACTTCCGTTGCCAATCGGCAGTGGACCCGGCTGTCCGTATGGCCTCAACTCAAAAGAGTGGTCCCGATAATTGCTCGGAAAGGCTCTGTACACATCCTTCCAAAGTACTTGTAATGATACCATGAAAAGGGAGTAACTGTCAATAGGAAAAAATATGGGTTTTTATAAGGGGTTGTGATACCTGATTTACTGGATTTTTCCGGTAAGGTATGGTAGAATGAAGACGGAGAGAAAGTAGGAAAAAGGTTTAAAAATATACGAAAGTGTATGGTGATGGTATGAAATTTTTTCTGGCAGCTGTGTTGATTGTCGCACTGGTTTTGATTGGATATTATTGTTATAAAACATGGAAGGAAAAGCACCGTCTGTCACGAATTGTAGGTCAGATTCTGCCGGTCGGCTGGCTGATTGTGTTTGTGAATCTGATTTCGCTTCTTACAACCAGTGAAGTGATTTGTTCGATTACATATAGCATCTATTTTGTTGCAACCGACTGGATTGCTTATTTGTTATTGAAGTTTTCGATTGATTATGCCGGCAGCAAGTTTGGGCAGTATGTGAAAAAGCGGCTGATGTTAGCCCTGCTGATTCTGGATTCGGTCTCGGTATTGTTAAATACCGTATTCGGTCATTTATTCAGGCTGCATCCGGTGATTCTGTTCGGAAACGAAAGCTATTATGAACTGGTGCCGTCGCCGTTTTTTTATATACACTATATCATTATCATGATGTTAGTGGCGTTTTGCCTGATTACGCTATTTTATTGTTCAGCCAAAGCTCCGGTTTTTTATCGTAAAAAGTATTTTCTAATCGGTCTTATGACAAGTGCGATTGTTATCTTAAATATTTTTACATTCAGCTCGGCGGTGGATGTTTCCGTAATCGGTTATGCGGTAGAGGGTATCTGTATTTATTATTGTGCACTTGTATATACCCCGCAGAAGCTGCTGCAAAAAACAATGTTTCAGGTAACACAGAATATGTCGGTTTCCCTGTTTGTACTGGACAGTGAGGGAAAGAGGATATATAGCAATAAATGTGCGGAACAGCTGCTTGACAGGGAAAAGCCGGTTACGGATATCGACGGAGTTCCGATAGAGCAATGGTGCAGCAACAGATATCTGAATTATAACGAGCAGTTTATAGAGGAGCAGACCTTTTACCGCGGTGAGGAGGAAATGATTCTGAAAATCCAGCTGCAGCGGGTGACGGATGCAAAGCAGCACCTGCAGGGCGGTTATTTTGTAATTCAGGACCGGACGGAGGAAATGAATCATTTAAAAGAGGAGCAGTATCTGGCTACACATGACAGTCTGACCGGATTGTATAATAAGGAAAAGTTCTGCAAGGAATCAAAGAAATACATCAGGAAGTATCCCGAATTGGAGTTTCTGGTGATTTGCGTAGACATCAAAGATTTTAAAATGATGAAGGACGCTTTGGGAACAAAGATTGCGGATATTGTTTTGAAAAATACCGCACGGATGCTGAAAGAAGATTTAAAGGGTGGAGTGGTTCACGGACGAATCGGAAATGATGTTTTTGCGGTACTGATGCCAAAGAAGAACTTCAAGGAGGAGTTTTTTGAGGAGCAGACGAGTGAGGATTACCTGAAAGGAGCGGGTGAAGAATTTGCGTTTCCTGTCGTAAGTCATGTGGGTATCTTTGAGGTTACGGAGCGTGACCTGTCGGTTTCCGTAATGTGTGACCGTGCGCGGATGGCAATTTCCACAATTAAGGGGGATTATCACAAGCGGATAGCATATTATGATGAAGAGCATCGGAAAGATATGATACGCGAACAGGAGCTGGTACGTGATTTAAATAAGGCATTGGAGGAAGGGCAGATTAAAATGTATCTTCAGCCGCAGATGTCGGTGGAAGGAAAACTGTTAGGTGCGGAGGCGCTGGTGCGTTGGGAGCATCCGGAGAAGGGGTCGATTCAGCCGGGAGAGTTTATTCCGCTTTTTGAACGGAACGGGCTTGTATCGGATATTGACCGGTACATCTGGGAGCTTGCCTGTAAGCAGTTGAAAGCATGGAAGGAATTAGGGAGAGATGATATTTATATCTCTGTCAATGTTTCACCGAGAGATTTTTATTTCCTGAATGTATACCGGATATTTATGGATCTGGTGAGAAAGTACGGTGTTTCACCGAAAAATCTCAAGCTGGAAATCACGGAAACGGCGATTGTTATGGATTTTGACCGGCAGATAGATTTGATTACACGTCTGCGGCGTACAGGGTTTATTGTAGAGATGGATGATTTCGGAAGCGGATATTCCTCCCTTAATATGTTAAAGGATATTCATGTTGATATTCTAAAAATCGATATGGCGTTTTTGAAAAAGGCGAAGGACGAGGAACGAAGCAAAAAAATATTACAGATGGTCATCGGACTTGCCAAACAGCTTGGCATGCCGGTCATAACAGAGGGCGTGGAAAATGAGGAGCAGGTGGCATTTTTGACCGAAATGGGATGTGAAATGTTCCAGGGCTACTATTTTGCAAAGCCGATGACGGTGGAAGAGTTTGAAGCTACATATTTTTAATAAAAAAGGAGCCGCGTTGGCTCCTTTTTGTCTATAGGTGCCGGCATCCGGCTGACGGTGGATACAAATGCCGAAGACTCAATCAGTGCTTCCACAGAACTCCTTTTGAAGCTGTTCCCTTAGGATAGAGAACGGTGCCGGCCCTGTTTTTAATAAAAAGGTATGAAACGGCAATAAAGGTGCGTCGGCGCCTTTTAAAGAACGGTAATCATCCCGCAGGGAGCATAGTTCAAGATAGCCTACGGAATACGGCAGATAGACCGCAGGCTCCGCGAGCTGTGTGTAGTAAAGCTCTTCGGCACCTTCCGGGGACAGGCCGTAGTCCCGCAAAAAAGCAGTTATCTTTTGGATATCCTCATCGTAGTAGTGGATACGGATATCGGAAAGGCTGTAGAGGCACAGCCCCGCAAGCTGCTCCGCAATAAGAAACCGGCGCAGCTCTTCCGAACAGTCCGCATAGTGGTAAGAATACAATTCCGCATAGGTTCCCCAGCCTTCGTCATATCCCGTGAAATTTAAAAGCATACGAATCGGATGAGGAGAGGTTGCGGCAAAGTATGTGTTCTGATACAGATGCCCCGGATAGCCTTCATGAGCCAGTGTAGAAAAAAGGCTTTCGTTAGTACACTTTGCACGGTTTATATAAATTACGTTTTCCGTGTAGTTGTCAAAAGGCGGGACAAGGTAAAGCGCAGGGCTGATAAAATCCTCCAGGGAGGGATGTATTGTCTGTACACGGCAGGAGACCTTAGGCGGTTCCGGAAAATCATTTGTAATTTCCTTTTTTAATCCATATAACAAATCGGATGACAAAGCAGAGACGGATAACGGGAGAGCCGCCTCTTTTTTATTGTCGGAATCCGTGACAAAGGAAGCAGAGCGCAGGGAGAGTCCTTTTTCGGAGTAAGCCGAAAGTTCATTTCTGATATCTTCGGATTCATACAAGGTAACTACGGTCAGCATATTTTCAAACAGGGCATTTTCCAGCAGGCTTTCCAGCTCTTTTATGCTTTTATCCGAGCCGGTTAAGCTTCGTACAAGGTGTTCATAATAAGCAGTTCCGTTCGGGAAAGCCGAAAGTCCGTGAGGAGGAACAGAAGAATCCGTAAGCTCGGTCAGAGTCTCAATCAGCTGTTCATAGGCAGGAATCACCTTGGTAAAAACGAGGTTCTGGTTTTTCATGCAGAGGGCTGCGATTTCTGTGGCGTCCATATCCGGAAGAACCGAAAGACGGTCGCGGAAGCTTGTAATAAGAAAATTATCTCCCGGATTTTCCACAAAGGCTTCGCATTGCAGGAGAATACGGGAAAGCACCTCCTTACAGGACTGTGTACCGGCGGCGGAGCGTGCCTTTTCAAAGGTACAGATTTCGGAAAAATAGCGTGGCAGGTCAGAGAGCAGGAGAAAGTATTCCTCCACATCCGCCGGAGAAGAAAAACGGTATTCCGCAAGCAAAACCGGAAGCTGTGTCTGGAGTCCGGTAGTAGGCCCCAGAGGGCTGTCATAGAGGATAGTGTCATCCGGAGGTATGGAATTTTTCAGCGCATAGTGAAGCAAATCATACAGGAAACGGTCCGATGCATCTAAGGCATCCCCCGGAATTGACTGTAAACGGGCGAGATGCTCTGCGGCCCGTGCATTGGTGAGCAGAAATTCAGCTTCGCCGAAGGAGCCGAGAGTAGCGTCCGGTCTGGCTATTTGAAATGTCTCCGGTTTGTGAATGGTATAGTGTAAGGAAAGGCTGTCCGTAGTGGCATATTCCGAGAAAACGTCATCCAGAAGGGTGTTAAAGGAGGCTGCAGCCGTGACCGGAGTGTCGGTTGGTTTTTCTGTGGGAAGGGCAATGGGTGTGGCTGAGCCGGAGGACGTTTTTTGCCCGGACAGGTTCTGTCCGGAGCTGCATCCACAGAACAGGAAAGGAAACGTCAGAAAAAAAAGTGTCACAAACAGAACAGGAAAGGAAAAAAAGTGTAGGTGGTAAGGATTATGGTGCCGATGATAGGGTTTATGAAAAAAATGAGACATGGATACTCCGTAAAAGGAAGGATTCCATACAAATCTATTCGCCGGGACAGAAAGAAATGTATAAAGATTTACGATGGAAAAGCCGAAATAATAAGTAGAGAGAAAATGAAAGTACCGGAGGAGGCGTTGGTATGAACGGAATCCATACTTTATTCGGGGAAAAGACCCCGGACAAAGCGGCTGAACTACAACGCTCCGCCACGGCTGCGGGGAAGGATGCATCCGCGGTTTTTGCAACACAGGCCGCCAGGGAGGGTGGCAAAACCGATATAACGGTAAGTGTATCAGAGGGAGCTGTAGGCAATGTGGAGGAGGAAATTTGCTACGGCGATGTAAGTAAAAGTCACCAGACCGAGACGTCTGAGACAATACAGGAAGAAGAAAAAACCCTGGAGGATTCTGCGGAGCAGCTGACCGAGGAGGATTATGATGCTCTCCGCGCAGAGGGGGTAACGGTAGAGGAGCTGACGGCGACGGAGCTTTCCAGAGCCATAGAGCGCATTCGACTCGGACGAGAGCTAAAGGCAGAGCACATAGAAGGTCAGAAGGAAAAGCTTGCCGAGAAAAGGGAAGCAGTGGTTGCTATTGCGAAAAAGGCATTGAAAGGTAATCCGGCAGCGGAGTATATTGCGGAAAAGCTTCTTAATGCCGGGGTGCCGGTGACGGATGCGACCGTGAATAAGGTGTATCAGGCAGTGGAATTTGCGGGCAATGTTTCCGGAATGTCCGAGTCCATGCAGTATTATATGATTAAGTTTGAAAAAGAGCCTACCATAGAGAATATCTATCTGGCGCAGTACAGTGCGGGGAGTGTAAAGGCAACTCCGGTGTCCGATGCGATATGGGAGCGTTTAACCGTGTCCGCAAATCAGGTTTGTGTGAATGCAGGGCTTCCGGTTACGAAGGAAAATATTTCAAATGCCAGATGGCTGACGGAACACGGACTTCCGATAACCGGGGAAAATCTGGAGCGGATGCGGCAGTTAAATGATGTAAAGCTGCGTACACCGGAGGAGGTGGCGGAGCTGGCGGCTATGGCGATAGCAGACGGAAAGCAGGCAACGAAGGCAAGCCTTACCCTGCTGACGAAAGCCGAAGTGGGCGAGCGTGTAGAGCGTATGAAGGGCTTTACGCCGGAGACGGTAGAGCGTGCCTACGTAAAAAAGGCTGCTGAAAAGGTGCAGGAGCTGCAACCGGGACAGACTGTACCCGGTGAAGAGGTTTTAAGTCATGCAATGCGGCAGGCGGCAAAAGAGGATGTTACCTTCGGAGAGCTCGCCTATGCCGAGGATGATTTAAAGAGCAATGCACGTCCGAGTACACTGGAGCAGGCAGTGCTGGCCGAGGTTTCCGGGTTCTCCATGGACTTTGACATCAGCGTGGTACGTGCAAAGAGGAGACTGGAAGAAATCCGCTTAAAGATGACTACGGAGTCCGCGTATCGTCTGGAACGGCAGGGCATTCGTATCGATACCTCAGGGCTTGCGAAGGTAGTAGACGGACTTAGGATGCTTGAGAATAATTATTACCGCTTTTATACCGATGAGGCAGGCGTTTCGGGAAACCGTTCCATGGAGGAGCTGTTCCGGAAGACCATGCAGAACATGGACAGTCTTTCTAAGTCACCGAGCTATACTCTCGGCGTGACCTTTGAAAACAGAGCGGATGTCACATTAGAGAATCTGACCGCAGCAGGAGGTAATCTCGGTGCTAAAATGCAGCGTGCGGGAGAAGCGTATGATGTGCTCGGAACCAGACCGCAGGCAGCTTACGGAGATTCCATTAACAGTGCATTTTCAGGAAACGCAGAGCTGTTAAAATCCATGGGAATGGAAGCCTCGGCGGAAAATATGCGTGCGGTACGAATCCTTGCATATAACTCGATTGAGTTAAATGCATCGAATATTGATGCGGTAAAGGAATATGACCGTAAGGTGACGGGGCTGATTGAAAATATGCATCCGGCAGCGGCACTCCGGCTAATCAGGGAAGGAATCAATCCGCTAACGGAAACTGTGGATGCACTGGCACAGAGAGTAGCCGAAATCCGGACAGAGGATGGCTTGGAGCAGGATACGGAGAAGTTTGCGAGATATCTTTTTAAGGTGGAAAAAAGTGCGGGAGTTACGCCGGAGGAGCGGACGGCCTATATCGGAATGTACCGCTTATTTAATCAGCTGGAAAAGACGGATGGTGCTGCAATCGGTGCGGTAATGGACAGCGGAAAAGACCTGACGCTCGGAAATCTTTTATCCGCCATGCGCAGTGCAAAGCTTGGCGGAATTGATGTTTCGGCAGACGAAACCATGGGAAAGGTACATGAGCTTCTGCCGAACAGCGGAAGAATCGACGCACAGATTCTTTCAGGTATTAAGATTCCGGGTAAAATAGCCGATATATCGGTTAGTGACGGATATGAGATGTATAAAGAGAATACCGCGCGCACCGAAGAGGAGACCGCACAGGCTGTACAACAGATTAGAAATACGGCAGAGACAGCGGCACAGGCACCGGAGTTTTTAAAAGGGCTTGGTCTTGTAGTAACCGCAAATAATGTGGAGGCGGCAAAAGAGTTTCTTGCCGGAACCGGGGAAATGTACGGAAGGCTCGGCGGATTGTTAAAGCAGTATAAGGATGATAGTAAGGAAAATTCCGATACAGACAGTGAAACGGAAGCGTTGCTCTTTGCGGGAGGCGTGGAGAGTACGGAGAGCCTGTTTGATGTCAGGGTGGCGGACGGATTTTACCGGAACCTGAAGAAGGCGGTACGAAATCTTGAAGATACAATGCATAATACCGGAGAGCCTGCCGCTGTGGATGTAAAAGCACTGAAGCAGATTAAGATGGGCGTAAAGCTGCGCGGAGAGTGCGCGGGCAAAGAGTGCTTTGATTTTCCGGTTGAAACGGCAGAGGGCATTCGAAGTATGAGGGTAACCTTACAAACCGAGAGTCAGAATGATGAGGGCGGAAGGGCATCGGTAAAGATTCCGCTTGTAAGGCTTGGAAATGTACAGGCGGACTTACAAATAGAAAATAATCAAATATTCTGTTTTGTCAGCAGTGATTCCCGGGAAGGAACCGAGCTGCTTGAACACAGCAAACGGGAGCTGACAGAGAGATTACTTGATTTGGGAGTTACGGATGCAATGGTATATTGCGGTACAGGAACAAGGTCGGAAGAATATACCGTGAACCGTATTCCGGGCATTGACAAGGAAGGAGATGTCACCGGACCGCAGACGGATGGGAAGCCGGCTACAGCCGAGCTTCTGGCAGCATCCAAAGCGGTATTTGTTCATATCATGGAAATCGAGCGGGCATAAGAGGGACGTAAGAAAACGTCAGGCGAATGCTTTGGAAAGGAACAGGTGACAGTATGAGAATTAATCACAATATTTCGGCTTTAAAAGCATGTAATATTCTCGGAAAGACAAACAGCGCACTGGATAAAAGCCTAGAGCGTCTTTCCTCCGGATATCGTATTAACCGTGCGGCAGATGATGCGGCGGGTCTGGCAATTTCCGAAAAAATGAAAACACAGATTGCAGGTCTTGAACAGGCGGCACGAAATGCGGCAGACGGCATTTCGGTCATTCAGACCGCAGAGGGGGCACTGGATGAAGTGGAAGCAATGCTTCAGCGTATGAGAGAGCTTTCCGTTCAGGCGGCAAACGGTGTAAATACGGATGAGGACCGGGCAGCCATTCAGGATGAGATTAACCAGCTAAACGACGAAATCAACCGTGTTTCGGAGACGACGGAGTTCAACACAAAGAAATTGTTAAACGGTACGGTGGATCGCCGTTCTTATTCCGATAATGAAAAGATACAGCTCATTTCCCTGTCGGATGCGGTGGATATCACAGAGTATAAACTGACGGTAAGTACGGCGCCGGAGGCAGCAAAGGTGGAAACCACAATTCCGGGAACGACAAGTAAAACAGCGGCACTGGGATTTGAAGGGAAGATTTCCATTAATGAGAAGGAAATTGAAGTTGAGACAACGGATACACTGTCGGATATTTATGAAAAGCTGCGCGAGGCCGGTTCTGCTGTAGATGTTAATGTAACGCCGGTAAAGGCAGACACGGCAGGAGAGCTGCAGCCGAGTACGGTTGCCGATGCGGAAGGTTTTCAGTTTGAGAGTAAGGATATGGGAGATGATGCTTCCGTTCAGATTTATTGTACCAATGAAGCTCTGGCGAAGGCTCTCGGTATTACCTCCGGCATGAGCGGTGCAGGTGCCGATGCGGTAGTGGAGTTAGATTATACCAGCGGTTTTGCACCGACCGCAACGGTTTCGATTGACGGTGATTATGTTACGGTTACAGACGTAAATGATTTTAAGATGAAGTTTAAGGTAGAAGGAACCGCTACCGCTACAGTGACTGTATTAAAAGCGGGACCGATGGATTTGCAAATCGGCGCAAACGAAGGACAGACCATGGAGGTGCGGATTCCGAAGGTGAACACGGATACACTCGGAACCGCGGTAGTGAATGTAAATACGCAGGAGTCGGCACAAAAAGCCATTACAATTTTTGAAAATGCGGTAAATGAGATTTCTTCCATCCGTGCAAAGCTTGGTGCATACCAGAATCGTTTGGAACATTCCATTAACAGCTTAAATGTTTCCGCGGAGAATCTGACCGAGGCGCTGTCCCGTGTAGAGGATGTGGATATGGCGAAGGAAATGGTTTCTTATACCCAGCAGCAGGTGTTGTCACAGTCGGGTAACGCAATGCTTGCACAGGCAAATGAAAGACCGCAGAATATTTTGTCACTGCTTCAGAGCTAGTAAGGTATTTTTAAAGCGGTCGGAGTGGCAAAAATGGTAGGATGTGACGGCACAGTTAACCGGAGATTCGGTCATTGCTGTAGCAAAAGATGCCGGAGTTTGGCGGCGGAACGGAGACTGATATGAAAAAGGAACTGGTACAGGAATTCTCCATGCGGATAACGCAGGCATCCCGCACGGAATTAATTGTAATCATGTATGAAATTATTTTGAGTGATATTGCGTCTGCAATGGAAGCCTTTCATGCAGAGGATACAAAAACCTATGAAAAGGAGCTTTCCCATGCGGGACGCTTTGTAAACGAACTGATGTCGGCACTGGACTACAGTATCGGTCTTTCGTATCATCTGATGAGTCTTTATATCTTTGCGAACCGTGAATTAACTGCGGCGAGGGTGCAGAAGCAGCCGGAGCTGTTAGAGGGTGTCGAAGACATTTTTGAAAAGCTTCTTGCGGGCTACCGTAAGGTAAGCGAGGAGGATACAAGCGGACCGGTGATGAAAAATACCCAGCAGGTGTATGCGGGGCTTACCTATGGGCGCGGTACATTAAACGAGATGTATGTGAACGTAAATGAAGCGAAAAGAGGGTTTATGGCGTAGAGAAGGCTGCTGCAAATTTGTGTGTTCTGCCGGAGGCTTCTAAGGAAGCACTGAATTAATCAGTGTTTCCTTAGATTAGTTCTTTTACTTTATAAGTTGTATATCCTTCGTAGTAGTAGCTGCAATCAATGCCCTTCATATAGACCTCGCGGCTGGTTATTTGATTGGTAAGTGCATTCCCAAGCAGATGTTTTATTTCAATATCTTTAATGGGACTGCGTTCCATAGCAAGCAGGTAATCTTCTTTATCAACTTTGCTCCAGTCAACCACCTTGCCGATTTCGCATTTAAGAATATGGTCAAGCCAGATACGGGTACTTCTGCCGTTGCCCTCTCTGAACGGATGAGCAATATTCATTTCAACATATTTTTCAATGATTTCATCAAAATCCGACTGCGGCATTTTATCAATATGTTCAAGCGAAGCCTGCAAGTACATAAGCGGTGCAAAGCGGAAATTCCCTTTTGCAAGGTTTACTGTGCGGATTTTTCCGGCAAAATCGTAAATATCATGAAACAGATATTCATGTATGGCGCAAAGCGTGCTGAATTTGCCGGCTTCATAATTATCGAGAATGTTTTTTTCAAATAATTCGATTGCTTTTTTCTTGCTTATGCGTTCTTCCTCACGGGCAAGCTCGGCAGAATTATCTATTCCGAGTTTATTCTCAAGCATTATAGCACCTCACTTTCGGTCAAAAGAGTTCTGGGGAAGCACCGGTTAATTCAGTGTTTCCCCAGTTCAAATATATCATAAAGTCAAGTGTTTTGCAAATTGTATTTTAAACGTAATTTGCGAAATGCGAGGGGGGCATTTTCCTTAAATCTTAAACCTCGTCATATCATTCTCCATGTCCTTAGACACCTCTGATAAACGGTTAATTTTCTCTGCAACATTCCTTATCCCGTCAAACTGCTGCTGTAAAGAATCGGAGGACTGTTCCGTGAGTTCCGCCGTACTCTTTGAAACATCACTGATACGCTCAATCGCTTCCACAATCGACCGGTTAATCTGATACATTTCCGCAACCAGATTCTCTACATTCTTTACTCCCTCCGTTGTTTTACCGTTCAGGCTCTCAAGGCTTGCAAACGCTTCCTCAACCGCATGAACCGCACCGGACTGGCTGTCAATCTTTTCCTTCATTCGTTCAATATTAGTCACTGTAGCGGAAATATCGCGGGATAAGCCGGAAATAATCTGCTCGATGTCTGACGTAGCCTCTGTAGAGTCTTCGGCCAGCTTCCCGATAGATTCGGCAACCACTGCAAAGCCACGTCCGTGTTCCCCGGCACGAGCCGCCTCGATGCTTGCATTAAGCGACAGAAGCTGAGTCTCGGATGCAATGTCTGTAATCGTATTAAGAATCTCCGCTATTTTACCCGACTGCTCCTCCAGGGTTGTAATCGTCCGGTAAAACTCCTGCATCATCTCGATTGTACTTTCATTCTGTCTCTTTAATTCCTCCACATTGGCAGATCCCTGCCTACCGGAATCCATGGAGGAGGTTGCATCTGCCAGCAACGCACTGCTTTGCTCATTCAGCTGCAGGAAACGCTGTTCCATATCCTTCGTTTTATCGGTCACCTGCGCCACATCTCTGTTTTGCTCCTCCGCACCCGAAGAAATCTCATGAACCGATTTATTAATAGCACCCAATTCCTCCTCGATTGCCTGTAAGCTTCCCGCACTTTCCACCACTTCCCCGGTAAATAAGGTAATATTTCTAAAGATACCTGAAATCTTCTCTGTCATTCGGTTAAAGCTTTTTGCAAGTGTTCCCAGTTCATTTTTATTATCTTCATCCGCTCTTTGTGTAAAATCTCCCTCGGAAGCAGCTCCGATTAACCTGTTCAGAGAAACAATCGGACTTGTAAGCTTTCTTGCAAGCATGGTAATAAAAACAACTGCCGCAATAATTGTCACTGCCACTAATAGTACCAATATTGCAATAATCTTTACAAAAGCACTCATGGCAACGGATTTCTCCTGCAAGGTGATAACGGACCAGGAATCCGACGCTCCTTTAAGGGTAATCGGTGCATATCCGGCATAATAGGTTTTTCCGTCCTCTTTCAATACCGTTGTTCCGCTGTTTCCGCCCATTACTGCTTCAATCAAAGATTTGTAATCCTCAGAAATCTCAAATGATTGTTCCTCTGTTAAAATATTGCCGCTGTCATCCGTGACCGGAATTCCGTTGGCATCCTTTAAGGATACTGTTTTCGTCAGAGCTTTATAGTTATAAAGCTCTGCTATTCTTGAACTGTCCGGATGTGCAACCACAACTCCTTCACCATCAATAACAAAAGAAATCTCCCCCCGGTTCACATCGGAGAACTCTTCAATAATACTCTGCAAATAGTCCAGCTTTAAATCTACCGCAAAAATACCAAGCAGCTTATCCTCATCATACATCGGGAAAAAGATAGAGGCACACGGCATTCCGGTATTTACGGAATAATAGGATTTGGACACAAATGCCTTCTGTTCCTTCATAGTCTGGATAAACCACCAACGGTTGGAACGGTCCGCCAGCTTTCCTGAAGAGCGGCCGGTCTGCATTCCCGTTGTATCCTGAATATATAAAAGCTCCAGATAGGTATTTCTTGCCACACAATCCGCAAGAATCGGTGTTTGAATCTCCGTATCCATCGTCAGAATACTGGGATTTACCGAAAGCTCCTCCGTAACCGAATAGGCACCGTCCACGAAAGTGGAAATCTCACCTGCCATCAGTCTTGCCTTGTCCTGATTTCTGCTATGTATCTCTTTTTCATAAAAGGAACTGAAAAAGGTTGCCACAATTACCAGAAAAGTGATGGCAAGACATGCTACAATTGCAATCATCGGTATCAGCATTTGTTTGAATATACTCTTTTTTTTCATACTCTCTCCTTTGTACAGAAGTAATATTTTTAACTATTATAACATATATTTTACGTTTTGTGTCATTCATTGCCTGAAATGTATTTTTTTTTGGCTTGAAATGCAAAGAATAGATGAAGCCACTGAGACTTTTCAGACTTTACTTTTCAGTGTAAAGGTGTTTAAAATGTCCATAAAGGGTTTCTTT
The DNA here is from genome assembly GCA_029012365.1 of Lachnospiraceae bacterium. Taxonomy (GTDB): domain Bacteria; phylum Bacillota; class Clostridia; order Lachnospirales; family Lachnospiraceae; genus SIG307. Next base: position 14,913 of record JAQXLY010000043.1, on the reverse strand, counting down.
GTGTAATTATTAAGACTTTGAACACCTAAATTTTACCACAACCGGATTTTTTTTCTATTGAACCTTTCCGGCTAAAAAAACGTCTTTATCTATGAAATCGATTTCAATGCTTAATGTAGACAAGGAGGTGATGATATGGAAGTGACCGGAAAGGCGACGATGAGAACAGACGGCGATGTACGAAATTATATTACCTTCCTGGACGGAGACGCATTTATGCCGAACTGGGGATTCGGAGAGGATAACTGCGGAAATGAAACGAACCTTGCACCGAAGGGAGACATTACACGGAGCGGAAACTTCGTGACAAGTAAGAAGAAGGAGTTCCTTCTTGACATTGTAGGACGGTATACCGTGAAGATAAATGGGAAAAGCTATGATACCGTATGCGTGATGGATATCGAAACCTATAATTCCGGTGTGGTATCGGAACAGTTTCTTGATAAAAACGGCAGAACCATTCTCTGGCGCCGCTTTAACCGGGATGACTGGGCATTTGACCGTTATGGAAAGAAATGGACAGAGCTTTTGCCGGAAAATGAGCGGCTTATCATTAACGGAGAAACTTATGTAGAGTGGTATGACTGTATGACAGAGTATGTGCTTTGATTCTTTTATAAATTTTTTCGCACATTTTACCGCCCCGGACCGTTTATAGAGTGAAGGGCCTTTCAGAAAATAACGGACAAAGGAGATGAGGGTTTGGACAGGGCCGACTATGAGCGCATCGTTCGCAAGCATATGGATACGATATACAGGATAGCAGTCAGCTATACCAAAAACCCGGCAGACGCGGATGATATTGTACAGCAAACCTTTGTAAAGCTGCTTTCCAGGCGGGATTCGTTCGCGGATGCGGAACACGAAAAACGCTGGCTGATTCGTGTATGCGTCAATGAATGCAACAGCTTTTTTTCCTCCTTCTGGAGAAAAAATGTAGATTCCATGGATGCTATTTCGAAGGAACCGGAGTTTACAATGAAGGAGAGCAGTGACCTGTATGAAGCGATAAAGCAGTTGCCGCAAAAATGCAGCATAGTGATTTATCTGTTTTATTACGAGGGGTATTCCACGAAGGAAATAGCAGAGATTTTACATATCAGGGAAGCGACTGTCAGAACCCGACTTGTCCGTGCAAGAAAACTGTTAAGGGCACAGCTTAAGGAGGCGTGATTGTATGAAGGAAAAAGAATCCATAAAGCAGCTGTATGATGAAATCCATGCACCGGAAGCGTTGCTCGGAAAGGTGTTGGAAATGAAGAAAAAAGAGTTCACATTAAAGCGTGCGGTAAAATATGCAGTGGCCGCTGTTGCTTCCGTGCTTCTGCTTGGCGGAGGGGTGGCATATGCGGCAGGTCTGGGTGTATTTCAATTTACAGCCAGCCAGAATGAAAAGCTGCCGGGATACCTGCTTCAGGTGGAAACCGAACGGGTTTCGGCAGAGGAGTTTACGGGCGGAGTCACAGAGGTAAAGCAATTTCTGCTTGCGCAGATGGCAGAAGAGAATTACAGCCAGAAGTATCCGAGCTGGATCAAGGAGTATGCGTCCGTAGAGGAGGCCAGAGCATACATCGGCTATGCGGGACTTAGGGAAACTGATGTATGGGGAACGCCGGACGAGGTATGTGTACGTGTCATCGGAACCACGGACGGAGAACTTGGAGAAGTGGCTCTGTTTAAGGATTATAAGGTTCATAAAACGCAGGAGATTCGGATGCATGAAACTGCCTCCATTTATACCACGGAATGTCCCTTTGAGTATCATGGCGGGGGTTTTCAACATGTAGAAGAGGCAGACTGGAAGGAGAGCTACCGGAAGGAAGAGTATACGACGGGAAGCGGAAGGAACGCGGTTCTTGTTTTCGAAGAGCAGGAGGAGGGGAACCGTTATCTGGAAGGCTACCTGGCAGACGGTGCGGTATTCTATCATCTGATGATTCTTTATGAGCCGGAGGACCTCGAAGCAGCAAGGGAATTGATGGTTCAGTGGCTGGAGCAGTTTTAAGGAAACGAGGAGTCATTCGGTGTATCCTTAAAAGGAAACGAAATGGTTTGAAAGGGGACTGTGACAGAATGCGCGGTCCCCTTTTTTACTTTATAGGAAATTGCGCAATTTCCTATAAAGCAAAAAACGCTCCGCGAGGATCGCACTGCGGCGGTTTGGAAAGAGTCGCTTGAAGCGACCCGCCGCAGGCGGAGAATCTCGCAAGCGAGATTCTTTGTTCAACACTTAAATTCTTATAAACACCCGGTCATGTACAGAGGAAGATACACAATGCCGTCTTCTTTCTTCACATCTGAGGTATGAAGCACATACGGGGTGTGTAACTGTTCTTTATATTTTCTGATACACTTTCTTAGGGAGATTAATGTGTAATTCTTGCCGGACTTTACTTCGATTGGTGAGATATTGTGTCCGGAGGTGATTTTGCCTTTTGAAATCAGAAAGTCGATTTCCATTTTTGAGTCTGCATCTTTGTTGGACGGGTTGGAGTAGAAATAGAGCTTATGTCCCTTTGCGACCAACATCTGTGCCACAATATTTTCAACCAGCATACCGTTGTTCACCTCCAGCTTATCAAAAAGCAGTTTCTTATAAAGCTCCTCTGACACAATGGTATTTTCATCAAATGCGTGACTGATAAGGAGTCCTGTATCTGCCATATAGCACTTCATGGTCATGCGGTTCATATTGAGCTTCAGACCGATGCTCGGTTCCGTGGTATTATAGCATGCATTTACAATCATAGCGTCCGTAAGCCAGAAAAAAGCATCCTCATAATCGCGAAAGCGGGCTTCCTTTTTCAGTGCAGACAGTTTAAATTTTTTTTCGTGCTTTTGGAGCTGTGCAGGAATCTCGTCAAAGATGCTTTCTGCCTTTAACTCATACCCTTCTGCATGCTTCACGATGTCTGCGCGGTAGAGCTCAAGAATATCCCGCTTAATTGCATCCACCCGCTCAAAATCCCTGGTTTCGATATATTCTAAAACGGCCTGCGGCATACCGCCCACAATAAGGTACTGGCGAAAATAGTCCATTGCCTTTCTGTGGAGTGCCTGACCGAGAGGCTGTGTCTTTTCAAAGCATACCCGAATCAAATCCATCAGAGAATCATTACCCAAAGCCCAGAGAAATTCCTCAAAATCCATCGGAAACATTTTGATATGGCGTTCCTCGGAAGGGATAACAATATCCTTCACGTTTTTCTTAATCGAAACCAAAGAACCGGTTTCGATGTAATGATACCGACCGTCCGCAACAAGAAACTTGATAGCTGCACGGGCACGGGGACACAACTGTACCTCATCAAAAATAATAAGAGACTTTCCCGGAATCAATTTTTTGTTATAATACCGGGTCAGGAATAAAAAGAAGGTGTCCAAATCATCAAGGTAGCGGTCAAACAAGTCGAGTATTTCGCTGCTTGCGCGGTTAAAGTCCACAAGGATGTAGGACTCGTATTCATTTTTAGCAAATTCCTCAGCCACGTAGCTTTTTCCGACACGTCTGGCACCGTCGATTAATAATGCCGTTTTTCCTGCGCTTTCACGCTTCCACGTAATCAGTTTTTCATAGATTTTTCTTTTCATAAGCGCCTCCCGGACACATAATTAAGACTTTATAAGTGCTAAAAATACACAAAATCAAAGATTTTATATAACAAGATTATCACAAAATCGAAGATTTTACAAGCTAAGTTTTACACGAAATCAAAGATTTTATTCATTCGCAAATGTCTGACGTTCTGACTTGACATTTTAAAAGGATACATGATAGAATGTGGACATGGAAAAAATATCTTGGAAAATACAACGAGTAGAAATAGTAGATATCAAAAGTCCTCAGAGAGAAGTCGGATGGTGCGAGACTTTGGATGCTGTGATATCGAACCGGTCTATGAGTAGCAGGAGGGAATACCGACGGGTGTCGGGAACTTCTGCCGGAGGTCACCGTTATCAGAGACGTGCGGGTAATAGCCTGCAGTGAGCGCAGATGGTATCTGAAGTTGGGTGGTAACGCGGATTTGATTCGTCCTAAGTATAGAAATATACTTGGGACGTTTTTTTATCGAAAAGGAGGGATTTATTATGAAACTGAAAAATCTTGTGGGACAGAGATTCAAGGAGAAACCGGCAGACTGTGTGATTGACAGTCATGCCCTGATGGTACGGGCAGGAGGTGCTGTTTCCGGTTGTGATGCCGGCAGAGCTTTGGCACGAGTCGGGCCGCTATGAAAGTATCGGAAGTGAGCTGGTGCGTTTTGAGGACAGGAACCGGTCAAAAATGGTGCTTGGAATGACGCATGAGGAGGCAGCGGTCCAGCTCGTAAAGGATTACGGACAGTCCTATCAGCAGTATCCGTTTATGATTTATCAGATTCAGAGAAAATTCCGGGATGAAGCAAGACCGCGTGCAGGAATGATTCGCGTGCGTGAGTTTACGATGAAGGATGCCTACTCGTTTCATACATCACAGGAGGATTTGGAGCAATACTATAAAAAGTGCTATGATGCTTATAACAGGATTTTCGGTCGTGTAGGTCTGCCGGAGGTAATCACGGTTGCCTCGGATTCCGGAATGATGGGCGGAAGCCTGTCTCATGAGTATATGCTGTTAAATGAGGTCGGTGAGGATTCCATCGTACTGTGTACGGAATGTGATTACAGAGCCAATATGGAAGCGGCGGAAAGCATTGTAGAAAATATACCGAAGAAGCCTGTGGAAGAGCTTCGTATGATTGAGACACCGCATTGTAAAACCATTGAGGATGTGTGCACATTTTTGAACAGTAATGCGGAAACCTCCTGCAAGGCTGTAGTGTATCAGAGGAATGAGGATGATTCCTTTGTAGTGGCATTCGTCAGAGGAGATTATGAGGTGAATGAGACAAAGCTTCGAAATTACATCGGAGCAGAGCTTCATCCGGCAGAGATAGCGGAGGACTCCCCTCTTGTGGCAGGCTATATCGGTCCGTATTGTATTTCTGACAAAGTGACGTATGTCCTTGACGTATCGCTTAGGGGAATCGATAATCTGGTAGCCGGCGCAAACAGGGAAGGGTATCATTATACCGGTCTTAATATAGAGCGGGATTTGGAGAATGTAACTTATGCGGATATTTCAAAGGTAAAGGAAAACGGTATCTGTCCGTGCTGCAGAAAGCATGCTTTAACAATTAAGCGCGGTATCGAGGTGGGTAATATTTTCCAGCTCGGAACGAAGTATACAAAGAGCATGAATATGCAGTATGTGGACAAGGAGGGCGCAAAGCATTATCCGATTATGGGCTGCTACGGAATCGGTGTAGGACGGCTTGCTGCCTCAATCTGTGAGGCGAAGCATGATGCGTATGGTCCGATTTGGCCGATTTCCGTTGCTCCGTGGGAGGTTCATATCTGTTGTATCCGCCCGGATGATGAAGAGACGAAAAGAGTGGCGGACTCCTTATATGATGAGCTTATGAAGCGGAAGCTGGAGGTCATTTATGATGACCGGGACGGAATCCGTGGGGGACAGATGTTTGCGGATGCGGATTTGCTTGGAGTTCCGATTCGGGTGGTAGTGAGCCCTCGTAATTTAAAGGAGGGAAAGGTGGAAATTACTACGCGTGATAAGTCGGTAACTATGTCAGTTGACATTTTACAGGCACCGGAAGAAATCGAAAAGTTAAAAGACAGATTGACGCAATCCTTAGCTTAGAGTATGATTAAGTTACTCGTATAGAAAGCATATATAAGCGTCAGACTATGATGTATCATATGCGTGGTTCTGAGAAAATGTGGATAGAATCAGTGCTTTCAAGACATTGCCGGAATAAATGGAAAGGGGATTTTATATGGAAACTGAGAAAAACTGGGAACGGAGTGCAGGTATTCTGATGCCAATCAGCAGCCTTCCGGGACCTTACGGTATCGGTACACTTGGTAAGGAAGCCCTTGCCTTTGTGGATTTTGCAAGAGAAATGGAGTTTTCTTACTGGCAGGTACTTCCGGTAGGACCTACCGGATACGGGGACAGCCCGTATCAGTCCTTCTCTGCATTCGCGGGAAATCCGTATTTTATTGATTTGCCGACCCTGATTGAGGAAGGGCTGCTTTCCGTGGAGGAGTGTAATGAGGTTTTCTGGGGAGAGGATACGGATAAGGTAGATTACGGTGCGCTGTATGAGGGACGTCGCGAGGTGCTTCATATTGCTTACCGTAACAGCAAGCATGAGGACACCGAAGAGTTTACGGAGTTTTGCAGGAAAAATGAGTACTGGCTGAAGGACTATGCGTTGTTTATGGCAATCAAGGACTCCCTTGGAGGGCAGCCATGGCAGGAATGGGAGCTGCCGCTTCGCCTGCATGAGGAAAAGGCTCTTGCGAAAGCAGAAAAAGAGCTTTCCGGGGAAATCGGCTACTATATGTTCTGCCAGTTTAAGTTTGACGAGCAGTGGAACCGTCTTAGGGACTATGCGAAAAAGAAGGGAATCGCTATTATCGGAGATATTCCGCTTTATACGGCAATGGATTCCGCCGATGTATGGGCGCATTACGATTTGTTTGAGTTGGACGCTCTTCGCAGAGAAATCAATATTGCGGGAGTGCCGCCGGATTTGTTTTCCGCTACCGGACAGCGTTGGGGCAATCCGCTCTATCGCTGGGATGTGATGGAGGAGCAGGATTTCTCATGGTGGAGAAAGCGCATGGAGATTTCCGCGGCGCGGTATGATGTGATTCGGATAGACCATTTTATCGGAATCGTGAATTATTGGTCGATTCCTGCAGAGTGTGAGACGGCCATTGACGGTGAGTGGAAAAAGGGACCGGGCGAGAAGCTGACCCGCATCATCAATGAAGCGGTCGGCGACGGAAAGATTATAGCGGAGGATTTGGGCGTAATCACGCAGCCGGTCATTGATTTGATGCAGCTAAATAATTATCCGGGGATGAAGGTGTTAGAGTTTGCCTTGGACTGTACGCCGGATAATCCGTATTTACCGCATAACTTTACGTCGAATAACAGCATTGCGTATATCGGTACCCACGATAACGAAACCCTGCACGGCGCTCTTTCCGGCAAGTCTGACTGGGATATGGGGAGAATCTGCGAATATTTCGGTATCGGCAGACAGGAGTCTGTGGAAGAAGCCCTGATTCGGGAAACCTATCGTACTTCCCTGCATACGGCAATCTTCCAGATGCAGGATCTGCTGGGACTCGGTAATGAAGCGCGTATGAATTTTCCGTCTACTCTCGGAGGGAACTGGCAGTGGCGCATGAAAAAGGAGCAGTACGAGAAGATTAATGTAGCGCAGTACCAGACCCTTGCCCGGATGTACCGCAGACAGAATAAAAATCCGATTCTTCCGGAGGAGGAAGAGCTTTGCGAGTGTTAACTGAAGAATGTATAGGACAAGCATTACACAGAAAAAATTTACCATAACAGAGATAAAGGGGCGGAATAAGTTGCCCCTTTATTTAGCTACAATATATTTCACATCCTCCCCTGCGGAAAGGATATCGAGAAGTCTAAACACCGGTCCCGTCGGATGAGTTCTTCCACCTTCCCATGCTTCTACAGTCTTGATTGACACACCCATATATGATGCAAATACACTCTGTGTCATTCCTGCTTTCATCCGAATGTCACGAATTTCCTTACTATCATATTCCTTTACAGGTAAAATCATATAAGTCTTTTCTTTTGCTTTTCCGGTTCCTTTTTCATATGCAATAGCCTCTTCAAGACCTTCCTTCAAATCATCAAACAATGAACTCATAGAAATCGCCTCCTATTTTTAGCTGCTTCCTCCTTCAATGATTTCGCTAATTTCTTTAATACATTCTTTCCATCTTTTGGAAAATAATGGTACTTCAATAAATGTTCTTGTCATAAATATTACCTTTCCCTTTTGTATATTATTATATTGACACCCTACTTTATAGGGTGTCAATGTTTTTATTATAAATTGGCAAGAATCACATTCAAATAATGTAAAATCGGAATTTCTTCTCCACCCACTACTACTAGACAAATCTCTCATACATTGTTTCATTCTTTTTCACATACAGAAACCAAATGCTTCACATCACCGCTTCCGACAAATAGTTTCGCTCCCATAATATACTTTCCGCGACTATAATAGCAGATAGCTACCTTTTCCGTTTCAACTATTTCAGAACTGTTACTACGATATGTGCCACATGCAAATCTCACACCAACATTTTGGAAATTAGACACTTCCAAAAGAAGGGCGTCCGTTGAAACGCAGAAAAGCCTGCTGATAGCAATAATATTTTTTAAATCAGGAACAACTTGATCCAATTCCCATTTTGATACTGTTTGTCTGGTTGTATTTAGTAATTCTCCAAACTGTTCCTGGCTCATGCCGCGCGCTAATCGTATCTCTTGTATTTTATTTCCCAGAGTCATAAGTAGATCTCCTTTTTTGATTATATCATGAACTTCGTTTTGATTATATCATCAGTATACATACCATCTATGAGTATGTCTACCAATTACAGATTGAAATTTGTCACTTGTCGTGCGACACAAACAATCAAAATCAGTATATTTTACCGTCAGAACGGTTAGACTAGATGCGTAGAACACGCAAGTCTCCGTCCGGCGGTTTTTGTTTCAATTGCTTCCGCCGGTTCCAATGTCGGGAGGGCCTTGTGTGAGCGAAGAGTTTTATGTGCAGGCTTGTATTTTCATGGGCTTGGATGTAAGTCTTTCTAATTGTTTCAGGGTTGATGCGTAGAAGATGACGCAACCATCTCTTACGCAACCTCCCTGTTGCGTGCGAGATTTCCTCGGACCTCCATGTCCGAGGATTGCTGATAGGTGAATGAAACAATAAGAAAGTCTAACATCCTCACAAATTCAAATACAAGTCTGCACATAAAGCTCTTCGGTTTCCAATATGTTCCCGACATTGTAACCGGCGGGTGTTTGCAGGCAAAATTGTTGAGATGGTTTCAATGGCTTTCCGCAGGACGAAGACTTGTAAGAATGAGAGGTAGATTTGTATGGGACAGTGGAAGATAGTGAAAAGGATAGTGGCGTTGCTGCTTGCCTGCGGGATGCTTGTGGGCGGTGTTACCGGGTGCGCCTGCAAAGGAAATCAGGGAAACGACGGAAACGGTGGAACAGGAGGGAATGCTGCAACGCCGCCCGGAAATCAGTCGTCCGGCGGGCAGGAGGGTACGGGAGAGACAAAGAAAATTACGCTTACGGTATGGTCTCCGGCAGAGGATCAGGCACCTCAGGAGGGTGTGCAGGGAGGTCTGCTTGCAAAATGGTGCAAGGAGTTTGATGATGCGCATCCGGAATGGGACATTACGTTCCGGTACGGGGTCTGTTCCGAGGAGGACGCACGGGATGTGGTGACAAAGGATCTGGATGCGGCAGCGGATGTGTATATGTATGCCAATGACCAGATTTCCACTCTGGTCGGTGCGGGAGCCCTGGCAGAGTTTGGCGGGTCTGCACTTCAAACCATCCGTGATACAAATAATGATATTATGTTTCGCAGCGTAACCTATGAGGATGCGGTATACGGTGTCCCGTATACGCCGAATACCCTGCTTTTGTATTATAACAAAGGTATGCTGTCGGAGGATGAGGTGAAGTCTTTAAATACAATGCTTGATAAGGATTTGGGAAACGGCACTGCAGCGTTTGGGTTTGAGCTTACGGACAGCTGGTATATCGAGCAGTTTTATTATGCGGGCGGTTTTACGCTTTACGGACCTGACGGAACGGATGAGGCAGCCGGAACCGACATCGGCAATTTCGGCTTTGTGACGGAATATCTGGTGGACCTTGTAAAGAATCCTCGGTTCCATGTAGAATCCGGTGACGATTCCATTACCCGTCTTGCAAACGGTACACTGGCATCCTTAGTGTCCGGCTCATGGAAAGCCAAAGCCGTCAGGGAAGCCCTCGGAGATGATTTTGCGACGGCGGAGCTTCCGTCTGTTACCTTTGACAACGGTGTGTCCGGTATCATGCGGCAGTTTACCGGCTCCAAGGCAGTAGGGGTAAATCCACGCAGTCAGAATATGGCGGCGGCTGTGGCACTCGCACTGTATCTGGGGAGTGAGAGCGTGCAGCGTGACCGTTTTGAATACCGTGGTGTGACACCGGTGAATGTAAGTCTGGCAGCTTCGGAGGAGGTACTGGGAAGTCCTGTGGCAGAGGCGGAGAATGCGGTTGTATTACACACTTCCGTGGTACAGCCTACCGTTCCGGCAATTACGAACTGGTTCCGGATTGTAGAAACCTTTGCGGAGGAAATCTATAACGGAACGATAACGAAGGAGAATGCCGCGGAACGGACGAAACAGCTCGAGGAAGCATTGAATGCGGGAGCAGGGTGGTAATATGAAAAAATCAAAACAGGGTGTAGTTATCGGTGAAGCGGGTTTTCTGAAAGCTCTTGTGAAGGGTGATATCTTTACAAAGCTTTCCCTGCTTGTGCCGGGACTCGGAAATATCAGACGCGGGCAGGTGATAAAGGGTATCTTGTTTTTGTGTATTGCGGCTGCGTACTGGATTTATTTTTTCGGAACAGGACTTGCGGTACTGGAGAAGCTTCCGACGCTCGGAACAAAAACGCAGGAAAAGGTCTGGGACGAAGCGCAGGGGATATTTGTGTATGAGGCAGGCGACAACTCGTTGTTAATCCTGTTATCCGGTGTTATCTTTGTTTTTTTGACGGCTGCGTTTCTGGTATTCTGGAGAGCGGTTGTGCGCTCTGCATACCGGGCAGAGGAGCTTGCAAGGGCGGGGCGACACGTTCCGGATTTCCGCGAGGAGATCGAGAGCCATTTAAACGGAAGGCTTCACCGGACTCTCCTTTGTCTTCCGGTACTCGGAGTTCTGGTCTTTACAGTCCTGCCACTCGTTTTTATGATGAGTATGGCTTTTACGAACTATGACAGGGAGCATCAGGTGCCCGGAAAGCTGTTTACCTGGGTGGGACTTGATAATTTCCGAACGGTACTGGATTTTGACGGAGCCTTCGGACGAACCTTCTGGCCGATACTCGGATGGACCTTTACCTGGGCGATTTTTGCAACCTTTTTGAATTATATTCTCGGTATGCTGCTTGCAATCCTGATTAACAGTAAGCCGGTACGGTGGAAGGGCTTTTGGCGGTTTTGTTTTATTTTGTCCATTGCTGTACCGCAGTTTGTGACTCTCCTTACCATGCGGACACTTTTGCAGCCAAACGGTGCGACCAATGTATTGCTGAGAGAATGGGGACTGATTGCACCGGATGCGGCCCTGCCCTTTTTTACAAATGCCACATGGGCAAGAGTTACCATTATCCTTGTGAATATCTGGGTCGGAGTTCCTTATACCCTGTTGACAACTACGGGGATTTTGCAGAATATTCCCGCGGAGCTTTATGAGGCGGCAAGAGTAGACGGAGCAAATGCAAGGGTTACTTTTTTTAAGATTACGCTTCCGTATATGCTGTTTGTGACGGCGCCGACATTGATTACGACATTCATTACTAATATCAATAATTTTAATGTCATTTACCTGCTTTCTGGCGGTGCACCTGCTACCATGGAATATTACCGGGGAACGGCAGGGAAAACGGACTTGCTTGTAACATGGCTGTACAAGCTTACGATTGATAATAAAGATTATTGCTACGGTGCGGTCATCGGTATCTTAACCTTTGTGATTTCTATTGTGATTTCGCTGGCGGCTTACCGCAGAACCGCTGCCTATAAGAATGAGGAGGGATTTCAGTGAGAAAGAATGCTGCAGAAAATGTGTCCGGTGCCGGTATTCGGACGGCATCGGCTGTGGACACTGTGCAAGGTACGCGGGGTAGGCTGAAACGAAGGAAAGGGCTTCGCACGGTTCTTTTACATGTGCTTCTTGCCGTGCTGGCGCTTATCTGGCTGTTCCCGATTTTCTGGATTGTGATGACATCCCTCCGTGGGGAGCCTGGCTCGTATTTTACGACGTTTTTCCCAAAGAAAATCACCTTTGCCAATTATACGCGTCTGTTTACGGAAACGGATGTGCTGAATTTCCCGAGGTGGTTTGCAAATACCCTGATTGTGGCTGTTTTTACCTGCATTATCTCTACCGTTTTTGTGCTGTCGGTATCCTATGCGATGTCCCGGATGCGCTTTAAGCTGAGAAAGCCTTTTATGAATATTGCTCTGGTGCTTGGGATGTTCCCGGCTTTTATGTCCATGATTGCGGTGTATTATATATTAAAGGGAATTAATCTGACCGAGGGTGTGATGAAGCTGGTTGCATTGGTCTTGGTGTATTCCGCCAGCACGGGTCTTGGCTTTTACATTGTGAAGGGCTTTTTTGATACGATACCGAAAAGTGTGGATGAAGCGGCAATGATTGACGGAGCATCCCGGTTTAAGATATTTTACCGGATTACGATTCCGCTTTCCAAACCTATCATCGTCTACACGATTATCACATCCTTTCTGGCACCGTGGCTGGACTTCATTTTTGCCAGAGTCATTGCGGGTGCCGACAGCCGGTATTATACGGTGGCAATCGGCCTCTGGAGTATGTTGGAGCGGGAATATGTGTACCATTATTACACCCGGTTTGCGGCAGGCGCGGTCTGCGTGGCGATTCCGATTGCAGCGTTGTTTTTATTTACCAAACGCTACTATGCCGAGGGGCTGTCCGGCGCGGTGAAGGGGTAGGCTGTATAACAGGAAAAAGGGGCTGTTGCGCACATTAATGTGACAGCCTCTTTTTCCTGTCTTACAGTATTTTATTCTCGTAGAATCTGTTCACGTCTGGGTAAGGATTTGAAATAGAATGACAGATGTGTTAAGATTAGGCTGAATATGTAACAGGATTTAAAATTCATTTGGGGGAAACGTAATGTTGTCTGAGTTATTTTTTACCTTTGCAAAAATCGGGCTGTTTACCTTTGGCGGCGGTTATGCCATGATTGCACAAATTAAGGAAACCGTGGTGGAACAAAAGAAATGGCTTTCGGACGAGGAGCTGATGGAGATTATCACGGTTGCGGAATCCACGCCGGGGCCGATTGCCATCAATCTTGCCACCTTTGTGGGGTATAAACGAAAAAGCGTGGCGGGGAGCGTCGCGGCAACTCTCGGCGTTGTAATGCCGTCAGTCGTGATTTTATTTTTAATTTCACTGTTTCTGGATGCTTTTATGGAGAACAAGTATGTAGGATATGCTTTTACGGGAATCAAATGTGCCGTGGCGTTTCTGATTTTACGTGCAGGAGTTGAAATGCTCCGGAAGCTCGAAAAAAGAGCAGTACCGAGGATAACCTTTGTTACCACGTTTTGCCTTATGATTTTGTTTGAGCTTTTCTCGGTTTCGTTCAGCTCTGTCTGGTTGATTTTAATGGGAGGCATATTCGGCGTATTGTTTTACGGTGTATTCACCTCGAAACGGGAGGTGGAGAAATGATTTACCTGACACTTTTTCTGGAGTTCTTTAAGATTGGCTTGTTCTGCTTCGGCGGTGCTTTCGGCATGATACCGCTCATTGAAGAGACGGTGCGAAACCACGGGTGGCTGACGGAGAGCGGGTTTTATGATTTAATCGGCGTGTGCGAGTCCACGCCGGGACCGATTGCGGTAAATATGGCAACCTATATCGGTGCAACGCAGGGCGGTCTTTGGGGAAGTCTTGTTGCTACGCTTGGCGTGGTGCTTCCGTCGTTTTTCATTATTCTGCTGATTGCGTCCGTGATGAGAAATCTGACGCAGAGTAAGTATTTTAAGGGCTTTATGCGTGGGGTAAAGCCTGTTGTTGTAGGACTTATTTTATCTACGGGAAGTCTGCTTTTTATTAAGGCAATAGGATATGCCGGATTACGGGAGTTCCGGGTGGATGTGGTTTCTGTGATTATATTTGTGTTGCTTGCAGGCATTTATTTCGGGATGCTGTACATAAAAAAGAAAAAGATGAGTTCCGTGAAATTGATTCTGCTGGCAGCGGGTCTTGGGGTCGGTGTGTCGCTTGTTCTTGAGAGGATAGTCATGTAAAAACTAATAAAAGTGTGATTCAAATCACGAAATTATTAATAATTCTGTGATTTACAATCGAAAAAGAACCAAAAACAGTCCACCGTATGAAGTGAAAAGAGTGAGGCATCCGTCGGAGTATACGGTATAAAGGAGCAAGTCTCTACTCTGCGTAGGTAGCTTTCTTTCCATAGAGAAGATATACTGTGGGAGAAGGAGGAAAAAGAAATGAACAGTTATATTACAGGTGCGATGATTAAGGAGCTGCGTGAGCAAAACAGTATGACGCAGTCAGAGCTGGCAGAGCGGCTTGGTGTAAGCGATAAGGCGGTTTCAAAATGGGAAACCGGAGGTTCCCTTAGTTAAAGATACTATACCACAACTCACGCTTACACGGTATTGCAGAAAACAACTTTTGGATAAATATAAAGAAGCACTGTCAACATCCCCTTTGAAGATGGCGACGGTGCTTCTTTATTTTTTCGGGACAAGGATATCAAACCGGCAAAGTCGGTTTGTTTGTCCGAGGGACCGAAAAACAAGGGGGAATCCAAAGGGGGGGCAACGCCCCTCTTTGGCACACGGACTTTGCTTGCAAAGTCTAGTGTGTTATACCCTCTATCTGCGGGTCTGTGAAAAGTTGGGGACTGGGATTCTGGTCGCCGGTTTTGAAGCAGACAAAAAGAGCTTTGTTTCTGTGCCCGTGTCAGTCACAGAAGTAAAGCTCTTTGATTAGCAGGTAGAGGGTATAATTATACTGCTTTAACGTTCTCCCATCATGAAGCTGCTAGATAAATTAATATTTCCTGCATTGGAAAAATGTCTACTTCCTATAAATCGTCAGTAATATGTCTTCTTCATTTCCCTTAAATGCAACAGCATCAAAATGCTCACCATATTTTTCTTTTAGTC
>JAQXLY010000042.1 GCA_029012365.1 Lachnospiraceae bacterium | reverse complement strand
CCATATGAAAAAGGATTCGTTTTGTTACTGCCTACCCGTAAAGAACCAAAAACAGTAAAACCTTTAGAAATAAGACCTCATTTATTTAGTACGCTTCAGGAGTCAAATCAGTGGGGACAGATGATGGAGATTGAGACAGTTGGTGCTTTAAATGAACAGATTACACAGGGCAATATCAATGATATCATACTAGTTCAGGAAGCATTAATGGAGAAGAAATTGGCTGATATTGCGGAGAAAATCAAATCTTCGGGCAATCGTAAGTTTATTATGATTGCGGGACCTTCGTCTTCCGGTAAGACAACATTCTCTCATCGTTTATCAATTCAGTTACGTACCCTAGGTTATAAACCTCATCCAATTGCTGTCGATGATTACTTTGTTAATCGAGAAGATACACCAAAAGATGAGTTTGGCAATTATAATTTTGAATCGCTTCAGGCAATTGATATCGAACAGTTCAATAAAGATATGACCGATCTTCTAAGCGGCAAAACGGTGGAATTGCCAACCTTCAATTTTAAGACGGGAAAAAGGGAATATAAAGGAAACTTTAAGAAGCTTGGAAAAGAGGATATTCTAGTTATTGAAGGAATCCATGGACTAAATGATGCATTAAGCTATTCTCTTCCAAGAGAGAGTAAATTCAAAATCTATATCAGTGCATTAACACAGCTGAATATCGATGAACATAACCGTATCCCTACGACGGACGGACGCTTGATCCGACGCATGGTCCGAGATGCAAGAACGAGAGGAACCTCAGCAAAAGATACAATCGCTATGTGGCCTTCGGTACGCCGTGGTGAGGAAGAGAATATCTTCCCTTATCAGGAGGATGCAGACTGTATGTTTAATTCTGCATTGATCTATGAGTTATCGGTGTTGAAGCAGTATGCAGAGCCGATTTTATTTGGAATTGATCGTGACTGTAAGGAATACTTAGAGGCAAAACGTTTGCTGAAATTCCTGGATTATTTTTTAGGAGTAAGTTCAGAAGATATACCAAAAAATTCAATCATTCGTGAATTTATTGGTGGAAGCTGTTTTAAAGTTTGATAAAATCAAAAATTGTCTGTTTACAAATTGAATATTTCATGGTAGAGTATCATAGTTGAGTAGCACAGATGATCGCGCCGATGAATCGGTGAGGAAAGTCCGGGCTTCACAGGGCAGGGTGCCGGATAACGTCCGGTGGAGGCGACTCTAAGGCTAGTGCAATAGAAAAGAAACCGCCATATCAGTTTACTGGTATGGTAAGGGTGGAATGGCGGTGTAAGAGACCACCGCTTGTCTGGTAACAGGCAAGGCTGTGTAAACCCCACTCGAAGCAAGACCAAACGTTCCGTGATTCGTCACGGAGGGAAGCGATACGGTTGCCCGCCGTGCTTCTAGGTAGGTCGCGTTTTACCTATAAAGGGTAAAGGAGCTATACGGCGACGTATAGTCAAGATAGATGATCATCTGATACAGAACCCGGCTTATAGTGCTGCTCATTTTTTCTTTGTTATAGTCATACCTTAAAACAGCTTCCCCCTACAAACTCTCTTAAAATGGAATTTTGCGGTATATCATCACTTCCGGCTCCAAGGAAATAGTCCAAAAACTTAAGAAGACGCTTTGCCTCCGTATAAGCAGGAGAATCCACAGGTACGCTGAATAAAAGAGGCTCGGCATACTGCTTTAAAACTGCCAGTTCATACAGCAGCGCGGAATTGAACATCACATCGCAATCCTCCTGATACGGGAAAATATTGTCCTGCTCCCCGCGTCGAACCGACGGCCACATCTGGATAGTACGCTCTGCCGAAGACCCTCTGGTTCTTGCATCACGCACGATTCGGCGAATCAGTCTGCCGTCCGTTGTCGGAATACGGTTATGTTCATCAATATTAAGCTGTGTCAGCGCACTGATATAAATCTTAAATTTATTCTTACGCGGCAGAGAATGCGACAACAAATCATTCAGCCCGTGAATACCCTCGATTACCAGAATGTCATCTTTTCCGAGCTTCTTTACATTTCCCTTATATTCCCGCTTTCCGATTTTAAAATTAAAGCTCGGCAGCTCTACTTCCTCTCCGCGCAAAAGTGCCGTCATATCCGCATTAAACTGATCCACATCAATCGCCGCCAGACTTTCAAAATCATAATTTCCGTCGGCATCACGCGGCGTTTTTTCACGGTCTACAAAATAATCATCCACGGCAATCGGGTGCGGATGTAAGCCGACTGCCCGCAGCTGAATGGAAAGGCGGTGGGAAAATGTAGTCTTTCCTGAAGAAGAAGGGCCTGCAATCATAACAAATTTTACGTCACCCTTTTTGTAAATTTCCCCGGCCACCTCCGCAATTTTCTTTTCCTGCAATGCCTCCTGAATCAGTACGATATCATTGAATTCACCTTTTGTAATCACCTCATTCAAATCACCTACCGTCTCGATTCCCATACGTTTTCCCCAGAGATTCGACTCCTGAAATGTTGCAAACAGCTTTTCTCTCTGTATGAAGCCGTTCAGGCGGTTTGGCTGTTTGATATCCGGAAGCAGCAAAATAAACCCGTCCTTATACGCGAAAAAATCAAAATAGCGCAAAACCTCCGTAGACTCCGGCATATACCCGTAAAAGTAGTCTTCAAATCCTCCAAGATTATATATATTGGTTTTGGAACACCGGCGGAACTTAAACAGCTTTTCCTTATCATACATTTTATGACGGCAAAACATTTCTTGTGCCTCCGCGGTAGGAATGGAGCGCTTATGAAACACTACCTTTTCCGAAACAAGGTGCCGCATCTCCTTCAAAACCTTTCCCGCTGCCTCATCCGTCAGTTCAACATTACCGTCAATCTCGCCGTAGTAGCCGTTTCCGATGGCATGCTCTATACGTACCTTACTGATTTTCTCCTTTCCGAACACCGTATATATGGCACGAATCATCATAAAAAGCATGCCGCGGATATAGGTTCTGTATCCGTCCTTATCTGCCGTTGTCAGAAATTCCAGTTCACAGTCCTTATCAATCGTCTTACTCAGCTCGCAAAGCACGCCGTCCCTGCGCGCCAGAATGATATCATTCACGTATTCGTTTTCAAACTGCTTTGCAAACTCCGACAGCTTCGTTCCCCTCACCACACTATGTACGTTGTCCTTCATTGCTACACTTACCGTATTTTCCATAAATCCACCTTTCCTTACATAACAGCACAAATTTCTTATTTTTCCGCAAGCTTCTCACACATACATGCGTTCCGTTTTAAGCTCAGCAACAGATTTTCCATGCGCTTTTTTGCCTTTTGCGTTCCTGCCTTCTCCAGTCCCCGCAATACCTCCTCCGCCTTCCTGCGCTCCATGGAAAGAAATTCCCGGAGTACCGGATAAGCCTCGCTTTTTAAGCGCTTTCCGTAATCATATTCCTCTTCCGTCCACTCATCCTCTTGTCCGTGCTCGGCTCTCAGTATCACATAATATTTACCGTCCTCTATGAGCATATCCTCCGCCGTAATCCGGAATCCTGCCCGATGCAGGAAACGGCGTACTTCAGCTATTTCGGACTGTGGCTGAAGTACCAGTTCCTTTGCCGTAGCAAGCACCTCCGGATAAGCGGACAAAATCCGCTCTGTCAGGGGACCTCCCATCCCCGCAATTAAAATCGTATCTGCCTCTCCGGGTATTAAGGCTTCCAGTCCGTCCGAAAGACGCAGGGAGATTTGCTCCTGCATTCCGAATTTCGCTACATTCTCAGCAGCACGGGCTAACGGTCCCTTATTGACATCCATTGCAACCACCCGCGGCGCAATCCCCTGTTCCACTAAATAAACGGAAGTATATGCATGGTCGCACCCCACGTCTGCCGTCCGGCTTCCCGGACTTACCATTGCTGCGGTGCGAAGCATCCGCTCCGACAAAAGCCCCGCAACGCTGCCATAAGTTTCCACTCTTTTTGTCATTGTAGTTTCCTCACTCCAGATAATCCCTAAGCTTCTTGGAACGGCTCGGATGGCGGAGCTTACGGAGTGCCTTTGCTTCAATCTGGCGGATGCGTTCTCTGGTTACATTAAACTCTCTGCCCACTTCCTCCAGAGTTCTTCCCCTGCCGTCATCCAGTCCGAAGCGAAGACGCAGTACATTTCTTTCTCTTTCGGTGAGTGTTTCGAGCACCTCTCCGATTTGTTCTTTTAACAAAGTAAAGGTTGCCTGTTCCGCCGGTACCGGAATATGCTCATCCTGTATAAAGTCTCCCAGATGGCTGTCTTCTTCTTCACCGATCGGGGTTTCCAGAGAAACCGGCTCCTGTGCGATTTTCTGTATCTCACGCACACGCTCCAGTGACATATGCATCTCCTTCGCAATCTCCTCCGGATACGGTTCCCTGCCGTATTCCTGTAAAAGCTGGCGCTGTACACGAATCAGCTTATTAATGGTTTCTACCATATGAACCGGAATGCGGATAGTTCTTGCCTGGTCGGCAATCGCTCTTGTAATTGCCTGACGAATCCACCAGGTCGCATAGGTAGAAAATTTGTAGCCCTTCCGGTAATCAAACTTTTCTACCGCCTTAATCAAGCCAAGATTTCCTTCCTGAATCAGGTCGAGAAACTGCATTCCTCTGCCTACATAACGCTTTGCAATGCTGACAACAAGACGGAGATTTGCCTCGGAAAGCCGCTTCTTTGCCGCTTCGTCTCCCGCTTCCATACGGATTGCAAGCTCCATTTCCTCATCCGCACTTAACAAAGGCACCTTTCCGATTTCCTTTAAATACATCCGTACCGGGTCTTCCATGCTCACGCCCTCCGGCACGGTCAGGTCCAGATTTTCCAGCTCCTCGCTCTCACTGTCATCATCCAGAAGCAACGCATCATCCGGCTCCTCTTCCTCATCCATATTGATATCGCTGATACGCAGGACATCCACGTTATTCGCATCCAGAAATTCGTAAACACGCTCCGTTGCCGCCTCGTCTAGTTCCAAATCCGACAGAAAATCCGCAACCTCCTGATACTCTAATACATTCTTCTTTTTTGCTGCATATGCCAGCAATTCTTTCATTTTCGTCTGAAACCGTTCCACATTTTCTTCCATATGCTTCCTCCATATTGCACATTCTTTCCGACATTGCCGAAAAATATACCTCAGCCTATAAGCCTGCTTTTGTTAATGCAGTCTTTAAGGACGCCTGCTCCGCAATCGCCTTCTGCATCGCTTCCAAATCGCCTGTTTCCGCTGCCCGTCCCATACGCATCTCAATACTGCTCTGCTTCACCTTTCGCACTGTCTCCGCAAATGCCTTTGCTTTCTGTCCGTCATCAAGCTCTCCGAGCAGCGTAGTCTGAAACAGCTCCGCTGCCTTTATCTGCTCCTCCTTTGTTTCGTAACGGTTTAAAATACGTGCCGGTGTTACCGTCCCCTCCTTTTCGTATTGTTCAAACACTTCCTTCGCCACTTCATAATAGAATGCATCCGAGAAATCCTCTGCCGTTATAATTTCCTTCACTCTTCCGAGTAATGCAGGCTCCGTTGCAAACCATGTCAGTAACAGCTTCTGCGAAGTGTAAAGTCCTCCTTCCGCTTTTTGTTTTTTCCGCTCCTTATAAGCCGGTTCTTTTTTCTCCTCACCGGGCATCTCGGCGCTGCCATACTGATTTACCAGACGGTTCAGCATATCAAAGCTTATCTGATACTCCTTTGAAACAGCCTCGGTATAAGTTCTTCTCTCTAACTCCTCCGTAAACTGCAAAAGCCTCTTCGCCGTCTCTCTGAAAAACCTTGTCTTCTGCTCCGGGTCCGAAAAATCATACCCCTGTTTCAATACGTCAATCTCGAAAAAGAAGCTGTTCCTTGCCGTCTGTATTCTCTTTTCATATTCTTCCGCTCCCAGTGCCTTTATAAACTCATCCGGATCCTTATACGGCTTCATATCGACTACTTTTGCGGAAATTCCCGCCTCCCTCAGCATAGGAATCGCCCTGAGAGCCGCCTTCTGCCCTGCGCCGTCACTGTCATAGGTGATATAAACCTCTTTTACATAGCGGGCAATCAGGTTTGCCTGTAATCCTGTAAATGCCGTACCGAGAGATGCCACCGCATTCGTAAAGCCTGCCTGATGCAACGAAATTACGTCCATATAACCCTCACACAGCAAAAAAAAGCTTTTCCGTGACTGTCTTGCGTAATTGAGTGCATACAGGTTTCTGCTTTTGTCAAAAATTGCCGTTTCCGGCGAGTTCAGGTATTTCGGTTCTCCGTCTCCCATAACTCTGCCGCCGAACCCGATAACCTTACTGTTCCCGTCCATAATCGGAAACATCGCACGATTCCAGAACTTATCATATACACCGCGCCTTTCGTCAAAGGTAAATAGTCCGCTCTCCTTTAATATGTCATCCTCATATCCCTGTCCTTTTAAGTACCGGTACAATTCCCGTCCGCCCTTATCGGAATACCCAAGCCCGAACCGGGTAATCACCTCGTCTGAAAGTCCTCTCCTTTTAAAGTAACTATATGCGGCTTTTGAAGCATCGTTCTTCATCTGAACATAATAGAATTTTGCTGCTTCCCTGTTAATGTCAAATAAACGCATTCTCCGGTCGGCACGTTTTTTGGCTTCCGGAGTGTATTCCTCTTCCGGGAGCTTGATTCCTGCCCGCTCCGCCAGATATCTTACCGCTTCCGGAAACGAAAAATTCTCATACTCCATTATAAACGTGAATACATTACCGCCCACACCGCAGCCGAAACAGTGATACATCTGTCTCGACCCGCTGACCGAAAAGCTGGGCGTTTTTTCCCCGTGAAACGGGCAAAGTCCCATATAATTCGCTCCTTTTTTCTGGAGCTTGATATACGTACCGATGACATCTACGATATCGTTTCCCGCCCTTACTTCTTCCACCACTTCATCTGAATAATACATAACAAACTCTCCTGCTCTCTAAGCCTGTACGGCATGTCCTTTCCTTCCCCGCAGGGCGTATACCGATTATGAGTTTACGTTTGCAGCTAATACACATCCCATGCATTCGGAATCATAATCTCGGTATACTTTACCGTAGCGTACCGGTCCGTCATGCCGGCAATATAGTCACACACTACTCTGGACCTTTTCTCTCCCGAATCTATCATCTCTCTGTATTCCTCCGGCAAAAGCTCCGTATGCTTAAGATAGTGCTCATACAGCCCCTCTATCATTTTCTCTGCCTTTGATTCCTGCCCTTTTGCGGTAGGATTTGTATATACACTCTCAAACATATACAGTCTGAGATTCAGCATTGCTTCCTCTACCGCAGGTGACATGCAAATATCCCCTGCCGCTTCACTGCTTGTAATAATATCGTGAATCAATGTATTAAGACGCTCCCTCGGAGAATGTCCCAGAATATTGGTATATAACTCCGGAATCTCTTCTTCACTGATAATATGTCCGCGAATCGCATCATCTATATCATGATTAATATACGCAATTTTATCCGAAAGGCGTACAATTTTCCCCTCCATGGTGGAAGGTCTTCCTTTGGTCTGGTGATTTAAAATACCATCCCTTACTTCCTTCGTCAGATTCAGCCCTTCCCCATGCTTTTCCAGCCGTTCCACCACGCGGATGCTCTGGATATGATGCTCGAAGCCTCCCTCGCAGACCCTGTTCAGTGCACGTTCTCCGGCGTGTCCGAACGGTGTATGGCCCAAATCATGTCCCAGTGCGATTGCCTCGGTCAAATCTTCATTTAGCCGCAGAGCCTTGGCAATGGTTCTGGCATTCTGTGAAACCTCCAGTGTATGCGTCAGACGGGTCCGGTAATGATCCCCCTCCGGGGCCAGAAATACCTGTGTCTTACCCTTTAATCTTCTAAATGCCTTGGAATGAAGAATGCGATCACGGTCTCTTTGATACTCCGGACGGATGTCACACTTTTCCTCAGGCTTGTCACGTCCCTTGGTTTCATCGCTGAAGGCCGCCTTCGGACTGAGATACTCATGTTCTCTTTGTTCCATTCTCTCACGGATGGTCATCCCATTCTCCTCCTTTTCTTATAATAAAGCCAATCTGCCGCGCCGATTTGTCCCTACATTAGTATAATACGACAAAAAAAAGGGAATTCCTCTTTCAAAATCAAAGGAATTCCTTTTTTCTCTTAAATCTTTTTGCGGCTGTCGCACAAGTTTGGCAACAGCCACACAGACCTGACCTTTTACATAGTTACCGTTACCTTTTCCAGATGCCAGATATCCTTTACATACTCCTCGATGGTACGGTCAGAAGAAAACTTGCCGCAGCATGCTACATTTAAAATAGCGGACCTTGCCCATCCCTCGCGGTCACGATATCTTGCCTCTATCTGCTTCTGAGCTTCTTCATAGGAGCGGAAATCCTTAAGAATAAAATACTGGTCCACATCTACCAGTGAATCATATAACTCACGGAACAGCTGCGGGTTTCCGGCAGAATAGGTGCCGTCCACCAGACGGTCCAGTACACGGTGAATCTCACTGTCGCGCTCATAAATGGCTCTCGGATGATATCCTCCGTTATTCTCGTAAGAAATGACTTCATCGGCGCTTAATCCGAAAATAACCGCATTTTCGGCACCTACCTCTTCCACAATTTCCACATTTGCACCGTCCATTGTACCGAGGGTAATTGCACCGTTTAACATAAACTTCATGTTACCCGTACCGGAAGCCTCCTTACTTGCCGTAGAAATCTGTTCGGACACGTCTGCTGCCGCAAAAATCCACTCTGCATTGGATACGCGGTAGTTTTCAATAAATACAACCTTAATTCTTCCGGCTACCAGCGGGTCATTGTTTACCACGTCGCCTACACTGTTAATCAGCTTAATGATTGCCTTAGCCCTGCGATATCCCGCAGACGCCTTTGCACCGAAAATAAAGGTACGCGGATAGAACTCCATAGCCGGGTTCTCTTTGATTTTCTCATACAGATGCATGACATGCAAAATGTTTAACAGCTGACGCTTATACTCATGAAGACGTTTTACCTGTACATCGAAGATGGAATTCGGGTCGACATCGATTCCGTTATGCTCCTTGATATATTTGGTCAGGCGGAGCTTATTCTGATACTTAATCTTCATAAACTCCTCTCTTGCCTCTGCATCATCCGCATACGGAACAAGACCCCTGATTACCGGCAAATCCGTAATCCAGCCGTCGCCAACCTTATCCGTTACCCACTCTGCAAGCAGAGGATTGCCGTGAAGCAGGAACCGGCGCTGTGTGATTCCGTTTGTTTTATTGTTAAACTTCTCCGGCCACAGCTCATAGAAATCACGAAGCTGCTGCTTCTTTAAAATCTCCGTATGCAGCGCAGCTACTCCGTTTACGGAAAATCCGCCTACGATTGCAAGATTCGCCATACGAACCTGTCCGTCGTACAAAATAGCCATCTGTTTAATCTTCTCCCCGTTCCCCGGATACTTTTCCTTTAACATATTTTCGAACTGACGGTTAATTTCCTCCACAATCTGGTATACACGCGGAAGTAATGCTTTAAAGAGAGAAATCGGCCACTTCTCCAAAGCCTCTGCCATAATGGTATGGTTGGTATATGCACAGCACTTTTTTACAACCTCCCATGCCTCATCCCATTCCAGGAAATAGTCATCCAGCAAAATACGCATGAGCTCTGCCACCGTTACCGTAGGATGGGTATCATTGAGCTGGAAGCAGACCTTTTCATGGAGCTTTCTGATATCGTCGTGGTTCTTCATATATTTTGCCACAGCGCTCTGGATGCTTGCGGATACAAAGAAATACTGCTGCTTTAACCGAAGCTCCTTACCTGCCATGTGATTATCGTTCGGATACAATACCTCGCAAATGGTTCTTGCAAGATTCTCCTGCTCTACAGCCTTCTGATAATCTCCCTTGTCAAAGGAATCCAGATTAAAGTTATTGATAGCCTCCGCATCCCAGATACGAAGCGTATTTACTACATTGTTGCCGTAACCGACTACCGGAAGGTCATACGGCACCGCACGAACGGACTGGCAATCCTCCTGTACAAACCGGTCGCGCCCCGATACTGCATCACGCACCATCTTTACATAACCGCCGAACTTTACCTCCACAGCATATTCCGCACGCTTAATTTCAAACGGATTGCCGTTCTTTAACCAGTTATCCGGCACCTCTACCTGATAACCGTTCTCAATCTTCTGCTCAAACATACCGTACTTATAGCGGATACCGCATCCGTATGCCGGGTATCCGAGACTGGAAAGAGAATCCAGAAAGCATGCTGCCAGACGACCGAGACCACCGTTACCGAGAGCTGCATCCGGCTCGGTATCCTCGATTACATCCGGGTCAATTCCAAGCTCCTCCAGTGCCTCTCTGATTTCCTTATATGCCTTTAGGTTAATCATGCAGTTACCGAGTGCACGTCCCATTAAAAACTCCATAGAAAGATAATACACCGTCTTTGCATCCTGCTTCTCATACTGCTTATGAGTTTCCATCCACATATCTACAATATAATCCTTTACGGCATATGCAACCGCCTGGAACAGCTGTACCTGGGATGCATCCTCAATGCTTCTGCGAAATAATACCTTTAAGTTATTTGTGACTTCTTTTTTGAACTCTTCTTTACTAAATTCCATGTGTCTGTCCT
>JAQXLY010000041.1 GCA_029012365.1 Lachnospiraceae bacterium | reverse complement strand
TTCTGATTTCCTTCGGTACGACCACACGGCCTAAGTCATCTATTCTTCTTACAATTCCCGTTGCTTTCATACTGACTCCTTTCGGTGTTTTCCATAACTTTGTTGTGGAGTTAGTATGCGGAAAAACGGGGAGATTATGCGCAGGAAGGATACAAGAATATTACTCTTGCATTATCCGTTCAATTTCACCTTTTAAAAATAAATTTTCCTTAGTTCCTCGAATAACCGGCTTAATTTTCCCTTCATTCACCAAAATTACATTTATTTGACGCTCGTCAAGTAGAATTCATTCTCTTTATAATTCTTGTTTTGCGACTCATCGGGTAATTCTCCTTTATCTCTTTCACCACCTCCGGCAGTTCCCTAAGGCAATGAATCAAAGGCGTTTCCCTGTTAATCGTACCAAAGCCGTATGCCGCATGGATAAACGGTAATCCCGCCTCCGTCGCTGCATCATAATCTCCCTGAATGTCACCTACATATACTGCCCTTATAAGTCCGTTCCTGTCTGCCACTCTGCGGATATTTTCGCCCTTTTGCAAACCGTTGTTTCCGAAGCATTCGATATCGGAGAAATACTTCTCAAATCCGTAATGCTCCAAAAATGCCTCAATATAGCCGCTCTGACAGTTGCTCACGATATATAACTCATACTCTTTCTTTAATTCGATTAGCGTTTCCTCCAAATCCGGGTACAGTTTCCCACCATGGATACGAAGATATTCATTTTCATCCTTACAGCAATGCTTTAAAAGAGTAAGTCTGTCCTGCTCTTCCAGTTCTGGAAAAAGAAGCTCCGCGATTTTGTCCATTGTCTTTCCCATAACGCTCTGAATCTCTTTTTCCGTAATCACGCGTTCTGCATCGTGTTCTTTATTTACTACCCTTGTCCATGACCTCGCCACACCCTCGGCAGAATCCCATAGTGTGCCGTCCATATCAAATATAATGCCTGTCTTATTCACGCTGCAACCTCTCCTGTAATCTGTTATTTTATGCTCTTCCAGCCGTTATCCGATAACGGAAAAGCCGCATGGAACCTCTGCACCATGCGGCTTTCCTGTCTCTGTATCCTTACGGTTCTACATCATTATTACCAGAACCGAACTTATTCTTCCTATTCTTCCTATTCTTCCGTTTCTTCCGGCTTTGCCTTGGAAAGCATTACATTTACGATAATACCGAGAATCAATGCACATGCGATGGAAGTAAGAGTTACCTTTCCGAAGGATACGGAAAGTCCGCCGATACCGGCAATCAGTATGGTGGATACTACGAAAAGATTCTTATTCTGACCCAAATCCACCTTCTGTATCATCTTAAGACCGCTGACTGCAATAAATCCGTACAGTGCCATGCACACGCCGCCCATGACGCAGGACGGAATGGAATTAACAAATGCAACGAACGGGCTGAGGAAGGAGATTAAAATTGCTCCTACCGCAGCGGTCATAATGGTCACGATGGAAGCATTTCTGGTAATTGCAACGCAGCCTACCGACTCACCGTAGGTAGTATTCGGGCAGCCGCCGAAGATTGCGCCTGCAATGGAACCTACACCATCACCTAAAAGAGTGCGGCTAAGACCCGGCTCCTCAAGTAAATCACGCTCAATAATGGAGGAAATATTCTTATGGTCTGCAATATGCTCCGCAAATACTACAAAAGCAACCGGAATATAGGCTACAGCCACCGTTCCGATGTAGGAACCGGTAATTTCCCCAAAACCGCCGATAGCCGTCATAAAGGTAAACTCAGGCACTGCAAAGAAAGTACCGAGCGTAATTGCGAATTCACCGTCCGCGTTCTTTACAAGACCGGTTAACGCGTCAAAGCTCATTACCTTTAAGGCATCGATTCCGGCTGCATTTCCGATTAATGTCATAACCATTGCTACAACATAGCCCGCCAGAATTCCCATAATAAACGGAATCAGCTTTAACGTCTTCTTTCCGAAGGTGGAGCAAAGAATCGTTACAAACAAAGTAACCAGACCGCAGAAAATGGTCGCAAGCGGAGAAGCTAACTGAACCTTGTCAACAAATACCTCTCCGGACTTCAAATCACCGATTGCATTTCCTGCAAGGGAAAGTCCGATAATGGCAACCGTCGGTCCGATAACTACCGCCGGCATTAACTTATTAATCCACTCAACACCGACTACCTTTACGACTACCGCAATGACAACATACACAAGGCCTGCAAAAATTGCACCGAGAATCAGGCCGAGATATCCTACCTCCATGGATACGCCACCGGCAAATGCCGCTGCCATGGAGCCTAAGAATGCGAATGAGGACCCTAAGAATACCGGGCTCTTCTTCTTTGTGAACAGAATGTACACAAGAGTACCTACACCTGCACCGAATAAAGCAGCCTCAGACTTCATTCCGTGTCCGACAATCATCGGAACCACAAGGGTTGCAGCCATAATCGCAAGAAGCTGCTGGATTGCAAAGACAACCATTTTGCCGAAGCTCATTTTGTCTTCTACGTTGTAGATAAGTTTCATTTGCTCTTCCTCCTAAAAGTGATTTATATAAACGCCTGGCGGCAGTCTATATCCCAAAAATTGTAAAAAGAAGGCAAAAAAAAATCAAGTTGGATACGACTTGACTTTCTTTCATCCCCTACGCACCTTTTATATTATATCAAAACAAAAAGGGGCAGGCAACCCCTTTTTTCCTTTTCTTTCAAATTAATTTTAGAAACGCTGAATTAACCCAAGGGCTTCTCCATCACTGTTCTCCAAAAAGTATTCACGAAAAAAACTATTGACCGCCTCATACTTTTCTCCTGCTACTTTTCTCCGGACAGCGCCACGCAGCAGTTTCCGGTATACGGTGCAAGCTCCAGGCGTACAAAATATCCGCGGTCATGGGAACACACCGGACATTGCATCGGAGCCTCAGTTCCTTCATAAACATAACCGCAATTCAGACAAAACCACCCGGTCTTTACATCGGATACAAACAGCTCGTTCTTTTCCAAAAGCTCCGCAAGTGTTCCGAAACGATTGCCGTGGATTTTCTCAATCCTTGCAATCATGTCAAAGGAAGCTGCCACCTTCAAAAAGCCCTCCTCCTTCGCCTTATCCGCAAAGGCACGGTACACATCATCATGCTCCTCATACTCATTATGCTGTGCCATTCGAAGAAGCTCGGAAATACTGTTTGTAATATCAATCGGATACCCTCCGTCAATATGAATCGTCTCTCCCGCAAGCTCCGAAAGATGATTATAAAAAATCTCGGCATGCTCCTTTTCCTGATTTGCCGTAAACGCAAATACCGCTTCTATCACATGAAGCTTTTGCTGCTTTGCCTGATTCGCCGCAAAGGTATAACGGTTTCTCGCCTGACTTTCTCCCGCAAAGGCACGCATCAGGTTTTCTTTTGTTTCACTCGTTTTAAAATCCACAGCCATAATACACCTCCGTTTTTACTTTAAAGGGAGTATGTGCAAAGAAAAGCAGTTTTATCCATACCACTTGTCATTCCCGTGCTTTTCTGCTATAATAGAATCCGAACATATATTCCCGTCTTATGTCTCAGAAACATACCCCGGACAACACAAGGAAAGGAGGCTCTCCTATGGCAACACCGGTTATTTATCACATAGATGTGAATTCCGCCTTTCTCAGCTGGGAAGCACATCACCGTCTGTACGACCTCGGAGAGACTCTGGATTTACGTGAAATTCCTTCCATCATCGGAGGTGACAGGAATACCCGTCACGGAATCGTACTGGCGAAGTCCGTCCCGGCAAAAAAGTACGGGATTATTACCGGAGAACCGATTGTAAAAGCAATGCAGAAGTGTCCGGACCTCTACATCGCAAAGCCGGATTTTTCCGTCTATGTCAGACGCTCCAGAGCCTTCATTGAGCTTCTCAGGCGCTATGCACCGGTGGTAGAGCAGTTCAGTATCGACGAGGCCTTTTGTGACATGACAGGGACAGCGGGACTTTACGGTGACTTAGTGACCTTTGCCCATAAAATAAAAGACGAGGTAAAAACCGAGCTTGGCTTTACGGTCAATATCGGTATTTCTTCTAACCGTCTGCTCGCAAAAACCGCCTCCGATTTTCAGAAGCCGGACCGGGTACATACGTTATTTCCGGAGGAGCTGGCTGAAAAGTTCTGGCCGCTTGCGGTAGATGACCTGCTTTATGTCGGGCGCTCCACCGCCGCCCGTTTACATGCCCTCGGTATCCATACCATCGGCGACCTTGCCCATATGGACGAAGCAATTCTTATCTCACACTTTAAAAAACAGGGCTTCTTTTTGCACGAGGCCGCAAACGGCATAGATACCGCTCCCGTAACCGACGAGCCTTCCGCTACCAAAAGCTACGGAAACTCCACTACCCTTCCGGCGGATTTAACCAACGGCGCAGAGGCGGAACGGGTACTTCTCGCCCTCTGTGAAAAAGTAGGGGCGCGTATCCGTGCGGACCGCGCCTACATATCCATGGTTTCCGTTACCATAAAGGATACCGATTTAAAAAGCCGGAGCAGGCAGGGACAGCTGACCGCTCCGGATAATACAACCGAACAAATATATTTCGCCGCACGTAAGCTCTTCTACGAGCTCTGGGACGGATCTCCGATTCGTCTGCTCGGTGTTTCCACCGGACACGTCACAAACGATGACTGTTTTCAGTATGATTTGTTTGACAACGGCAAAAGAGAGAAACTTTCCAGGTTAAACGCTGCGGTGGACGAGATTCGCACCAAATACGGTAATTCCGCGCTGAAGCGGGCATGCTTTCTGGAGCAGGATACTGGCTCAGGTGTGCAATCGCAACCACCGACTACTGATACACAGACATAATTTTTTATTGCTTTAAGATACAGCACATTTATATATATAATTGGCCAATACGCTCTTCTACTGCCCCTCCTTCTCCTCCTCCATTAGCGTCGTCAGCCCTACGATATCCTCTACCGGCAGGGAAAATACGACTGCCCCCGCATCCGTATGCGGTCCTGCCTTTTCCATGATAGCCCGCATAATATCACCTTTCTCCGACTTCCTCGTCGCAATGTAAATCATTTCCTTCTCCGGGCTGATGGACATACCGAAGAACTTCGTTTCCGATTCTTTTCCGGTTCCTTTCGCATGGACTACCGTGCCGCCCTTTGCACCGGCCTCTCTTGCCGCATCCATTACCATATCCGAGCAGCCCTTTTCCGCTATTACAGTAATCAAAGAATAAGCCGATTCTTTCATTTTCACTTCCTCCGCTGCCTGTACTTCCTGACCTTCCGTCAAATATTTCATACTTGAACTTCCCGCAATACTCTCCACCGGAATAGACATTGCCACGCCGGTACCGGGAAGATTAATCCCCATCCGGCTGACAAGACCGGAAAACAGGGAATTCACCTTTCCTGCTGCAACCACGGTTTCCATTACAATCTTTTCGTTCTTTTCAATCCCCAGATAATCCAGAATGCTCTTGCTCGCCGTTCCGTGTCCGAGCATCTGTGTCATATGAACGATACCGTTTTGCTTAAAAAAGTCCACATAATCTTTTTCATAGCTGCGATTTAATATTGTCAGTACCATATTATAGCTGCCCATCGCCATCCTCCATTTCAAAGATTTCGTTGTCAAAAATCTCAATCTCGCCGTTCTCTTTCGGTACTTCCGCTTCCGCCCTGCGGGACTTTATCTTAAATACCAGACCGAGAATCTGGATTGTGATTAACGGCGTCATGGCTACCATGGCAACTACACCGAACGCACTGGATACCACGTCCCCTCCGACACCGTTACATACACCGATAGACATCGGAAGCAGAAATGTTGCCGTCATGGGGCCGGACGCAACACCACCGGAGTCAAACGCGATTGCCGTAAAAATCGGCGGTACAAAAAAGGACAATACAATGGCAATCAAATACCCCGGTACAAGAAAATATAAAATCGGGATATCCGCCACAATGCGAAGCATGGAAAGCCCTACGGAAATCGCCACACCGACGGAAAGGCTGCGGCTCAGAGCCTTTGGCGGTATGGAGCCCGAAGTCATCTCGTACACCTGCTTATTTAGCACATGCACCGCAGGTTCTGCTTCCACGATAAAGTAACCGATTACCATACCGAGCGGAATGACAATAAAACTATATGGTAACGTACCCAGTTCTCTGCCGATATAGTTTCCTACTGTCATAAATCCCACGTTGGCACCGCATAAGAACAATACCAAGCCTACAAATGTATAAATAAAACCGACACTGATACGATAAATGTTCTCTTTCTTTAATTTTAGCCTAAACAGCTGAAATAATGCAAAAAAAGCAACAATCGGGAGAAGGGCTTTCGCCACCTCCGATATGTACTCCGGAATCTCATGGGAAAAAAGCTGCCACAGGTCTCTGGAGGTCTCTGCCGCCTTAATCTCCACCGGTGTATAGCTGCCACCCTCCACATTGAAAAACATACCAAGCAGCATAACCGCCAGAATCGGTCCTACCGAGCAGAGAGCCACCAGACCGAAGCTGTCGTTTTGTGCGTTGCTGTCACTCCGGATAGAGGCAACACCTACACCTAATGCCATAATAAACGGTACCGTCATCGGTCCCGTCGTCACACCGCCGGAATCAAATGCCACCGCAAGAAACGCTTTCGGCACAAATGCAGCCAGCACGAACACAACTGCATAAAAGAAAATCAGTAAATAGGACAGCTTCCACTTAAACAAAATACGAAGCATGGCAATGACAAGAAACAGCCCGACTCCCGCCGCCACCGAAAAAACAATGACCTGATTCGGAATATTCGGCACCTGCTCCGCCAGCACCTGTAAATCCGGCTCGGAAACCGTTACAATCGCGCCGACCAGAAAACACATCAGCACAATAAACCAGAGCTTTCTTGATTTTGTAACCGCCGAACCGATATGCTCACCTACCGGTGTCATGGAAAGGTCGGCTCCGAGCGTAAACATGCCCATACCGATAATCACCATCGCCACGCCGAGCACAAACGTCATAAGCAAATCCGTCGGCACCGGAACAATGGTAAAACACAACAAAAAAACAATAGCCGCAATCGGTACAACCGATGCCAGAGATTCTTTTACCTTTGAAAAGAGAATCGTTCTGCTGTTTCGAAACACACTGACACCTCCGCTTTCTTTTCATAAGTATATTCTAGCATACCTGACACGGAGATTACAATCTGAGTTAAGAAACCTTTACTTTAACTTTTACTTTCCCATTCACTAAAAAATGTGGCACCAAGAATCAATACCGCTCCAAGAATTCCCGATACGCCGGTTTCTTCCCGCAGCACCAAAACGGAAAGCAGCACAGCAAATGCCGGGTCGATGTAACTGTACACTGCAATTGTCTGACCGCTTAAGGCGGCCATGCTGCCGAAATACAGTCGGTACGTCAACCCGGTATGGATTACTCCTACCGCAAGAAGCAAAAGCACCTGCGGCACGGTCAATACAGTAAACTCCTGTACTCCGTTTGTAAGCAATGCATACGGAACTATCACCACAGCCGCTGTCCCAAGCTGTATTATCGTTCTGTCATAGGAGGAAATCTCTTTGATAAACTGGTTTGTCAGCATTACTGTAGCATAAAATGCCGCCGCTCCGAGGCCGTACAGAATCCCCTTTCCATTACTGCCTGTTGCTTCTCCCCCTTCAAAAATGCCTGACACCAGCAACATTCCAAATACCGCTGTCGCAGCACACAACGATTTTTTTACCGTCAGCTTTTCCTTCAGAACAAATGGTGCAAGTAAAATCACAAGCACCGGTGCCATATAATAGCATAATGTAGCAGCTGCCACTGTCGTATACCGGTAAGCTTCAAACAGCAGAATCCAGTTAATCCCTATTGCCGCTCCGGAAACAAATAGCGCAAGCAGATTCTTACGAACCGCTTCCCGCTCAATACGCTTCCCGGAAGCAATAACGACACCGAGCAAAAACAATGTTCCGATAACACCTCTGGTACATGCCAGCCACGAAGAGGACAACGGAATAAACTTTCGGAACACACCAATTGAACCAAAAATCAGCATAGCGAGCGACAGTTGTATAATTGCGCTTTTTTTCTTTTGTCCCATTCTGCAAATACCTCTCTAAAACAAAGAATCTCGCTTGCGAGATTCTCCGCCTGCGGCGGGTCGCTTCAAGCGACTCTTTCCAAACCGCCGCAGTGCGATCCTCGCGGAGCGTTTCACGCAGCCGATATGAAATGCGCGATGGCTCGGACGCGGCGGGCTCTTGCAAAGGATAAAGTACTCTATAAGCCTTCTGCCGCATTCCGTAAAAATGCCTTTAATTTTTCACTCTGCGGATTTGTAAAAATCTGCTCCGGAGCTCCTAATTCCTCGATGACACCATCTGCCATGTAAATCACTTTATCCGCCACTCTTCTGGCAAACTCCATTTCATGCGTTACCACAATCATGGTACGCTCCGAAGATTTCAAACCGCGTATAACGCGAAGCACCTCTCCGGTCAGTGCCGGGTCTAAGGCACTGGTCGGCTCATCAAAGCATAGTATGTCCGGGTTTAATGCCAGAGCTCTTGCTATGGCAACGCGCTGCTGCTGACCGCCGGAAAGCTCACACGGATATGCATTCTTTTTTTCTAAAAGACCAACCTGGGAAAGCAAACCTTCCGCATGCGCTGTAACCTCAGCAAGCGCTTTTCTCTTTTCTTCCTTTGGGGTCTTATTTGCTTTACAGGCTTCCTTTAGCTGCAGCTCCTCCGCCAGTGTCACATTCTTCAACACATTGTACTGCGGAAACAGATGAAAGGACTGGAATACAAGCCCAAAGTGCAGGCGCTTTTCACGCAGCTCCTTCTCACTCATCCGACGCCTGCCCTCTGCGTCAAAAATGCACTCCCCGTTTACGTAAATCTGTCCTTTGTCCGGTGTCACCAGATAATTGAGACAACGAAGCAGGGTGGTCTTTCCGCTTCCGGAGGAACCGATTATTGCTAATACTTCGCCTTTTTCCAGGGAAAAATTAATCCCCTTCAGGACCTCTTCCCCATCAAAGCTCTTTCGAATATTTTTTACCTCTAATACCGACATTTTGCTACCCTTTATAATAATCCAACTTCTTCTCAATCCGGCTAAACAGTACTGTCAATGCACCGGAAACCAACAGATAAAATGCGCCGATATAAAAAATCGGCCAGATAATACCCTTTAAGCCAACGATATCCTGCGCTGCCTTAACAAGCTCCACCACGGAAATTACTCTGGCAAGTGAGGTATCCTTTACTAATGTAATAATCTCATTTCCCATGGCGGGCACAATCCGCTTAATGACCTGAAATAAAACGACACGGAAGAAAATCTGGCGTTTTGTCATGCCGAGCACCTGTCCCGCTTCATACTGTCCCGCCGGAATGCTCTCGATTCCGCCCCGGTAAATCTCCGAAAAATAGGCCGCATAATTGATTATAAAGGCAAGCAGCACTGCCGTTAACCGTGGCAGTGCCCTTGCACCGAAAATCAATCCCGGACCAAAGAATACAAGAATAATCTGTAGCATCAGCGGCGTTCCGCGGATAATCCAGACAAACGTCCGCGTTATCCAACGGAGCGGCTTTATTTTGGACATGGAGCCAAAGGTAATAATCAGACCAAACGGTAATGCACCGAGCAATACCACGAAGAATATGAGCATTGTTACCTTAAACCCATCCAAAAGCTGCATTGTAACGTCAATAAATGACATAACCTACCTTCTCCTTTTGGTATGCATTTTACTTAAATGCCAAGTTCTCCGTCAAATCATACTTTGCTGCAATATTTGCCATAGTACCGTCAGCAACCAGCCCATCGATAATTTTGTTGACCTCGGCAAGCAGCTCCTTATCCTCCAGACGGAAGCCGATTGCATATTCCTCCGGAGTCAGCTTGATATCTTCAACAATCATTAATTCTCTGTAGTCGGAATCGTCGTTGATTACAGCCTTTGCCATAATATAGTCAAGTACGGCAACATCCGAGGTGCCCGCAACAATTTCAAGAAGCGCATCCTTCTGTGCAGCAGCTGCGATATATGGATTCTTGGAAAGCGTTGCTTCTGCCTTAATCGCCGCTTCACCTGCGGAACCGTTCTCTGCAATCATCTTTGCTCCTTCCATACTCTCTGCGGTAGGATACTTCTCCGCATCCGCCTTACGGATAACAGCCACCTGACGGTTGCTTATGTATGCGGTAGAAAACGCCATGTTTTCCTTACGTTCATCGTTAACGGTAAGGCCGTTCCAGATACAGTCGATAGTACCGGACTTTAACTCATTTTCCTTCTGCTCCCATTCGATTACCTGAAACTTCGGCTCTACACCAAGCTTCTCACAGACAGCGGTTGCAAATTCAGTCTCAAAACCGATTAACACGCCATTCTCATCATAGTAGTTCATCGGCTCGAACAGAGTAATACCCATAACCATCTCACCCTTATCCTTAATATATGCAAGGTCTTCCTTCTTGCTTCCGCAACCTGCAACCATAGACAGGCAGAGTACCGTGGTCAATAACGCTGCTAATTTCTTCTTCATAACTTTCTCTCCTTTTTATATGTATCAATCTTCTTCTAAGAAAATGCCGATTACTACAGCATTCCCTCAGTAAACTTCATTCCGCTATTACTTTTTCCGAGTAAAGTAATAACATATAGAAGTCCTCTGACATTTTTACATACTAACATGAAAGCGCCCGTTTGTCAAGTTTTGGACAAAACGGGCGCAGTATTTTACAACAAAGCAGGCACATTCTCCGGCAATTCTCTTAATATGCCTTTCCCCAGTAAACCAGAGTCTTTGCCGGTTTGCCGCAGCAGACACAGGTCTTTGCGATTTCCTCCTGTGCGAACGGCATACAGCGGGAGGTTACACCTGCCTTTTCCTTTAAGGCTTCCTCGCAGGCAACATCGCCGCACCACATCGCCTTGATGAAACCGGACTTATTCTCAGCAACATCTAACATCTCATCCATATTGGTTGCGGAATAGGTGTGTGCGTCGCGGTGAACTCTCGCACGCTCTAACATCTCCTTCTGCATGGTGGTAAGAAGCTCACCAACCTTTGCCTCCAGTTCATCTAAGGATACCGTAAGCTTTTCGCCAGTATCACGTCTTGCAATCACTGCCTGCTTTGCCTCGATGTCCTTTGGACCGATTTCGATACGAAGCGGCACACCACGCATTTCATGCTCGGCGAACTTCCAGCCCGGTGAGCGGTCGGAATCGTCTACCTTCACACGGAAGCCCTTCAAAATATTTCCAAGCTCATATGCCTTATCGAGTACGCCTTCCTTATCCTGCCGTACCGGAATAATGACTGCCTGAATCGGAGCAATCGCCGGCGGAAGCACAAGACCGCTGTTATCGCCGTGTACCATAATCACCGCACCGATCAGTCTGGTCGTCATACCCCAGGAAGTCTGGTGAACATACTGCAGCTTATTATCCTTATCCGTATACTGGATGCCGAATGCCTTTGCAAAGCCGTCACCAAAGTTATGACTTGTACCGGACTGCAACGCCTTACCGTCGTGCATCAATGCCTCAATGGTGTAGGTAGCCTCCGCACCCGCAAACTTCTCCTTATCCGTTTTACGACCGCGCACCATCGGAATCGCAAGAACCTCCTCGCAAAAATCCGCATACAGGTTTAACATCTGGATAGTTCTCGCCTCTGCTTCCTCTGCGGTAGCATGAGCAGTGTGACCCTCCTGCCACAAAAATTCCATGGAACGAAGGAACGGACGTGTCGTCTTCTCCCAGCGGACTACGGAACACCACTGGTTATATACCTTCGGCAAATCACGGTAAGAACCGATAATCTTTGCATAAAAATCACAGAACAGGGTTTCGGAGGTCGGACGTACACACATGCGCTCCTGCAGCTTCTCGCCACCGCCGTGAGTCACCCATGCCACCTCCGGAGCAAAGCCCTCTACGTGGTCCTTTTCCTTGTTGAGCAGACTCTCCGGAATAAACATCGGCATATAAACATTTTCTACCCCGGTTTCCTTAAAGCGGCGGTCAAGCTCCTTCTGAATCAGCTCCCAGATAGCATAACCTGCCGGACGGATAATCATACAGCCCTTAATGCCGGAATACTCAACAAGCTCTGCCTTCTTTACAATATCCGTGTACCATTGTGCGAAATCCTCCTCCATAGAGGTAATCGCTTCTACCATTTTCTTTTCCTTTGCCATTTTATTTCCTCCTTTATTGGTAATAAAGAAAGGCCCCCTCTACGGGAACCCCCGTAGAAGGGACCGAATATTCGGCGGTACCACCCTCCTTAGCCGGTCTTTCCGGCTCTCTCACACAGCCTGTACTGCGTTCCCCCGATATCGCAGGGATGCGCCGCATTCATCATGCGGGACTCCGAGGCCGGTTCCATCTGTATCTCCCGGAGGCTTTCAGCATACGGCAGACCGTATCCTCCTTCTCTGTAGGGACTACTCTGATGTACTATTCCTCTTCTTCGTCATGTTTCTCCGGCTAATCCGGAAATCTACGTGTATCATAACCGAAACAGATAAATTTGTCAACTACCTATTTTGTTACCGATGCATAGCTGTGATCCACGGTTATCACACAGTAATAATTCGGATAGGTCTGCTTTACCAGCCTGTCAATGGCCTCCTTGATTTCTTCGTCACTCTGTTTTAACCCCCGCGGCACCAGACAGTCAAAAATAACATTGGTATGAGTTGTCCCCGGAACCACACGCATATCGTGAATCGTCAGGTCAGGATGCACCTTTTTAACCTCCTGTGCCAGCCAGTGACGCAAATTATTCACCGATTCATCCTTTGTTACAATCGGATCCATATGTACAACCATATTAAGATTCAGCTGCTCTTTCATATCCCGTTCGATATTATCTACCATATCATGACTCCCGATAACATCATCCTCCGCAGCCACCTCTACATGGACACTTCCGAACTGACGTCCCGGACCGTAATCATGAATCATTAAATCATGGGTTCCGAGTACACCCGGATAGCTTAGAATCCTTTGCTGAATGTCAAGAACCAGTTCCTCGTCTGCCGCCTTTCCCAAAAGCGGGTCCAGAGTCTCCCTGATTAATCCCACACCGCTGTACAGAATGAACAATGCTACTACCAGTCCGGCAAAGCCGTCCAGTTCCAGCTTCGTAACGTAAGAGAGCACCATGGCAAGCAGCACCGCGCTGGTGGTAATCACGTCATTCCGGCTGTCCGCTGCCGTTGCAAGTAAGGTCTGTGAGTTGATTTTTTTACCTAGTGTACGGTTAAAAAATGCAAGCCAGAGCTTAAGTCCGATAGAAATCAGCAAAATCGCCACGGATATCCATGAAAACTCCACCGCTTCCGGATGCAGAATCTTTGAAAAGCTCTCCTTAAGCAGCTCCACGCCGATGACCAGAATCATAACACACACCGTAAGCCCTGCCAGATACTCATACCGCGCATGTCCGTAAGGATGCTCCTCATCTGCCGGTCTGCTCGCCATCTTAAAGCCAAGCAGGCTTACAAGTCCGGAGGAAGCATCCGAAAGATTATTAAACGCATCCGCCGTAATGGATACCGAAGCGGTCAACGTACCAACCAAAAACTTCCCCGCGAACAAAAGCACATTACACAAAATCCCGACTACTCCCGAAAGCCTTCCGTATGCTGTGCGAACCTCCGGCTTTTGCACCTGCTCATTTTGTTTTACAAACAATTTAATCAAAAAACCGGTCAAAATATATCTACCTCCGTCATTTTATCCCTATATCCAACACCGACCGGATAACTACCAGACCGAGCGGACCGAGTATTACACCAAACAGTCCGAACAATTCTACACCGACATACACTGCCATCAATGTATAAAGCGGCGGAATCCCGATTCTGTTTCCGAGCAGCTTCGGTTCCAGACCTTCCCTCACAAACAAACATCCCAGGTATGTGACTATCAGTACCACTGTCTGCAAATAATTTCCCTTTAACAGGCAAATCACCGCCCACGGCACCAGTACAAGTCCCGAACCAAGCACAGGAAATGCATCCAGTATCGCCACCGTCAGTCCCAGTAACAATGCATACTCCTTCTTCACAAAAAGAAAGCCTGTCGTACATATTGCCGCCACCAGAAGGAACAAAATGCACTGGGTTTTCAAATAAGCAATGCCGGTAGCCGTCAGCCTGCCTGATACTTTTTTTATTTCCTCGTAAAAAACACTTTTTTTGCAGCTATCCGCATATTTCTCCCTGTCATTCAGTAAAAGAAGTGCCGCCACAAAGGCAATCACGCAACCGGCAACCACTATCCCGATTGTACGAAGTATTGCAAAGGACTGCTTTGAAACCTCCGGCAAAACATCTCTGCTTACAGCCTCCCCGATACGGGCAAGTCCGGTATGCAAAAGCCCTTCTACCGTCCCGTCCTCCAGAGAAAACCAACGGTCCGCGTTACAGCAGATTCTCCCGGCAGCAGTGTAAAAGGACTCCCGGTATCCCGCATAATTCCGAATAAACAATATCAGCTGCTGTATAAACATTTTACCTAGAAAAAATATCCCCGTTCCGAGAACCCCCAACAGCAAAAGCAGCACCAATGATCCACCGATGCTCATCGGAATATGAAGCCTTCGCTTCAAAAACAATACAACCGGACGCACGGCTCCCGCAACCAGATATGCCGCTACAAAGGGTGCAAACAAAGCAAGCGCATAGCGAAATAAAAGATATACACCTATCGTAACTCCGGCAGCTTTATATACTTTTATATATTTTTCCTGAAAAAAAACTGATTTTTCCATAGCACAGCACTCCTCCTTGCACACTGAAACTAATCTCAGTATGTCCCGTGCCGTGTCACGCTATGGTATTACATTACTGTCAAAGGTGCCAGTTTCTTCTTTTCCTTTTTTACAAAGTACCCGGTTTCTTCCGGCAAATCACAGAATAATTTACAGCTCAATTACCTGAAATTCCACGCCGCAGATAGTCTGTCTGCTTTCCTTTCCTTTGGCACGCTCTGCGGCAAAATCCTCTTTCGGACGATTTTTATCCAGAATAAGCTTCGTTCCGATTTTTTCTTTCTTTGCAAACTTTTCCTCCGCGGCAGCAGCTTCCTGTACAAGAATCTTTGCTAAAATATCCGGGGCACAGTCACTGGAATCCAGTACCAGATTATAATTTGAATAATTAAAATATTCAATCCCGTAGAGCTCCTTGTACCGCCGGTCCTCCGATGCCGCACGGTCCTTTAAGCTTTGCATACAGTCCTCCACAGAGGCATAGGATTCCACTGCTCCTCTGCTTGCATCGGAAAGCACACGGGAGGCAGCCACCGGAAGGCTGACAGACAAAAACACTTTAAAAGATTCTTCCACAAAATTCCATGCAAGCCGTGAATCAAACAACAGCTTTTTCTCCTTTTGTTCTCTCGAAATCCGTGCCGTGGTATCGTCAATCATATGATCATATTTATGATCCTTTTCCATCATTTTATTCATTTCCAATACGCTGACACCATGTTCTTCGGCAATTCTTCGTATCACCTTTCCTGTGGAAAAAATTTCATATCCGTACTCTGCTTCCAAAATTTTACTTAACGTTGATTTTCCGCTTCCTAAATTTCCCGTCAATGTAATATGCATTTTCTGCCTCCGCTTATATTCCTGTCACTTTGCCGCACACTTGATATACGAATTACTCCGTTGCTGCGCAGCCTTTGCGATTCATCTTATTTTATTGTATTGAAAATAGCTGCCATCGGAGAGTCCTCCGAAAGAATTACGGTTTTATTTTTGCCGGTCAGGGAAGCCTTTGCGGCATCCAGTGAACGCACAAAGGTATAAAACTCACTGCGGGATTCATCCCCGTATGCAGCGGACAAAATTCTCATATATTCCGCTTCACCCTCTGCTATGATTTTTTCTGCCTCAGCCTCTGCTTCGGATAGGCGGATAGCTACTTCATTATCGGTCTGCGTGCGGATTTTTGTTGCCTCAGCTTCACCCTCTGCCGTGTACTGCGCAGCGATATTGTTTCGCTCGGAAATCATACGCTCATATACCGCACTCTTATTATCACTCGGCAGATCCAGATGCTTTGTTTCCACAGAAATTAAATCAATTCCGTACTGTTCCATGGAAGTACCGATATTGGTACGAATCTTTTCGCTCAGTCCTCCGTCTCTTCCGCTGATTACTTCAGTCTGTTCCATGCTGGAGATAACGTTCTTGATTGCATTATATACCGTGGTATTAATACGGTCCTCCGCATAGGTTTTGGAGTTTAAGGTCTGAACAAACTTCTGCGGGTCTGAAATTTTCCAAAGCACATAGCTGTCACAAACCATCGTCTTTTTGTCCATGGTAATTACATCCGACGGCTGTAAATCATACATCAGTATCTCCTTCGGAAGCGTGTCTGTGGTCTGGATAAACGGAATCTTAAGGCTTATGCCGGGTTCCGAAACTACTCTCTCTACCTTACCGAACTGCTTAATCAGCTTATATTCGTTCTGCTCTGTAATTACAAAACAGGTCTGCGAGATAATAAACAATACGAATACAATAACTCCGAGTACAATCCACTTTCCTGCACCGGACTTCTTCGGATATCTCTCTAAATTTTCTTCCATTGTCTTTTCCTCCTTTTCCCTACTGCGGTATCTCGGAATCAGCCGGTGCCGGTGTTGTCACACTGCCTGTATTCCATGAATCAAGCGGCAGCCACTTTTTAACGGAACCGTCGCTGCTGTCAATAATCAGCTTTAAATCCGGAAGAAGCTTTTCCATTGTTTCATAATACATACGCTGCTTTGTAATAAGCGGATATTTTATATACTCTTCATAAAGAGCATTAAAACGCGCCGCCTGTCCCTCTGCCTCGTTCATGCGGGCTTCCTTCTTTGCCTCTGCTTCCTTTAAAATTTTATCAATCTGTGCCTCCGCATTCGGGAGCTTCTCGTTACGGTACTTATTTGCATTATTGATTGCGGTT
The DNA here is from genome assembly GCA_029012365.1 of Lachnospiraceae bacterium. GTDB lineage: Bacteria > Bacillota > Clostridia > Lachnospirales > Lachnospiraceae > SIG307. The sequence goes on along the minus strand of JAQXLY010000041.1, from coordinate 7,307 downwards.
TCTTTCCCCTGCTTTGCCGTTTCTACTGCCTTAAAGGCTTCCATTACCTCGGTTGTCGGCGGCTCCGCATCCTGAATCGTGATATTTACCAGCTGAATACCGATATTCTGCACCTCAAGCTCTGCAATTATTTTTTCCTTAATCTCTGCCTGAATCTCGTTTTTTCCGGTAGTAATAACGCTGTCCACAAGATTTCGTCCCACCACGGAACGGATACACGACTGCGCCATATTCTTTAAAATCTTTACCGGCTCCTGTGAAGCATACAATGCCTTAATCGGGTCGGATACCTTATACTCCACATAAAAATCCACATTAACAAAATTGTAGTCGGATGTAATCATTAAAGATTCATCCTCTCTTGACATTCCCGTTACCTCGTCATAACCGATGGCAAAGCCCTTAATCGTGGTATTCACCTTTGTCACCTGCTGTACAAACGGAATCTTCACATGAAGACCCGGTTCGCTTACCGTGTCAGGCACACCGAAGGTTGTTACTACAGCCTGCTCCTGCTCCTTAATCGTGTAAAACGAATTAAAAAGCACCACAAGCACTGCAATGGCTGCTACTGCAATGCCTACTCCTTTAAGTACCGTTTTTGTTGTTTTATCCATAGGTTCCTCCTTTTGTCTGCGACATATTCATCGCACATTCATCCCTAAAATAAATTCTGTTGCCTCTTATCTGTGTCGTTTTGCCGTATTCGTTACATCCGGTTCACTCTCTGTCAGTCCGGGAGAAGCAAATATTCCGCCAGCTCCTCAGGCGTTTTTACAAGATGCACTGCTCCCGCTTCCAGCAGCTCCTCCTCATCCCCAAACCCATATAATACACCGATGGTCTTTATCCCCACCGCGGCAGCGCCTATTACGTCGTACTTTCGGTCGCCGACCATAATAACCTCCCCTGTATCAGTAATTCCGTTCTGCTCTAAGGCATAACGGACTACCTGCTCCTTTGTGCTGCGATCCTTTGCATAATCGTCTGCACCGCACAGCATAGTAAAATACTTTGCAATACCGAAATGCTCCATAATCCGCACCGCAAACCGCTCCGGCTTTGAGGTGGCAAGAATCAGCTTTGCCCCCTGCCCGGAAAGCCGTTTAAGTGTCTCCTCCATGCCCTCATATACTTCATTTTCCGCCCAGCCGATATCCTGATAGCGTTCCCTGTACTTTGCCGTAGCCTCTAACGCCTGCTCATGGGTAAAGTGATAAAATTCATCAAAGGACTGCATAAGCGGAGGTCCGATAACCTTACGAAGCTCCGTCCTGTCCTCCACATGAATACCCATATGCTCTAAGGCATAGGCAAAGCTCTTTGTAATCCCTTCCTCCGGGTTTGTCACCGTGCCGTCCAAATCAAACAAAATGTATCGATATTTCATTCCGGTTCCTTTCTTTCCGTTCTGCCCTCCCGCATAATATTCCTATTATTATAGCAGATTATTTCTGTGCTGTCCATAAGTCAGTTCATCGGAAACTTCCAGTAAACATCCTCCCCGTCATCCTCTACGGTTACGGTATACTCCTTTTGATTTCCGTTTTTTCTGAGAGTGACGGTATAGGTTCCGAGGATTTTCTCAAATTCCACCGGTGCCGTGCCGAGGCTGATTCCGTCAATCAGAACAACCGCACCGGCCGGTTCCAAAAGGAATGTGCTGTGGTTCCTGTCGTAGTCATAGCCTCCCGCTTCCCCAATCGGCACATAACGTCGGTCCGTTGACTCTCCGGCTCCGGTTCCGTCCGGATTTTGTCCCGGTTCTTCTCCATTGTCTGTCCCGGCTCCCGAATTGCCTCCGCTTTCAGGGTCCTCCCCGTCGATAACGGTGCGCTCCTGCAAATCAATCTTTATTGTCTGAAACGGTCTTGATACGTTTAAAACTGCTTTATATGAAGCATAGCCTCCAAGTTCCGCCTCTATCCTGTGTTCTCCGTAGGCTAAGACAAGGTCCCGCTCATAATAGTCCGTCTCCTCCCCGTCAATACGCAAAACGGCAGAAAAAGGAGAAATCTTAAACCGAACCTCTCCGGTCTGCACCGGTGCCCCGCCATACTCATATAAATCAATAACCACCTGCTCATTCCGAGCCACCGTGACCTCTGCGAACGCAGCCTGTTCCTCTCCGGCTACGGAAACCGTATAGCTTCCTTCCCGCACAAGATAAGTCGGCTCCCCGTCTAAAATATGGCTTTCGCTTCCGAAGGTCACCTTTGCCCCCTGAAGCTCTCCGCAATTCACAAGCCTGATTGAGCCATGTCCTTTCATCACACGGATTGTCAGCAATTCGGAATCCTTACCGCACAGCTCCACCCGGTCAATACTCTTTACTTCCCCGTTTGCAATCCTTTCTTCTCCGCAATAAGCCACTGTATTCTCTGTAATTTTATAATTCACACCGTTGACTGAAAGCATGGAATCCGTAACGGAAAAATTCTCCACACCGTGAAGCTCCCAATGCTCCGAGGACAGCTGCATACGCACCAGATGCCCTTCCCCGTCATATTCTGCCCGCACAATATCCCCGAATTTCAGGGAAGCCGCATAGGTAAGACTTCCGTATTTACTGCGGATGTCCGCCGCCACATCATAGGATACCGTCACTTCACCCCCCGCCTCCAAATCATACAGGGTAATCGTACCGCTTTCGGTATCCACCTCTTTTATCATAGCCAGTCTGTTATATTCCGCCGTTACATTCTGTATTTGAGCTGCCTTCGTCGGCTTTACCGTAGGAAGCTTTGCTCCGGCAGGCTTTTCTTTTCCCGGAAAAAGCATCAGCACCGTCACAAGCAAAATGACTGCCACCGATGCTGCCAGCAAAAAAAGAACGCGCTTTTCACTTTTCATGTAAACTCCTTTCGGCTTACAGCCTATGAGCACATTATAGCGAAAAACGCGCTACGATTCAAGAACTATTTCTTAATTCTCTGTTACCACCTTCTACTGTCACCGGCACCACCCTGCCACCACGTCCGCCAGCAGCGCCTCCTTTTCTTTTTCCTGCTCTATGACCGCCAGAAGCTTTTCCGTCGTTTTCTGCGGAATCCACGACTTCTTACCGTTGTGATAGCAGTTGGTAATTTTCCAGAACTTCTCCGGATATGACAGTAACAGATAAAACACCTGCCATTCTGCCCTGTCCACTCTTCGCACCGAAGCATATGCCGATATCATATCCCCCGCCAGCTGCCTGTTCCAGCCGGTCTTCTCCATAAGCTTCCGGAAAAACAGATAAAAGTCCGCAATCTGCACTCCGAGACACGCCTTATCAAAGTTCACCGTGGCAAAGGTTCCGTCATACTGAACAAGCAGGTTGTGGTGAGTGTATGTCCCGTGGCAGGCGCAGCCTGCTTTCACAGAAGCCTCTAATATTTCCCCACAGCCATTTTCATTTGCCCTTTCAAGTGCTGTTTCCGCTTTTTCATAAAACTCAGAAAAGGTATTTATGTATATAGTCTCAAAATATGCTTTCCGGCGCTTCTCCCGAATAAAGGAACGGACCCGGCGAAGCTCCCTGTTACGCTTTTCAAAGAGCTCCGGCAAAGTCTTCTGCACCGCTCCGGACAGCTCATCCACGGAAAGAGCAACTCCCGATAATGCATTATGCAGGGCTGCCAGATGCTTCACTGCCATAAGAGCCTGCTCCGGCTTCCGTACATTACACTCATCACCGAAATACCAGTCCTTTAACAGAAACGAATCCCCATACTCGTCCTGCGTTACATAGTTTCCCTCTTTATTTGGCACATAACCATCTACCAGAAAGCCCTGCGTCTTAAGATGCTGTAGTAATGCCTGTTCAAACACCGCACGATTTTCACTTCCGCTATATGGCATAAGCAGCTTCGGTCCCTGCTCGGTATCGATGCGGAATGCACCTCTCGTCCTTGCCGTACCTATAACTGTAATCTCATACTTTTCAAAAAATTCAAGACTCTTTTCCTCCACAATATCTCCTCCGATTCCTCATGCCGGACAGTGTTTTGCCCAGACAGGTATATTCTTTACATACTATGAGGGAGAAAGAAAAATCATGTATATGTTTCTTGAAAATTAAAACGGGGCTGTCGCATTAATACGCGTAACAGCCCTCATTTTCTGTTTTGTCCGTGGCTTGCCGCAGTAATTGCTTTTTTCATAGGCTGTTATGCGTATTTATGCCACTGTCCTAATCATAGTTACCTTATTTTAACAGTTTCGCTGCCTCTGTAAGCAGAGTCTCTCTCTTGTTCTTCTCAGGCTCCTCAATTACTATCATTAACAACTGTGAAAGCACCTCTCCAAGCTGCTTTCCCGGCTCGAAGCCTATCGCTATCAAATCACTTCCGTTTACCGCCAGCTCTTTTAAAGACGTACACTCCTCTCTGCTTTTAATACCTGAAAACACCTGCCATACCTTTTGCAGCTTCTCCGGTCCTTCTGTACAATACGGCTCTGCATGAGCCGCCAAATCAGCACGCCGGAGCTCAAATAACAGTGGAAACAGGTCTGCTCCGATTTTATGCATGGCACGGCGAAGTGCCCTTTCCTCCGCAGCAAACGGATAATCATGCCACCTCACCAGCCGCACCACCGTATCTATGGTAGCATTATCTGCCTTTAGACGACGCAATATTTTCTTTACAAGCTCCGCACCCTTTTCCGCATGCCCGTAGAAATGGTCCACCCCTGCCGCATCCGTATTGCGGCAGTCAGGCTTTCCTGCGTCGTGGAACAGTGCCGCCAGTCGCAAATAACGGAATTCCTCCTCCGAATATCCCGAGCATCCCGCAAACTCTGTTTCTCTCTTTGCAAAACAAACCGCATCCAGAGAATGGAGTCCCACCGTAGCATAATGTGCCGGGTGATGCTGAGGTGTTTTGCACATCCTGTCAAACTCCGGCAGAATCACTTGCGTAATCCCGCATTCATACGCCGAATACAGCCTCTCCGGATGTTCCGACGCCAAAAGCTTTAACAGCTCCGCATAAATCCGTTCCGCGCTTATTTTTTTCAGAGTTTCCGAAAGTATCCTTGCCGCCTGCAAGGTTTCCTCTTCTATGGTGAAATCAAGCTGCGCCGAAAAACGAAATGCCCGCAAAATCCTTAGCGCATCCTCCGAAAAACGTTCCTTTGCCACTCCCACACACCGGATTAAGCCTTTTCTCAAATCTTCCGCTCCGTGAAACATATCCACTAAGCCTTCTGTTTCGTTGTATGCCATGGCATTTATCGTAAAATCACGCCGTTTTAAATCCTCCGTGAGACTTGCCGTGAAGGATACCTCCGTCGGATGTCTGCCGTCCTCGTATTTGCCGTCCACCCGGTAGGTCGTTACCTCAAATCCCGTTTTATCTAAAAGTACCGTCACCGTTCCGTGCTGAATACCGGTATCCACCGTGCGTCGGAACAAAGCTTTCACCTGCTTCGGCAGGGCAGAAGTGGTAATATCCCAGTCCTGCGGAATTCTTCCCAGTATCGCATCCCGCACACAGCCTCCTACCGCATAGGCCTCGTACCCATGCTCCTGCAATGTATCTATAATCTGTTTTACCTGCTTCGGCAATTCAATTAACATGCCTGTCACCTCATTTCCCTCTATCCCCTGCATCACAAGCCGTTTTGCTTCTCAGACGCACCACTCTGTCCGCAAGATAAGAAGCTTCCGTCTCATTATGGGTAATCAGAAGAGCACTTCGTCCCTGTAGGCTTTCCTTTGTGTATTGCAATACCTGTTGTTTGTTTGTGGCATCCAGTCCGGTAAAAGGCTCATCAAGCACCAGCACTTCACCGTCAGACAATAATGCCCGTACAATGGCAACCCTGCGTTTCATCCCTCCGGAAAGTGCCGCCACCGGCTTCTTCCCGATTTCGGCAAGACCCACCTCAGCCAAAGCCTCCTGTGCCGCCCTGCGGTCCCCGGTCACCATAGCAATATTTGTTACCGCGTCAAACTCTTTGCACAAACGGTCCTCCTGAAAAACCGCACCCATGTACTTAGGATGCTTCACCTCTCCGCCGTCTGCCTGTAAAAGTCCAAGCAGTACCTTCCCCGCCGTACTCTTTCCGCAGCCGGAGTCTCCCATCAGTGCCACGGTTTCTCCCTGATGAATCGAAAGGGAAAACCCTTCAAGTACAGTCTTATTCTCAAACCTCTTTGTCACCTCAAACAGACCGTACTCCCCCGGTGCATGCTCCTCCACCGTTAAACCGTCTGCCTCACCTTCTGCATTTCCTCCGGTCATTTCTCCGTGCCCTTCTGCGATATCCTGCCCCAAAGAAAGCGTTTCCACGCATTCCTCTTGCTTTACATTTCCCGCCAATCCCTTAGCAGCCGCCTTCACCAAAAGCATAACCGCTTTTTCAAAAACTACACTGACCAGCACAATCACCGCCGTCCATGCAAACAACTCCTCTGTCAGCAGATACAGCTTTGCTTCATATAACCGCTCACCGATAGAGTTCTGCGGTAGTCCTATAATCTCCGCCGCAATACCGGACTTAAAACAAAAACCGAGGCCCACGGAGCATGCCGACACAAAATACGGCAACACCGCCGGAATATAAATATAACGGAGCCGTTTGCCGAATGAAATACGAAATACCGCTGCCATCTCTAAAAGCTCCTTATCGGTAGAACCGATTCCCTGTAGTACATTCGTGTAAATTACCGGAAGCACCATCAAAAAAGAAATCAAAACGGAAAGCTTCTCCGATGACGGCAGCCAGAATAACGCCAATATAATAAAGGATGCCACCGGCACCGCTTTAATCAGTCTAAGCACCGGATTTAACAGTGCACGAACCAGACCGGATACGGAAGCAAGCACCGCACAGAACACACCCGCTGCCACTGCCAGAAAAAAGCCGGAAGCAATCTTTGCGAAGGAATACCCCACCGCTTTCCAGAACTCCGCTGTCCGAATAAGTACAAATAACGTTTTCAACGTCTCGAAAGGAGATGCCACCAGAATGCTTCCCCCCATCGCACCGCTTTTATTATCAAGCCAGAGAACGATAATCTGCCAGACCAGAAGCCAGAATAAAACCGCTGCCGCGCCCTTTATCCACATACGGCTCTTTTTTTTGCCGGACTTATCCACAGCGCATGTCTCCTTTCCGTTTTTGTTACCAGTATAGCACAGGCAAACCCGGTAATGCAATAAGGAAGCATTTTCCATTAAAAAGAAAAATGGTAACAATTCTGCCTTCTAGTGTGTAATTGTTGTGGCGACGGAGTATTCTAAAGAGAACCCGCTCTCGCTCATGCAGCAACGTAGCAGTACTAAGCTCGAAACCACCTCGCTAAGTACTGACGTTGC
>JAQXLY010000040.1 GCA_029012365.1 Lachnospiraceae bacterium | reverse complement strand
TGTAGACATGATGGAAAAAGCAGATGCCGGCTATTATGACCTGATTCTGATGGATATTCAGATGCCCAATATGGATGGATACAAGGCCACCCAGACAATCCGGAAACTTTCTGATCCGAAAAAAGCAGGCATTACCATTGTGGCCATGACAGCCAATGCGTTTGAGGAGGATAAGCAAAATGCTTATAAAGCAGGCATGAACTGGCATATTGCGAAGCCAATTAAAGTGGATGAACTGATGTCAGCTTTGACAGAAATTCTGAAAGAGTAGACAGTGGAAAATACTTGCAGAAAAAGAGAAGCCTAAACACAGAAGGGAAAGTAATGTATGGTTATTTGGAAGCAACATATCGCACAGTCGATAAATAAAACAATAGCAGGGCTACTCTGTGTTTTCCTCATTTTTGTGTCATTCTGCCCTGCTACAGTAATAGCGGCCGAGACGAAGCAAACGACAGTTCGGGTAGGCTATTATGTGAATGAACATTTTCAGGAGGGAACCTCTGACGCTGATGTGAAGAGCGGATATGGTTATGAATATCTGCGTAAGGTTGCTTACTATAGCGGCTGGAAGTATGAGTATGTGTATGGAAACTGGGCGGATTTGTATGAGCAGTTTTTAGCCGGCAAAATCGATATCATGGCGGGCGTCTCCAAACTGGAAGAACGGGAAGATTACATTTTGTTCCCGGACTATGAGATGGGGATAGAGAGCTATTACATATATAAGCATGAGGAGGACACAGAAATTGTCGGTGAAAATCCATCTACGCTTTCCGGTAAAAAAATCGGAGTGATCAAAAACACAACCATGGAAGACAGCCTGCGTAATTGGATATCAGAACATCCTGTGGATGCCGAGATTGTCGAATTTGATGGCTATGAGAAGGAGCAGATAGCATTTGACCGCAAGGAGATTGATGTCTTTGTGGAAATGGATTTTAACATTTCCACCGATTCCGGACGAGCTGCGGTAGTCAGGATTGGTGAACTTCCTTACTATCTTGCAGTGTCAAAATGCCGGCCGAATTTGCTGGCAGAGCTAAATGCGACGCTTACAAAGCTGAATGAGGTGGAACCCTATTTCAGACAGAATCTCCAATATAGTAATTATGGCAATTCGCTAATCAGCCACATGCTTTCTGAGACGGAACAGGAGTGGGTCCGGGAACGCGATGTGATGAACGTGGGATATTTTGAGGCTTATATGCCCTATTGTGGCACGGATCAGGAAGGGAATGCGACCGGTCTGCTGACGGATGTGATGGCTGAAATTCTACGCAAGTTAAGGATTGAGAATCAGGTTAAAATAAGGTATACAACTTATCATAGCTATGAGGAGATGGTTGCTGATCTGCATACAGGAAAACTTGATGTGGCGTTTCCGGTGGGTGGAGAGCTGTGGAATGCAGAGCAGGATGGAATCTATTCGTCTTCTCCAGTGGTATCGGCAGGTGTAGATTTGACGTTTATAGGTAGCTATGATGATGAAACGGTTGCTTCCATCGCAGTAAATAAAAGTAATAAAATGCAGTATTATTATACAGTTTCAAACTTTCCCGATGCAAAGATCGTGTTCTGTAATACAGTGAACGATTGTCTGGACGCTGTTTTACATGGAAAAGCCGGCAGTACGATACTGAATGGCATTCGGACAAACAGTTTGCTGTCTGACTCCAAATACAGTACCATGGCGTCGCTTCAGTTGAGCAGGTCAGATAATTTCTGTTTTGGGGTTGTTGACGGAAATGATGACCTTCTGTTACTGTTGAACCGCGGCATAAAGCTGATCGGGGAAGATTACGGAATTAACGCTTCCCATAAATATATGACATATCAGTACACCGCTGCGGATTTCGTACGGGAGAATGCGCTGCTTATCGTAGTGCTGATTTTATTCGTTTCAGCGGTCATTATCTTTCTTCTTGTGCGGGAGACTAAAAACCGCAAAAGGTATACGGCAGAGATTGAAAAGAGCAGAAATGATCTGGCAGATGCACTCAAGACTGCAAAGGAGGCCAGTCATGCAAAGTCTACATTTCTCTTTAATATGTCACATGATATCCGCACCCCGATGAATGCGATTCTGGGATTTACAGATTTGCTGGAAAAACACAGTGAAGATCCGGGACGCAGAAGTGATTATATTAAGAAAATAAAGAGCTCCGGTGAGTTTCTGCTCTCGCTTATCAACAATGTGCTGGAAATGTCAAGAATAGAGAGCGGAAAAGCGGATTTGAATGAAATGCCGTGGTCAGTGGAGGGATTTAATGATTCCATTTATTCGATTTTTGATGAGCAGATGAAGGCAAAAGGCATAGAGTTTATCCGTGAGATTTATGTGGAGCATGAGTATGTGTATTGCGACACATTGAAACTGAGAGAGCTTTTTCATAATATCCTGTCCAATGCCTATAAATATACCCCGGAGGGCGGTAAGATCCGCATGGTGGTACGTGAATTTCCGTCGGACAGAGAGGGATATGCAATGTTTCAGACAGAAATCTCAGATACGGGAATAGGTATCTCACAGGAGTATCTTCCGCATTTGTTTGAGGAATTTTCAAGGGAGCATACCACCACAGAGAGTAAGGTGAAAGGAACCGGTCTGGGCATGGCTATTGTGAAACGTCTGGTGGAAATAATGGATGGTCAGATCGAGGTGGAGAGCGAGCTGGGAAAAGGAACCAAATTCACGGTTTCCCTTCCACATCGGATAGCTGATAAGTCTGTATTCTTAACGGAAGCAGCAAAAGATGTCCGGTCGGATGAATTTAACGGAAAACGGATTCTTTTGGCTGAGGATAATGATCTGAATGCGGAGATTGCGATGGAGCTTTTGAAGGATGCCGGCTTTGAGATAGAGCGTGCGGAAGACGGCGCGGTTTGCGTGGACCTTTTAAAGCATGCAGAGAGTGGGTATTATGATTTGATTCTGATGGATATTCAGATGCCGAATATGAATGG
>JAQXLY010000039.1 GCA_029012365.1 Lachnospiraceae bacterium | reverse complement strand
TACATAGCTCTCTTCAACACCCGCAACGGTAATCTTATAATTGGTTGCATCCTCCATGCCTGCAAAAAGAATAACGGTAGCCGTATCCTTTGCATCATTGAGCTTTACATCCTTAACGGTCATTCTGGTATAGTATTCCTTATCGTTACGTACAGTAACCTTCTGTACGGTAACATCTGCCTTAACCAGCTTTTCAACCGGACGGTCAAACTCAAGGTTGAACTCAGTAATTGAAGTCTGGCTAGCTTCGAATGCGTTGCCCTTTACAAGAGTAACAACAACAGCATCGGATATAGCCGTTGCCTGCTTGTACTTATTGGACTGATAAAAGCAGAGCTATATTGTCGATTGGAAACAAATGGTAAAGTGCCATTTATAGCAGTTTTCAGCCGCTTTTACAGGGATATAAGGAAATGCTTACCTTGCCTTTTGGGGTATATTAGTGACAAATTAGCGACAAATTAGTAACAAACTTTAAACCTGTATTTTATTAATTTCGGCACAAAGCTCTTCGTAGGTTCGATGCCCATATACAGATTTTTCAACGTCTTTCCCAAGACTGTGTCCCATCAGCAAATGTTTTGAAAGCTCATCCATTTTGTATTTATCGCAGAGCCATGAAAATGTATGGCGACAATCATGCGGAGTGTGCTTTTTGCCGTTTTTGGTTGTCGCAATTCCGAGACGCTGCAGAACCGGATAGAAGGAACAGCTCCGGAAGGTTCGGGCACGATAATTCGGAAAGTTTTGTTTAAAATCAGCGGAAAAGGAAAGAATGGCCGGATGAATAGGAACAATCCGGTCTTTTCCGGCAATCGTTTTCACACCGCCTTTAAAATATTGTTTTTCCAGATTGATTTCAACTGTTTCGAAGGCTTTAATGCGAAATCCGCTGTAAATCATAATCAGTATCATCTGCACGGTTTTATCAGCCTTATTTGCCCAAAGTAGGGAAAGCTCTTCTTCGGAAAAGGGTTCACCCTTTTCGTTGTCATCCTCCTGCCGGATGGAGACATATTGAGCATAATTTTTTTCGACAATATCATTTTCCATTGCATACCGGTACATCTGGCAAAAAAGCTTTTTCAGGTTACACAGACTGGAATAGCCAAGGGTGCAATCGTCCAATATGCTCTGCATATCCTGCTTGCGAATGTCAAAAAAACGAATGGAATGTAGTGAGGAGCAGTTTTTAAAGGCAGTTTCATAGGCATATTTTGAGGAGTCCGAAAGGTTTTTTTTACATTGCCCGAATTTGTCCTTGTAAAACAGTCCGTAAACGTCTGCGAAGGTAAGACCTCTGGACCGGATGTCGTAAGGGTTGGAATGGTATTGGCTGAGGGCGTTGAAGGCAGAGTACCAGTCCTTGTAATATCCGATTGCCGGAAGCTTTGTTGTGCCGCTTTTTGCGGTGATATGGTCGTTGACGGGCGGATAAGCAGCGTATGGTCTGGAGCGGTTCCCGCTCAGTTTTTTTATGCTGCCGTAGCCGTTCGGAAGTTTTTTACGTGAACACTTCTGTACCTTTTTGGACGAAACGGGTACGGAAGAAACCGATATTGGGGCGATAAAATGAGTACCGTCAGCCGGCGCTGTAAGCAGTGCTGCCTCAGACAGCGAGGGAAGTGATATCGGATAACCGCAGCCTGGACAGGATATTGCCTTGTCTGAAACAGTGTGGCTGCATTCGGGACATAAAATCAGCGACATAACGAAAGCCTCCTTATTGTGTCTTTTGTATCGTATTTTCTCCGCTGAAAGCTTTTTCTATCATATCATAACAGATAATCCGGACGTTTAACAGGATTAGAAGTAAAAAGTCGGTCTCAAACAGAAATCTTTTTGGGTGACATAAATCTGACATATAGTAATTCTATATTTAATATGGTACACTGAAATGGGTTTTACTACAAGATGTGGACAATACGGAATCAAAAATAGATGTTTTGACATACGCAAATGAAGGAGTGAGAGAATGAAGATACAAAGGCGGCGCGGAGGATACCGCATCGGAGTTGCAATCTTATTATGTACCGGTCTTCTTGCCGGAAATGTAGCAGGGATACAGCCAAAGAGGATACAGGCGGCTGTGGAAGGGACAGTGATAGCGTCTTCGCTCTATGTGAGGAGCGGGCCGAGTACCGGGTACAGCAAGATGACGGTGAACGGGCAGGATGTATATCTTACGAAAAATACTGTGGTGCAGATATTGGATGAAAAGAATGACTGGTACTACATAGAGACTACCTTCGCAGGAGAAAAGGTGAAAGGCTATGTCAGCGGTAAATATGTTTCGGTAGAGACAAAACCGACAAACACACCTGCTCCTACAAAAGCTCCGCAGTCATCGGAAGGAAATGCCGCATCGGATTTTTCCGTTCCTGCAAGAATCTGGGTGAGTGAGCTGAATATCCGCAAGAGTGCGGGTACCTCCGGTGAATTGCTGGACACATTAAAAAGCGGAGCATCGGTTACGGTAATCGGACAGACATATGCCGGTGCTGAGAAATGGTATAAGGTTACATATACGTCAAACGGGACACAAAAAACAGGGTATGCCTATGCCCCTTATGTGACATTAAACGGTGCAATTCCGACGGCAACGCCAAAGCCGACCGCAACACCGACACCGAAGCCGACACCGGCAGAAGGTAACGGGAGCTATGCGGAGGAGTTTTCTGTCAAGGCACGTGTAACCGCGAGCGTCGTAAATGTACGAAGCGGTGCAGGTACGGACAAAGCACTGCTTACTTCTCTGAAATACGGGGCATCTGTTACGGCAACCGGAATTTCTCACGTCAGTGGTGAGACATGGTATCGGATTTCTTTCGATGAAAACGGAGTAAAAAAGGTCGGATATGTATATGGTCCGTATATAACTTTAAGTAGTGCAATTCCGACCGCGACACCGAAGCCGACCGCGACACCGACACCGACCGCGACGCCGATGCCGACCGCGACACCAACGCCGACCGAGGCACCGGCTGCGGAAAATCCGGGTGTTGAAAAATATCAGTATCCTGCAAAGGTTTCCGCAATACAGCTGAATCTGCGGAAGGGACCGGGGACAGAGCATGCCGTAGTCGTTCTCCTAAATCATGATGATGCAGTGACTGTAATCGGAGAAGCATGGAAGGGAACAGATAAATGGTATCAGGTAACTGTGGGAGAGAAGAGCGGGTATGTACTGAGTGATTACATTTGTCTGGAGTATAAAGAATATCCGGATGCTGTATTGACCGCACAGGTACGGTTACGTTCCGGTGCATCCGCAAATGCGGCATATGTAAAAAATGCGGCAGGAGCGGTAGCGGTACTTCCGGCAAATACGGTACTTTCTCTTACAGGGGAACAAACAGCAGCCGGAGGAAAGTGGTTTGGAGTTTCAACAGAGGTTAACGGAGAGAAGCTGGCAGGGTATGTGCAGGCAGCTTCGGTAAGTCTTGGAAAACCGGTTGCACCAACGCCGACCTCGACACCTACGCCTGAGCCGACCGAGGCACCAGAACTAACGACAACGCCTGAGCCGACGATGACCCCGACACCAACGCCTGAGCCGAGCGTAACACCAGAGCCGACGACAACGCCTGAGCCGACGACAACGCCTGAGCCGGCGATGACACCGGAACCGACGACAACGCCTGAGCCGAGCGTAACACCAGAGCCGACCGAGGCACCGACTCCGGCGGCGACACCTGCTGCGCAGGCAAAGGAGAATGAAGCAGGAGAGCAGGTGGGCTGGGGAAAAGCTTCACATCCGAATGCATCGTCAATGGTACTGAAAATTCTGCCGAAGAGAGGCGTGGGCAGTGTGAAGGTACAGGGGAGTACCCGTGCCGTTACGGTCACGGAGGAAAATTACCTGATGCTGTATGGGCTTTACGTGGATGAGAAGGGTAATTTATATCGACATGTAGGTGTAACCTATCGTGACAAGGAATATTACGGATATATTTTAGAGGAACGCATTAAGGAATGTGAAGCACCGTCGACCCCAACACCGGGAGGCGATATTGATCTTTCAGGAAGCGGCGGCGAAAATCAGGGAGTAAATGCGGATTTTGAGCTTGCGTTGAAAATACAGAATTTCCCGGAATCCTATAAGCCGTATCTCAGAGAATTGCATACGAAGTATCCAAGCTGGGTTTTTAAAGCATATAATACAGGAATTATATGGGATACAGCTATAAAAGAGGAGAACATTCCGGGAAAGAATCTGATTCCGAACAGCTCAGGCATTGAATGGAAATCACTTGAGGAGGGAGCATATAACTGGAAGACGGACAGTTTTATCGTGTATGACGGCTCTACATGGGTGACGGCATCCAAGGCGGCACTGGAGTATTATATGGACCCAAGAAACTTTCTGGATGACAGGTCTATCTTCCAGTTTGAGGTACTTACCTATGAGCCGTCCTATCAGAATCTTGAGGGCGTTGAAAGCATTTTGAAATATACGCCGTTATACCGGTCCACGTATCTTTATGAGGATGAATATGCAGAGCTGCGTTCCATAAGTTACGGAGAGACTTTCCTTAAGGCAGCGGAATATTCGGGCGTGAGTCCGTATCATCTTGCTACCCGTGTAAAGCAGGAGGTCGTAACAGGAACTTCAACAGTCAGCAATAGTGTGACCGGAACTGTCAGCGGTTTTGAGGGCTTGTATAATTTTTACAATATCGGGGCATACCATAGTACACAGCCGGGCGGTGCAATCGCAAACGGTCTGAAATATGCAAAATACGGAAGCAGCTCCAACAGCGCGCTGAATACGGCATCCCTGATTCCGTGGAGCAACCGCTACAGGGCGATTGTAGGAGGAGCCTATATTATCGGCAATTCTTATATTAATAAGGGACAGGATACAATTTATCTCCAAAAGTTTAATATGACACCTTATTATACATACAGCCATCAGTATATGGCAAATGTGGTGGCACCGTCTTCGGAGGGCAAGAAAACAGCGCAGGCATACACTGATGCGACCGACAGCCCGATTGCGTTCTCCATACCGGTATATCTGGATATGCCGGCAAAGGCGTGTGCGGCACCGACACCTGCATATAATCCGAACAATTATCTTGCAGAGCTATCCGTAGAGACAGTTGACGGAAAGGAGTACCGGCTGACACCAAGCTTTGATGGTGCGGCATCTACCCACTATTCCCTGATTGTGGATAACGATACTAAGGTAGTGAATATCAAGGCAGTGCCGGTAAGCAAGAAGGCGGTCGTAAGCGGTGAAGGTTATCAGACTTTAGCCGTAGGAAGGAACGAACTGACAGTGTGCGTGCTTGCGGAGGACGGTTCCAGGAGAGAGTATGTGCTGTATGTGGTAAGAGAATAGCAGAGGAGAATAGTAATGAAACGAGGACTGTTTTTTATTCTGCTTGCCGTGATGCTTCTGTTCGGAGCATCACAGACGGCACAGGCAGCAGTGGCAACAATTGACTTGCAGACGGAAAGTGATACGGTACGTGTCGGTGATGAGTTTGAGGTGACTTTACTGATAACCGCCGAACCCGCAGAAGATGAAACAACACAGACAGCAGTAATCGGAGATTTTGAAGCATATCTTCTTTATAATGCAGATATAATGGATTTTGTTACGGCACCTTCCTGTATTACGGGAGGTGCCGGAATGCTACGGATTGCAGATATGGGTGCCCAGGCAAGCTACGGCAGCAGAAAGTATGTGATACGTTTTCAGGCAATCGACAGAGGTATGGCGGAGATTTCCCTAGACAGCAGACCCCTTGTGTATATTTATGGAATGGGAGATGCCATGTCGGTATCCAGCAATGTACTGAATCTTACGGTGGATGCGGCAGAGAATGCATCGGATAATGCAAATCTTTCCGCACTAAGGGTAAATCCCGGAAAGATTTCTCCCACCTTTGCCACTACGGTCAGAGAGTATGAGGTTTCCGTGCCTTATGAAACGGAAATGATTGTGGTCAGTGCATTGACCGAGGATGAAAATGCTGTAGTCGGTGTCAACGGCAGTACCGGTTTAAAGGTCGGGAGAAATACCGTGGTGATTACCGTGACGGCAGAAAACGGAACGGAGAAAAGATATTATTTATATGTAACCAGAGAGGAAAAACAGGCAGAGCCCACAAAGCCCCCGGAGGAGCCGAAAAAGGAATATGAGTATGAGGCAGGAATACATGCCACGGAGGATGACGGGAGGATTGTCATTTCTTTTGCGGGCAATTATACCGTTTCCGGTGAGCAGGGCAGCTATATTGCACCTACGGGATATGAAGAGACTGTGCTGTATATTGACGGCATCCGGATAAAAGCTTATGCAAAGCGGGATGTACCGGAAAGTGATTTTTTTGTCCTTGTATTAGAGGATGAGTCCGGAAACAGCGGATACTATCGGTACGACAGGACGGAACAGACGCTGCAGCGGTATGATGAGGAAAAAATCGAAATAAAGCAGATAGTTGAAGAAGATAACAGTGCATTATATGAGGCACTTGACGAGTATAAAAGTCATCAGGTTCTTTTATTGTTTTTACTGGCAATGTTTATTGCGCTGAGTGTCCTGCTATTATTAATTTTAGTAAAGGTGTACCGGCAGGAGGAACAGGGAGACGATGAACCGTAAACAGGATAAGTATAAATGATACAAACGGATGGAAAGAACGGAGGCGGCAGATGTTAATTCAGATTGATTTCGGAAGTGAAGAAGCTTTTTATGTGCAGCTTTATAATCAAATCATTTACGGGATTGCCAATGCCGAACTGCAGCCGGGTGATACGCTTCCCTCGGTGAGAGAACTGGCAGAGGATATCGGAATCAATATGCATACGGTAAACAAGGCATATGCGATTTTAAGACAAGAGGGGTATCTGAGGCTGGACCGGAGACATGGTGCGGTGGTTGCGGTAAACAGCGATAAGATGCGTGCAATGGAGCAGCTGAAAAGTGAAATGCGGATTTCTCTGGCAAAAGCCCTTTGCAGAGGACTTTCCGGGGAGGAAATCCATGCGGTGACGGATGAGGTATTGCAGGAATTTCAGGTTTAGATTTATGACGACAGAAAGGGAAACGTATGGGAAAGTTGTATACAGAACAGGCAGAGCAGGTGCTTTCGTATGCAAAACAGGCAGCGGAGCATTTGTCACACGGCTATATCGGCAGTGAACATCTGCTGGTGGCACTGTTAAGGCAGGAGTGCATTGCAAGAGAGATTTTACAGGGGAACGGATTACGGACGGAAAAGCTGGATGAATTAATCGAGCAGCTGATTACGCCACAGAGGGGTGACCGCAGAAAGAAGCTGCAAAATACTCCCCGTCTGACCAGAATTTTAGAACAGGCAGAGGGAGAGGCAGACCGCTACGGAAGTGAAAAAATCGGTACGGAGCATCTATTGTTAGCTTTACTGCAGGAGCCGGACTGTATTGCGGTAAGACTTATCAATACTCTGGGAATACCGGGACAGAAGCTGTATTTTGCTACGCTGGAAGCGATGGGAGTAGATCCGGGCCGGGCAAAAACGGAGTATGCCATGAGTCGCAGCCGGATGCAGAAAAATGAAGGCGACGGGCTTTTGGAGAAGTATAGTAAGGATTTGACGGAAAGCGCAAAGAGCGGCAAGGTAGACCCTGTCATCGGCAGGGAGGAAGAAATTAACAGGGTGATACGTATTCTGAGCCGCAGAACGAAGAATAATCCTTGTCTTGTGGGAGAACCGGGCGTAGGAAAGACTGCGGTAGTGGAAGGTCTGGCACGCCGGATAGCAGAAGGAAATGTGCCGGATTGTATGAAGAAGAAGCGTGTGCTTTCTCTCGATTTGTCTGCTATGGTGGCAGGCTCAAAATACAGGGGAGAGTTTGAAGAGCGTATTAAGCGTGTAATGGATGAGGCAATCCGGGACGGAAATGCTCTGATTTTTATTGATGAGCTTCATACAATTATCGGTGCAGGTGGTGCGGAGGGTGCACTGGATGCCTCCAACATTATGAAGCCGGCACTGGCAAGGGGTGAGTTTCAGGTAATCGGAGCGACTACAAGGGAAGAGTACCGGAAATACATCGAGAAGGATGCCGCGCTGGAGCGCAGATTTCAGCCGGTAGTTGTGGAAGAGCCGTCCGTAAAAGAGGCGGAGGATATCTTGTTCGGCCTCAGAAGCACCTATGAAAAGCATCACGGAATTGTAATCAGTGATGAAGCGGTACGGGCGGCGGTAAAGCTGTCGGAGCGTTATATCAACGACCGTTTTCTTCCGGATAAGGCAATCGATGTGTTAGACGAGGCGGCTTCCATGCTACGTCTTTCGGAGCTTACGAAGCAGCAGGGGAAGAGTGATAAAAAAGCGCAGCTTGCCGAAATGGAAAAAGAGAAGGAAGCACTTCTGTTTGCGGGAGACAGTGAAGGGGCAATCGCACTGGCAGCAAAGCAGAAGCGTTTAAGAAGCCGTATGGAAGCACAGGAGGCGGAGGCTTCGGAGCTTCCGGTGTTAGGTGAGGATACGGTGGCGGATGTGATTTCCGCATGGACAAAGGTGCCGCTTCAGAAGCTCTGCGAAGCGGAGAGTGAGCGCCTGTTAAAGCTTCCGGACGTTTTAAGAAAGCGTGTGGTTGGTCAGGAGGATGCTGTCATGGCAGTATCCAGAGCAATCCGCCGTGCGAGAGTCGGATTGCAGAACCCGGATCGTCCTCTTGGGTCGTTCCTGTTTTTGGGACCTACCGGAGTGGGAAAAACGGAGCTCTCTAAGGCACTTGCCGAAGCTGTTTTCGGAAAAGAGGATGCTTTGATTCGTGTGGATATGTCCGAGTATATGGAGAAGCACAGCGTATCAAAGATGATTGGTTCGCCGCCGGGATATGTCGGACATGAAGAGGGCGGACAGCTTTGTGAGCAGATAAGGAGAAATCCTTATTCCGTTGTGTTGTTCGATGAACTTGAAAAGGCACATCCGGATGTATTTAATATCTTGCTACAGGTGCTGGAGGACGGGCATATTACGGATGCACAGGGAAGACGTGTCAGCTTTAAAAATACAATTCTTATTATGACCTCCAATACCGGTGCACAGCGGATTATGGAGCCGAAGAACCTCGGATTTATCAGTAAGGCGGATGAAACGGCGGATTATGAGCGGATGCGCGCCCGTGTAATGGAAGAGGTCAAGCAGAATTTCAAGCCGGAGTTTTTGAACCGTATTGATGAAACCATTGTATTCAGAACCTTAGGAGAAGAGGCGTTAAAGCAAATTGCCGGAATCCAGATAGACGCAGTGGTAAAACGCTGTAAGGAGCAGCTTTCGCTTGTCATAAAGCCGGATGCATCCGTAACGGAGTTTATTGTGAAGAAGGGCTCCGATGAGAAATACGGTGCAAGACCGATACGACGCGCGGTACAGCTTCACATGGAGGACATGATTGCGGAAGAATTTTTAAACGGCAGGATTGCCGGGGGGGATACCGCGGTTCTGACTGTACAAGGAAATGAAACAACGGGAGATGAAGTAATCAGGCTGCGTCGCGTCCGAAAAAGAACAAAATAATGAAACATTTATGATGATTTTATGAAATCGTTAAATTTTGTGGAAAAACAAAAGTAAATATGCTATACTATTTGTGTAACATAAAAACAGAGGATAGTCTGTTACAGGAGGATAAGAAAATGGCAGATCTGATTTACATTCAGGACAACGGCAAGCTGGCATTCGGAGATTATACGCTTGCAGCAAAGGCGAAAGCGGATGGCTTTGAGTTTGGCGGGGATTTGTATAAAGTAAAGACCTTCAAAGAGATTACGAAGCTGGAGCGGAACGGTATGTTTGTATATGAGTCTGTTCCGGGGACAAAGGTAACGGATTTCTCGGTAAATGATAAGGAGCTTTCTTTTACGGTGGAAGGGACAACCGATACGCAGATTACGTTGGAGTTAGAGGCAGAAAAGGAGTTTAAGCTCTTCATTGACGGCACCAACATTGGGAAGATGAAGACGAACCTCGGAGGAAAGCTGGTATTCAGTGTACAGCTGGCAGAGGGAAGAGGTTCTGCAGTGAAAGTAGTACGGCAGTAAATGAATCGGGGGAGTTATGGCAAAAGGGAAGGCTGTATTTTTTTGTAAGGAATGTGGGATGGAGTCGCCGAAATGGCTCGGACAGTGTCCGGGCTGTAAGGCGTGGAATTCTATGGTAGAGGCGCCGCAGGCAGGCAAGACGAAAGCTGCCTACGGCGTTTTGCCGTTGTCGGCGGCAGAGCCTGTACTCCTGTCTGAGGTAGACACCGGAGAGGAGGAACGGATTGTTACGGGAATCGGAGAGCTGGACCGGGTTTTAGGCGGCGGTATTGTGGTCGGTTCTCTCGTTCTGGTAGGAGGAGACCCCGGAATCGGGAAGTCCACGCTGCTTTTGCAGATGTGTTATGCGCTGGCGAAGAAAGAACGCAGGGTATTGTATGTATCCGGTGAGGAGTCTATCAGACAGATACGGATGCGTGCGGACAGGCTTCATGTAACGGACGGAAGTACGCTGCTTCTGGCAGAGACAAGCTTAAACCGTGTGGAAGAAACAATACGCCGGGTTACACCGGAGGTAGTGATTATCGACTCCGTTCAGACGATTTACCGGGAAGAGTCGGAGGCGGCACCGGGGAGTCCGGGACAGATAAAGGAGGCTACGGCTTCCCTGCTCCGTCTTGCAAAGGGACTCGGAATTACGATTTTTATTATCGGTCATGTGACAAAGGAGGGACTTGTTGCGGGACCGCGTATGTTAGAGCATATGGTGGATACGGTACTGTATTTTGAAGGAGAAAATCATATTTCCTACCGTATTTTACGTGCAGTGAAAAACCGGTTCGGCTCAACGAACGAAATCGGTGTGTTTGAGATGGCAGGTACGGGTCTTCGTGAAGTGAAGAATCCGTCGGAGTATATGTTAGAGGGACGGCCGGAGGACGAACCGGGGTCGGTGGTGACTGCGGCTATGGAGGGTACACGCCCCATTCTTGTGGAGGTACAGGCACTTGTCTGTCCGACGAATTTAAATATGCCGCGCAGAACGGCGGCAGGGACGGATTATAACAGGGTTACGCTTTTGATGGCGGTGCTTGAAAAAAGGCTTGGGATTTCTCTTTCGGGGTGTGATGCCTATGTGAACGTTGCAGGAGGCATGAAGATTACGGAGCCTTCTCTTGATTTGGCAATTGTTCTGGCACTTCTGTCCAGCTACCGTAACCGTCCGCTTCCGGTACGTACCGTTGCGTTCGGAGAGGTAGGACTGACAGGAGAGATTCGTTCTGTGAATATGATGCAGGCACGTATCGCAGAGGCGGCGAAGATGGGGTATCGTACCGCGATTGTGCCCAGACAGAAAAAGTCGGAGAGTGAGAAAAGAGAGGGAGATATTCAGGTAATTGAGGTAGCGGCGGTACAGGACCTGCAATCGGTGCTAAGGAGTCTGTAACCGGGAAAAGGAGGAGCATGTGAGGAAAATGAAACAAAGATGGATGCTGCTTTTTTTCTGTATGACCGGGCTACTGTTCGCTTTTGCGTGCGGAAGGAAAGTACCGGAGGCACCCGAAAGTGCAACTACCCTGACGTTGTTTCCGACAATTACACAAGCCCCGTCTCCCGTGCCTACAGCGGTGGAGCCGACGTTATCTCCGGTGCCTTCGGTGTTGATACCGGATGATATTGTAGATACCGGGAAGGAGCCGTATACCTATGATGAGATGTGCGAGGATTTGGAGTTACTTGCATATGCTTATCCCGATATTATTTCTTTGTCGTGGGAAGGGAAAAGTGCGGACGGAAGAAGGATTCCGGCAGTGTTGTTTGGAAATCCCGAAGCGGAGCATACTTTATTTATACAGGCAGCAATCCACGGGAGAGAGCATCTGACAACACTTCTTGTCATGGAACAGCTGGAGACGTATGCAAGGGAGTATGATACCGGCAGTTATTCCGGAAGGACCTACCGGGAGATTTTTTCGGATGTGGCGCTTCTTGTGGTGCCGATGACAAATCCGGACGGTGTGTCCATCAGCCAGCTCGGTACGGAAAGTATTGAAACAGAGGAGCTTCGTGCTTTGGTTGAAGGCTTTTATGAAAGAGACGGGGCAGGAATGACAAGAGAGTATTTTTACCGTCGTTATAAGGCAAATGCAAACGGGGTAGATTTAAACCGGAATTTTGCCTACGGTTTTGAGGAATTTGTCGGTAATGCAGTTCCGGCGGCAGACCGCTATAAAGGGGAGGCACCTGCTTCCGAACCGGAGACAAGGTATTTAATGGAGCTGACGGAAAGCAGACAGACAGCGGCAGCGTTAAGCTATCATGCCACAGGCTCGGTTCTTTACTGGGATTTCGGACAGACCGGAGCGTTTCGTGAAAAGTGTCTCTCTTTTGTGAATGTAGTGCATGAGCTTACAGGATACCGCATTGTATATTCTGCTTCGGAGAAGCAGGATGCGGCAGGATATTGTGAATGGGCCGCCGGAATCAAGGGAATACCGGAGGTTACCATAGAAATCGGTACGGTGGCAGCCCCGCTTCCGATTAGTCAGTTTGAAAACATATGGCTGGAAAACAGGGATGTACCGGCCGCGGTAGCGGTTCAGGTGCAAAAGCTGTATGAAAACGCGGAATGAGAAGAAAAGAATAGAAGGGAAACGAAATGACAGGGAACAGGAGGTTCTGACAGAATGAAAAGGAAAACAAAAGTAACGATTGCGGTGCTCTTAAGCCTTTTTCTGGTATTCTGTCTGGCAGGAGTCTTTCTATTAAAGAAGATATCGGCGGCAGGCGGCATTCGTTATTTATATAATGTGAAGCATAATACAAAAGGAATGGCAGAGACGAAGTATAATCCGGAGGCGGAATCCGGTGCGGACGGACCGGTATTGTGTACGGAACTGACGAATCCCTCCGTTCTCGGAATCAGGGAAACGCTCCGCTACAGGAAAGACGGAAAAACGGTAACGGAAGAAGGGCAGACCGATTTTGTGAGAGATGTTCCGGTAAACTTTGACGGAGATTTGATTACAGGGACGGTAGACGGTATCTTTACATTCCGCGGAAATTACCACCGTACAATGGCTTCTTACGGAATCGCTGAGATTAAGAAGGAGAAATTTTCGGAGGAATACTGGACTTATAATACAGGAAAGCTTTTAAAATCGAGCGGCATGAGCTATTGGAGCGGTAACGGCTGGACGGGACAGCCGCTGATTATCGCATGGCCTGAGGAGACAAAACGGATTATGAATCTGTATCCGGAAAAGAAAGCGAAGGAGAATTTTGTAGAGGTTATTTATTCCGGCATGGACGGCTATATTCATTTTCTGGATCTGGAGGACGGAAGCGAAAGCCGCGATGCGATTCACATCGGCATGGTATTTAAGGGAACTGCATCACTTCATCCTTCGGGGATTCCGCTTCTGGTGCTTGGGTCGGGGGATGCACAGACCGGACTTTACGGTGAAAATGTAAGCCCGCGGGCATATATCTACAGCCTGATTGACGGAACAAAGCTGTATGAATTCGGAGCAAATGATGATATGGCATACCGGAAATTTCATGCCTATGACAGTTCACCGATAATCGATGCGGCAACGGATACCTTGTTCTATCCGGGAGAAAACGGTATCCTGTATACGGTAAAACTGAATACGAAGTACGACAGCACGGCAGGCACTCTTTCTATTGCACCGGAGCCGGTTGTGGATTATACGTATTCTACTGCGCGGGCTACGGAGTCTGCGTTCACCTGGGGAATGGAAAATTCTGCGGTTGTAAACGGAAGTTATCTGTATGTGGGAGATAACGGCGGTGTGTTTTATTGTCTGGATTTGAATACCATGTCCATGGTATGGGCACAGGATGTATACGGGGATGTAAACTCTTCGCCGATTTTTTCCGAAGAGGAAAACGGTAATTTTATTTATGTGGCAACAACGCTTACGGAGGCAATTCTGGATGAGCATTCGATAGGTGATGTGGCGGTATTTAAGCTGAATGCGGCGAACGGAAGTATCGTCTGGAAAAAATCCTTTGAGTGCCATAATGTGGACGGTGTAGAGGGCGGAGTCCTTGCAACCGGTGTGCTGGGCATGGGTGAGATTGCCGGACAGGTGATTTATTCCGTTTCCAGATGTCCGGGACTTTCTTCGGGCTATCTGGTGTCTCTGGATACGAAGAGCGGTGAAGTGGTCTGGTTAAAGGAGCTTTCCGACTATGCATGGAGCTCTGCGGTGACATTGTATTCCCAGATAGGTGCGGTATATCTGGTGCAGTGCTGCTCCGACGGAACGGTGCTTTTGTTTAACGCTGCAAACGGTGCACTTCTGGATTCGATTGCGCTTAATACGACAATCGAGGCAACACCGGCGGTATTCGGAAATACGATTGTATTCGGCACAAGAGATGAAAGGATTATCGGTCTTACGGTGGAATAGAACGGAGGTTGGCATGAAGACAAGAACAATCGGCCTTTGGGCTGTGGCGGGACTAACGGCTGCGGTACTTCTTCTGGCGGCAGCGGGCTTTGCAAGAGCAGATGCAAAGGGGCAGGGTCTTACGACAACGGATGAGCTGGATAATAAGGTACTCGCAGGAGTGGCGGCGGCAAGACTTCCTTCCGAAAACACGGAGGTGTTGTTTGAAACAATTCTCGGTATAAGACTTTCCGGTTACAGGGAGGCATCGAATGTAAACGAGCTGTTATATGAATTAAGAAGCGGCCGTGCAGATGCAATCTGTTGTCCGGATGTGACGGCAGAGTATCTGCTCCGGAGTGAAAAAGGACTGGTACGTCTTAGTGCACCGGAGGATACTTCAAACGGTGTGGAAGGCGGTGGCAGGCTGTCCTTTGCATTGGCAATGGACAGGGGACAGGAAACGTTGTGCGCGGAGCTGAATGCGGCGATTTCGGAGCTTAAGGAGGACGGTACACTGGAAACACTTTCCGTTGCCTATGTGGAAGCCGAGGTGCCTCTTGACTTGTATGAGGCGGAAGGAAAGGGAAGCGGAAGGACGCTTTATGTCGGGGTAACGGGAACTGTTCCGCCGTTAGACCGGTATGATGAGGACGGGGTTCCCTGCGGATTTTCGGTTGCTTTTTTGGAAGAGCTCGGTAAGAGGACGGGCTACCGGTTTAAAACGGTGCCGGTTACTACAAAGGATTCGTTTTCGGCATTAAGGAGCGGTAAAATTGATTTACTGTTTTCTTACGGTACGAGCAGGAACACGACACCGGGGGAGAGGGATTATCTCGTAACCGATGGATATTACACAATGCAGGAATACGCATATCTTGCGTTAGAGTAAGGAGGGGCTATGGGTACATTTCGGAATGTTTATGATGCGGTATATCAGAATTTAATCGGTGGAGGAGCATATCTGAGAATCATTAAGGGATGTGTGTTCACTTTGCTTATTTTTGTGCTTGCACTTAGCATTGCATTGCTGTTTGCGGCAGTCTTATCGTTTTTGAGGACGGCGGAGAACAGGACATTAAGAGGCATCGGAACAGCGTTTACCTTTCTGGCAAAGGGGACACCGGTGTATCTTGCGCTGTTGCTATGGTATTATACGTTTCTGGGAGGTATGCACCGCGGAGGATTTTTGATTGCGGTGCTTGTATTCGGATTTTACGGAGGCGGGCATCTGGCGGATATTTTATCAAGGGCTGTAAAAAAGGAAACCCATACCAGAAGTGCAGCGGTAAACCGGAGGGCAAGACGTGAATATTTTACGGCACTTCTGCCGTTTGTAACGGAACAGTCCCTGTTTGAAATCAAAAGGCTGGTGTGCATTTTGCTTCAGATGTCATCTTTAGTGGGGCTGGTAGGCGTAAATGACCTGACCGCAGAGCTTTTAAAAAACGGTCTTCGGACGCAGTATCCGTTTTTTGCCCTGTTCTGTGCGGTTATTTTCTATTTGCTGCTACAGCTTTTTATTGAAGCAATATTCCAAAGACTGGGGAAGAATCTGACCGGTGAGGAGGAAGAATAGGGTTGCCGCTTCATAATACGACAGTCCCCGGAAAGGTATATTTTGTCTCCGGATATCATAGTCTTATAAAAAAGATTGTCCGGAGGGATTATGAAAAAGCGAATCATTTTTCTGACGGCAGTGCTTCTTTTTGCGGTACTGCTCGTTTTTTTGAAAGAAAAGGGTATCTTCCGAAAGGAGGCGGAGCCTTCTGCAACGCCGACACCGGAGGTTACGAAGGAACAGGTATTGAAAAATGTCTGGATTATTACATCGGATGAGGAAAGCATTACCTTTTTTTGCGAAGGAAAGGAACAGACCTACGCAACAAAAGGGAAATTACAGGAGACATTGACCTCCTGTATTGCGGATATGACGGTAAAGGGTGAGACTGTGCTTTCGCTTGTCGTAAAACCGGACAAAGTTACGGCAAAGGTATTACGGACAGATGGGGAAAGGATTGAGCTGGAAGGGTACGGAGAGCTAGCTTTCACAGCTGATTTTAAGCTTTACCGTCTCTATGACGGTCCGGCAGAGGAACCGTCGGGCAGGATTTTAGTAGGGTCTTCGGGAAATGAGTTCATTTTGGAGAACGGAAGGGTATGTGCCGCTTTAATAAAGGAAAAGCCGGAGCTCAAAAAAATCCGTGTCTTAATCGGTACGGAAGGCTTTCTCGGATATTATCATCAGAAGGTGGAGGTGACCTCGGATTGTGCTTATACCGTTACATACGGAGAGAAAAAAGAGTCATTTCAGGCGGGAGAGGTATGCTCGTTTACAAGGGAGTCTTTTGCGGAGGAATCCGGGAGAAGGCTGATTGTGCCGGAAAAAGCAGACGGGAAAATTACGTTATGCAGCATAAAACGTTCGGAGGGTATACCGTCCTACCGCGGAACACTTGAGATTGCCGGAGTGTCAGAGGGTCTTTTAGTAGTGAATGAGGTTACGATAGAAGAATATTTATATGCGGTCATTCCGAGTGAAATGCCAACCACTTTCGGAAAGGAAGCATTAAAGGCTCAGGCTATCTGCGCACGCAGCTATGCCTATACCGAGCTTCTGGCAAATCGTTATGCACAATACGGGGCTCATGTGGATGACAGTGTTGCCTGTCAGGTGTATAATAACATTGGAGAGAATGAAACATCGATTCTGGCAGTAAAGGATACCCATGGACAGGTGCTGCTTTATGGGGGAGAGGTTGCGCAGTGTTACTATTTTTCCACATCCTCCGGACATACTACATCCGTAGCGGATGTTTGGGAAAACGCAAAGGAGCTTCCGTATCTGCAGGGAAAGCTGCATGCGAAAAAGGCAGATGAGGAAGCAGCGGAAGCATTGCAGCTGAACGGGAAAGAGGCAGATGATGCTTCCATGAAGCTTTTTCTGACAAGCACAACAGAAACTTACGACTCAGAGAGTGCGTGGTATCGCTGGCAGACCTTTCTTCCTCTGAAGGCATTGGAACAGACAATACAGTCTGCGTTAAAGTCACGGTATGCCGCGGTGCCGGAGCAGATTCTGACATATGATGAAGCCGGAGATGCATTTGTAAACAAACCAATCGGGGATATCGGAAAGCTTTACGGCATTCAAATCTACGGACGGGGAAACGGCGGGATTGTAACGGAATTGCTTGTGGTTGCGGAGAAGGGAGTATTTCTGGTGAAAAATGAATATAATATCCGCACGGTACTTGCACCGGTGAGGGAGTTGATTTACAGACAGAACGGAGAAAATATAAACGGAGCGGCATTGCTTCCGAGTGCGTTTGTGACACTACAGAAGGGTATTTACCAGGATGAGACGGGATATCTTGTAACCGGCGGAGGCTATGGGCATGGAGTCGGAATGAGTCAGTGCGGTGCAGATGCCATGGCACGCTGTGGATTTACATGTGAGGAGATTATGGAAGAATACTATCCGGGAACAACAATCGGATTTATTTACGACTGACGGAGAAAACCGGAATTACAGGAGGAAACGGAATGATTCGGGCAATTTATTTTATGGTAAAGGCTTTTTTAAGAAAACTGCGGGAGGATACCGTATCTGCATTTGCGGCACAGACAGCTTTTTTTGTCATACTTTCTTTTCTTCCGTTTTTGATGTTTCTTCTTACTCTGCTTAGGTTTCTGCCGGTTACGGCAGAGGATTTGCTGAGTGCGGCCTGTTCTTTTTTTCCTCCGGCAATTCATGATTTTATTACGATGCTGATTACCGAGGTTTTTCAGAAGACATCGAAAGCGTTGTTATCCATTTCGGTTGTTACGGCGCTTTGGTCTGCATCAAGAGGCTTTCTTGTGATTATTCAGGGGATGAACAGGGTATACGGAAACCGTGAAACCAGAAATTATTTTCTGCTTCGGATTATTGCTGTCTGTGACACATTGGTGTTTGCGGTTGTGCTGATTCTGACGCTGTTGCTTTTGGTATTCGGAAACCAGATTTATTTGCAGATTCAGAGTAAGGTGCCTTTACTGGAGCATGCGGCACTATTGGTTATAAGTATAAGAACCATTGTATTCCTTCTTGCCCTGACGGTGTATTTCCTGTTAATGTATCTGTTTATTCCGAACAGGAAATCACGTATTCCGGATGAGCTGCCGGGGGCATTACTGAGTGCGGCAGGCTGGCTCGGTTTTTCCTATTTGTATTCGTTCTATATTGACCATATGTCCGGCTTTTCTGCCATGTACGGAAGTCTGACGGCGATTGTGCTTTGTATGTTCTGGCTGTATGCCTGTATGTACATTATGTTTATCGGCGCGGAATTAAATGTTGTGGTCTCGGATAATTCGGTTCGCGCGGCATGGCGGATGTTTTTAAACAGTTTAAAACGCAGGAATAAGTGAGGGGTGGAATAATTTTCCGGAGATTCGGCAATACTGTGTAGGAAGATACAGGAAATAAAGGAGAAAGCAGGTGTCGAATATGAAGAAAAAAAAGCCGATTGTATTGGAAGAGCTTTCTGCGGAGGAGCTTGTAAAGTATGAAATCGCAAAGGAGCTGGGACTTTTCGATCGTGTGATGAAGGAGGGCTGGGGAGCGTTGTCAGCAAAGGAAACCGGAAGGATTGGAGGAATCCTGGCACGGAGAAGAAAACAGGAGAAACAGGAAGCGGAAAGGATTGGATGAATTTCTATATGTAGGAGCGTTTCAGGGCTGTCATTTTGATTGTGACAGCCCCTCTTTTTTCACCTTTCGGCACATTTTTCATATGATAGATTACGGGAACGGCATTGTGGCAGGAGTTCTGATTTTTGCAATGTCGTTTGAAATCGGGAAAGGAGCCGGATTATGAATAATTACAGGAATTACGGGAATTACGGAAACCGGAGAGTTTCGGGCAATATGGATGACGGCTGCCGCAAAAGGGCAGATGAAGATTTTAGGAAGAGTTGCGACTGTAAAAAGGAAAAAGAGGATTATGGGATGGGCTGCGGATGTCAGGAAAAGAAATCTGAGATGAGCTGCGGATGTCAGGACAGGAAGCCGGAGAAGGATCGCGGATGTAATGATAGGCGACCGGAGAGAGACTGCGGATGTAATGATAAGAAATCGGAAAAGGATTGCGGATGCTGTGATAAGAAGCCGGAAAAAGAGTGCGGCTGTGCAGAAGAAACCGGGGAATGTACGATTGAGTCGCTGTACCGGGAAGTGAAGAAAAGCGGAATCTGCAGGGAATATAAGGAGGATATGCCGGGAAAGTCGTTGGCAATGGCTTATGTACCGTGGCAGACATGGAAAAAACTGTATGAAGTATGCGAAGGCTTTTCTACCGGAACTATTTTCAAGGAGCTGGACTTAGAATTTTATGGAAGGAGATGTAACTGATATGGGCGCAGAGAAGGACAGAATGTCATTACTTCGTCAGATAAGTGAAGCGAGCTTTGCCATGGATGAGGCGCGCCTGTTTCTGAACACCCATCCGGATTGTGATGAGGCACTTGCTTACTTTCGGAATATGTGTGCGGTGAGAGAACAGCTTGTAAAGGAATACACGGCAAATTACGGACCGATGGATGCTTATGACTGTTTTTGTGATGATGAGTGGAAATGGGTAAAATATCCGTGGCCGTGGGAAGGAGAGTGTAAGTAATGTGGAGTTATGAAAGAAGATTACAATATCCGGTAAATATCAAGCAGACAAATCCGAAGCTTGCCATGGTGATTATGAGTCAGTTCGGCGGACCGGACGGTGAGCTGGCAGCATCCATGCGCTATCTTTCGCAACGGTATGCGATGCCGTACCGCGAGGTGGCGGGGGTACTGACGGATATCGGCACCGAAGAACTCGCCCACATGGAAATCGTCTCTGCCATCGTCCATCAGCTGACCAAGGACCTGACCCCGGAGGAGATTGCGGCTTCCGGGTTTGACAAATACTATGTGGACCACACCTTAGGGCTCTGGCCGCAGTCGGCGGGAGGGATTCCGTTTACCTCTACGTTTTTCCAGTCTAAGGGCGACCCAATTACGGATTTAACGGAGGATATGGCAGCAGAGCAGAAGGCACGCACTACTTATGATAATATTCTTCGTCTCGTACACGACCATGACGTATGCGACCCGATTCGATATTTGAGAGAACGGGAAATCGTGCATTTCCAGAGATTTGGAGAAAGCCTGCGTATTGTACAGGATAATCTCGATTCCAAGAATTTTTATGCGATAAATCCGGCATTTATGGCGGATAAGGCCAGATAGAAGTTGTTACCGGGTGAAATTCAGTTTAAAATTTTCAGCCACCATTTTCATGGTGGCTGACGCTATTTTACCCTCACATAAAAGGTTGATTTTCCGACACCGCTTCTCATAAGTTCGCCGCTGACGACCATTTTTCGTAATGCGCCTTCGATGGAGCTGATGCTGAGAGAAGGGCACAATTCCCGGATGTCTTGTTTGGTGAATTTTCCGATTTTGTTCTGTGTGGCTTTTCTGACCATGTCGATGGCCGGGAGCTTTTCTTCTATGATGGAGAATCGGACTTCAAAGTCGCGGTAGGCGGCAAGGATGGTTCCGAGGAGATACTTGATGAACGGAAGGGAATCCTCGTTGCCCTCGTGCCAGCCGTCCTGAGAACGGTTTAGGGATTCGTAGTAGAGGTCTTTGTTCTTTGCTATCTTTGCTTCCAAAGAAATGTATTTTCCAACGTAGAATCCGCTCCGGTAGAGCAGAAGTGTGGTAAGAAGTCTGCTCATTTGTCCGTTTCCGTCGTTAAACGGGTGGATACAAAGAAAGTCATGGATGAAAATCGGGATGGCAATGAGGGGTTCTACTTCCGGATTGCCAATCACGCGGTTGAATTCCCCGCAAATTTTATCCAGGGCTTCCGGTGTTTCGTAAGGAGCAAGCGGCGTAAAGAGCGTCTCTACGTGTCCGTCCGGATACTTTGCCGTAATGTAGTTTTGTGTGTTCTTGGTACGTCCGGCCATAGGATTATTCATGTGGTTGTACATAATTTTATGGAGCTGGAGGATATAATTCTGTGAAAGGGGAATTGCATCAAAATTTTCGTGAATGATGTTTAGTGAGTGCGATGAGGAAGAATTGAAAAAGAGGACAGAGTATTTTATGGGTAGATGAATCATTGTTTGGTTTTAGCGAAGCTTTCCTTGTGTAAAGATGCTCTTGTGTGGTACGATTAAAATGTAGGTGCGGTGAATTTTTTCAAATTTGAGAGGGAGAACATGAATAAAAAGTGGAAACTGTACATCGTTACGCTAATTGTGCTGTTGATGTTTCTTGTTTTTGGGAAAATGGCAGACGAGAGAGAAGATAAGGTAGATGAAAATAAAAAAGATGAAGTATTTGCAATGAATGATGCTTTTAGTATAAATTTATCGAAGAAGCAGTGGATGTCTATAGTGGACGAATACAGAAGGAAAGTTGATAGTCGGAACGGGTACAAGATGATTCGGGCAAAGTATGCGACGAAGCGAGAAGAAACGGCGAAAGAGGGATGATTGTTTCGATTGTAATTTCGGTGCGTTAGCAAAGGAGCCGAAAAGGAGCCGAAAAAAGTGAGCGATGAAATGAGCGATAAAAAGAGCGATAAAATGAGCGATAATGCGAGAACTTATCACAGGGATGTTTCCGAAGACATCGAAATGCAATAAGTTTATTACTGCAACTTTCCTTTAAAAAGTAGGTGAAAATAAGGGCAAAGTAAATCTTTAAGGGCAAGTGTCTTTTGCGAGTGTCTTTGGCTTTAAATGTTAAACTTGCATTTGCTTCGAAAAGAGCGTATACTTATCTTAGGAAAGGAGGATGGACGTATGTGTACCAGAAATCAGTTAAATGACATTTCGGGACAGATGGTTTCGATTTACCGGGACATTTATGGGGATGCTGTGACCGGTGTTTTCTTGTACGGCTCTTATGCCAGAGGCGATTTTGAAAAGGATTCGGATGTAGATATCGTGGCAATCGTCAAGGGAGAACGTTTGGCGTTACAGGATAAGTTACGGACAATCTGGGATTTGTCTGCGGATATCGGATTGGAGCATGATACGGTGGTGTCTCCGACGGTAATACCTTATGACGAATTTGAAGAGTACAAGGAAGTCCTTCCTTACTACAGAAATATTGCGAGGGAGGGACTGCGGATTGGATAATTTGGTAAAGTATCGATTGGATAATGCGCAGGAAAAGCTGGAATCTGCGGAGATTTTATTAGATTCCGGAAAGTATAAGGATTCCATCGGAAGGTCTTATTATGCAATCTTTTCTGCCGTGCGTGCCGTGTTGGCAGTTGACCGAGTAGACTTTTCCAAACATGCCGGTGTGATAGCGTATTTCCAAAAGGAATATGTAAAGACGAAGATTTTTGATGTGAAGTATTCAAAGTATTTGCAATCTGCATTTCAGATTCGAAATGTGTGCGATTACGATGATTTCTTTATAGCATCGAAGCAGGATGCAGAGGTGCAGTTGGAGTGTGCGAAAGAGTTCTTGGATGCGGTGAAGGCGTATTTGGGAACGAGGGATGTATAGAGAAGAGTTGCATTATAATGAATCGAAATGTTTTCAGCCACCACATTCTGTGGTGGCTGTTGTACTTTGGGTCGTTTTATGATAGAATAAAAATAAATTTAAACAATTTTGAAAGGGGGATTCGATGCTTCTTTTTGATAATTCACAATATGACAATTTTTTTAACCCGCTGTGCTGCAGAAATAAAAGAATTTATTATGAGTGCATTTTGCGGCTTATTGAAAAGTCAAAGTCGGTTCCCCTGCTTTATGAGACGGATGCAAGAGACACGCTGATTCTTTATTTCAGAAATTGTGTCTATGCTGTAGAGGATGAGGATGCATCCGGAAATGCGGATGAGAATATCAGTTGGAAGAAGTCGGAGTCGGAAAATGCAGGTGCAGTGTTACGATATTTCAGGCATTGCGGCTGGATTTCGGAGCGTGAGATTGGCAGAAACGGGGATAATATTGCTACGGTTATGCCTTATTGCCGAAAGGTAATCGAGTCAATTGAACGCATCTTTAACCGGGATAACAGAGGAGCGTTAACAAATCATATTTTTTCTATTTATGACATATTAAGTTCTGCATTTGTGGCTGACCATGGAAGAACCCACCGGCCGTATTCCAATATTTTAGTGCCTGTGTCGGATAATGTGGCAGATTTGAAAAATGAGCTTTTGATTCTTAAGGACAGTATTCGTTCCATCATGCGCATGATTATTAAGATGACAGAAACAAATGAGCTGGGACAGTTTCTAATCAAGGATGAGATGCTGGAAGGATTTTTCAACGACTACTTTTTTATCAAAAAGGATGGTTTGATTCCCGGCTATATTGACGAAATCGAAAAGATGCTTCGCCGGCTCGCGGCGACGGATGTTTACGAAAATATGATAAAGGAATATCAGAGCTTCTATAATGTGGACGAGCTTACGGCGCGGGAAATGGTGGAAAACCAGCTGACTGAAATAAAAAGCTTTATTAGCTATGATTATGTCAAAGAAATGGATTACATAGACAAGAAGATTAACAGCTATTACAGCTTATACTCCACCAGAATCCTTATGGTGCTTAGTAATCATGTGAACATGCAGTCGTATCTGAATGATGTTTT
Organism: Lachnospiraceae bacterium; assembly: GCA_029012365.1. GTDB lineage: Bacteria > Bacillota > Clostridia > Lachnospirales > Lachnospiraceae > SIG307. Next base: position 46,216 of record JAQXLY010000039.1, on the reverse strand, counting down.
AATGAGACTTAAGGACTTTGAGCCGGAAGAAAGGAAAGAGATATTAGACTTAATTTCCGTATGCTTTACATTGCAGTCGCATAAGTATATCGGAAGAAAGTCTATTGAACGAAGAAAGAAGCGAACACCTAATACAAAGAGTGGAGCACTGCAGACTGGGGGGCTTTCGGAAGAAGAAAGAGAACGTCTGACAAGAGAATTGTTGTATGAGTATCCGGACCGCTATGGAGTAAAGCAGGCAGCAAGTTATTTTGAAGGTATATTTGGTGATAGGGAAAGCGTAGTTCCGGATGAAGCCATGATCAGGTCGAGAGATGATGCTATGATGATAGCTGCAAGTATTATTTATTCGGGTAGTCCGGAGTTCCCGTATGAGGTCGAGTTTTTAGACGGGGAGATAGAAACAGAGGTTGCAACGGTTAGTAAAATCAGACTGAAGAGGAAGAGTGTATGAGCGATATCAGGTTAAGTATTTCAATAAAAGAAGAGAATAGCAATATGTTCAAGCGCTGCATTCGTAAGCTTCTCGATTCAACGTTTATTGTGGGTGACAAGGATGAGAAAATGTATTCCTTTATTGCCAGAGAATCTAACAGACAGGATATCTCTGATTATCTTCGTATGATTGGCTTTGATGTATTTGTGGATGCCAATGTGAGAATTGCCATGTTAAAGCCTCACGAAGCAGATGAAGAGGAAGTGGGCTTAAAGCGGGCAAATGTTGTAACCTTTACAACAGAGCAATATCATCTGCTTCTGGTATTATGGGAGGTTTATCTTGAAAATCTTGGATATAGCGAAGAAAATGCAGTGTTGAGAGGGGATTTGATTGACAAGATAAAAGCATATGAGGTGGATGTAGATAAAACAAAGCTTTCCGCAGCTATGAAATTGTTTAAGAAATACGATTTGATTGATTATGACACGAAGGATGAGTCGGAGGATGCAATCATCACCTTGTATCCGTCCCTGCAGTTCGGTTGGGATATTCCACAGTTTAGGACAGTTACGGCAGAATATCAGAAGAACGAAGGCGCAGAGGCTGCCGAGTCTGAAGGTAAGGCAGGTACAGAAGCTACCGTGACGGAAGATTCGTTAGGTACAGAAGAGGAGGACGAGGAATGATTAAATTGAAGCAGATACGATTAGTGAACTGGTATGGCTTTAATCAGATTACGGTTCCTGTTGGTTCTTTTACTTTGATTGCCGGAAAAAACGGAAACGGTAAATCTGTGTTGTTAGATGCGATAAAGTACGCGTTGTATGGTGATACCGTTTTTAATAAGTCTACCGAGAATAAGGGAAGCAGAACCGTACCTTCTTACACCAGAGGATTATTGGATGCGACGGCAGGGACGTTTATGCGCCCGGCGGATAAGGTGCCGAATGTGTACACCCATATTGTTTTGGAAATGGAAGAAGTGGAGCTGGAGCGTACCTTTCTTCTGGGAACGGTAATTGAAACGGATTCGGCAAACGGCTGTAAGGCACAACGCTATGTAGTGGAAAATAAATTATTGAAAACGCTTGCACATACCTATGAACGAGAGGGATTACTTTATTCGTATAGCTCGCAGGAGCTTCAAAGACTTTATGGAGTTAAGATGATGGAGGTAAAGGAAGGTCTCTCAAAATTTATGCAGAGAACCGGTTTGCGGCTGGACGAAGCCCAGCTGGTAGCTTTCAGGCGGAAGCTTCGCAGCATTATGTCTTATGATCCGAATGCGAAGATTGACCAGTTCATAAGAGAAAGTGTATTAGAGGAAAAGAAAGTAGATTTTTCTAAACTTGTAGAAGCAAAAAACAATATTGATGCTTTGAATGCAAATTTTATACGGATTGACGGGGAGATAAAGGATTTAGAAGGTGTTATTGTCTTGTTTGAGGAATTAACAAAGGCAAAGAATGTAATTCTGTCGGATGATGTAAAGCTTGCGTATGAAAAGCTTTTGAACTATACAGCAAAACTAAAGACTGCATCGCGGAATATGGAGATTGCCGGGCGTCAGATAGAAGAGGATTTGAAAACTCTGGATGCTATCTCAAGCACGGAAAAGGATACAAGAGCAGCATGTATTTCCGCAAAGGATAATCTGGCATCTATGGATTGTGCAAAAGCAATTATAGAGGCAGAGGAGGCGTTGCAGAACGCACAGAAAGAACGAGAGCGGCTACATAAGGAAAAGGAGGAACTGGCAGCGTTTCAGACAAGGGTAAGTGAGTTACTTGCCTGGTTCGATGCAGAGAATCGGGAAGTGTCTGACAAAGCAGTGTTATCCTCCCTGACGCAGGATGCGGAGACAAAGGTTCAGAAGGAAAGCTGCGTGGAAGCATTTCGGGAGGAACTTAAGAAATATAGGGATGTTCTTCTTATAGATATTTCGGAGATTGATAATGCAATTAAAGAAGTAGAGGCAGAACAGATAAGATGTCAGCAGATTATCGATGACTGCGATGCGAAGAAGGCAACCTTTTCGGAGATACCGGACTATGTTGCATTGAAAAATGAGATAAACCGGGAGTTTGAAAAACGAGGGATTGTATCGGAGGCGAGGTTTGCCTGTGAGTATGTATTAGGCCTTAAGGACGAGACCTGGCGTGATGTGATAGAAGGATATCTCGGACGGCGCAGATATACGATTCTGGTGGAGCCGGAGTATTATGATATTGCGGATGATGTGTTAAATTCATCCAAAAACAGATATGCTCATTTATTTAACACAAAGTTACTGATGCAGAAGGAAGTTACTCCGGAAGAGGATTCTGTGGTTCAGTTCATTGAAGTGAAAAATCCGGTGGCAAAGCAGTACTTTGATTATCAGCTGGGACGTTTTCACGCTACTACGAAGGATAAGGTCAGAAATTACGAGAATGCCATGGCAAAAGAAGGCAGAGTGTCTGTGGCAATGGATAGCTATTTTATCCGTTTTGATAGAATCAGGTTCTACTGCCTTGGTCAGGAAACCATTGAGTTAAACCGGAAGAAAGCGGTAAAACAGCTGGAAACCTTAAAGCAGCGTTATAAAGAGCTTCAGGCTCAGAGAGGCTCAAATAAGGAGAAGAAGGATTACCTGGAATTGCAGATAAAGCTGTTTGGGGAGTACAACTACGATGCATGGAAAGAGTATGAGGAAGCTTCTCTGGAATGTACGAGAAAAGAGGCAGAGCTTACTGCTCTTAAAGAAGCGCAGAAGAATAATCTGGAATATATGCAGCTTTCCCAAAGAGTGACGGAGTTGGAGGATGAATTGGATGCGATAGAGCAGCATCGGAAAAAGGTTTATGAAAACAAGTCTGAAATGCAGACGCTGCTTAATACAAGCAGAAATGACCATGAGAGGGCAAGTGAAGGTGCAGAGCTTTCCCGGAAAACGTTGCAGGAATATCAAATAACGAATTATTCTGTTTATACAAAAGCAATCGACGATTACGACAGGTTTGTTGCGAACGGAAAAACGGGGCAGGGGGGAACACTGAAAGACAGGTCCCGTGCGGAAAGAGCATTAGTAGAGGCCGGTAAGAATTTGAGAGGGGAACAGGCACGTTATAATTCACTCAGAACGGCAGAAAATCAGTTGCCTATGACAGAGGATTCACTTGCCGCATACCAGGAGCGTAAGTCCCGGATTTGGATGGATGACCGTCAGGAGATACAGGCGAAGCTGAAGGAACAGACAAAACGCTATGAAGATATCTTTAAGAATGAATTTGTGCTGACGGTTTTAAAGTCTTGCGAGATGGCAAGAGCAGAGCTGAAATGTATCAATGCGGAGCTGTCACAATTGAAGTTTAAAGCGCGTTATGAGTTTGATGTAAAGTATGTAAAAGACAATTCGGATTATGAAAAGATATTGGATTATGCAAAGTTTTTAAAAGAGCGGGAAGAACTGGGAACCGCATCCGGACAAATGACCTTTGATACGATGACAGACTATTCGGATGATAAGGGAGAGGCACTGGAAAAGGAGATTGCCAAGATTATTAACCGTATTGTAGAGAGCAACGACAAAGAACGGATTGAACGTTATGCGGATTATCGTAACTATATGACGTATGAAATTCTTCTGACCAATGACGTACTAATGAAGGCGAAATTGTCAAAACAATCGGGTTACAACTCCGGCGCTGAAGTACAGATTCCGTATATGCTGATTTTGCTTTCTGCGCTACTGATGATTTACAATGACAAGAACAACTCTACCAGACTTGTATTTATCGATGAACCTTTTGCAAAGATGGACCCGATGAATGTAAAGGTTATGCTTGGGTTTATGAAAGAGCAAAAGCTTCAGATGATTTTCTGTGCCCCGGATAAAACAGAGCTGATCGGAAATGAGTGCGAGGTTGTCCTGCCGGTGCTTCGTGTACGGCCGGATGTAATGGAGATTGGAAGTATTGTAATGCACGAAGGAGTGTAGGTATTGAAGTACGAAGAAAAAATACTGACGTTACTTGTGGAGAATTACCGGAAGAGCAAAAAGGATTCCGGGGAGAACAAAACAAATCGCAGAACACAGATTAAACCGGAGAAGCTTTATAAAAAGTATAATGCAAACGATGGTGAGTATGATGAGATTTCGAAGCTGAATCAATCGGTAGATTCCCTGATGGCAAGAGGTTTTTTAACGAAAGCGACGGAGCGGTTTGGAACGCAGATACAATGTATCTATCTTGTGGATGAAAAGCTTCCGGAAATTGAGAGGTATTTAGCGGAAAAGTACAACTATGTATCCAAGGATATGCAGATGGAGAAATTGCGGAAGCTTGTGGATATGTACCGGCAGGCGTCGCCTATCTGTGAAGAAGAATGCAGGAAGCTGGAACAATGCATCGAAGAACGAAAAATTCCGAAAAATATTGACGAGTTAGATGGTGTTTTAAAGGCAGTGTCGTTTATTGAGAACAATAAGGAGTTTTTGTACATCCGGGAAGTTTCCATGAGGGTATATGGCGATTCAAAGTATTTTGAAGACACTACATTAGTACCGGTTTGTGCGTTGCTTCGGAAACACATAGATAGAACATGCTCCGAAGCGGAGATGCAGGATGAAATTTTATTGGCGTATCATATTGCAAAGGAACCGATGAAACTTTGTATCAAGGGAAAGGTGCAATTTATACTGGACGGTAAGCTGGTTGATATCAGTGGCTTTTCGGATGGGGTAGAGTTTTCGGCAACAGAGCTGGGACATATACAGGAAATTAAGGTACTGGCACCGGAATTTATGACCATAGAGAATCGCACGTCGTATCTCAGGTACCAAAGGGAAGATGTGGTTACATTCTATCTCGGAGGATATACCAACAGATATCAACGGGATTTCATAAAAAAGGTGTACGACTGTAATCCGGGAATATGCTACACGCATTTCGGTGATATTGATGCCGGAGGCTTCTATATTCATAGAAATCTTTGTGAAGTGACTGGAATTGATTTTCAAATGTATTCCATGTCGGAAAAGGAATTACAGAATCCATGCTATACATTATGCTTACATAAGCTGACAGAAAATGACAGAGCGAGGCTGCAGGAATTATACAAGAAACCGGAATACAGAACTGCCGTGGAATATATGCTAAAAAACAATGTGAAGCTGGAGCAGGAGATTGTAAGTTTGAATCTGATGCAGAAGGGATAAAAACGTCGTTTGAGATAAAGGAATATGTAAAGACGTTATTTATGTGTTTATTGTTATGTGAAAAAATAACTCTGTGAAAAGGAGCAGGACAGAAAAAAGCAGAACCTCTTTCGAAGTCCTGCTTTTTAACGTTAGTTGAAATGGCCTTTTATGCAAACGGATTCTCGGTCGGATATAACATACCCTTCGGCTGGTTGAACTTAACCTCTTCAACACCGAGATACTTGAATACCTCGAAGAGAGCCTTTCCGAAGTGACCGAATGCTACTGCACCGTGGTGCGGGTAGTTTCTCTCGATTAATACGTGACGGTAGAAACGTCCCATCTCCGGAATAGCAAATACGCCGATAGCACCGAAGGACTTTGTACGAACATCAAGAACCTCACCCTCTGCAATGTATGCACGAATCTGTGCATCAGCAGTGGACTGAAGACGGAAGAACGTAATCTTGCCCGGAGCAATATCGCCCTCAAGAGTACCGTTGGTGCACTCAATCGGAAGCGCTCTTGCCATAATCTTCTGATACTTCATCTCGCAGAATGCAAGCTTAGTGGAAGCGGTATTACCACAGTGGAAGCCCATGAAGGTATCCTTGTGGGTGTACGGGAACTTGCCCTCGATTGCTTCCTTGTACATATCAGCCGGAACGGAGTTATTGATATCAAGTAAGGTAACGATGTCATCGCTGACAACGGTACCGATGAACTCGGAAAGTGCACCGTAGATATCTACCTCACAGGATACCGGAATACCCTTTGCGGTAAGACGGCTGTTTACATAACACGGAACGAACTTAAACTGTGTCTGGAATGCCGGCCAGCACTTACCTGCGATTGCTACGAACTCGCGGCTGCCCTTGTGAGCCTCAACCCAGTCAAGTAAGGTAAGCTCGTACTGAGCAAGTCTTGCAAGAACCTCCGGACGCTTGTTGCCTGCGCCAAGCTCCTTCTCCATGTCAGCAACAACTTCCGGAATACGAGCATCGCCCTCATGCTTGTTGAAAGCTTCGAACAGATCAAGCTCGGAGTTCTCCTCGATTTCAACACCAAGGTTGTAAAGCTGCTTAATCGGAGCATTACAAGCAAGGAAGTTGAGCGGTCTCGGACCGAAGGAAATAATCTTTAAGTTGCGAAGACCAACGATAGCCTTTGCAATCGGAACGAATTCCTTAATCATGTCTGCACACTCTTCTGCAGTACCAACCGGGTACTCCGGAATGTATGCCTTTAAGTTACGAAGCTTTAAGTTGTAGCTTGCGTTAAGTACGCCACAGTAAGCATCGCCGCGGCCGTCCATAAGGTCGTTCTGGGACTCCTCTGCTGCGGCACAAATCATAGCCGGACCGTCGAAGTGCTTAACAAGAAGCGTCTCAGCAATTTCCGGACCGAAGTTTCCTAAGTAAACACAAAGTGCGTTACAGCCGGCCTTCTTTAAATCCTCAACAGCCTGTAACATATGAATCTCGCTCTCTACAATACAGATCGGGCACTCATAGATGTCGTCCATACCATACTTTGCAGCGTAAGCGGCTACAAGAGCTTTTCTTCTGTTAACGGACAGGCTTTCCGGGAAGCAGTCACGGCTAACAGCAACAATACCGATTTTTACCTTTGGCATATTGTTCATTTTTTTCTTCCTTTCTTTGAATAAATTAGTATTGTAACTAAGCAGTTACAGCTATGTAACAGTTAGGTTACACCTAACTCTAATTATATTTGTTTTTGGGCTTTGTGTCAATAATCGGCATGGATTTCTGTAAAAATATTTGTTAGTTGTTACCGGTACAATCCGGACACGAAATTTCTTTCGTACCATTGCAGTCCGGACAGGTGCTTCCACCGTTTCCGCCACACTCTTCACATTGTTCGGTGCCGGTTCCCTGACATCTTTGGCAGTTATTGTAACGCTTCATTTCACATCTTGGGCACGGTCCATGTCCGTAGCAGACATCGTCATGGTCTACATACCAGTTGGAGCAATGACCGTTGCCGTCGCAATGGTGGCATGGTCCCTCATTGCCATCTTCCATTGTTTCCACTCCGCTGCCGCCGCAGGTCGGACAGTTGCCGGTTCCGCGACAATACGGGCATGGAGCCGGGTCATATCCGGAGCCATTGCATAAGTCGCATGCGATTGTCTTGCTTCCTGAACAATCTGAGCAGAGTGTTGTGCCTGTGTTGCCGCAGGCATCACAGTTGATATAGCCGAGGGCATCGCAATAAGGGCAATGTACGGTTTGGGTTCCGTGACAGGATTCACATTCGTTGCCCGGAAGCTTCTCATCTGCCGGATTTTCGCCCGGAGTCGGGAACGCTTCTTCTTCCTTTGGAGGCTCGGCAGTCAGTTCGACTTCAACAGTTGCAGCAACATCATTTTCATCCAGTACATCCTGAACCGAATTCTGTGTGTCGTTAAAAAATTCATCGGTACGGAAGTAGTCGTCAAGCGCTTCTGAAACTTCTACCTTCAGAACGGTCTCATCAGTGACATTGTTTGTCTCAATGAGATTTTGGGTAATCGCTTTGGCGGCATCGGAAACACTTTGTCCCACAGGAGAGGATAATTCCTGAGGGGTCTCGGTATCCTGATTTTCAAATCCGTAGGCCATTACCGTTCCTGTGCCGTCAAGGAAAAGAACGACCGGATTGTCATCGCCGATTTTCATAGTGGCAGAGTAATCCAGCATATCGGTCAGGTATGTAAGATCCTGCGGTTCGGAAAGATTCTCTAATTCAAATTCACCCTGTTCTTCTGCAATTTTTTCTACCTCAGGAGGCATTGTGACCGCAACTTCTGCTTTACGGTTGTTTTCATGCAAGGTCTTGTTTGCAGTTACTTCCGCGATGTACAGAACCTCGTTTACCTGAAATGCTGTGTCCTTTACCTCGGCAACTTCAATAATCATGTCCGCATCCTGCTTTAGGTAATCCGTTTTCAGGGCAGAATCGGTAACCTTCTTTATAGCCTCCTTTACATTATTTCCGGTGAAGGAAACATCCTTATAGGCATCTGCTGCGTCCTTGTTTTCATAATTATAGGCCAGTACAATACCATTCTGATCAAGATAGAGCAACAGGTACGGATTGATGGTAATACGCATCATTGCCGAATAAGATACGTTCTGCTCTACATAATCTTTGGAAACAGCGTTGTTCAGATTAATCGTTTCACTATCTGTCTGGTTTCCGTTTTCATCCAGTTTTGCCTGATGATCGGATTCAGTCCGGTTGTCAGGTCCGGATGTATCTGTCACATCAGGGGGAGTAGTTACAGGCTTCTTTTCGCTTTTGCAGCCCATCGCCATCAAAGAGATGAGTGCGAGACCAAAAAGGAATAGTTTTATTTTCTTTTTCATAAGTGCCTCCTTTTCTGTACAGCTATGTTATGCACCAAAAAGTTTTTGTTCCGTCTTTGCTCGGATTTTGAAAGCAGGCTTGCAAATCCTCACTACGTCTTTATTATAGCATGGGTGTGAATAGTTGACAAGAATAGTTTTCTGCATGGTGTTTCGGTATTCCGGTTTTAAGACGTTCTGGAATCTTACCATTGAAAAGCGGTATCTTTGCGAAAATAATGGTAAGGATTTTGAGCGGGTCTGGAATTTTACCATTGAAAAGCGGTATCTTTGCGAAACTAATGGTAACTATTTTGAGTAGGACAGAGAATTTTACCATTGGTGAGAGGAATTTTCATATCTAATGGTAAAGTCGATGGTGAGCTATAAAAAATGTACCATGTGGAAGGAGAAATATGTAACCCCAATGGTAAAGTTCAGAGGAAGAGCAAAAGATGTACCATTGAAAGTGGCTTTTTCATAAAATGAATGGTAAAAGTTGAGGGAGGGGTAGAAATCTTGTCGGGAGAATGAGCTCTTCGACATTTCCCCTGTGCTCGAAGCATGTACGCAAAAAGCGGCAGAGCCAAATAAGAACTCTGCCGCATCTTTTAAGTTAAAATAGTAATGTATGGGTGCTTTCATCCATACAGGGAATCAGTCTTCCTCTGCCGCATCTTCGATACTGTCGAGGTATTCTTCCAGACTGTCCAGACTGTTTTCCATACCGTCTGCGTGTCCGTCTTCCGCGTCTAACATCGATTCCAAAGAATCCAAATAGGCATCGCCTTCGTTGTCTGACATTTCAAGCATTTCGATTTCAAGGTCTGCCCCGTCCACTTGATTGTCAAGCTCGCTTACACGGTTTTCCAAACATTGAAGTTCGCTTTGAAAAGCAGAGATACGAGCGGTTACACTGTCCAATGTATTTCCTGTAAGAATTCCTTGTGCGGTCATGTTTTCTATCCGGCTTAGCAACTCTTTAAAACGATTGTTCAGGTCATCAGCACGGTCAGATAAGTCGTCCCGCTGCATTTCAATATCATCCAGATGCTCTGTCAAATCATCGGAAAGGGCTGATGTATTTGGAATCGCAGGAATCGGCGGAATATCCGGAATCGGCGGGATGTTTAAATCCGGTGGAACATTCATGGTATGTACGGCTGCGTTGCCACTGTTCTTGAGTTCTTCTTTACGTCGTAACGCCTCGGTGGAGTACTTGTTACCGCCGTACTGGTTGATATTCGGCCAGCCGTCTGCAAAGACAAGATTGTGACGCTGCGGGCGTCGGTCTGCAAATTCATCCGGTGCATCCACCCAGTCTGCATAAAACTCCGGTTCTTTTGCCGGCTTGACAGCCATCGGGGCGATTCCTGCCACAAAGGAAAGGCAAACGCTTACCGTGGTCGTATTGGCTGCTGCCGGATTAACCGAGCAGGGAATCTCCGGTGTGTGGAACGGAATGGAATACAGCTCCCAGCCGTCCTTATGTAACAGTGGTTTGATGTAGTTACGATTCAGCTTGTAGGTATAGCAATTTTCCCAGTCATTTCCAAAAGCAATCTGCAGTTTACATATTTCACTGCTTTTGTCGTTCTCTCCGCCGTTTAGCCAGAATACGAATTGATAGTCCGTATCCGGTGTCAGGGAGAGCGCATTGGAAAGCGCACGTACATAAGGAGTGTCCCAGTCGCCGAACATCAGGCATTCCACCAGACCACCGTCAAAATCGCTGATAAAGCTGCGCTCTGCATGGGCAGGCTGTGCAAAATTCGCAGATCTGCCGGTGTAATGTCCGTTAACCCCGAAGCCGTTGTTATTGCTATACTGTGTCTGTTCAAAAGACCAATTCCGTGGATTGAAATAGATGTAATTCATTTGATTAACCTCCGATTGAGTGTATGTATCGGACGGTTCCGTTTTTGCGGACAAACGAATGGTACAGTCGTCCACGAAAAGCGCCCGTCCATTCTTAATCAGTCCCTTCGCCCGTTTCGGGTAAGTGACTCCGATGTAGTTTCCATGTTCATCTGTTACCGTTACGTTTTTTGTCATGGGTGTCTTCCCCTCTCACAGAAGTTACTGCAGATGCATGCGGTGCATCTACAGTGGTTTCGCCGGAATAAGCATCCGGCAGGTGCCTGCGGTGTGCTGTTTTTTCTTATGGGTGCCGTCCCCTGTTTCGCATATACGGCAAAAGCCGTAAGGAATCGGATTAGGACTCCTTACGGTCAGTATAGCACAGGCTTGACCGGTTTGACAAGCAAAATTTGTCGGCGCTTTTCTGTAGTATGACGTGGGTTTCAAACGCATATGAATTGCTTTTTTGATGAATTTGAATCGATTCACGGCAAGCGATTCCTGCACTTTAAATCAGTCGCTCTCTGATATAATCGAAGCAGCGGTTCAGCTTCTCTGTATGTACCGCTCCGGCGGCATCGAAAGCGGTTGCCTCTATTGTGAAATGCCCTGTATAGTTCTTTTCCTTTAGGAGCCGGAAGAACAGCTCAAAATCAATATTGCCTTCTCCGATAGCGAGAGTGCAAAGCTTTGCCCACTCCATATAGCCGCCGCCGTAATCATTCACATGCAGATGCTTTATATGTCCTTTGTCCCAAAGCCACTGATACTCCGGCTCATAAAGCAGCTTCATCTGGTTGTGAAAGGCAGCCATTTTGGTATCAAATACAAAATGTACCTCCGGATATGCTTCTGCCAGCTCCACCCAGTGCTTCATCGGGTTCTCCACATTACATACTACATTTTCTACAAGTAAATCCAGACCGTAGCTCTCTGCCATTGGCAGCAGCTCTCCCAGAGCCTTGCGGTTATTTATAAAATTACGGTCGGAATATTCGCCGTCCCAAAGGTGAATTACAAGTTTTTCGGCACCCAGCCGCTTTGCCATGCTGCAATTAATCGCAAACAGACGAAAGGCAGTCTTCCAGTCCCTTTCTCCGTTTTTACTTAAGGCTTCGCCGATATGCTTCTCGCAGTGCATTACCGGAATGCATAGCTTCATTTCCTGTAAATCCGCAACAATCTCCTCTGACTTGTCGTACCAGCTGTCATACATCATAAACTCGTAGCCGTCACAGGAAAGCTGTTTTGTTAATTCATAGAGCAATTTATGATTTCGCCCGTTGGGTCTGCCAATCAGGGCACCTGTGGAGCAGAGTATTTTTGAATTCATTTTGTCTACGTCCTTTCTTACAAGCGCAAATAGAATGTGAATTACCGACCGGCTTACGTTTCACTACGAAGAAAACGGGCAGAAAATCACATGCTCTCATTCTAGCATGACTTTATTTCATGTGCAAGTGTTTGAAAAGCCATGCTAAAAAAGGAAATAAGAGATTATCCTGTTTTTCCGGCAGAAAAAAGTGGAAAGTTGAGACAGAGTCTGGTATAATTCAGAATAGGAATCCGAAGCGGTACAGCAGGCAAACAGTCCGGAGACAATTCCCGGAGCGGATAAGAGCAGGTAATGAGGAGGAAAATCATGAGTGATATTTTAGTCAGGGTATATACAAGAGAGCCGGTGGAAGGACAGTATCCGAACGGTCTTTCCTACAGTGTTCATTTATCTTTCGTTAAGGAGGGAAAGGAGACTCCGCTGCATAATAATTACGGACTTCTTTTTCCGAAGGCAGGTGTGAATGCAGACAATGTTATTGTTCCGGCTTTTTTGGGAGAAGCAAGGATTGCCGGGGTACAGATAGAGGGAAAGTACAAATACATCATTACCGGCACGGATATCCTTTCCACAGGGGTAGAAAAGGCAGAGACAAAAGGATGCTTCTGGAGCTTTTGTACGGAGGACTTTCTGACTTTTGAAGAGTGGGGATTGCTGGACGAAGGTGAATTGAGACAAAGAACCGGAAGAGAAGTGAACTGCTTAAGAGAGTCTGACTTCGTTACGATATCTGCCCAAATGGCGGAAGCTATGCTAAGAGAATGGAATCCGCTTCAGTTTCGGGAAATTCTGACGACCCCGCAGGAGGGAGAGAAAACGGGAAAAATCAGTGTTTTGTATTCGGATGGTTCGATTCATGAGAAAATGGTTCATGATATACCGAGCTTACAATATCCGCTTGCCAAAGGCTTTGGTGACCCGGTGGTTTTGCTTTGGAAGGATGAGTATTATTTTATTGCAACAAATGATAATGTGGATGACATTGGACTGTATGTGCGTAAAGCGCATAACCTCGATGACTTATTTGCCGATGACGTTAAGATGCACATAATTTTGGACAGAGATGAAAAAAGAGAGCTGATTCAGACATTCTGGGCGCCGGAATTTCATATTATCGGCGGAGAATTGTATGTGCTTTTTGCAGTCAGCGGTCAACAGTGGGGACCACAGTGTCACCTGATGAAGCTAAAGAAAAATGGGGATATATTAAAGGCTGAGGACTGGGAAGACCCGGTTCGCATCAGAAAATCGGATGGGGGTTTTCTTGGACAAAATGGTATAACGCTTGATATGACGTATGTAAGGTCCGGTACGCGGCATTATTATGTCTGGTCTTACAGAGAGCATATCGGCTCCCCGCTTGACACCGGTTCGATGCTTATGGTTGCGGAATTTTCAGAGCAATGTCCGGAACAAATCATCACTGAGCCGGTCTGCCTTTCAAGACCTTTGTACGGATTTGAAAATACATGCGGAACCATCAATAATGAGGGACCTTATGCATTTTATCATAACGGTACCATCTATCTTTCTTATTCCGGCGGAGATGCCAGAGGCTATTTGTATACGATAGGTATGCTTACGGCAAAAGACGGAGCAGACCTGTGTGATTTGTCCGTATGGGAAAAGGCAAAGACGCCGGTATTAAGCTTCGCAAGCGTTCCGGGAGAATACGGTCCGGGTCACAACTCCTTTTTCTGTGACAGAAACGGTGACTGGTGGATAGCATACCATGCCACTTCGTCCTATGGAGACAGAGGCATTTCAAGTGCCATTCGCAGAGTTCATTTTGACAGGAACGGTAAACCTCGTTTCGATCTTGCAAGAGAAGAAGACCTGCCGGAGCAATACAGATAAAATAATCGCCACAGTTTATTCCGCATAAGTAAGGCTGGCCTATTACAAAATTCTAAAAAAAATAAAAAAAGTACTTGCATTTTTGAAAAGAATTGGTTATAATATCATTCGTGGCTGTGAGAAACACCACAGAATGTTTTGGGGTATCGCCAAACGGTAAGGCAACGGACTCTGACTCCGTCATCTCAAGGTTCGAATCCTTGTACCCCAGTTTAAAGACTCGAGGAATCGGGTCTTTTTTTGCGTGCTGGCAATGTCCGTGCTGGCAAAGTGAGCATACTCAGCGTTTTTGGAAGCTTGCTTCCGAAAACGCTGAGTATGCGAGCGCGCCCACGACTGAGCGACGAAGTCGCGAAGTGCGTGGGAAGTGCGAAGCACGAGCCAGCACGCAAATGAGGGAAAGGCAAAGCGAGCGCGCCCACGACTGAGCGACGAAGTCGCGAAGTGCGTGGGAAGTGCGAAGCACGAGCCAGCACGCAAATGAGGGAAAGGCAAAGTGAGCGCGCCCACGACTGAGCGACGAAGTCGCGAAGTGATTTCTGCAAAAAGCACCTGAACCCTTGCTTGATTTATGCAGATGTGGTAATATATTAATATATTACAAAAGTAAAGGAGAGAAAAAGAAATGTCTTTTGGGGGTTTAAGCGGAATAATGGACTTCTTGGGCGGATTAGTAGTCATTGCAGTGATACCGATGTTAATAAACTGCTTTTTCGGCTACAAGATACTGAAGTTCATGATAACACTTGGAGGTGCTTGTGTAGGTGCCCTGTTAGGGGCATTGATAGGTGTATTTTGCGGAGGAGAAATCGCTATAGTTTTGTTTGCGATTCTTTTAGCAATATTATGCGGATTTATAGCATTTAAGCTATATAAGCTTGGTATTTTTCTACAGTTTTGGTTGCTTGGAACTGTGTTGTTTGCTGCGTTGTTTTTAATAATGGGATATCCTGGTGCAGTTGGATTCGGAGTTGTACTCGGTTTGATTGTGGGAGTATTGGCTGTGGTTCTTCATAAGGGATTTGTTATTATAACGACAGCTTTTTCAGGTGGTATGGTTGCAGGTTTAGGAATCGGAGCGGCATTTGGGGCACCAATCGGAGGCAGCATCGTAATAGGTATTACACTTTTTGTTTTTGGCATGATTGTCCAGTTTGCCATGGAAAAGAAAAAGGCTCCGAAAACAAGCTATGTCAGTGAAGATGTAGTAGTGCCGAGTAGGGAGCCGGATGTTCAGATGGTTGATGACCGGCCCGTGTCTAAAGTATTTCAGGATGTCACAGAGCCTATCCGGAGTAATCCGATTTACACGGAACTGTCAAAGGTAACGCCGAACTATTATTGCCCGAAGAGTAAGGTACTGATTGATGCAATTATATTGTCTAAGGATAATGAAGGTAAGGCATATTTGAAGGTAGACTTCAGAAACATCGGAGACAGTGCTTTAGCTGCAATATATTTCAAGGTGAAGGGATACGGAATTGCCGGAGAGAGTCTGGGAGAAAAGGACTATAATCTGATTGATTTAAATGTAGCTTCTGATTCTGAATTTAGTTTCGGTGAAATCGAACTGTTCAACGGCTTGATTCGCAGGGTAGAAATAATTATTATGCAAACAGTCAATAGTAATTATGAGGTTACAAGGTTTGAGGACAGCGATACTCTTGAAATTCCTGACCTTACTCTGCTGAGTGACAGTGTAGATAATGATATGGCTGAACTATTGGAACTAAAATCTGATGAAAAATACTTATTTAAGCCATTGGATGCAGACTTGTGGATGTGTACCTGCGGGCATATAGGCTATCACAGGTGTTCCCATTGCGGAAGAGATAAGGAAGATTCCTTAAAAGACACAGAGGCAGCGGTTATTACAAGAATTACCGATAATATCAATAAGCTGTTAAGTGAGACAGAAAGCTGCAAAGCACTTAATGAGCTAAATGAACGGAAGAGTAAATTAGAGCGTGTTTTGGCGATTTTGACGGCAAATGCATTTAGTGAGGAATTGTTAAACAGTTGTAGGTCGGCCCTGAAAGATATAGAACTTAAAATAAATGAAAAAAACTTAAGGACAAAAAAAACAAAGGACAGGGTAAAAAAGGGTATTATTTTAGTTCCTGTTTGTGCCGCTGTCATTGCATTGTTCGCAATAGCAGCAAAGGTTGTAATCGGTCTGCCGCCGAGTGAAAGAAGAATTAAGTCTGATACAAAAAAGTATGTGGCTGAAAGAATAGGGAATGACTATGAAGTAGAGGATTTCAAAATTGACAAAGATACTGCAAACGGGAATTGTAATGTTACTGTTGAAGTTAAGGCAAAGCATGAAAAAAATGACGATGAGCTTGATGTAACCGTATATCTTACATATGTAAAATGGGATGACAGATATGAGTATACAGATGGCTCAAATACAACAGGTATATTGTATCCGAATCATCAGATAACGGAACAAGATGATTTTCCGGTTCCTGAAATGCTGCTTATATATGATGGCGGTTCAGCCTATATAGATAAGGATAGCATAGGCCGTATGAAGACAGACGGAAGACTCAGACTGGAATACGAAATAGATTATGAAGAGATAGATGTAACAGATAATAAAGCAGAAGTTCCTATGATGTTGCACGTCGATTATTTAAATGCTGCTACAGACGAGGAAATTGTGCTTTCATATACCTATTGTGGAGACTACGGCTGGTATATTAATTCATCACAGGAAATACAGTTAAAACCTAAAAGTACTATTCTGAATGAATCTATAATAAACCAATTAATATCCGGAGCAAGTATAGATTATAAGGGAGAGAAGCTTTCCGGGGAATTTATTACTATTGATAAGTATGAGCCGGATTATTCGGAGGGCTTTACCAAAGCTGAATTAGCAAGCAGGGTTACCTGGGATAATTCCATTGTGAAGGTTGACGGAACAGTAGAGGCGGAATTCGTGTATAAAAATTCTGTTTGGCAGTTGTCAAATATCAGATTTGCAGATGTATCTAATACGGCAAGATATACTGAGGTAACAGATGCTGAAATTATTGATATAATCAGCAGGATTATCTCTGAGAAATGTAATGAGAGAACAAATGTAAGCAATATTGCGATTACGAGCAGATCGGATGGGCGTGGCACAGTGACGCTGGTGGTTAATTATGATTCGGAAAGTGAATATTTTCTTCTTAACAACAGTATCACCGTTGTGCTGAAAGAGAGTATATTGGAGGGGTATACTTTTGAAACGTTGAAGGAGCAGCTCGTTACAATGGCAGAGTTTAAGGAAGAAAAACAGACGGAGGTAATTGAAAAAATCGTGATGATTGCTGAAGGCTACCAAAGCAAAACGAATGTAAGCAATGTTGCAATTATTAGCAAGGAGTATAGCAGTGGTGGAATAGCCGTAGGAGTCGAGTTTGATTCTGAGGAAGGATATTATCAGCTTAGAAAAAGTGTGGATGTAACAATGAAAGGTGACATACGGCAGTCAGACGGTTCTTATACGTGGATAGATGAGAGCATTAAGAGCATCAGCGTTAAGGAGGAACTTAATAAGGAAGTTGCGGTAAATTATAAATTAAGTTGTGACAATGCGACTCCGAACGGAGTGCCTTCAGAAGGCTATGCAACTTTGCGGGTAGATACATACAGCAACGGAGATGTCAGAATTACCGGTCAAATCGGTTCTCTTTACATAAATTTAAGCGGTTCTCTGACTTATCCGAATAATGATATCACGATTAATCATTTTGAGGAAAAGGTGTATGTGGCATATAAATTTATTTTCAACTCAAACAGCGACATAACGTTCAGGGTGAAGCCGTCGCTTGCATATTGTGATGGCAGGCTGACAGGAAGAATATTATACGATTCTGTTGCAATAGGAGTAGGTGAATTTACAATTTATTTTGAATAAAAGGAGGTAGCAAAGATGCAGGAGGTTTGTGAGTTTTTAAAGAAGGCAGGAACTTATTATTTAGCTACGGTGGAGGGCGACCAGCCGAGAGTCAGACCGTTTGGTACGGTACATATTTTTGAAGACAGGCTTTATATCCAGACAGGGAAGGTAAAGCCGGTTTCAAAGCAGCTGGCGGCAAATCCGAAGGCGGAGCTTTGCGCGTTTATGGATGGCACATGGCTTCGTGTGGCGGGCGAACTGGTAGAGGACGACCGCAGAGAAGCAAGGAAGTCAATGCTTGATGCTTATCCGAATTTGCGTGCCATGTATTCGGAGGACGACGGTAATACACAGGTGCTTTATTTTAGAAATGCGACCGCAACATTTTCATCCTTTGGTGCAGCACCGAGAGAAGTGAAATTTTAGGAGTGAAACGTTTCGGCAAGAGTAAAATTTGAAAAATGCTAAATTAATTCGGTGTATTATGAGGAAATGGCTGAAAACGAGGAAAAAGGAAGATTCTCACTTTGCGAGAGCGATTTTCGGTCTGTGGTCTGTGCTTTTTTCTGGCGGTTTTGTAGAATAGGGACAAAATCAATCGAAACGGGAGGTTTTGTTATGGCAAGAAATTCGATGGGACAGTTTATGGCGGCCCTGCGGAAAGCAAACGGAATGACGCAGCAGGAGGTAGCGGATCGTCTGTGTGTATCCAATAAGGCGGTAAGCAGGTGGGAACGCGACGAGTGTGCACCGGATATTTCTCTTATACCGGCGATTGCGGAGATGTACGGTGTGACCTGTGACGAGCTGCTGCGGGGAGAGCGTATCAGCAGGGATGCGGAGACACGGGAAGAGAAGGACGGAGTCGCGGAAAAGGGGAGAACGGATAAAAAGGCGGAACGCCAGCGAAAGGCGTTAATCGGTCGTGCTCTGTCCGGCTTTAAGACGATGGCACTGATTTCAATCGCTCTGTCTGTCGTGGGTCTGATTTTTATGTTTGGTATTTCTTATGGCTTTTGGCGTCCGGTGGTAGGCTTTGCAGTGCTGCTCTTATTCGAGGCAACCGCTGCGGTATTGTTGCTGATTGCAGTAAATAAACTAAAGGAAATCAAGGCAGGAAATGAACTGTTTGAAGATTTGGACGCTGAGACAGCGGAACATTTTGACAGAAGCTTTGGCGGGTTTACGTTTCACGGTTTTTTTATCACCTTCTCCGCGGTAGTACTGCCGCTTCCGCTGTTGTTTTACGAGCACCGCTACATTATTGTAGGTGTTTTGGAGTTCCGAGAATATTTGCCATATTTGGTGTTTGAGGTGCTTTTGCTGGTACTGCTGTACCTGTCGGTAAGGGAGCCTTTTATCCGTCTGGTGACCGGAAGAAAAAAGGAGAACAGTTTCCGCTCACGGAGTTGCATTTTATTGAATGTGATACAGCTTACCGCGTGGGTTCTTGCGCTGATTCTGACTCTGGTTCTGCGTAATTTTCGCATGGCTCCGGAAGGTATTATGATTTTACTCACAGGTGTAATAATAGTGGCGTTTGCAGTGCTTCTGTTCCGGGAAAAGGAAAACCGCCGGATTGTATTTTTGACGGGGCTTCGTAATGTACTGTTACTGCCGACGATTTTTATGTTTTCAGCTGCGCATTCGGTAGTGTTCACTTACAATGCCATGCTGGAAGAGTCTTACCGGCGTGGTGAAATATGGAATGAAAAATTGATATTCGGAGGAATCTGCTGGACCTTACTTATTATGATTCTCTATTTGATTGCGAAAAACATGGTAAAGTACAGGATAAGAGTGCGAAAATAGGATAAGAAAAGAGCAGGGAATGTCTTTTAATACCGGGAAGGAGGCCGTCATGTCAGAAGAAGACAAAAATCATAAAAAAGACGGCATCCTTCCGGTTTTTTTGTGGATTTTTTTCGTTGCTACCGTGGCGGTGCTGCTTATTTTAACAGGGACGCTGCTTTCCAGAAACGGTACCCTTGACCGGTGGAAGGAGCGGTATACCGCATGGAAGGAGGAACGGGAGGCTGAAAAGCGTGCGGAGAGCGCCGGTGAAAAGACTGTGAATTATTTCGGACCCTCCGGCATCGCGGAGTATGAGAGCTGGTTTGCGGGAGAATGGAAGGATGCATCGGGAACGGATACACCGGACGGGGAGAAAGGAACTGTCGTAAGCGGGGAGGACGACCCGCTAAGACAGGCACTCACCGCAAGTCCGGTAAACGGTTCGGAGAGCTGGTGGAGTAAGGCAAAAAAAGTAACCGGGACGGTAACTCTGTATGCCCGGGCAAATACGCCGCTTTACAATACGCCGGAAAGGTCGGGAACGGTATGCGGATATGGGAGCGCCGGAGAGGAATTTCAGCTGTTTGCAGTGTTTGAGGACGGCTGGTATGTGGTGAGTGACGGTCGTTTCTATTATTGTACCGAGGGAGAGCATTATACGATGGTCCGACCGGAAACCGTGGATTTTGCGGCGGTTTCTTCGGAAGCAGAGAAAAAGAAGGTATTTCATGAGGTTGAAACGATATTGCAAAAGCCGGAGCTGCCTCACGGCTGCGAGGTGACAGGACTTGCAATGTTACTTCGGTATTACGGGTATCCGGCGGACAAATGCGTTCTGGCGGAGCAGTGGCTGCCGAAGGGAGCATGGGGAGAAACGGATTTCCGGAAGGCCTTTGTGGGAGACCCGAAGAAAACCGTTGCCTCTGCCGGGTGTTTTGCCTCTGTAATAGAGGACGTTGCAAACCGGTATTTGCAGGAAACGGAAAGTAAGAACGAAAAAGCGGAAAAAGAAGAAAACGGAAAGCGAAAATCTGTGACTGCTGTGGCAAAAGAAGGAATTTCTTTTGCAGAGCTGCTTTCGCTGGTGGAGGAGACTCCGGTGCTTGCCTGGATGACAATGGAGCTGAAGGCACCGTATATTGCACAGGTGTGGACGGTGGACGGAGAGGAGCTTTACTGGCAGAATTATGAGCACTGTGTGGTACTGACGGGGTATGATATGGAGAAAGGTGTGTTTTATGGTACGGACCCGTTGTACGGACCTTGCGAGTATGATATGAAGCTGTTTTCGTTACGCTTTCAGACGATGTATTCGCAGGCGGTGTGGCTGACGGTGGAAGAGCCTTAAGAAAATATTAAAAAATTTGGCGCAGGAAATCATTGACAGAAGTCCTGCGTCGTGGTATATTCTAACTGTATGAAGTATACTAATACAGTTAAGAATGAAAACGGTAAGGGAAAATAATCTGCCTGTAGAAATGTACAGGTGGGAGGAAAGGAGGAAGCTGCACGTATGATTGTTTTGGATTATACAGACCGGAGACCCATATATGAGCAGGTTGTGGAAAGGTTTCAGAGTCTTGTGTTGCGTGGAGTGCTGGAGAAGGATTCTCTTTTACCGAGCGTGCGCAGCCTTGCAATGGAGCTTTCCATAAATCCGAATACCATCCAGCGTGCTTATACGGAGTTGGAGCGCAGGGGAGTGATTTATGCGGTGAAAGGAAAAGGTAACTTTGTGGCAGATATACAGGCACTTCTTAATCTGCGTGAGAAGGAAGTAAAGGATGATGTGGAGCATCTGGTGCATAAGGCAAAGGAAGCCGGAATGTCAAAGGAAGCGCTGGAAGGTCTGGTAGATAAGGCGTGGCAGACGGGTCAGCAGCCGGAGCAAACGAAGAATGGATTGCCGGGAGAGAGTCCGGTGAAGTACGCCGGAATTTATGAGAATACGTCGCCGGTACAGGCAGAGAGAAGACAGCCAAAAGAGGAAGAACTGCAGAAGGCTGCTGCAGAGAATGGAACAGGAGGTGAAGCAGATGATTAGTGCAAAAAGCGTGAGCAAGCGTTTTGACGGACTTCCGGCGGTAGACAGAGTATCGGTAGATATTAAGGAAGGTCTTGTATTCGGTATGGTGGGTACCAACGGTGCCGGAAAGTCCACACTGCTTCGTATGATAGCGGGGGTATTAAGGGCAGATGAGGGAATCATCACGGTGGATGATCAGCCGGTGTATGAAAATCCTCTTGCGAAAAAGGAAGTATTTTACATTTCGGATGATGCTTATTATTTAAATAACGGGACTCCGGTAGATATGGCGGATTATTACGGTGCGGTGTATGAAAGATTTAACAGAAAGCGTTATTTAGAGCTTCTTAATCAGCTCGGACTGCCGCTTAGCCGTAAAATCAGTACCTTTTCTAAGGGAATGAAAAAACAGGTATCGATTTTGCTTGGGGTATGTGCCGGGACAAAGTATCTGCTTTGTGATGAGACCTTTGACGGTCTGGACCCGGTAATGCGTCAGGCGGTAAAGAGTATTTTTGCCAAGGAAATCACGGAACGCGGGCTGACTCCGGTACTTGCCTCCCACAATCTCAGAGAGCTTGAGGATATCTGCGACCATGTGGGCTTACTTCATAAAGGCGGAGTGCTTCTTTCTAAGGATTTGGAGGAGATGCGTACCGGAATTCATAAGCTTCAGTGCGTATTTGAAAGTGATGAGCAAAGAGACAGGGTAGTATCGGGATTAGAAGTTGTAAATAAAGAACAAAGGGGACGTTTAGTGACTCTTACGGTACGCGGAAACGCGGAGGAGATTGAGTCGAGAGTGGCAGAAGTAAATCCGGTATTTTATGAGATGCTTCCGCTTACGTTGGAGGAAATCTTTATCAGTGAAACGGAGGTGGCAGGCTATGACTTCAAGAAGCTCATTCTTTAAGCTTATGAAAGAGGATTTGCGGCAGCGGCTCTGGACGATTGTGCTGGCGTCGATTGTGTTTCTTCTGCCGGTTCCGATTTACCTTGCGATGCAGCTTAGCAGATACGGCGACAGAATGTCTATGAGAGAATTTTTGTTCAGACTGACCTCGCCGCTGGAGGCAGGCAGTCCATGGCTTGCACTTGTTACTTTGTGCGGAGCACTGATCTGTGCGGTCAGCGGGTTCGGATATCTGTTTTCAAAGAAGAAGGTGGATTTTTTCCATGCGTTGCCGGTGAAAAGAGAAAAGCTGTTTGCCGTGCGTTATATCAACGGAGTGCTTATTTATGCCGTGCCGTATCTTCTTATGCTGCTCATCAGTGTCATAATGATTGCATTCGGAGCAGAGCTTTCCGGTGAGGTAATGTGGAGGCTCGTTAAGGGCTGCATTGTGCACGGGCTTGGATTTCTGACGGTTTATACGGTTCTCATTTTATGTGTTGCGTTTACCGGAAATGTCGTTGTGTTTTTTGCGGTCAGCGGCTGGACCTTTGGAATTACTGCCGTAGCAGTATCAATCTATAACTGGTTTGAGAGCAGCTTTTTTGACACCTTCTGTTATTATCAGCAGGCGTATGAGCAGCGTCTGCATGACCTGCGGTTCTTGTGTCCGGGATATTTTTATGTATCAGCGGTAAGTGAGCCGGAGGAAGGACTGCTGGTCCAGCAGCTGGTTTATACAGCAGTATTAATCGGACTTGCACTGGTGGTATTTAAAGTACGGCAGTCCGAAGGGGCCGGAAAGGCCATTGCATTTCCTGTATTAAAGCCGATTATCCGTGTGTCGGTGGAAATTCTTGCCGGTGCCTTAATCGGAATGATGTTCTATGAGATGACCGGAGGTGCATCAGGCACGCTGGGGTGGATGCTGTTTGGCGCGGTACTTGGAGTGGTTCTCAGTCATATGCTGATTCAGAGTATTTTCTATTTTGATGTCCGGAAGTGCTTTGTCGGAAAGGCTTCGATGGTGACATGTATTGTGGTGACGGCAGTATTTACACTGGTGATGCGTTATGATGTATTCGGGTATGACCGCTATATGCCAAAGCGGACGCAGATTGAGTCTGTGGCTATCAATATGCATGGACTGGATGGAATCCGGAGTAACCAGATGGTGAAAGGAAATCATGTATTCTGGACGAGCGACCTGGAAACGATGGAGCTTTCGGCTGTTGATGCGGCGTATCCGTACCTGAAGGTATTGGTGGAGGACACGGATATATACTCTGAAAAGATAAAGAACAATCGATTCGAGAGCGGATACATCAACGTTGATGTTGTTTATCATCTGAAAAACGGGAAGACAGTGTATCGCAGCTACAAATCAAACGGTATGCGGGAGGACTTGTTTGCGGGAGTCTTTGAAACAAAGGAATACAAGGAAGGACATTACAATGATATCTATACTGTGCCGAGTGATTGGATTACTGCGATAACTGCCCGTTATGCGATGAATATGCAGGAGATGCGGCTGTCGATGACGGAACGTAGGGAATTCATGCAGGTTCTGCGGAAGGAGCTTTCGGAGCAAACTCTTCGTGAAAAGCTTCATACTCTTCCGGTTGCGATTGTAAATCTGCAGTATGATAATACTGCGGGGTATGAGTTACTTGACAGTGGCGAGGAGTTCGGTCCGCTATATTTTACAAATGAAATCGCAATCTATCCTTCCTTTACGGAAACGCTTCGTTTTCTAAAGGACAGGGGCTTTGACCCGGAGAAGGAGTATGTATGGACCGGACTGGAATCGATGCATATTGAATTTCCGGCGGAATTCTATAAATACCCGGAGGAGGCTGCAGAGCTGGTTCCGGAGGCATGGGTCGAAGAACAATACAGGACAGAGTATACGGAATGGTATCCGATGACTACCTCGGATAAGGAATGGTCCTACGAACAGGTACCGGTAGCACCGGAGGATTTTGAAAGAGTTTATGCCCTTTGCAAATGGGAGGAATTGTATCAATACGGTGCCCCGAATTATTCAAGCTATGGTTTTTACACGGTATTCCTCGATGTTCCGTCAGATGGATATAATACGCAGGAAAGATATTATTTTATCATTCCGAAAGAGGCTGATTTGTCATTTCTGTTTGATAAGTAAATGAAGGATGGGAGTATGAAAGGTTGTGCCGCCTTGTCGGGAAATCGACAGGGCGGTTGTGTTATTCCGGTGCATCTCTGTTTTTGCCGCAGCAAGTAAATTTTTCTTGTAATTTTTCGGAAAAAATGATACACTATCCCCATATATTATAATCTGTAAGCCCTACGCTGCAGGGCGGCAGATCAGAATCCAGAAAATGAGGCAGCGCGGAAAGAGGTTGTTATGGAACGTTTTTATGTCCCGGAAGGGTATCATTCCGCACTTTCGGTCAAGGAGACCCAGAGTGCCATTAAGCATGTGAAAGACTACTTTGAGCGTCAGCTTGCAAAGCAGCTCAATTTAACCCGTGTATCTGCTCCGCTTTTTGTGAAGCCGGAGTCCGGTCTGAATGATAACTTAAACGGCGTAGAGCGTCCCGTTTCCTTTGGAATTAAGGAGCAGGGGGATGCTGTGGTAGAGATTGTGCACTCTCTTGCAAAGTGGAAGCGTATGGCGTTGAAGAAGTACGGCTTCGTCTACGGAGAAGGACTTTATACGGACATGAATGCGATCCGCCGTGATGAGGATACCGATAACATTCATTCGATTTTTGTAGACCAGTGGGACTGGGAAAAGGTGATTCTTCATGATGAGCGTAACGTGGAGACATTAAAAAAGACAGTGCGCAGTGTCTATGCGGCTCTTCGGGAGACAGAGCACTACATAGCGGAAAAGTATGACTACATTGAGGAGTTCCTGCCGGAGGAGATTTCCTTTGTTACAACGCAGGAATTGGAAAATATGTATCCGAATGACTCCACGAAGGAACGTGAGAATAAGATTGCCAGATTAAAAGGTGCAGTGTTTATTATGCAGATTGGAGATAAGCTGGCTTCCGGAGAGCGTCATGACGGCAGAGCGCCGGATTATGATGACTGGCAGTTAAACGGTGATATTATTGTGTATTATCCGGTACTGGATATGGCACTGGAGCTCTCTTCCATGGGTATCCGCGTAGATGAGAAGTCTCTTGCGGAGCAGCTGAAGAAGGCAAAATGTGAGGAACGGGCAGAGCTTGCCTTCCAGAAGGCGATTCTTAACAAGGAGCTGCCGTATACGGTAGGCGGCGGTATCGGTCAGTCGCGTATCTGTATGTTCTTCTTAAGGAAAGCTCATATCGGTGAGGTGCAGGCATCTATCTGGCCGGACGACGTAAGGAGCATGGCAGAGGAAAAGGGAATTGCTTTATTGTAGTATTGGAGAAGGTGTGCAAAAAGGAGAAGGGAAAAGTGGATATTTCAAACGAAAGTGCGGTTTTACAGGCGGTAGTGAAGGTGGCGCCATACATTCCGATGTTTATCGATGAACCGGTGTCGGTTGCGATTACGAACAAAACGGGCTTTGTTTATAACCAGCCCTGCAAAGAGATTCCGCTTGCCTGTGAGCTGGGGAAGCCTTTTCCGGAGGGAAGTACCCCGGTGATGGTAATTGAGTCCGGAAACAGGATTGTCAGGGAGGTGCCGGCAAAGGTATACGGTGTTCCGTTTATGTCCTATGCTATTCCGCTAAAGGAAGGCGGCGTGGTGGAAGGCTGTCTTATGATTGCAAAGAGCATTGAGACGATAAAGAGCGTGAAGGATGCTATTATCGCGCTGTCAGAGCAGATTGGGCAGGTCATGAATGCGGTAAATGAGATTACCGATGGTGTAACGCTTGCATCTGAAAATAATCAGATGATATTCGGGCGAATGAAAAGTCTGCTTGAAGAGACGAAACGCATGAATGAGATACTTGCGGTAATTAATAAGTTCAGCAATTCTACAAAGATTCTTGGTCTGAATGCTTCAATCGAAGCGGCAAGAGCCGGTGCGGCAGGCAGAGGCTTTTCTGTTGTTGCGAAAGAAATTGAGCGTTTGTCCGGCAACACGACTGAGTCTGCGCAGAAGATTGGAGATATGGTAGGCGGTATCGAGACACAGGTGAATGAAATCAGTGAGAAGTCAAAGGATACCACAGATGCCTTTTCGCAGCAGGCGGCATCCTTAGAGGAGATTGCGGCTACGATTGAGAATCTGAATGAAAATGTGAAGGTGATTGAGTCGTATATTAAACGGCTGTAAAACGGCAGGGAATCCGCATCAGATAAAGGGGGAAACGGGGAAATGAAGAAAAATGTATTTGAGATTGCAATAGTATGTCTGGCAATTATGGCAGTCGGTTGCGGTTCCGAAACGGAGGGACCGCAGCCGACTGTTGCTGTTTTACCGACGGAGGCAGTGGTATCGGAAGCTCCGATGCCGACAGAAGCGGCTGTTCCTGTACCGGAGGGGCTTCCGATTGATGAGGAGCACTTTGGTGATGCATCCTTTTGTGAGCTTTTACAGAAGGAGTTTGACGCGGACGGGAACGGCTTTTTTTCGGATACAGAGCTGGCGGAGGTAAAGGAACTGAAGCTGGCGGCGAAAAAGCCGGTTGCAACGATAAAGGGCTTTTCTCATTTCCCAAACCTGGAATATATTACCCTGCCGCCGGCAGAGCAGGTGGAGATTGTGGGTGTACCTTCTTTGAAACGGGTTTCAAACGGTGTCAACCGGTATGTGGAACAGAACTATATAAAGGCGATTAAGGTGGCGGATTGTCCTGCTCTGGAAAGACTGGATTTTTCAACAATAGCAATCGGCAGTGAAGCGGATAATGAAGAAAATTTTGTAATTGAGAATTGTCCAAGGCTGCAGCAGCTTAATTTGTCAAACAGCGTATTAAAGGAAATGATAGGACGGATTTCAGGAACTTCTCCGCTAATTATTTCGTTTGACAGGGGGACCGGACTGCCAAAGAAGCTGCGATTGGATCATAATGTGTCCATCCGGATACCTTTTACGGGATATGATGAAGAAGGACATGCAATTGTAATGTCAGAGCAGCTTCCGTTTGAATGGATGGATGGGGAGAGTGATGTTCAGGCTGCGGCATGGCAGGAGCTACGTGAAACAGTGGATGAATTCAAGCAGGGGTTTTCTGTTTCGGTTGAAGAGACAGCACCGGCGGTATATGACGGGAACGGGGTCAAGGCCTACTATCTGATGGTGGAAAATTCACTTATTCAGCCGACACTGTATGAAAGCCTGGATATCTACGGGCATTATTATGATAAAGGGAAGGACTACATTTTGATATATGAGACGAAGTGCCCGGAGGCTTGCGGATTTGAGATTAAATGGACAGATAAGGAGGAATATCAGTTATTTGATTATTCTCCGGTAAATGGTTTGAGAGGGAGGTATTATAATGAGTTTGAGATATGCCGTACAACACAGGCCGGAGAGGAAATGCTTGGAGCTTTTGCCATGTCTGTCTGTTATGCCTTTAATGAGGCCGGAGATATCAAATTAAGCAGCTTCCTGACAAGAGATCAGCTTTTTGAAGAGATTTCCACGGATGGTGTCCTGTTGTCACAATCGGAAAATAGTATTGCCCCGGAAGAGGGTGACCTTCCGATTGATAAAGAGCACTTTTCAAGTGTATTCATGCGAAAATATTTAAAGCAATACATAGACTCTGATGAAAATGGATATCTTTCAACAGCGGAACTGGAGGCAGTAACCGGCATTGATTTGTTTGGTGTTAATATGGGGGTGGATGTGGTAGACGGTTTTGAATGGTTTCCTAAGCTAAGAAATTTATCGATGCCGTATTGTACAGCCATGGTGATACGTGATTGTCCGCAGCTTGTCAATGTATATGCAAGCGAGGGTCAGGGAACGGGTTCACTTACGATAGAGAATTGTCCAAAGCTTGAAAATCTGGACTTAACTTATGCGGGTGCTTCTAATCTTTATGTAAAGGATTGTGAAAATTTCCGCTACATAACATTTTATAACGGTTGGGATGTGGGAATCGAAGAAACGGTATGGGAGTTCGTAAATACGCCTAAGCTGACGGTGGCACCGGGCGGTCAGAACGAATTCGGAGCGAAGCTGATTGCGGATGCGAAGGAAGTGTCTATCTGTTTTGCTGACATGTGGCCGGAGCTTTCTTATGGAGAAGAAGGACAGCTTTTGCTGGAGGGAAGAGAACGGTTTGTATGGAACAATCTGACGGAGGATTGTCTGCTTCCGTCGGAAAATATTCTTACGGAAGAGTTTGTAATGCAAGTGCTTAAACAGCATTTCGAGGGAATGGAAATTCAAATAGATTATAGTAAGCTATTGATGTATTCTCCGGGGAAGGGAGCGGATTATTTGATTGATGTAGTACCTGATAATGCCGAACCGGAGAATGCGGGAGCAGTGTCAAGAAAACGATGCTGTATACTGATTACACCGGATAAGGAGGTTGTGTTCTTTGATTCCTATGAGCAGTGGAAGGAAGAACGTGTTCCGGGGTGGAGGAGTGAGTTTTAAAAACCATAAGGGGGGTATATAATGAGAACAATAGGTAATATTTTATGGATGCTTTTTTTCGGGCTATGGACGGCGGTTGTATGGTTTATGTTAGGTCTGCTCTGGTGTATTACAATTATCGGCATTCCGTTCGGCCTTCAGTGCTTTAAGATTGCGGGACTTGTGCTTTGGCCGTTTGGAAAAGAGGTATATTCCAATTTCGGTGCGCATCCGATTGGAAATCTTATCTGGCTTGTGTTTGGCGGGCTGGGACTTGCAATCAGCTATGTAATCGGCGGTGTGATTTGTTGCATTACTATCATAGGGATTCCGTTCGGAAAACAGTGCTTTAAGCTGGCAACGTTAGCTCTGGCACCGTTTGGAGCAAGAGTGTAGATAATTGGGCGCGTGTTGACTTGCCCGGACGTCCTGTCCGGGCATTATTTTATCATGAACGAGCCAATAAGAAAATCTAATATCCTGCACAAAATTCAAAAAGCAATTACTGTGGAAAACCCTTTGACAAAAAAAGAAAAAGGGGCTGTTACGTGCATTAATGCGAAAGCCACAACAGGTGAAGACCTTAGCTGTCGAAGTCTGCGACTTCGCCAGCACGCGTACCGCGTGCGTAATATATAAAAATCCCCGGTTGAGAGCGAGCTCTCACCGGGGATTTCTATATATTACTTTACTAAGGTCTTCGCGATGTTTACTCAGCCATCTTTACAAGCTTAGCGTACTTGTCGGCAGCATCCTTTGCAGCCTTTTCGAAGAGCTTGGTTGCTCTCTCCGGATTGGTTCTGGAAAGTCTGTTGTAACGTACTTCACTCTCGATGAATGCCTTGTAGTCTGCGGTCGGTGCCTTGGAGTCAAGCTGGAACGGATTCTTGCCTTCCTCTGCAAGACGCGGATCGAAGCGGAAGAGGTGCCAGTAACCTGCTGCTACTGCATTCTTCTCCTCGGTCTGAGCGTTCTTCATACCGCCCTTGATACCGTGGTTGATACACGGAGCGTAAGCGATGATGAGGGACGGACCCGGATATGCCTCTGCCTCTGCGATTGCCTTTACGCACTGGTTGTAATCAGCACCCTGTGCAATCTGTGCAACGTATACATAACCGTAGCTCATTGCGATAGCTGCAAGATCCTTCTTCTTAACATCCTTACCTGCTGCTGCGAACTGTGCGATAGCACCGGTAGGAGTAGCCTTGGAGGACTGTCCGCCGGTATTGGAGTAAACCTCGGTATCGAATACGAAGATGTTTACATCCTGGTTAGCTGCGAGAACGTGGTCAACGCCGCCGAAACCGATATCGTATGCCCAACCGTCACCACCGAAGATCCACTGGGACTTCTTAGCAGCGAAATCCTTGTTTGCAAGGATGTACTTACGGTCTTCATTGTCACAGCCACAAGCCTCTAAAGCTGCAATCATCTTCTTGGTAGCCGGACCGTTCTCGGTGGAGGAGTTGATGGTATCCAGATAACCCTGTAATGCTGCCTTTACATCCTCCTTCTCAGCTACTGCAAGTAAATTCTCAGCTGCAGCTACAACACGCTTTCTGAGAGCCTTCTGTGCAAGCTGCATACCGAAGCCGTACTCTGCGTTATCCTCGAATAAGGAGTTAGCCCAAGCCGGACCCTTTCCTTCCTTATTTACAGTGTACGGACAGGACGGGGAAGAACCGCCCCAGATAGAGGAACAACCGGTTGCGTTGGAGATATACATTCTATCACCGAACAACTGGGTAATTAACTTAGCGTAAGGAGTCTCACCACAACCTGCACAAGCACCGGAGAACTCAAGGAGCGGCTGCTTGAACTGGCTTCCCTTCGGAGTGGTTACCTTGAACTTCTCAAGAACCTCTGCCGGGGTCTCCAAGGTTACGCCGTAATCGAACATCTTCTGAGCTTCAAGCTCGGTCTCAAGGTTTGCCATGCTGAGAGCCTTATTGCCCTTAACCTCCGGACAAACATTGACACAGGAGCCACATCCGGTACAGTCAAGTACGGAAATGGATACTGCGAACTTCTTGCCTTCCATGCCCTTCATGTCTGTCATCTTGGCACCTGCCGGAGCCTTAGCAGCTGCATCAGCGTCCATAACTACCGGACGGATAACAGCGTGCGGACATACGTAAGAACAAAGGTTACATTGTAAGCAGCTCTCCGGATTCCAAACCGGAACGTCGATTGCAACACCACGCTTCTCGTAAGCAGCGGAGCCGGTCGGGGTGGAACCGTCTGCGTAATCTACAAATGCAGATACCGGCAGGCTGTTACCGTCCTGAGCATTAATCTTTGCCTGAACAGAATTTACATACTTAAGAACATCTGCGCTACCACAGGTTGCCTTCTCGGTAAGATCCTCATCCTTAGCATCCTTCCAGGAAGCCGGAACCTTAATCTCAACAACACCCTCAACACCACGGTCGATAGCGGTATGGTTCATCTTAACAACATCGTCACCCTTCTTGGAGTAAGAAGCGGTAGCAGCGTCCTTCATGTACTTTACGGCATCCTCAATCGGGATGATGTTAGCAAGCTTGAAGAATGCAGCCTGTAAAATCGTATTGATACGTCCGCCGAGACCTACTTCCTTACCGATGCTGATACCATCGATGGTGTAGAACTTGATATTATGCTCAGCGATGTAACGCTTAACCTGACCCGGTAAGTGCTCCTCTAACTCGTCCATATTCCAGGAGCAGTTCAGAAGGAAGGTACCGCCGTCGACCAAATCCTGTACCATGTTGTACTTACGAACGTAAGCCGGAGTATGACATGCTACGAAGTTAGCCTGGTTGATCAGGTAGGTGGACTGAATCTTCTTATCACCGAAACGTAAGTGGGAAATCGTAACACCACCGGACTTCTTGGAGTCGTAGTCGAAGTATGCCTGAGCGTACTTGTCGGTGTGGTCACCGATAATCTTGATGGAGTTCTTATTTGCACCTACGGTACCGTCTGCGCCGAGACCCCAGAACTTACAAGCAGTGGTGCCTTCCGGAGCGGTAACCGGATTTTCGGTAATTTCAAGGGAAAGATTGGTTACATCATCTACAATACCGATGGTGAACTTTTCCTTCGTCGTATTCTTAAATACGGAAATAATCTGTGCCGGAGTGGTATCCTTGGAGCCTAAGCCGTAGCGTCCGCAGTAAACCGGAACATCATTGAACCTGGTGCCCTTTAAGGCAGCAACTACATCAAGGTAAAGCGGCTCGCCGAGAGCACCCGGCTCCTTCGTTCTGTCAAGAACACTGATGCGCTTAACAGTAGCAGGAATAGCCTCTACCAAATGCTTTGCGGAGAACGGTCTGTAAAGACGAACCTTTACAACACCTACCTTCTCGCCACGAGCCATTAAGAAATCGATGGTCTCGTCGATGGTGTCACAAACGGAACCCATTGCAACGATAACGCTCTCGGCATCTGCAGCACCGTAGTAGTTGAATAACTTATAGTCGGTACCAATCTTTGCATTTACCTTATCCATGTACTGCTGAGCGATTTCCGGAACAGCATCATAGTACGGGTTACATGCTTCTCTTGCCTGGAAGAATACATCCGGGTTCTGAGCGGTACCACGCTGAATCGGATGCTCCGGATTGAGTGCACGGTTACGGAAAGCCTCAACAGCCTCCATATTGCACATATCCTTTAAGTCTTCATAGTCCCAGATTTCAATTTTCTGAATCTCGTGAGAGGTACGGAAACCATCGAAGAAGTGTAAGAACGGAACGCGGCTCTCGATTGCGGTTAAGTGAGCAACTGCACCAAGGTCCATAACCTCCTGTACATTGCTGGAGCAGAGCATAGCGAAACCGGTCTGACGACAAGCGTATACGTCGGAATGGTCACCGAAGATGGAAAGTGCGTGGCTTGCAAGAGCACGAGCGGTAACGTGAATTACGCCCGGAAGAAGCTCACCGGCAATCTTGTACATATTCGGAATCATCAGAAGTAAGCCCTGAGAAGCGGTGTAGGTGGTGGTTAATGCACCTGCCTGTAAGGAACCGTGAACGGCACCTGCGGCACCTGCCTCAGACTGCATCTCGGATAACATTACTTCGTGACCGAAGATGTTCTTTCTTCCCTGGGTAGCCCACATATCGGTGTAGTCTGCCATCGGGGAGGAAGGGGTGATCGGATAGATAGCAGCCACATCGGTGAACGCGTAAGACACGTGAGCCGCAGCGGTGTTACCATCCATGGTTTTCATTTTTCTTGCCATGTTACATATCCTCCTTGTAAGTTTAGTGCCGGATGTGTGTCCGGACACGGATTGCAATAATTGTATTTTTTATAAGAAAACATATAAAAATACCTAACATATAGAATACCACGAAAGTCGAAAAGTGTAAAGAGGTTCTTCTGTAAAATCGGTTAAAAGTCAAAAAAATATCAAAGGTCAGAGACTACCCGGAAGGCAATTCGGGGAAGGAACCGGAAAAAGGGAAAGTAAGTCTTGAAATGAAGTAAAAGCTAACGTATAATATTGCTCAGAAATGCGTGGCAATCAGTGATTTTTGCACGCGCTGATTACTGCGGGAAAGAAGGAAGACACTATGGATAAGCGAAAACTGCGGGGAATACGTTATATTCTGTTTGCCGCTTTTTTCTTTGCACTTATGAACCTTTTTGTAAAGGCTGCGGGGGATTTGCCGGTATGGCAGAAGTGCTTTTTCCGGAATCTTGTAGCGGGACTGATTGCTACAGGGATGCTTATTAAGAAAAGGGAACGTATTATAATAGGAAAAGGGAATTTTAGTTATATGGCAATCCGCTGTATCGGGGGAACGTTGGGCATTCTTTGCAACTTCTATGCCATAGGGAAGCTTAACATTGCGGATGCGTCCATGTTAAATAAGCTGTCCCCGTTCTTTTGTATTATTTTGTCAATTTTTATATTGAAGGAACGACCGAATAAAATGGAAGTAACTGCGGTTGTTCTGGCTTTTATCGGAGCTTTGTTTGTCGTAAAGCCGTCCTTTCGGATGGAATGTGTTCCGGCATTGTTCGGAGTGCTCGGCGGCTTTGGGGCGGGTCTTGCGTATACCTGCGTGCGTAAGATGGGGAAAAACGGCGTGAGAGGGGATGTGATTGTTTTCTGCTTCTCTGTGTTTTCCTGCGTTTCGGTAATCCCCGGCGTATTGCTTACCTATAAGCCGATGGAAACAAAACAGCTGCTTTCTCTGCTTCTGGCGGGAGCAGCGGCAGCAGGCGGGCAGTTTTCCATAACTGCAGCTTATTCCCACGCTCCGGCAAAGGAGATTTCCGTATTTGATTATACACAGGTTATATTTGCGGCGGTCCTGAGCTTTGTCGTATTTCATGATCTGCCGGATATTTTAAGCTTTATCGGATATACCATTATCATCGGTACGGCAGTGTGGAAGTGGCGAATGAATGTGAGGGAGCTGCCGGAAAATCAGAAAACCGAAACATGAGAGAACGGCCAGAAAATCATTGACAAATAGAGGGAGATACGCTATAATACTTTGAATACTGGCAAAGTATGTGAAAAAGGAGGGTTTTGCAGCATGGCGGCAGAGAAGAAAAACATATTAACGTATGCAGGCTTAAAAAAGTTAGAAGATGAGTTACAGGATTTAAAGGTTGTGAAGCGTAAGGAAGTTGCTGATAAGATTAAAGAAGCAAGAGAGCAGGGAGACTTGTCCGAAAATGCCGAGTATGATGCAGCAAAAGAAGAACAGCGCGAGATTGAATTACGGATTGAGGAAATTGAAAAGATTCTGAAAAATGCGGAAGTTGTTGTAGATGAGGATATTGATGCAAATGTAATTAATATCGGCTGCAGCGTTAAGGTTTATGATATGGAATTTGACGAGGAGTTAGACCTTAAGATTGTGGGCTCTACGGAGGCAAGCAGTCTGCAGGGAAAGATTTCCAATGAGTCCCCGGTAGGCAAGGCATTGCTTCGTCATAAGGTAGGAGATGTAGTTGAGGTAGAGACGCATGCCGGCACCGTTTCCTATAGAATTCTGGAAATTCAGAAGACAAACGATTAAGACAGGTGAAGACCGTAGGATTTTGGAGGTAGTACAGTGGCAGAAGAAAATATGCAGAAGGCTGCACAGGCAGCACCGCAGCAGGATATAAACGAACTCATTCGTGTCCGCAGAGAAAAGCTTGCACAGTTGCAGGCAGACGGGAAGGATCCGTTTAAGATTACAAAGTATGATGTGACTCATCACAGCACCGAGATTAAGGACAGCTTTGATGCGTTAGAAGGCAAATCCGTGCGGATTGCCGGTCGTATCATGGCAAAGCGCGTCATGGGTAAGGCATCCTTTTGTAATGTGCAGGACTTAAAGGGCAATATTCAGTCTTATGTGGCGAGAGACAGTATCGGAGAGGCACCGTATGCTGATTTTAAAAAGTTCGATGTAGGTGACATTGTCGGTATCGAGGGTGAAGTATTTAAGACGAAGACCGGAGAGATTTCGGTACATGCGGCAAGTGTAACCCTTTTAAGCAAGAGCCTTCAGGTGCTTCCGGAGAAGTTTCACGGTCTTACCAATACCGATATCCGTTACCGTCAGAGATATACTGATTTGATTATGAACGCAGACGTAAAGGAAACCTTTGTGAAGCGTTCAAAGATTATCAGTGCAATCCGCCGTTACCTTGACGGTCAGGGCTTTATGGAGGTTGAGACGCCGATGCTTGTTGCAAATGCGGGCGGTGCGGCCGCAAGACCGTTTGAAACCCACTACAATGCACTGGATGAGGATGTAAAGCTCCGTATTTCCTTAGAGCTTTACTTAAAGAGATTGATTGTAGGCGGTCTTGAGCGTGTATACGAAATCGGCCGCGTATTCCGTAACGAGGGACTTGATACCAGACACAATCCTGAATTTACCCTGATGGAGCTCTATCAGGCATATACCGATTACCACGGCATGATGGATTTGACCGAGAGCCTGTTCCGTTATCTTGCAGAGGAGGTCTGCGGAACCACTACCATTACCTACGGTGAGCATACCATCGACCTCGGAAAGCCGTTTGAACGCATGACGATGACCGCGGCTGTTAAGAAGTACACCGGTGTGGACTTTGACCAGATTGCGGATACCGCAGAGGCAAAGAAAGTCGCAGACGAAAGGCAAGTACACTACGAGGCTCGTCACGAGAAGGGTGACATTTTAAATCTCTTCTTCGAGGAGTTTGTGGAGGAGCA
Organism: Lachnospiraceae bacterium; assembly: GCA_029012365.1. Taxonomy (GTDB): domain Bacteria; phylum Bacillota; class Clostridia; order Lachnospirales; family Lachnospiraceae; genus SIG307. The sequence goes on along the minus strand of JAQXLY010000039.1, from coordinate 9,850 downwards.
CCTGATTCAGCCGACCTTTATTATGGATCACCCGGTAGAGGTATCCCCGCTTACAAAGAGAAAGCCGGATAAGCCGGATTATGTAGAGCGTTTTGAGCTCTTTATCAATACATGGGAGATGTGTAACGCTTACTCCGAGCTCAATGACCCGATTGACCAGAGAGAACGCTTCAAGGCGCAGGAAGCAGCTCTCGCCGCAGGCGACGAGGAAGCGAATACTACCGATGAGGACTTCATGAACGCCCTTGAAATCGGTATGCCGCCGACCGGTGGTATTGGCTACGGCATCGACCGACTGGTGATGCTGCTTACAAACAGCCCGGCGATAAGGGATGTGCTGCTGTTCCCGACGATGAAGACTTTGGATAAGTAAAGCCTTTGTTTATAAAGGTTTGAAAGACTAACGGTTGGAATTTGCGACCGATTTGCGACCAAATAATTGAATAAAGAGAACATGCTTAAAAGAACCTCTGACTAGAGGTTCTTTTTTTGTACGAAATGTGACTTATTGTCTGTAGATTTATTGTGTGCAATGGTGAAAAATAGAGTTGGAGGTTTTTGTGATGGATATAGTGAAAGTTTTTGGGACAAATATAAAAAAATATAGAAAGCAATTAGGTATTTCTCAAGAAGAATTTGCAGATAGGTGCGGAATGCATAGAACATACATTAGTGCAGTAGAGTGCTACAGAAGAAGCATATCGTTAGAGAATATTCAAAGAATGGCAGATGTGTTAGGAATTGAAACATACAAGTTATTTATTGAGGAGGATTAGAAATGTTTTTTTCAAATAGAGTGGATTTGTTTACAAGATATAATGATGCAAGAACATATTTTATTAGTCATCCAAATGAATTGATTGAATTAGAGAAATATATAACTCAATTAGTAAATGGTGTTATCGAATCAAATTATGATGAAATTGAGAGAGATTACAATGAGGCAAGCTATCTAAATGCTATGTGGGCAAATTATCCACCAGAAGACAGAGGAAGAGCTCCGGTAGGTGACCAAGTGCCATGGATAGAAGTTGGTGAGCATGCGGTTGGTCATAAACTTAATAGATTGATTTCTCAAATAGTTACAATATCAGAAGTCGGTTTGCCTTCGGGAGCGGATAATAGATTTGTTTTGTATTCTGATGAGATTACAAGAATCACAAATGGATATACTAATTGTGCTTTTGTTTTCTTGGACATTAAATCTGTAGGACCACGCGACAATTTTGAACATACTGTGTTATCGCCATATCAAGTATCAGGAGATGGAATATGGAATGCACCAAATGATAATATGGTTAACAGCATTATGGTGGCAAAAGGGAAAAAAGCTTCTCATAATTTTTATCCAGCAATATCCCCGATTTATCCTTTGACAAATGGAAATGTTGCTGCAGCTATTCATCTCTTTGTTAAGCCAATCTATAAAATGTTAGATGGTGGACATAAAGGCCAACCGTTGGAAAGTATAAAGAATGTATGTGTTCCGAATGGTCTGCTATTAACTCAAAATCCTAATTATTTATATACATATCCGGAGTTGTTTTTTCCAGGAAAAGACGATAAAGGAAAAGACCCTCACAAGATGCGTGCGAGGGTCTCGTTCGAGTTGTTGAATCAAATTGCTGATTGGCGAGTTCAAGAATTTAGTAGTTAAGAATTAGTAGGAAGGCCTAAATCGGATAATGAAATTTGTGCAGCTTCTTCTTGATATTTTTTTATGTTGTTCAAGGAGAGTTGCACATATTTTTTTTCTTTTTCAATCCCGATATAATGTCTTCCTTCCATCATTGCGGCGATAGCTGTTGTTCCGCTCCCCATAAAGCAATCAAGAATTGTATCCCCTTTTTCGGTAAATAATTTAATTGCTCTTCTAGGGAGCTCAATAGGAAATTTTGCTTCGTGGTCATCGTTTCGTTGGACCGACCGCATGTTCCAAACTGCGCGGCTTCCCCATTCGGTCCATTCTTCTTTGGTTAGGCGATTTCTATCTATTTTTGTGATGCCTGGTTTCCAAAAGATATAAAGGTATTCAAATTCATCTACTGCTCTATAGGAATTACTCGTCCAGTTACTATTGGCCCATGCAGCATCTTTTACCCACATTCTTCTATCATACAAATATAGGCCTGCTTTTAGCGCCATTTCTTCCAGAAGCCCACCGACTACTTTAACGCGGGTTTGAGTATTATACTTTCCACCTCTAATATTATTTCCATGCAAGCGACGGTCTATAGTTTGTTCGCTACAACCTAATAAAGCAGCTAATTGTTTTCTGTTAAAGTTGGGATGTTCTTCTTGTGCTTTTTTTACATCGTCTTCGGTTAATTTGCATTTTCGCATACTTATATTATTTGCTTGAATTCTTGGCATGTCCGGGTCGGGAAAACAAAGAATATCCTCTATATTAATAACTAGGAAACCGCCAGGTTTAAGCACAGAATGATGTAAACTGATTACTTGGTTTAACATGGAAAGCCATTCTTCATATGACTGCCCACTTTCATAGTCCTTTCCTACATGGTAGGGAGGAGACCATACGCTTAATGCAATACTATTTTCGGGAATGTTTTTCATTAGTGTTTCGGAATAGCCGCAATATATATTGTCCTGTTCTAAATATCTCATATAAAATCCTTTCAAAACTATTGTTCTGTTATACTAATAAAATTAGCCAAAGTAGTGTCTGTAAATTCTGATGTTGGAGTATATTCCATGTCAACAATTAAAGTTGTTCCATCCTTTAGGGAAATGGATTCCTTAGGATGTAAAAGGGTCGAATTATCTTCTAAAACTACCGTGGGAACAGCTAACACTTCTTTTGACATAAATAATCGGGATAGCTTAAATTCAATAAAATCTGTGAGTTCTGCAAGGAATATATTATATTCGTTTTTGGAAAGACAGATTATATTATCTGCGTTCACATCGCATAGAAGTGTGGCATTTTGCTCGTCTAACGAATCTTTAATGCTTTCAATAAAAGCTCTAGTATTAGAAGGGAACGTGAGATTGTAATCTATATTATCCATCATACAATCTGCGTACCCTAATGCAACGAATAATTTATGAAAAGCCGCGAGGAGATTGCGGTTCGCTACTTCTGCGTTGATTTTATCAGCTTCGGTTCTGAAATTATCTAATCCGGATAAATATTCTTTGCGAACTTTAAAAAGTTCAGAAAACCTTTCAAAATCCACATCTTTAAATTTTCTCTTGCCACTTTTGAATCGGGAAAAATCCTCGGGATTATAATAATGTTCACACTGCAGCCCTAAAACCTCAATAATTTTTTCAACAGAGGAGTAACCGTTTTCAATTTTATATCTTTCAAGTTCGCTACTAAATCTTTCTATGATGATATCCATAAAAACATCTCCTTTCCATATAACACTAACACAGAAAATCAAGGTTTTCAATAGTTTTGACAAAAAAATCAATATCAAAGTAGAAAATGGCTTGAAATAAGTGCTTGAAAGAGCAAAAATTGATTTTTGTATCATGGATTAAAAGGGGCTTGCTATGATAGACTATTTTTAGAAAATATGGTTGCTCCCTTGTTAATTACGTATGGGGTTGCAAAAATGATAGCAGATATCATAAAGGAGGTGAAAAGGTGGCTAATGCTGATTGTATAGACGATAATCGGAAAATAGAAATATCCAAAAGAATAAGGCAATGCAGAGAAAAGAGTTCGATTAAAATGATTGAAATGGCAGGTATCCTAGAATTGGGTTATGAACAGTATCGAAGAATTGAGCATGGAGATGTGCTTGTCAAGACAGAGCATCTAATTGCAATGGCTTCAATTTTTAAGGTATCAACAGATTATCTTTTATTTGGAACAGAAATGGGCATTAGCGACCAGAGGTTATACGATATAATCAATAAAATGACAAATGCGGACAGAGTGAAACTAAAAAAGGCTTTAGAAGCAATTTATACATAAACTACTTTTTAGGTGGGGATATAGAAACTATTACTACTTTCGAAGTTAGGACAGTTTCCCAGAACCATTATATAATTTAAGTGAGCCTAGGGTGAATGGCGAGTCAAAAAAATAAGAGGTAAGAAGCGTACGGTCTTACCCATAAAGGGATAGATGTTACTTGGTGTTTATTATCATAAGGAGGTTAATTATGAGGAAATTACTTGACTATATGATGAACCATCGTCATGAGTTTGTATACTTTAACAATTATTCTTTCCAGATTTATATGGATGGGAAGAATGGAAATATCCATAAACCGGATGGTACGGTTTTGGTACGGATTTTCTTTGACGATGCAAATTTCGAGTTTTGTTTTGCAAAGAAAAATGCACCGCATGAATATGGGTACAATGGATACTTTGTGGATAAAGACAAGGAACTCTCTTCGCTTCTTAGCATTTCTCATGTGGATGCGAAAGAATTATATGAGGTTCTTTGTGGATTTATTGGCTAGAAAGACATAGGGGATGCTTGTCATCCCCTAACAGAAGAAAATGGAGGTAAAAAGAAATGAGTAATAACAGTATTATTTTGAGATTAATTTTAACTGCATTACAGATTTGCGGTAATGCAACAGGAACTGTTGTATTGTTGGGGATTGCAGACTTGATGGAATTTGTGGATGGTAAGCCTACGAACAATGTAATTGGTCAGAAATTGACGGTGGTTTGTCCGGACAATATGTATGAGAAGTTGACAGTAAAGGTCAAGGGTGGTAAGTCTGCGATTACAAGTGAACAGCTTCAGCAGAAGGGTGGACAGGCAAAGATTATTCTGAAGAATCTTACCGGAAAGTTTTATAGAACAAATTCCGGAGAGTATGCGCTTTCTTGTAGTGCTGATGGTTGGGAGGTAAGTGCATAGTGTGGTTCTGGGAATGGTTAGTATCGGTAGTATTGTTTCCTGTTCATTGGTTCTGGGATAAATATAAGGAACTGAATGAGGAACAGTGTGTTTGGAAGCTAGTGCTGTTATTCGTGGGTTCTTTGTCAGGAATTCTGTTAATTGCATTTGCTTTACTCTGGCTAGGGTATTATCTGATTAACCGTCATCTTTCGCTTGTAGTGGCAGTTGGTGCAATTATCTGGCTGTATGCTTATGTAAAGTCTAAGATAGATGAGAAGTCGAAGGCGGTGGTGAGTAGCATTCAGAGAACGCAGGAACAGTTGAAGGAACAGGCGGATAGAGAATACCCGATTATGCGGAATATTATGTATAAGACATTGCGTGATGAAGCCGGAGCTATTGGTGGGATCATGCCAAGGACATTGCAGGAGATTGAAGTGTTAGAAACGCATTATTTGATTTCCAATGGCATTATATACTATCAGTATAAGCTCAATAAGGCAGATATCGATATGTATTATAGGAAGGATGACCTTGAAGAATTCAAGAGAATCTTGCAAGTGGCGATTACGAGAAAGTTGCAAGCAGGAGAATTTCCAAGATTACAGATTGATAACGTCAGGGATGAGTATGGCAACATTTTTGATGCGGTTTTGGTCGATATGATAGAGGACATTGATACATACTTTATCATTCAGATGGTGTTCGTGTCGCAGCCTTACGCAGCCATTCTTAGGAATAAGTTGATGGCAGGACGGAGCGTAGGGACAACAAATGTTCCAGATGCAGATTGGAAGGAGTAGGGATGCTCTGGGGATATAATGTTGGAAGTGGTGTTACTGCACCACTTCCAATCAAGCTGGATAATAAGTCGCATTGCCATGCATTGATAACCGGAAGTAGTGGTTCGGGAAAGTCTTACGGAATGCTTTTTCTTATTGGTTCTTTGCTGAAAGAAAATCCGGAAATAGATATCTATTTGTGTGATTTTAAGAATTCGGAGGATTTTGTTTTTTTAAGTACGTATGTACATTATTATGGTGGGAATGACTGCTACAAGGGAGTGATGGAATACTATAATAGTTTTTGCGAAGGGCGTGAAAATAAGACAGGATTAAGAAGAAAGCTTCTGATATTCGATGAATACCCTGCCGCTATTTCTTACTATTCTACAAAGGACAAGCAGGAGAAAACAAAGTATGCTACGGATTTGTTAAATTCTATTGCTGAAATCTTGATGCTTGGTCGAGGAATTGGATATGGGGTATGGATTGTTACGCAAAGAGCAGATGCAAGTTTGTTCGCTAATGGAGCAAGAGATAATTTCATGATATTTCTTGGCTTGGGGCGTATGAGTAAGGAGCAGAAAGGTATGATTTTTGCAGGAGAAGATGTCCCTAGCAAAGTATATCAACGAGGGGAAGGATGTCTGTTGGCTGATGGATGTCCGTTGATGGAAGTTAAGATTCCTAAGATAAAGAACATTGTTAATTGGAAAAGGCACATTAAGGATATTCTATGTGGTAAGAGTTAATTGGAATCTCCCTAGTCCGCTCTGCACTCGTAGAGTGCGGAGCAGGAGCTAGGGAATGCCTATAGACAAGTATTACCTATAGGCACTTATGTAGCATGTAGCAAAAGGAAGGTGATTTATGGAGGAAAAACAGATAGAAGGACGGAAGTGGCAGATTACGATAAATAACCCCGTGCCAAAGGGATTTACACACGAGGTTATAAAAGGTAAGCTAAAGAAGTGGAAGTCCTTGACGTATTATTGCATGAGTGATGAGATTGCGAGAACGCATCATACACATGTGTATATGGTATTTTCTTCTCCTATAAGATTTAGCACGATGAAAAAACAGTTTCCAGAGGCTCATATTGAAAAAGCATATGGAAAGAGTGAAGAGAATCGGAACTACATTTTCAAAGAAGGTGACAAGTGGGAGAAGGACAAGAAGAAGGAAACTAATCTTACGGATACTCATGAAGAATGGGGAGAAATGCCGTTAGAACGACAGGGTGCAAGAAATGACCTTGTGGATATGTATGAGATGATAAACGAGGGCATGAGTAATTATGAGATTTTGGAAGAGAAACCGGAGTTGATTAGTCAGATTGACAGGATGGACAAGGTACGGCAGATTGTTCAAGAGGAAGAGTATAAAAACACATTCCGAAAGTTGTCTGTTATTTATATCTGGGGAGATACGGCGAGTGGTAAGACAAGGTCTGTAATGGAAGAATATGGCTACGAGAATGTATACCGGATTACCAATTATAAAAATCCGTACGATTTGTATAAAGGACAGGATGTTATTTGTTATGACGAGTTTCAGAGCCAGATTCCGATAACTCAGATGTTGATGTATTTGGATGGGTATCCTTGTTATTTGCCTAGCCGGTATTCCGATAAAGTGGCTTGCTACACGAAGGTGTATATCTTATCAAATGTTGACATTTCACGGCAGTATAGGGACGTGCAAAGTAATAATCATAAAACATGGAATGCATTTCTTCGTCGTATTCATAAGATTCGAGTACATAGGGATGGGAAAGTTGAGGAATATAGTCTGATGGAATATTTGAATGCTTTTCATAAGTTGACGGCAGATGAGCTTAGAGATTGCCCATTTGAAGGAGGGTGATTTCTATGGTGAAGGAAGTCCCTATCTGGGAAAAATCGAATCTTACGTTAGAAGAAGCATCGGCATATTTTGGAATTGGAATCAATAAGTTACGTGATGTAACAAATGAAAAGAATTGTCCGTTTGTTATATGGTGCGGAAGTAAGAGGTTAATTAAGCGGAAGTTGTTTGAGGCATATCTGGAGAAGATGTATTCAATATAATTTGGGGGAGATGTGATTTTCTGTTGGACAAAGAGGACATGCGAGAGGTATAATATCTGTGAGCGTGTTCTCTTTGTTGTTATGAAAGGAGAAATTACTATGGCAATAGAGAGACGTAAGGACAATAAAAACCGTGTTCTGAAGGAAGGAGAGTATCAGAGAACAAGCGGAACCTATGAGTTCAAGTGGAGAGATAAGCGTGGTAAACGACATTCCATAAGTGCTCCTACCCTTGAAGAGTTAAGGGAGAAAGAATTGGATGTATTAAGAGATGTTCTGGATGGTGTAAGAGCAGATAAGAATAATCTTACTATCAACGATTTGTACTATAGTTGGGTACAGCTTAAACGAGGATTGAAAGATAATACATTCAAGAATTATCAGTACATGTATACGCAGTTTGTTGAACCGGAGTTTGGCAAGAATAAGCTTGTGGATTTAAAGCGTACCGATGTGAGAGGTTTTTATAATTATCTTGCGGACGAAAGACATGTGAAGGTTAACACGATAGACAATGTTCACACTGTTCTACATCAAGTTTTGGAACTTGGTGTAGAGGACGATTATCTAAGATATAACCCATCGGATAATGCGTTAAAGGAATTGAAAAAGGCACACAATATGGATGCGAATAAAAGAAGGGCACTGACGATCCCAGAGCAAGAACTATTTGAAAGATTCTTGAATCAGCAGGGGCAGTATCACAGATGGTATCCTATCTTTATAGTTATGCTTTGGACGGGAATGCGTGTTGGAGAAATTACAGGTCTTAGATGGTGTGATGTTGATTTTGAAGAAGAAACGATTAGTGTTAATCACACATTAGTCTATTATAGCACCAGAACGGAACAAGGACAGATTTTTGCAATCAATACGCCAAAGACAAAGGCAGGCGAGAGAATTATTCCGATGCTTCCAAAGGTAAAAGAAGCTTTTCTGATGGAAAAGGCATATCAAGAAGAATGTGGTTTAAAAAGTGAAGCGGTAGTAGATGGATACAGAAATTTTATCTTTATAAATCGTTTCGGAAATGTTCAGCATCAAGGAACGTTAAATAAAGCGTTGCGGAGAATTATTAGGGACTGTAATTATGAAGTTCTTGATAGTAAGTGCAAGAGGAAAGAAGTGCTTCTTCCGTATTTCAGCAACCATTCATTGCGACATACTTTTACAACCAGAATGTGCGAAGCCGGAGTAAATATCAAAGCAATGCAGGAGATACTTGGACATGCTGATGCAGAGACTACAATGGATATTTACGCAGAAGCCACGAAGGATTTGAAGAAAGCGGAGCTTATTAGTTTTGAGGACTATTTTTGCAGACAGAAAAAATCTCAAACGATATGAATTATACTTCGGGATTCTTGTTGTAGAATAAGGCAAGGGCTTTAAGCGTTTCATGGAAATATTCCATGAATAGTATATTGAAATTAAGGTTGCCATCGTGCTTTTCGTGAAAGTAGCGCCACTGTATAAATGCTTTATCATGATGATTTAAATCACTATAAAAATTTTCAGTTGTGTAATCGGTTTTATGAAGGCGAAGAAGTTGCATGGTTCCATCGACAATTCCGCTTTGCTCCGAGGTCGTTAATTGGGTAAATAAGTCGTTAATCCCATGACCACGGGTTCCGATAGGTAACATTGACTTTAGGAGCATTTCGCAAGAAAAGCTACAATTAACCGCAACAGGGACGGCTAAGCTCATATCTAATTGAGAGTGACTGACTGTACCAATATCCATTCTTTGTTTGAGAATATGGTAGGCGTTGTCAAAAATTAGTGCATTAGCAAGCGCAAGATTATCGTAAATCATAGGAAACTCCTTCTGAGGTGATGTTATTGATATTGTATCATGTATAGAGGTTATCTTCAATGAGAATATGATTTGCGACCAACCTGCGACCGATTTGCGACCACTTATGAAGATATGTGTAGAATTATAAATTGGAAGCAAAAAAAAGAACATTGAAAAGTAGATATATATAGGGCTATAAAGGACTATAAATAAATCGGTTGGTTGTTTATTGTATACTTAAAATACCAACTATTGCAGAGGGCAATCCCAAAAGTTGCATGAGGATTTTCCCTATTATTGCAGATGTGTTTGGTATTTCTCTAAGACCATAGTAGATACTGTAGTTTTAGAGAAATATCAAAAC
>JAQXLY010000038.1 GCA_029012365.1 Lachnospiraceae bacterium | reverse complement strand
TCTGGAATAGATAGCATAAATATATTTTTTATTAACAAAGCATGTGAGCGAGAAGTATTGGTTTCATTACATGAAAATTCTGGTAAATGGGAAGGTACATTAAATTTGGATGAGAATGTACAAGCTGGAATTTATGAAGTGGAAAGTATATATGCAACAGATAAGGCAGAAAATTGTAGAGTATACTGGTCAGGATATCAAATAGATTCAACTGAACCGATACCGCTAAATTTGCAGGTGAGCTTCGTGGTGAAATAATTTATTTGGAGTGTCAAAAAAATTTTTTCAAAGAGAGGGTATCCCTCAAGTCATACTGACTTTTGGGACACCCTCAATGTGTTTTAGGCTGACCGCCGCTTGACCGCCGTTTTTACGAAAAACCGTTTGGCGACGATATCTTTTTCATGTGGGGGATGGCGACACCCTGTCTGCGAAAAAAGTCCGACAGACAACAAAAAAGCCTAACCCCGATTCTACTAATCAAGACTAGACCCTTTAAGTGCGCGACCAGGGGTTCGAACCCTGGACACCCTGATTAAGAGTCAGGTGCTCTACCAACTGAGCTAGTCGCGCTTATTTGTTTTTTGCTCATCCCTGAGCGCAAAAATGATTATATACTATTCTTTTGAAAAATGCAAGTGTTTTTTTGCATTTTTTTTAAAAAATTGCAAAAAAAGTGTGCGGATATGTGGAAAGCCTTGATTTATGCGGCCTTTTAGTGTGTAATCGTCGCCACAACTTATCCCGCATAAGTAAGGCTGAACTGTTACGTTTGTGCAGGAGGTTGTTTGTGTTTTTGTTGCAAATTTCAGTAAAGTGTGTCAAAATGGAAGCAGAGAAATAACAGGAGGCTGTTATGGGCAGAGTTTATGTATTGATGGGCAAAAGCGCAACCGGAAAGGATACTGTGTTTAAACGCCTGATTGAAATGGAGGAGCTTGCATTACACACAGTTGTGGGGTATACGACACGACCGATCAGGCGTGGCGAGACAAACGGAAGGGAATACTTTTTTGTGGATACAAAGGAGTGGGAACGTTTACGCAGGGAAAATAAGGTGATAGAATCCAGAACATATCATACCGTAGCAGGGGACTGGCACTATTTTACAGTGGATGATGGTCAGATAGACCCGGATGGACAGGACTATTTATTTATTTCCACCTTATCCGGTTATGAGCAGCTTCGAAAGTATTTTGGAGAAAGGGTGGTGTATCCTCTGTACATTGAAGTAGAGGACGACCAGAGGCTGTGGCGTTCCATCTGCCGCGAGCGGAGACAGGCACAGCCGAATTATGACGAAGTATGCCGGCGCTTTCTGGCAGACCAGCAGGATTTTTGCGAGGAAGAGATAAAACGTGCAGGTATAAAAAAGCGATATTATAATAAGGATTTGGAGGAGTGCGTGGCAACCATTGCACAGGATATCGCAGGGCAGAAATAGTATTTGCGCGGGGCATGCAAACGTGGTATACTATAAAAGTAGCGGAGGTTGTCTTTAGGAGGTGAGCGTAGTGGATTTGAAGGTAAATCAGATATCGCAGCCGGAACCGGTGGAGATGCAAAAGCAGACACAGGAGTCGGACGGTACATTCAAGTTCATGCTTGCCGGTAAGATTGAGGAGGCGGCCTTACAGGAGCGTTTAAGCTCGCTCATGGATGATATTACACTGCAAGGGAAAAAGATTGCGAAGCACATGGATGTGCGGGATATGAAAAAGTACCGGGAGTTAATCAGGGATTTCATGAATGAGATTGTGACCCGTTCGCACAAGTTTTCCCGTGAAAATTTTCTTGACCGCCGGGGCAGACACCGGGTTTACGGTATGATACGTCTTGTGGATGAGACGCTTGATGAGCTGGCGGCAGAGTTGATTAAGGATGAAAAGGATCATTTGATGATTTTGAGTAGGATTGATGAAATCCGCGGGCTTTTACTGGATATTTTCACCTGATTTTCCGGCAGGAAGATGCGGGGAAGGGGGCTTTCCATGGCGGACTTTAAGGATGTTGTAGGACATGAACAGGTTGTGCTTCATATGCAGAATGCAATTCGTCAAAAGAAGGTTTCTCATGCTTATTTGCTGTGCGGAGAGGCGGGCAGCGGAAAGCGTCTTCTGGCAGAGGCTTTTGCAAAGACAATTCTTTGCGAGGAGGGCGGAATTTCTGCCTGCGGAAAATGTAAGTCATGCCGGCAGACGGAGTCGGGAAACAACCCGGATTTCCGTATTGTAGTGCGTGAAAAGGCTACGCTTGGAGTAAAAGAAATCAGAGAACAGGTGACATCGGATGCGCTCATAAAGCCTTACAGCAGCGAACATAAGATTTACCTGATTGACGAGGCGGAGAAAATGACGGAGGAGGCACAGAACGCGCTTCTGAAGACGATTGAAGAACCACCCGAATATGCGGTTTTTCTTCTTCTGGTGAGCAGACGCGAATTATTGCTGCAAACAATATTGTCGCGTTGTATTCTGCTTCCGCTTTACCCGGTGGCGGCGGGGAAGATAAAGCAGTTTCTGATGGAAAGAAAAGGGATACCCGATTATCTGGCAGAGAGTGCGGCTGCTTTTTCCGAAGGTCTGGTGGGACGTGCCGTGCAGTATGCGGAGTCCGAGGAGTTTGTGGAGCAGCGCAAAGAGGTACTTCATCTGGTAAAATATGTGGATGAAATGACTATGGCAGAGGTAATGGAGTATGTAAAACTGTTTGCGGCAAAAAAGGATGCCGCAGATGCGTATTTGGAGCTGATTCTGCTCTGGTATCGGGATGTGCTGCTGTTTAAGGCAACAAAGGATGTAAATTCTCTTTTGTTCAAGGATGAGCCGGAGGCGGTTGCCGCTCAGGCGGGGAAAAGGAGCTTTGAAAACCTTCAGGGGATTGTAGAAGCGTTAGAACAGTTAAAACAGCGTTTGAAAGCAAATGTAAATTTTGAAAATGCTCTGGAGCTGCTGTTGTTATATATGAAGGAGGTTTAAGGAAAGGGAATGAAGGTAGTAGGCGTAAGATTTCGAAAGGCGGGCAAGGTATATTATTTTGACCCGTTGGAGTTTGATATAAAGCAGGGTTCGAATGTCATTGTAGAGACGGCCAGAGGTGTGGAATTCGGGTATGTAGTGATGGGAATCCGTGATTTGCCGGAGGAGAAAATTACCCAGCCGCTCAAGCCGGTGCTTCGTCCGGCAACCGAAGAGGACGTAAAGGTGCAGGAGAGCAATGCGGAACGCGAGAAAGAAGCGTTTAAAATCTGTCTGGAAAAAATTGCAAAGCATAATCTGGAAATGAAGCTGATTGATTCGGAGTATACCTTTGACAATAATAAGCTGTTGTTCTATTTCACGGCGGACGGGCGCGTGGATTTCCGTGAACTGGTAAAGGATTTGGCAGCGGTATTTAAGACAAGAATCGAGCTGCGGCAGATTGGTGTGCGTGACGAGACTAAAATACTGGGCGGTATCGGTGTGTGCGGACGGGCACTTTGCTGCCATACCTATTTATCCGAGTTTATCCCGGTATCGATTAAAATGGCGAAGGAGCAGAATTTGTCACTGAACCCGACAAAGATTTCCGGTGTCTGCGGCAGACTTATGTGTTGTCTGAAAAATGAAGAAGAGGCATATGAGGAGCTGAACAGTCATCTTCCTGCTGTCGGAGAATACGTAACAACCGCTGACGGTCTGAAGGGAGAGGTACACAGTACAAGCGTATTAAAGCAGCTTGTAAAGGTAATTGTGACCTTGGACAATGACGAGAAAGAAATAAGGGAATATAAGGTTTCCGATTTGAAGTTTAAGCCGCGCAAAAGGTCGGAACGTGTACAGCTGGATGAGGAATTGAATGCGTTGGAGCAGCTGGAGCGTAAAGAAGCGAGAAAACAAGGGGAATAGAGAACAGTGATAACACAGACAGAGGAAAAACCGCGTTCGGCGCAGCTGCAGGCAAGGTATCAGCTTGCACGGCAGCTGATGAAGGACGGTGAACGACTGGATGAACTGCAACGCAACGAATACCTGATTTTTCAGCATCCCGGACGGTTTTGTTTTGGAATGGACGCGGTACTGTTGTCCGGATTCGTCCGGATAAAGCAGGGAAGTCTGGTGCTGGATCTTGGAACCGGTACAGGAATTCTGCCGATTTTAATGGAAGCAAAGACAAAGGGCAGGCATTTTACCGGACTGGAGATTCAGGAGGAGAGTGCGGATATGGCGGCACGCAGTGTAGCGGTGAACGGTCTTTCCGAAAAAATAGAGATTTGCGTCGGAGATATTAAGGAAGCCGGTCGTTTATTCGGGGCGGCTTCCTTTGATGCGGTAACATCCAATCCGCCCTATATGACGGCGGAGCATGGCTTGCAAAATCCGGAGCTGCCAAAGGCGATTGCACGGCATGAGGTACTTTGCACACTGGAGGATGTGGTACGCGAGGCGGCATATGTGTTAAAACCGCAGGGAACTTTTTTTATGGTTCACCGGCCGTTCAGGCTGGCTGAGATTATACGGACGCTGTCGGCATACGGGCTGGAACTGAAACGGATGCGTATGGTTCATCCTTATGTGGATAAGGAGCCGAATATGGTATTGCTGGAGGCATGCAAAGGCGGCAGACCACGGGTAACGGTAGAACCGCCGTTAATTGTTTTCCGGGAGCCGGGGGTATACCATGAAGATATTACCGGAATCTATGGTTATTAGGAAAATTCATATCCGGATTTGAGTATCGTGAAATTCAGCATACCTGGATACCGGATTTTTATGTAAGGAAGGTAGAAAGTATGACCGGGACTTTGTATTTGTGTGCAACACCGATCGGGAATCTGGAGGATATTACGTTCCGGGTGTTGGAGACGCTTCGGAATGTGGATGTAATCGCGGCGGAAGATACACGTAACAGCATTAAGCTGTTAAATCATTTCGGGATAAAAACACCGATGACCAGTTATCACGAATTTAATAAGTTTGAGAAGGGAAGGCAGCTGATAGAACAGCTCCTTGCGGGAAAAAGTATTGCGGTAATTACGGATGCGGGGATGCCCGGAATTTCCGATCCGGGAGAAGAACTGGTAAAAATGGCATATGAGGCAGATGTTCCGGTAACGGTATTACCGGGAGCATGTGCGTGTGTCACGGCACTGACACTTTCCGGGCTTCCTACGAGGCGATTCTGCTTTGAAGCGTTTCTGCCTTCCGTGAAAAAGGAGCGGCTTGAGGTATTAAAGGAGCTGAAAGAGGAAACACGCACCATTGTACTTTATGAAGCACCCCACCGTCTCTCAAAGACTCTCTCCGAACTTCTTCTGACACTTGGTGACAGGCATCTTACTATTTGCAGGGAGCTGACAAAGAAGCACGAGGAAGCATTTCGCACTACTCTTTCCGAGGCATCGGCATATTATGAGGAGCAGGAGGCAAAGGGGGAATGTGTACTTGTGATAGAAGGAGCGGACAAAGAAAAGCTGCGGCGTGAGGAACAGGAGTCTTACGCAGAGCTTAGTCTGAAGGAACATATGGAGCGTTATATATCTGCGGGAATGAACAGGAAAGAAGCCATGAAAGCGGTAGCGGCGGACAGGGGAGTATCCAAACGTGACATATACGCCCTATTGCTGGAGCAGGAAGGAAGAAGCGACAGATAAAGCAGATATCGACTGAATGCAAGCGGAGCCGTACTTTTGTACGACTCCGTGATTGAATAAATCAGTCTTCGACCAAACCGGCCAGCTTTGCCAATTTTTTAATATTTTTCTTTGAAATTTTCTTGCCGCAGAAATCAATCAAATCTTTGGTATCACCATTAAAAATATCGCAGGGCTGATATTTGGTAAGAATGATTCGGTTCCCTTCCTGAATGATTTCAACAGGGTCATCTTCCTGTAAGTCTAAGTTCCTGCGCAATTCGATAGGCAGGGTGATTCTACCGACTTCATCTAAGTTACGAACAATACCTATGTTTTTCATGCTGTACCTCCGATGTAAACTGCAATGTAGAAGTTGTTAATTCTCTAACAATTATATTCTACTCTATTTTCCTTATTTTGTCAAAGAAAAATTGAAGAAAAAAACGGAATTTGCAGATTTTTATATAAAATCGACGGCAAACGACAATTAGCACAGAACGGAGAAACTCTTTTCACTTTTCTACTGACAAATAAAGTACATTGTGCTAAAATGGAAAAAGCGGAAATATGATTTATAGAAACCGGATACGCGGCTTGTAAACAGCATTTTTGCTGCGCATTTCCGTAATCTGCCGCAGGCATTCAAGGAAAGGTATGGTAAAGATATGAAAGTAGTGGTTTTAGCCGGAGGAACAAGTACGGAGAGAGATGTTTCGCTGAGCTCCGGAAGTATGATATATAAGGCACTAAAAAAGAACGGGCATCAGGTTATTCTGCTGGATGTATATCTTGGATATGAGGGCAGCACGGAGGGGATTTTTGAGCGTGAGTATGACTGGACGGAAAATATCGGTGCAATCTCCGAACAGAATCCGGATTTGGAACAGATTAAGGCATTGCGGCCGGACGGCGCAAAAAATTTCTTCGGGCCGAATGTACTCCGGCTTTGTCAGGAGGCGGATGCGGTATTTATGGCACTTCACGGTGCAAACGGTGAGGACGGCAAGATTCAGGCGTGCTTTGAGCTGTTTGGGATTCCTTATACGGGGACGGATTTTGTCAGTGCCGCCATGGCGATGGATAAGGGGATTACGAAGGATATTTTTAAAGCATACGATATTCCGACACCGATTGGAATCCGTCTGAAAAAAGGGGAGAAAGAAACCGTGCAGGTTCCTTTCCCGTGTATTGTAAAGGCATGCTGCGGCGGCTCAAGCGTGGGTGTAAGTGTTGCACATGATGCCTCGGAATATGAAGCGGCAAAGGAAGAGGCATTCCGGTATGATAACGAGGTGGTAATCGAGCAGTTTATTGTCGGAAGAGAGTTTTCCGTAGGGGTAATGGACGGAAAGGCATTGCCTGTCATTGAGATTGCCCCGAAGCAGGGATTTTATGATTATAAAAATAAATACCAGGCGGGCAGTACGGTTGAGACCTGTCCGGCAGCTTTGTCCGGAGAACAGAGCGAACGGATGCAGACGATTGCGGAGAAGGTCTTTTGTGTGTTACGCCTGAAAAATTATGCGCGTATGGATTTTATGATGGATACGGAGGGCAGGATGTATTGCCTTGAGGCGAATACATTACCGGGGATGACTCCGACATCACTTTTGCCGCAGGAGGCAGCAGCAGTAGGTATTTCTTTTGAGCAGCTTTGTGAAAAAATATTAAATAAGGCTTTTTCAGAATAAAAGAAAGGGTATTTACGGGATGAATTTAACAATCAGGCAGATTGCGGAGGCACTAAACAGACAATTGGTGTATTATGACGGTGAGGATGACGGACAGGCCTTTTTGGACAGGACGGTTGACAGTGTAGTGTTAGATTCCAGACAGGTAACCGAGGGCGGTGTATTTATTGCAACCGTGGGCGAGCGTGTGGACGGACACACCTTTATTCCCTCCGCATATGAAAAGGGAGCTTTGCTGGCAATCGTACAGAGGCGGCCGAAGAAATCGGAGAAATGGAAAAGTTACATTCTGGTAGGAGATACATTGCGGGCACTGAAAGATATTGCCGAAAGTTACCGCAGAAGTCTGCAGATTCCGGTTATCGGGATTACCGGCAGTGTGGGCAAGACAAGTACGAAGGAATTTATTGCCGGGGTTTTGTCCGAAAGATTTAATGTATTGAAAACAGAGGGGAATTATAACAACGAAATCGGAGTACCGCTTACGTTACTAAAAATCCGGCAGGAGCATCAGGTGGCTGTGGTAGAGATGGGAATCAGTGATTTCGGAGAGATGCACAGACTGAGCCGCATGGCACGACCGGATATTGCCGTGATTACCAATATCGGACAGTGTCATCTGGAAAATCTGAAAACAAGAGACGGCATTCTGCAGGCAAAGACAGAGATTTTCTATTTTATGCCGAAGGACGGCAAAATCTGTCTGAACGGGGATGATGATAAATTGCAGACGGTAAATGCGGCAGGTGGACGTGAAATCCGGTTTTTCGGCATGAGCTGCAAAACGCCGGGAAATGTCTGTGTGACAAATGTAGTCGAAAACGGTTTGTGGGGAAGTACGGCGGTCTTACATAATGCGGCGGGCGAAGCCTATGAGGTAACGATACCACAGCCGGGGATGCATATGGTACTGAATGCTGCCGCCGCTGCATGCGTGGCGGAATTGCTGGGACTTACTCCGGAGGAAATACAGACCGGTATGAAAAAGGTCGAAGCGGTAGGCGGACGGAATCATCTGATACATACGGAAAAATATACACTGATTGATGACTGTTATAATGCCAATCCGGTATCGATGAAGTCCGGTATTGATTTGCTTGGCATGGCAGGGACCGTCACGGCAGCGATTCTCGGTGACATGTTCGAGCTGGGAGAAAATTCGGATGCATTACATGCGGAGGTGGGTGCATATGCCGCACAGAAGAGGGTAAACCATATCATTTGTGTAGGTGCAAATTCCAGACATATGTATGATGCTGCCTTAAAACAGGGAACAGAAAGTAAGATAAGCTATTTCGACACGCGGGAGGAGCTGCTTGCTGTATTAAAAGCAGACTGCGCCGCACTGATACCTGACGGAAGCACCATTCTTATCAAGGCTTCCCACGGAATGAAGTTTTACGAGATTGTCGAGCAGTTAAAATAGAGATTGCTTTTGCATGGGAGGGGTTATTCCGGCATAAACTGGAGTAACCCTTCTTTTTTTGGAGCACCTATGTTAAACTATTTATGGGGTGGAATGATTCTCATAGCGGTGGTGTACGGAACCATAACCGGAAATGTGAAAGAGGTCGGGAATGCAGCCATAGACTCTTCAAAAGAAGCAGTGGAGCTTTGCATTACAATGTTCGGTGTCATGGCACTTTGGACCGGTGTGATGCAGATTGCGGAAGCCGGCGGATTGACAAAGAAATTTATCAGGCTGATGCGTCCGGTGCTTCGTTTCCTGTTCCCGGAGGTGCCGGACGATTCCAAAGCAAATGATTATATTGCTTCGAATATGCTTGCTAATCTGCTGGGGCTTGGGTGGGCAGCTACGCCGTTCGGATTAAAAGCCATGGAGGAGCTGCAAAGGCTGAATCTCGCACAGGGCGGAAAAAAAGAGGTGGCCTCCCGTTCCATGTGTACATTTCTGATTATCAATATTTCTTCCCTACAGCTGATACCGGTTAATATTATTGCCTACCGGAGTCAGTACGGTGCGGTGAATCCGGCGGAAATCGTCGGTCCTGCGATTCTTGCAACTCTCGTAAGTACACTTGCGGCAGTGATATTCATAAAGCTTACGGAAAAAAGAACAAAATAAATTTTAAGACGACATACAAAGGAGAACTGTTACATAAAGTGTAATAACTTCTGCGGGTGGATGTAAGTCGGATGCAGCTTCTTATTTTTCTTTCGGATTTTTGTATTCCTCTTTTGCTGTTTTATCTGGTAAGCTACGGTTTATTTACGAAAACCGATATTTACGGAGAATTTGTCGAGGGGGCAAAGGATGGGTTTAATGTAATAATCGGAATTCTTCCTACGTTAATCGGACTGATGACAGGTGTGGGGATGTTAAGGGCATCGGGGTTTCTGGAGCTGCTTGCCGGGCTGCTTGCACCGGTTGCGAAAATGCTTATGTTTCCGGCGGAGCTTGTTCCTCTTGTAGTTGTAAAACTGTTTTCATCTTCGGCGGCAACCGGTCTTGTGCTGGACATTTTTAAAGAGTATGGGCCGGATTCGTATCTCGGAAAAGTGACTTCGCTGATTTGTTCCTCCACGGAAACGGTGTTTTATACTATGTCGGTCTATTTTATGGCGGCAGGTGTAAAAAAAACCCGCTACACCCTGACCGGTGCACTTGTGGCAACGGCAGCGGGGGTAGCGGTAAGCACAATCCTTGGGGGATTGATGTAGGCTGTTTACCAGAAACGTTTAAAGAAAACGTGACCGGCAATCTGATACCATGAGGTAAACAGCGGCCATTCATCATGGGTGTTTACATAGTAGTCTGCGTGGAAGAACAGAAAATCACCGATATTGTTTTTTCCGGAAAGAGCCTCCCTGCAGGCTTTATAGCAGTCAGTAAGGTCATAGGAGCGGAATTTGTCTATGTTGTTGTATCCCGAAAACTGTTTCGGGGCGGTGACAACGTCATAAATTGTATCGCCGTAACGGCCGCCGAGAAGGCGGTTAAGAATTACGTTTGCAACGGCCAGCTTGCCTTCGTATGGTTCCCAGAAGGCTTCGGTCGCAACTACCAGTGCAAAGACTTCTAAATCTTCTTCCGTAATGGTTACCGGGTCGCGGTACGTAATCGGAATACTCTTTACATGAGCCTTCTCAATCCTTGCCGCACGCTCGGCAGCGGCAATCTCAGCCAGAGTCATGGCTTCCTTTTGATTACAGGTCAATGTTACATATTCGGCGTACAGATAGGCAACCGTGTCTGCGGTATACTGAACCGCAATCCAGTTCTTGTTGGAAAGAGAAAGGATTGCCGGGTAAGTATTTCCGTGGGTAGCGGTGCCGAGCTTATCATATTCCGTACCCGGTCCGGAACGCACATTCATGGATTCTGCGGTTACTTTCGCATTGTAAGCGGTGATTTTGTCCGCGTATGCAACGGCATTTTCACCGAGGTATAAATATTCACTGAAAATATATCCGGTAACATTGCCGGAAGAAATATGCGTCCAGTCTCCTTCTGTATCCAGAACCTCAGCTATGCCATTTTTAAAAAGCTTTCCGAGAACAGGTGTGTCAGTGGATGCACCTTCGCGGATATTGACAAAATCGGATACATTTGCGATTGCCTTTGAAAAAACAAAAGGTTCGGGAGTCGGGCTCGGTGTAGGGGTCGGTGTAGGGGTCGGACTCGGCGTCGGTGTCGGGCTCGGTGTAGGGGTCGGACTCGGCGTCGGAGTCGGGCTCGGTGTCGGAGCCGGACTCGGTGTCGGAGCAAGACTCGGTGTAGGCACAGGGGTTATGGTGAAATCAGGCTCGGCATCGGAGCCCTGACGGGATAAATCCCTGAGCTCTTCTCCGGAAGCTGTATTTTCCGGAATATCGGCTGAAACGGGGTCAACGGACGGCTGTATGATATCATTATTTTTATTCATGGAAACGGGGGTATCGGTATGTGTATCCGCATTTGCCAGAAAACCGCCGGAAAGTGTCACGAAAAAGAAACAGACACAACCGGAAACGGCAGAAACAATGCGGTATTTCAGATGCTTCATAATAACCTCCTTCTGTAAGGGTTAATTTACAAAAATGAATCTTTTCATTTTGCCATTGTGGATAGTATACCATAAATTGGCTGCATTGAAAAGGAAATTTTTTACATTCGGGAAGGACAGCGGAGGTACAGTGGGGAGTTGTAGGTATAATTAAGGGAGAGGTGTGTCCGTTTGGAGAAAACGGAGGGAATTTGCTAGACTTTTTTGAGAAAATATGTTATACTATAACAAACGCCGCGACGGGAAATATGTCGGGAGGATTCAGAAGGACATACGTCCGGAAAGGAGAACGGTGATGAATACGACAGACGATTTTTTTGAGAGTGCTGAGGAACAGGCTGAAGATATCGAAGTTGCGGAAACTGATATTGAAGATAATTCTGATATGTTTGATATGGACTTCAGTGATGTGGAGGAGGAAGAAGCAAGAGAAGCCGCGAGAGCGGAAAAGAGGGCGGAAAGGAAAAAGGCGAGGGAAAATAAAAACCGGTTTACCTTAATCGTTCGTATTTTGCTGATTGCAACGGTACCGATTCTGCTTATCAGCCTTTTCTATTTGCTTTCATCGCAGTCAAGCGCGAGGAAGCTTACACACCGGCTGCTGCAGTCAGAGATGGAGGGTCTTACCGTTTCCGCTGTGGAGGCATTTACGGTTTATGCCCGTGGTGATTATTCTTATACGGACGGTGTTTTTTATAAAGGAACCACCGATATGGAGCCGATGTATGAGTATCTGGACGATATGAGCGAAAAGGTCGGTGCGGACATTATGGTATTTTACGGAGATACCTGCGTAATGACCACATTTAAGGATGAAAACGGTAATCCATATTCAGGTACAAAGATAGATGCGGATAACTATGAAAACATTGTATTAAAATATGTCTATAAAGGGAATTATTATTATGATTCCGATACAACATTTTCAGGAAAACCGTATGCGACATATTATTATCCGTTGATGCAGGAAAGTACGGGTGAGATTGTCGGTGCCATGTTTTGCGGTGTAGACAGAACCGGAGTTAATGCAAGTATGAATGGCGCTCTGGCTGTATTGATTACGGTAGGTCTTATTTTGGCAATTTTGTTTGCCGCACTTTGCTTCTATGAAGTAAGGCATATCACGACAGCGGTGAACAGGTCGGTTGGCAGTCTGACCGAGGTGTCCAACGGTAATCTTGCGGTAAAGGTTTCCGAGGATAGTATGAAGAGGAAGGATGAAATCGGCGATATTGCAAGGGGAGTAAAGCAGCTGGTTGAGAAGTTAAGCTGCATCATCGGCAGCATTAAGGCTTCCACGAAGGAGGTTGCTGATTTCTCGGACCTTATGAATGAGTCCATGAGTAAGATCGCGGAGACAGTGAACAGTGTAAATCTTGCGGTAGAGGAAATCGCAAAGGGAGCTACCTCACAGGCAACGGAGACAATGCAGGCAAATACGCAGGTGGCTCAGATAGGGGAAGCAATCGAGATGACTGTTTCCGAGGTGGAACATCTCAGTGTCAGCGCAAAGAAGATGGATGAGTACAGTATTGATGCGGACAAGACGTTGCAGGAGCTTCTGATTATCAGTAAGGAAGCGGATGATGCGATTAATGAGATTAAGAGACAGACAAACGAGACAAATGTATCGGCACAGCAGATTCAGAAGGCAACCGATATGATTACGGCTATTGCGAGTCAGACGAATCTTCTTTCACTGAATGCTTCGATTGAGGCGGCGAGAGCGGGAGAGGCCGGTATGGGCTTTGCGGTAGTTGCGGATGAAATCAGACAGCTTGCGGAGCAGTCCCGCACTTCTGCGGAGGAAATCCGTGAAATTGTGGAAACGTTGATTTCAAATTCCGATACCAGTGTTAAGACAATGAACGGAGTGTCCGACAGTATCAATGTACAGAACGATAAGCTGGATGAAACGTTAAAGGTATTTACTGAACTGAATGCGGAAGTTTCTTCCGTTATGAAAGCGATTAAGGAGATTTCCAAACAGACAAAGGCGTTGTCCGAGTTGCGTGAAGGTGTCGTAAATATTGTGGAAGGTCTGGCTGCCATTGCGGAAGAAAATGCGGCCAGTGCCGAGGAAACATCCGCGTCGATGTATGAAGTAGGAACTATTGTGGACGAATGTACCAAACAGACACAGGAGCTTGCTGTTTTGAAGCAGGAGCTGGAGAATGATATTGCATTGTTCTCCCTGAATGCGGAAAAAATGAACGGGGATGTTGCGAAGGATGAACCGGCAGAGGAAGGGTCTGCTGAGGAAGTGACGGAGAACGGAGCCGGGTCTGAGGACGAAGAAGCCGTATCTGAAGAGACGGATAAATAATATAAACCAAAGAGTAAGCAGAGAGGGCTGCCGCATGCATGTGCGGTGCCCTGTTTCATTATAGGATGAAGAGAAGTAAAGAAGACAGGAGTGTATTATGGAATTGTTGGAATACTTGAACGGGGCCGTGACTCCGTATCATGCGGTAGAGCTTAGTACAAATTGCTTAGAGGAAGCCGGATTTGTGGAACAGAAGCTGGAGGAGCCGTTTGCACCGGAGCGCGGAGGACGTTATTTTATCCGTATTTTCGGTACGGGACTGGTAGCATATACGATAGGTAAGGATTTTGTACCGGGAGATGTGTTGCATATTGCGGCAGCTCATACGGATGCTCCGTGCCTGCGGGTGAAGCCAAAGGCAGAGCTGATGTCGGGAGAATACAAGCGCTTGGATATAGAGGTTTACGGAGGAGCCATTCTGAATACATGGTATGACCGGCCTCTGTCTATGGCGGGCAGGGTAGCTTTAAGAGGAGAGAACGCATATTCTCCTTGTTTGAAAACAATAGATTTTAAGCGTCCGCTTCTTACAATTCCGAATCTTGCGATTCATATGAACCGGGAGGTTAATAAAGGCGTAGAGTGCAAGCCGCAGAGGGATTTACTTCCGCTTCTGGGGCTTTTAAGGGAGGAGGATTCAAAAGAGGCCTATGTAAAGGAGCTTCTTGCGAAGGAATTGAAGGTAGAGGCGGAAAAAATTCTGGATTATGATTTGACTGTATACTGCCATGAACCTGCATGCTTTATCGGAGAAGAGAGCGAATTTATTTCGGCACCGCGCCTGGATAACCAGATTTCATGCTACGCACTGCTACAGGCAATCTGTGCAGGGGAGCATAAGACCGCAGGTATTGATATGATTGTACTTTATGATCATGAGGAAATCGGGAGCCGTTCCAAGCAGGGTGCGGACAGCGCACTGACATCAGCGATTCTGGAGCGTATCTATGCCGCGTTCGGCGCAGAGAACGCGAAGCTGCAGGAGGCTCTGGTAAAGAGTATTCTTCTGTCGGTTGATGCGGCGCATGCACTGCATCCGAACCGGCAGGATGTGTACGACCCGGTAAACAGAGCTACTCTTAATAAGGGTGTTGCTTTAAAGATTAACAGCAGCCAGCGCTATGTATTTGATACGGAAACGGTTGCAATGCTGCAGGTACTTTGTGAGGAAAACGATGTGTTGTATCAGAAGGTCGCAAACCATGCGGATTTAGCGGGTGGCAGCACACTGGGACCGATTATATCTTCCTGGCTTCCTATGCGTGGAATCGATATCGGTGTTCCGCTCCTTGCAATGCATTCTGCAAGGGAACTTGCGGGCAGGGAAGATATATCGGGGCTTACAAGGCTTGTGACTGCATTCTTTTCTTAAAACAGGCAGTGGCAAAACGGAGTCCTGCGTGGGAGATATCGTTTTACAGGCTTTTTAAAATTGTGCAAAAGTAACAAAAAGTGCTTATAAAAGTGGCCGGGTATTGACATTTTTTTCTTATTGTATTATACTAAAAAACAGTCAATATAGGAGAAGATATTGATTAGAGGAAGAAGCGTTGGGGAACGTGCAAGGCAAGGGGGAAAGGCCGGCTTGAAAGTGCGGTACGTAAGTGACCGGACTGATAGCCGGCTTTTTCCTTGTCAAATAGGAACCTGCGTCATATAAAGTACAAATTCCTATAAAATCCCTATGAGTGTAATAATGGAGGAAATATGAATTTAATTACTATAGAACATGTTTCAAAGAGTTATACGGAACGAATGTTATTTGATGATGTGTCTCTCGGAATCAATGAAGGAGACCGTATCGGCATAATAGGCATTAACGGTACGGGAAAATCCACATTTTTGAAGCTGCTTGCCGGAGTCGAGGAAGCAGATGCAGGCTCGATAGTAAAAGGAAAGGAGGTGCGGATATCTTATCTGCCGCAGACTCCTTTATTTTCTGATGAGAAAACCTTACTGGAAAATGTGGTGGACGGACTGGTGCATCCCGAAGAATATCGGGACATAGCGGGAGAGGCGGCTGCAATGCTTAGAAAACTCGGTATTCCGGAAACTGATGTAAAGCCTTCCCTACTGTCCGGCGGGCAAAGAAAGCGGGCAGCACTGGTACGTACTCTGCTGATGCCGACGGATGTACTGTTACTTGATGAGCCGACGAACCATCTGGACTCGGAAATGACGGAGTGGCTGGAGGATTACTTAAAGAAAAACGGAAAGGCACTGGTGATGATTACGCACGACCGTTATTTTCTGGATGCCGTAACGAACCGTATTGTGGAGCTGGACAAGGGAAAGCTTTATTCTTATAAGGAGAATTATACCGGATTTCTGCTGCTGAAGGCAGAGAGAGAGGCAATAGGCCAGGCAGAGGAGCGGAAAGCAAAAAGCCTGTACCGTCAGGATCTGGCGTGGATGATGCGTGGTGCAAGGGCTCGTTCGACAAAGCAGAAGGCACATATTGAGCGGTTTGAAGCTTTGAAAAACCGGGAGAAAATTGCAGAAGATGCAGAGGTAGAAATAAATGCACTTTCATCAAGACTCGGAAAAAAGACCGTTGAGGTTAAAAACATCAGCAAAGCTTTCGGAGATAAGGTACCGGTAAAGGATTTCAGTTACATTTTCCTGTCTACGGATCGTATCGGAATCATCGGTCCTAACGGATGCGGGAAAAGTACGCTGCTCAAATTGATTACAGGGAAGCTCGCACCGGATGAGGGAACCGTGGAATTCGGTACAACGGTTAAGACAGGGTATTTTATGCAGGAAAACGAACCGCTGAATCCGGATATCCGGGTAATTGATTCGGTACGTGGTGTTGCGGAGTACATTGAAACGGCGGAGGGAACGGTCAGTGCCTCTCAGATGTGTGAGAAATTTTTATTCACGGATGCAATGCAGTATACCCTGATAGGAAAGCTTTCCGGTGGAGAGAAACGCAGGCTTGCGCTGCTGCATGTGCTTATGGAGGCACCGAATGTATTGATTCTGGACGAGCCTACCAATGATTTGGATATACGTACTCTTTCCATTCTCGAAGAGTATTTAAAGGGATACAACGGGATTGTAATCGCAGTATCCCATGACCGGTATTTCCTTGATAAAATCGCAAACCGCATTTTTTCTTTTGAAGGGGACGGTGTAATCAGGAGATACGAAGGAAATTATTCGGATTATCGTGCGGTATGTGAAAAAGAGGGAAGACCGGAAATAACGGGACTGTCAGGCGGACTTTCCCGCGAAACAGAGGGAGCGGCAGGAAGGAAGACGGCGAGAAGCTCCGGTGCGGATGATTGCCCGGACCGTACAGACAGCCGTGCAACATGGAAAAACCGTGAGCAGAGACTGAAATTCTCCTATAAGGAGCAGCGGGAGTACGAGATGATAGAAGGGGATATAGCTGCCCTTGAAGAGAAAATAGAGGGACTGGAGAATGAAATTATAAAAGCCTCCACGGACTACGGGAAGCTACAGGAATTAGTTGCCTCAAAGGAAGAGGCGGAAGTTGCATTGGAGGAAAAAATGAATCGCTGGCTTTATCTGAATGAGCTGGCGGAGCAGATAGAGCGTCAGAGTCAGTAAAATCAAAACGGTTCTAAACAGGAGGGCTTGTTCATAAAATATAGGGAAACACTTATTTCTGCTACAGAATTTGTCCGGAAGGGAGGGCACGGCGTGTATCAGAGAAAGATTGCATATTTGTTTTCCTATCGAAACGGTGTCAGGGTGCGAAGTACGGGGATTCTGCGCAGATACGGTGAAGAAGAGATGCCTGTGGTAACGCTGGAGCTGTTTGGTGAGGATGAAAAAAAGAAGAACTGGCATATCTATTATTTTGACCGGAGGGATATTCTTTCTGAGGCATCATTTTACTGGGAGACGATTTCCGGATGCAGAAGTGAGGTTCGGACAAGATGCTGTCATTTGTGTGCGGAAGCAGGAAACGGAGGCGGTGTCCTTATGCTTCCGGAGCAGGCGGTAAAAGAACAATCGGAATGGTTTGGCGGGGCGGAAGCGGACAAGTATCTTTGCGCGCGCTTTGACGGAGCGGAGATAACAAGGCAGCAGATACAACAGGCTTTTTCTATGCAGAAACGGGAGGCTTACAGGGAGCGGGAGTATATTACATCGGCAAAAAAGCTGGTGGAAGAGATCACAAAGGCGGCAGGCGGAGAGACTGATGTTACAGTGCAGAAGCCTCAGAAGACGGAAGATGCGGTGCCGTTGCGAAAGAAGGCGGAGCAAAACAGGATTGCCTGTCTGGAGGAGCTGTTAGTATCAAGACCTTCCTATAACCCGTGTCGCAAAGAATGTGTATTGTACTCGGTACGTGTTCTGCCGGAGGAGCTTTCGCTTCTTCCCGGAGAAAGGCGCCGGTTTGCGGAAAACAGCTTTTTACTGCATGGGTATTACAGATACCGTCATTTGCTTTTAGGAAGGCGAAGGGGACGGGAGAAGGAAGAGTATATTCTTTTGGTTCCCGGCAGATATCATAACGCAGAGGTACGTCTGGCATGCCTGTTCGGCTTCACGGAATTTTTTCCTGCGACGCAGACTGCGGTTTCGGGAAAGGGGATGTTTGGCTACTGGTGCGCAAAAATGTAAGAGTACCGCAAATGGTCCCGCCAAATGCCGCCGATTTCATGGGAGCTGCGGGCGACACCCTCATAGGCAAAGCCCAGTCGCTCGATAAGCCGCAGGGAGGGAGCGTTTTCAAGTAAAATATCTGCTTCCACCCTGTGGATTTGAAGGCTTTTACCAAGCTCAGGGAGGAGACAACGCAGTGCTTCGGTGGCATAGCCTCTGCCGGTATGAAGTCTGTCCAGCTTGTAGCCGACACGGCAGCTTCCATCGGTGCGGGATATACCCGAAAAGCTTACGGTGCCGATGATGTGTTCCGTATCTTCCTTTAAAAAGAGGTAATAGCGCAGATAGGTGCTGCGAAGGGTTGCAAGAAATTCTGCCCGAAGAACCCGCGCCTGAAACTCCTCGGTGTAAAATCCGGGCTGGCGGAGTGGCTCATAGGGCGCAAAAAAATCTTTATTTTCTGTCATAAACGCCAGTAATGCATTGCTGTATTCTTCGTTGCAGACAAGGAGCTGCAAACGTTCGGTTTCGTATTGGAAATTCATAAATATATTCTCCGTGATAATAAGGTAAGCAAACGGTATAAAGAGGTGAGGCGTATTTGAAAGACTACGCAATGCCTCGTAATAACACAGTTTCAAAATAAGGTGAAAGCATGTCCTTAAAAGCAGACAGTTCTTCTGCCGTATAGCCGGACAAGCCGGGTCTTATAAGGCTTCCGGAATCCTTAAATGCCTGTAGTGCATAGCATTTCGCACCTTTCAGCCATTCTCCGACAGCTGACAGGTCTTCCTTTGTATGAAGCTCCTTTACAACAGTGGTACGGAATTCATAAGGCAGACCGCTGTTTCTTATAAGCAGGACACTTTCTTCAAAGGCAGAAAAACGGACGGAAGGCAGACCGGCAGTCTCGGCATAACGTGCAGGGCTGTTTTTGATATCCATGGCAATATAATCTAACAGATTTGCATCAAGAGCAGCCTTCAGTACATCCGGACGGGTGCCGTTGGTATCGAGCTTTGTAAGGTATCCAAGGTCTTTACAACGCTTTAAAAAAGGGAGCAGGTCGCTTTGTAAGGTCGGCTCGCCGCCGGTAATACAAATCCCTTCCAGCGTTCCCGCACGGCGCTCCAAAAAGGAGAACACAGTGTCTTCGGTGATAAGAGGCTGCGAATCCGGGCAAAGAACCAAATCTGCATTATGGCAGAACGGGCAGCGCAGATTGCAGCGTCCGGTAAACACGGTGCAGGCTAAATGCTTCGGAAAATCAAGTAAAGTTAATTTATTCAGACCGTGGAACTCCATTCATAGTCTCCTTTCCGGTGATAAAAGTACATTACAAAAAGCCCCTCCGAATCTATTATAGTAGTTCGGAGGGGTGTATGCAAGAGAAAAGTGACTAATGAAATAGTTGTTTTACCGCATCCTGTTCACGAAGCTTCGCACGCTGGATTTTTCCGCTGAAGGTTTTCGGAAGCTCCGGTACAAACTCGACAATACGCGGGTATTTGTATGGCGCGGTCTGTTCTTTTACATAGGTTTGCAGGGTTTTCTTTAAATCATCCGAAGGTTCGAAGCCCGGCATCAATACAATGGTGGCTTTTACAACAAAACCGCGTTCTTCGTCCGGAACACCGGTTACGGCGCATTCTGCCACTGCCGGATGTTTAATCAATACATCTTCAATTTCAAACGGTCCGATACGGTAACCGCTGGATTTTATGATATCATCGGAGCGTCCGATGTACCAGAAGAAGCCGTCTGCGTCCTTTGTTGCAATGTCTCCGGTATGGAAAACACCGTTTTTCCATACACGTCTGCTGGTTTCCTCGGCATTTAAGTATCCGATGCACAGTCCATGCTGGTTTTCCTTAGGAATAATTACGATTTCGCCACGGCAGTCCGCACCTACTTCAATACCTTCTTCATCAATCAGGCGCACATCATACAAAGGATTTGCCTTTCCGATAGAGCCTATTTTCGCAGGTGAATTTACAAGATTTCCGAGGACCAGAGTAGTTTCGGTCTGACCGAACCCCTCACGTACCAGAAGGCCGGTAATTTCCTCAAAGCGTTTTGTAATTTCAGGATTTAATGCCTCGCCTGCTGTGGTGGCATAGCGCACCTTTGAAAAGGCATCTGCCGGAATGCCGTTCTTCACCATAAGGCGGTAAATTGTAGGCGGTGCACAAAAGGTTGTTACACCGTAGTGGGCAATTACATTTAACATGTCGGCAGCGTTGAAATGTTCATATTCATACACCATAACGGCGGAACCGCAAAGCCACTGGCCGAAAATTTTGCCCCAGGAAGCCTTTGCCCAGCCGGTGTCCGCAACCGTAAGATGCAGACCGTCATTCTGACAGTTCTGCCAATACCTTGCCGTAGGTATGTGGGCAAGCGGGTAATAGCCGTCATGCAGTACCGCCTTCGGATAAGAAGTAGTGCCGGAGGTAAAGTACATTAAGAAAGGTTCCTTTGCCAGAGTCGGAATACGCTCCATGGTTTCCGGCATGGTACGAAGTCCTTCGTCCAGACGCAGGAAGCCTTCCCGGTCTTCACGAACCGTAAACAATTTTTGTAATGTAGGGCAGGACGGCTTTGCGGCAAGAATGGCATCGGTAAGCTCCCTGTCTTCCGCAGTAATGACAGCAACCGCATCCGCACATTGTACACGGTAGATGATGTCCTTTTCCTTTAACATATGAGTTGCCGGAATCGTAATGGCACCGATGCGCATGAGAGCAGGCAGCAGATACCAGTATTCATAATGACGCTTCATGGTAAGAAGCACACGATCTCCCTTTTTGATTCCCATGGAAAGAAGATAACCGGCAGCCTGTACGGAAAGCTTTGCAAGCTCCGAGAAGGAAAAGGTTCGCTTGTTTCCGCTTACATCGCACCATTCTAAGGCTCGTTTTCCCGGCTCCTTTGCAGCAATTTCATCCATTACGTCGTATGCAAAGTTAAAGTTTTCCGGCGCATTTATTGTAAAATCGGTCAATTCACCGTTCCCGTCGAAGGCGGAGGTACTAAATCGGGTATAAAGTGGTTCCATGGGTTCCTCCGTTCTCCTCATAAATGCCGAATTTGCGGAACCGATGATAACGATCCTCCAACAGCAGGTCGGTATTTTTTTTCATAAGCTCTTTTAAGTCGGCAACTAAATGCTGTTTTATCTCGTTGCAGGTTTCTGAAAACTGTTCAAAGTTTTCAGGGATAACGGTTTCGGCAACTCCGAAATTCTTCATGTCATCTGCGGTAATACGCAGACACTGGGCAGCATCCTCCGCTCTTGAAGCATCCTTCCAAAGTATACTTGCGCAGCCTTCGGGAGAAATAACGGAATAAACGGAATTTTCCATCATGTAAACACGGTCTGCGGAACAAAGCGCCAAAGCACCGCCGCTGCCGCCTTCACCGATTACGATGGAAATCGTAGGAGTCTTTAGTCCAAGCATTTCCATGATATTTTCTGCAATGGCTTCCCCCTGTCCTCTTTCCTCACCGTCGGCACCGCAGAATGCACCTAAGGTATCAACAAAGCATATCACCGGGCGGTGGAACTTCTCTGCCTGCTTCATCAGACGAAGAGCCTTACGGTAGCCCTCCGGTTTCGGACAGCCGAAATTGGTCTTCATACGTGAATCTAAATCTGTTCCCTTTTCAATAGCGATATAAGTAACCGGAATACCGTCGAGACTTCCGATACCGGAAACGATAGCGGCGTCGTCACTGAAACGACGGTCACCGTGGAGCTCGATACGGTCGGTGAAAAGTTCATTCACATAAGCAACGCCGGTCGGTCTGCCGTTCTGGCGCGCCGTCTTCAGTTTTTCATAAGGTGTCATACTCATCCTGCTGCCTGCTCCTTTCTGTGAAGCTTTAAGATAGTGGTCAGGGTGTCGGTGAGTTCCTCACGGGGAACAATGGCATCCGCAAAACCATGCTCTAAAATAAACTCTGCACTCTGGAAATTATCAGGGAGCTGAGACTTGGTGGTCTGCTCAACAACACGGCGACCGGCAAAGCCTACAAGAGCCTTTGGCTCGGCAAGTATAATATCCCCCTGCATTGCGAAGGAAGCGGTAACACCGCCGGTAGTAGGGTCAGTCAGTACCGTCACATAGAGATTGCCTTCGGAGGAGTGCTTCTTAACGGCTGCGCTGCACTTTGCCATCTGCATTAAGGAAATAATTCCCTCCTGCATTCTTGCACCGCCGGATGCAGTGAAGCCGATGACAGGGAGCTTATGCTCGGTAGCGTATTCGAAGGTACGGGTGATTTTTTCACCGACTACAGAACCCATGCTTGCCATCATAAAGCGGGAGTCCATAACAAAAATCGCACAAGGATACCCGCCGATGGTTGCGTGTCCGCAGACAACTGCATCATCCTCGCCGGTATTGTCTTTCGCCTTTTGTAATTTATCGGCATAGCCCGGAAAATCAAGAAAGTCAACACTGGAAAGTCCGGTAGCAAATTCTTCAAAGCTTTTCTTATCTACAATCTGGTTAATGCGCTCTCTGCCGGCAATGCGGAAATATTTTCCGCATTCCGGACAGATATAATTCGATTTACGAAGTTCTTTTACCGAAAATTCTTTCTTGCAGGCATTACAGGTGAGCTTCTCGGAAGTAAATGCCGCAATCCATTTATCAAAAATCATACTGTTTCCTCCTTGACCGGAAAAATGGCAAAAGAGAACTCCGCGCTGACGCAAAGCTTGCCGTTTACCTTGCCGGTACCCTTTGCCCAGTAGAAAGGACCTTTGCTTTTTATAATAGAGCATTCGGTTTCAAATACATCTCCCGGTTTTACCGGATTTTTGAAACGAACCTTCTCAAGACCGGTAAAAAGGGTGGTAATGTTTCCGCCCTGTGCCTGATCGGCTAAAAGGACACAGGCAGACTGTGCAAGGATTTCGCACTGAATGACACCGGGAACGATAGGATTGCCCGGAAAATGTCCCTTTAAGAAAAATTCCTCACCGGTAATTTTTTTCTTACCGTAGGCAACACCGTCTCTTACCTCTGCCTCATCGATTAAAAGCATGTGGTCACGGTGAGGAAGGATGTTCATTATCTCTTCTTTATTCATGGTTCACCTCATTTATTTTACGAGACGGAATGCGATACAGGCATTATGGCCTCCGAAGCCGAGAGAAGTAGAGATAGCGGTAGCTACCTGTACATTCTGTGCTTTACACGGAACATAGTCTAAGTCGCAAACCGGGTCGGGAGAAATCAGGTTAATGGTTGGCGGAAGAATGCCGGTCTCCAATGCCTTAACACAGGCAATCGCCTCTGCGGCACCTGCGGCACCCAACATATGTCCGGTCATGGACTTGGTGGAGCTGATTTTGACATCCTTTGCTTTCTCCCCGAAAGCCAGCTTGAAGGCCTTGGTTTCGGTGGTGTCGTTTAAGGAAGTACCGGTACCGTGTGCGTTGATGTAAAGGGAATCCGCACTGTAATCTACACCGGCAAGTGCCTTTTCGATTGCTTTTGCGGTATAGGTTGCTTCCGGGTCCGGAGCGGTCACATGATGTGCATCACAGGTAGCGCCGTATCCGCAGATTTCCGCGTATATCTTTGCACCTCTGGCAACAGCGTGTTCATACTCCTCTAAAATCAGGGCGCCTGCTCCTTCACCGATGACAAAGCCTGCACGACGGGAATCAAACGGGAGGGAAGCCTCGTTCGGGTCGGTAGCCTGCGAAAGTGCCATACAGTTTACAAAGCCTGCTACACAGAGCGAATTAATGGAAGCCTCGGAACCGCCGCAGATAGCTGCGGTAAGATAGCCGTCCTTAATTGCGCGGTAAGCTTCGCCGATGGCGGTAGTACCGGTGGCACAGGCGGTAGACATGGACATCGCATTGCCGTGTGCGTTAAAACGTATTGCAATCTGTCCTGCGGCAATGTTTATAATCATCTTCGGAACAAACTGAGGGGAAACCTTTCTCGGTCCGCCGGAAAGAAGTCCTGCGTGGTTCTCTAAGGTAGTATCGATACCTCCCACACCGGAGCCGAAGTATACACCAAGCTCGGTTTCGTCTACCGTACCCGCAATAGCGGAGTCCTGCATTGCTTCTTCGGCGGAAACAAGAGCATACTGGGTATAGAGGTCGGTCTTGCGAACCGTACCCTTGTCGAGTACGGCAGACGGGTCAAAGCTCTTTACCTCTGCCGCTAATTTACATTTGGAATCTGAGGTGTCAAAGTGGGTAATCGGTGCAATGCCGTTTACGCCGTTTACTAAACTGTTCCAATATTCAGGAACGGAATTACCGATCGGGGTCACTGCGCCCATGCCGGTTACAACAACTCTTCTCATAATTTTCCTCCTACATTGCGAGTCCGCCGTCGATACGGATGACTTCGCCGGTAATATAGTCTGCCTTGTCACTGGACAGGAACAAAACTAAGTCTGCGATTTCCTCCGGCTTTGCAAAACGATGCATCGGAATGGAAGAAACCAGTGCTTCGTTTTCTGCAAATGCGGTGGTCATGCTTGTGCTTACAAAGCCCGGTGCGACCGCATTACAGCAGATACCGCGAGATGCCACTTCCTTGGCAATGGATTTGGTAAAACCGATTATGCCGGCCTTGGAAGCAGAGTAATTTGTCTGTCCTGCATTTCCCATAATGCCGGAAACGGAGCTGATGTTGACGATTTTGCCGGAGCGTTTCTTTATCATAACCGGGTATACCTGCTTTACGGTATTGTAAGCACCTACCAGATTAATATCAATAACGGACGTAAATTCCTCAGGCTTCATACTGAGAAGCAGTTTGTCCCGGGTGATTCCTGCATTATTTACAAGGATATCTACGGTGCCGAACTCGGCAAGGATTTCCTTAAATACTTCGCTTGTCTTTGCAAAATCGGAAATGTCGCACATATAAGCCTTTACCTTTGTACCAAAGGTGCTAAGGTAAGCAGCAGTTTCTTCTGCTGTTTCAACACTTCCTGCATCAAGAAAAGCCACATCGGCACCGTTTTTGCAGAATGCTTCGCAAATGGCACGACCGATGCCGCGGGAGCCGCCGGTAACGACGGCAACTTTATTTTTTAACATAGGTTCATTGTTTGACATGGTATCCTCCTTTACTTACTCGGAAAGTGCAGCCAGGACTTTCTCTAACTGTTCACCGGTTTCTACCGCATAGCTCTTTGCAGTCGGAACAATTTTCTCCGCAAGCTTTTGCAGGGTGTTTCCG
Organism: Lachnospiraceae bacterium; assembly: GCA_029012365.1. Classification (GTDB taxonomy): domain Bacteria; phylum Bacillota; class Clostridia; order Lachnospirales; family Lachnospiraceae; genus SIG307. Next base: position 47,562 of record JAQXLY010000038.1, on the reverse strand, counting down.
ACGCCGGTTTCGATGAATGTTGTGACACCCTGTTCTGCCATGGAAAGAATGATACGTTCCCAAAGAACCGGATGATTGACCTGCGCGCACATGGTTTCCTTTACATTCGTTCCGTAAGGCGCTGCGGTCAGGTTTGCATAAATCGGGAGAGACGGCGTCTGAATCTCAAATGCAGCCAGCTCCTTTTCAAATTCAGCCACAGCGGGAGTCATAAACGGGGAATGGAATCCGCCGCCTACCTTTAACGGGAGGGCTCTTCCGCCGGCTGCCTTGACTTCTTCATAGAAATTCGGAAGCTCCTCGGTGCTTCCTGCTACAACTAACTGTCCCGTACAGTTGTAATTTACCGGATAAACCGCACTGTAATGGGAAGCAAGCTCTTCTACGGTTTCATTCGGCAGCTTGACAACGGCTGCCATACCTGCCGGTGCTTTTGCTGCGGCAGCTGCCATGTGCCGGCCTCTTGCACAGGCAATCCGGAAACCGGTGACCGGCGAATAAGCACCTGCGAAAGCAAGGGCAGGAATTTCACCCAGAGAAAAGCCGGCAACCATGTCAGGAACGATTCCTGCGTTCTTTGCTGCGAGTGCGGCAGCAAAATCAGCAAGGTAAAGACACGGCTGGGTGTTTGCGGTGTCACGGAGGGTAGCCTCGTCTCCTTCAAACATCTGTGCCAGTGTACCCGGACGAAGATGTTCGGCTTCATCAAAGAGAGCAGCTACTTCCTTGTTATTCTCATATAAGTCTTTTCCCATGCCAGGGTGCTGTGCACCCTGACCGGAAAACAAAAATGCTATTTTACCCATGCGTTTGCTCCTTTCAAAAGAGCTTCGCATTCTGTAACGAGCTCTGTAACAATTTCGGCGGCGGTCTGTTCTTTATTTACCATACCGGAAATCTGACCGGCTAAGAAGCAGCCATCCTTTGTATCACCGTCCACGGCAGCTTTACGCAGCCCCCCTACACCAAGCTCTGCAATGCTCTCGGCGGTTGCGTCCGGAGCGTATTCCTGCTTGATGAAGCCGCGGCTGAACGGATTTTTGATGCAACGGCAGGTATTCCCGCCGAAGCGTCTGCCTGTGGTGATGGTGGACGTGTCATTTGCTTTTAAGACCATATCCTTGTAGTTCTGGTGAACGGAGCATTCCTTAGCCACGAGGAACCGTGTGCCAAGCTGTACGCCGCAGGCACCGAGACAGAAGGAGGCAGCCATTCCGCGGCCGTCGGCAATACCACCGGCAGCGAGTACCGGAATGGAAACTGCATCACATACCTGCGGAACTAAAGCCATCGTAGTTAATTCGCCGATGTGTCCGCCGGATTCCTGACCTTCAGCAATGACCGCGGTTGCACCGCACTGCTCCATCTTCTTTGCCATGGCAACGGAAGCAATGACCGGAATTACCTTAATATCTGCGGCACGCCAGGCTTCCATATAAGCGGCAGGACTGCCGGCACCGGTGGTAACAACAGGAACCTTTTCTTCCGCAACGACCTTTGCGACTTCCGCTACATGAGGACTCATTAACATGATGTTCACACCAAACGGCTTGTCGGTCAGTTCACGGGCGGTTTTAATCTGCTCTCTGAGGTAATCTGCATCAGCATTCATTGCGGAAATAATTCCGAGTCCGCCGGCATTGGAAACCGCAGCGGCAAGCTTGCCGTCTGCAATCCACGCCATACCACCCTGAAATACAGGGTAAGTAATTCCTAATAAATCACAGAGTTTCGATTGAATCATAAAGCACCTCTTAGTCGTTGTTCTTAAGCTCCTCAATCTTTGCGATGAGGTCACCTACGGTAGCAATGGACGGATCCGGCTCGATGGAAACACCGAACTCTTCTTCTACGTTCATAAGTAATTCAACGATATCAAGGGAATCGATACCGAGGTCATCGGAGAAGCTGCTTGCTTCGGTAATGGAATCTGCATCAATAGAGAGGCTGGTTGCTAAAATTTCTTTGATCTTGTCTAACATAGTGTTATTCTCCTTTTTAATAAATTGTTTTTATGAACAAGCCCATGAATGTCCGGGCGTTGTTTCGTGAGAAACAGTACGATTCGCCGTCTGTTTTACCAGCGGATCAGGCAGGCGGCATTTGCAAGTCCGCCGCCGAATGCGGTAAGAATGATATAATCCCCGCTTTGTAATTTTCCGGCACGGTTTAATTCATCCAGCGCAATCGGAATGCTTGCACTGGAAGTATTGCCGTAATGCTCGATGTTTAAATAGAATTTATCTTCCGAAGTTTTTAAACGCTTTGCGGCAAAATCAATGATTCGCTTATTTGCCTGATGCGGTACGATATAACGGATATCATCCAGTGCCAGGCTGTTCCTTTCGAGCAGGGTATTGATATCGCTGCAAATGGCGTTTACCGCATATTTAAAGGTTTCCTGTCCCTGCATATGGATATACGGGGAATCGTTCTCTTTGGTGAAGAACGGAGAGCATCCGGTAAAGTGAGGAATCTTAATGACATCATCACCACCGTGGACGGTTACAACGGAATCGAGATAACCGTCTTTGTCATTGCTAAGGACGGCAGCCCCGGCACCGTCACCGAATATAATACAGGTACTACGGTCGCTCCAGTCCAGTATGCCGCTTAAGCGTTCCGCACCTACAACTAAAATCTTTTTCGCTTTCCCGCGGGCAAACAGACCAGCTGCGGTCTCCAGAAGGAAAAGAAAGGCGGAGCAGGCAGCATTTACTTCGAGTGCCGGACAGGTGGCACCTAAAAGCTTTTGTACCATGCAGGCAGTGGACGGAGAAACACATTCCGCACTTACGCTGGCGGTTAATATATAGTCTAAATCCTCAGGCTTACAATTTGCGTTCTCAAGTGCCTGAAGTGCCGCTTTGTAAGCCATTTCTGAGGTCCACTCACCGGTACTGATTCTGCGTTCGGCAATACCGACACGCTGTCTGATCCATTCGTCATTGGTGTCTACCATTGTTGCAAGTTCGTCATTGGTGACGATACGCTCCGGTACATACATACCGGTTCCGATTATATGAAACATAACATCCTCCAAAAAAATCATTTGACTGCGGTTCCGCAGACCGCGCCGTGAGGTCTTGTAAGACCATTCGTTAAGTTAGTGGCAAAACGAGGAAAAAGGTTACAAAAAAATGAAATTTTTTTGAGTTTTTTGAAAATGCCGTTCACAGCCGTTGCGCGCAGACATTTTACGGGTGTTCAAATCGGAGAAAGTATGATATAGTTAGAAAAAGGGCGGGCTTCTATTTATGAAAACAGACAGGGGGAATTGTTTCGTTGAAAGATTTTGAAGAGATCTATGTGCAGTATCAGGCAAAGATATACGGCTTTTTGTATAAGCTTTGCGGAGATGCACAGCTTTCGGAGGAGCTGACGCAGGAGACCTTTTACCGGGCGTTTGTATCCTTTGAAAAATATAAAGGAAACAGTAGTATGTTTACCTGGCTTGCAGCCATTGCAAAATATACCTATTTCGGACATCTGAAAAAGGAACGGCAGTCAAGAGATGTCATTCAGCTGGAAGAAGTGGTAGATTATTATATGGAGCAGGAGTATCAAAACTCCGCAGAAGATTTGCTGCTGCGAAAGGAAGTGACGGAAAAGCTGCGTGAGGTACTGAAGGAGCTTCCGCAAAAGAATCTGGAGGTGGTAGCGCTTCGTATGTACGCGGAGATGTCTTTTAAGCAGGTGGCAGAAACCATGGGAATTTCGGAAAGTTCGGCAAAGGTGCTGTACTTCCGGGCTAAAAATATGTTGAAGGAGAGGTTGCAACATGAGTTTAAGCTGTAATGTAGTGCAGGATTTGATTGTTCTTTTTCAGGAGGGTGTTGTAAGTGAAGAAACAAGGAGGGATATCAGAGCCCACCTTAAGGAATGCAGGGAATGCCGCCGGGTTTACAGGGAATATGCTTTCCTAAATCGTGAGGAATTTCATTCCGCGAAGGAGCCGAAGCCGGAGCGGGAGCTTCAGTACGGGGAGGTCGCGGCAAGAATAAGGAAAAGTAAGTATTGGAGCCGTTCCATTGTGGGTGCCGCTTTTGCACTCGGAATCGGAATTACGATACTTGTTACCAGAGCAATTCTGCGGGGAGAGAACTAGGATGGAGATTGAACGTAAGTTTACGGTATGCTCCGTTCCGGAGCATTTGGAATGTTACGAGTATAAGGAAATAGAGCAGGGATATCTTTGTACTCATCCGGTGGTGCGGGTGAGAAAGTCTGTGAAGGATGGCGAAGCAACATATATCCTCTGTTACAAATCTAAGCTGGGACTTGAAAAGAAGAAGGATAAAACGGCACAGGTATGCATCGAAGAAGAGATGCCTCTTACGAAAGAGAGCTATGAAAGGCTTCTTTCCAAGGCAGACGGACGTGTCATTACAAAACGAAGGTATTTGATTCCGTACGGAGTGTACACAATCGAGCTGGACATGTTTGCGGGGGAGCTTGCAGGGCTTGTGTTTGCGGAGGTAGAATTTCCGGATGAGAAGGCGGCGGAGAGCTTTGTGTTGCCGGAATGGTTTGATACCGATGTGACCTTTGATGACCGATTTAAGAATAATCGGCTGGCGTTTTGGGCAGAAGCACCGTCGGAGCTGAAAAAAGCGGGGATTATACATGAAACGGCCTGAAGACAGAACCATTTTTCTGCATTAAAACTCGGAGCCGGTTTCCGATAGAGTGGAAACCGGCTCCGTTATGATATAGGTGTGTTATTTTTCGTCTGCGTAAGGTACAATGGTTTGAATTGTGCCGTCCTCATTGTAATGAATTTCCGTGTATTTTACACAGCGCTGATGGTTGACACCGGACAGAGAAGCATCATGGTAGAACAAATACCACTTCTCGCCCCACTTAACAATGGAGTGGTGGGTAGTCCAGCCTTTTACCGGCTCTAAAATACGTCCGCGGTAGGTAAACGGACCCATCGGACTCTTTCCGGTAGCATAGCAAAGGTAGTGCGTATCACCGGTGGAGTAGGAAAAATAATAGGTGTCGTTATGCTTGTGAATCCACGAAGCTTCGAAGAATCTTCTGTCATGGTCACCTGCAAGAAGCGGATTGCCGTTCTCGTCTAAAATTTTGAATTCCTGTAAAGGAGCCTTAAAGCCGAGCAGGTCATCTGTCATCTCCGCAACTAACGGTCCGAGAGCAGGTGCATTGTCAGGAAGCTCCTGCGGATTTTCCACATATTCACCTGTCTGCCACTTCTCCAACTGGCCTCCCCAGAGTCCGCCTACATACATATAGGCTTTTCCGTCGTCATCTATAAGGACAGCAGGGTCAATGGTTTTGCTGCCTTCAATATAGTTCGGCTCCGGAGTGAATTTTCCTGCCGGAGAATCACTGGTAGCAACGCCGATACGAAAGATACCGTCTTTGTCCTTTGCCGGGAAGAATAAGTAATATTTGCCGTTCTTATATGCGGCATCCGGTGCCCACATCTGGTGGCTGACCCACGGTACTTCGTTCTCATGAAGAACCATACCGTTGTCTACGCAAGGTGCATCCGGAGAATCCATGGAAAGAACATGATAGTCTTCCATTTGATACTGATCACCGTTATCATCATCCGGGCAATCCAGAGCCACGTCATGAGACGGGTAAATGTAGAGCTTTCCCTCAAAAACGTGCGCAGACGGGTCTGCTGTGAAAATATGAGTTACTAAAGGCGTATTTTGCGTTGCCATGAGAATCCTCCTTGCTAGATATGTAATTATAATAAATGTACCCTTTCTTACAGGATTTGTCAAGACTTGATTTTACTCGTTTACGGGTCACGTTCAGCCTTTTGGTGTGAAATCGTTGATTTCCTTGTCAATATCAGAGAAAGGTGATATAATATATATATATTCAAACGACAAGGAGGACAGGCTACGGATGAATATACAGGTACAGTGCTGCGGCATAGTATTATTATTGGTTTTTTTCTGGTTTTACGGTCAGCAGAAGAGACTTCAGCTGAATGCAGGTACTGCTTTTTTTAATACGCTTGCAGTAGCACTGTTTTCGGTTTCGATGGATGCGCTTTCCATTTTTGTGATATGCAATATGGATGTGTTTCCTGTTTTGTTTGTAAAAGCTATATGCAAAACATATCTGGCATCACTGGTCTGCCTTGCGCTTTGTACAGTGTATTATATATGCACGGATATCTATTCAGACAGGGTTACCTATACAAAGATAACCCGTTGTAATGTTATTATTTCACTAATTACTATTCCGCTTATTTATTTTCTGCCGATTTATTTTTACTGTGATGTGACGGCAAGGGAGGTCTACACTTACGGGGCAAGCGTCCTTACAGCATATATTTCGGCGATAATCTATCTGATAATTAACTTATTTCTCCTTATGCATAAAAAGTCGGTTATCCGGGAAGACAGAAGAAAGGCAATGATGTTCTGGATGACAATATGGATAGGAGCGGCGGTAATACAGTTCTTTAATAATGAGCTGCTGATTGTGGGATATGCCAGTGCCATCGGTATTATGGTGCTTTATATAAAGCTTGAGAATCCGGAGATGAATCTGGACAAGCGTACGGGTTTCTTTAATCAGGCGGCACTGAGTCAGTATATGAAGCAGCTTTCCGACAGGGAGAAGCACTTTTCCGTATTAGTAATGGTATTAGAGTATTCCTTTTATAAGGAGAATTCATCGGAGTCGGAAACGGCGGCAGAGATGGAAATGATTCAGTATATTTCCGGCGTGCCGGGTACTATGGCATTTAAGAGTTCCGGGGACGAGGTTGTACTTTTGTATGAGAAAAAAGAGGATGCAGAGCAGGGGCTTGATATTCTGAAAAAACGTTTTGAAAGAGGCTGGGGACGGGATGAATCCATGTTTATGCGTCCGTTTTGGATTTACCTTCCGGATTCCGGGCTGATTAAGGATGTAACGGATATTTCTTATCTGATTAAGCATGTACGCCAAAACAGTAAGGAGTTAACCGATAACGGCTTTTTACGGATTGATGAGAAGATGGTACAGGAAATGTATCATACCAGAGAGATGGAACAGGTGATTTTCAGTGCGATAGATAAAAACTGGATTACGGTGTATTACCAGCCTATTTATTCCACTGAGGAGAAGAGGTTTACTTCCGCCGAGGCACTGGTGCGTATTACGGACGGGGATGGAAATGTAGTGCCGCCTTATGATTTTGTCTGGGTTGCGGAAAAGAACGGTATGATGCTAAGACTCGGAGAGATTATTTTTGAAAAGGTATGCCAGTTTATCAGTAAAACAAATCCGCAGCAATATGGGATACGGTATATTGAGGTAAATTTATCGGCAATCCAGTGTGCCTATGAGCCGTTGGCGGACAACTATATTGCAATTATGAAAAAATACGGGGTTCGTCCTGATTTTATTAATCTTGAGATTACGGAAACCGCAACCCTCGGTGCGAAAAAGGCAGTTATGGCAAATATGCATAAGCTGATTGACTACGGGGTAAGCTTTTCTCTGGATGATTTCGGAACCGGACAGTCCAACTTAAATTATATTGTAGATATGCCGGTTGATATTGTGAAATTTGACCGTACAATGATTCGCTCCTACTTTGAGAACGGAAAAGCAAAATATGTGATGGACGCGGCAATGCATATGATTCACGGAATGCAGCTTAAGATTGTGGCAGAGGGGATTGAAACAAAGGAGCAGTTTGAAATAATGGAAGCGCTGGGAATCAGTTATATACAGGGCTACTATTTCTCGAAGCCGATTCCGGAGCAGGCATTTGTGGAGTTTATCCGGAATCACAAAGATATGACGGTACATAGTCAGACGGGAGAGTAAGGGTATCTCAAAGGCGAATAGGCGTGAGGAAGAGGTACGGATATGGAAAAGAAGCTTGCGGTACGGGAACCGAACAGGAAAAAACGGAAAAGAAAAAGGCTTATACTCACGATAATGGGCTTTTTACTATTATTCCTTTTTTTGTCGGTGTCTACGGCGGGGCTTTATTTTTATGCAAAATACGGAAAAACGGTTCTTTCCTATTACAGTAGGGCAAAGAAAATTATGAGGGAGGCTTCGCGTGAGGATTTTAAACGTTCCCAGACAAGCATCATTTATGCAAAGGACGGAACGAGGATAAAGACATTGCAGTCGGGAAAGGAAGTGTATTATCTGGAGTATAGTAATATTCCGGAGGATGTGGTTACCGCAATGATTGTAACGGAGGATAAAAAGTTCTTTTCCCATGAGGGCGTGGATTATATGGCAAACCTCCGTGCGGTATATAGTCTGTTAAAGCATAAGGGAGTGATTTATCAGGGAGGCAGTACCATTACGCAGCAGCTTGCAAGAAATATTTACCTGTCGAATGAACAGACCTATGAAAGAAAAATAACTGAGATTTTTCTCGCAGGTGAACTGGAAAAGAGGTATGAGAAAAAGGAAATTTTAGAGTTCTATCTCAATAATATTTATTTTGCCAACGGATATTACGGAATACAGGCAGCGGCACACGGCTATTTTTCCAGAGGAGTAGCGGAGCTGTCTTTGTCGGAGCTGATGTTTTTATGTGCGATACCGAATAATCCTTCGCTGTACGATCCGTACCGCCATTTTGAGGATACTCTTGAAAGACGTAATTCGATTATGGAGCAGATGTACAACGACGGAAAATTGGACAGGGAACGGTATTTGTCGGCATGCAGGGAAGAAATTGTGCTTTGCCCGCAGGAGGAGCCTCACAACGACTACGTGGAAACATTTGCTATTTTTTGCGCTACGAGGGCACTGATGGAGCAAAACGGCTTCCCGTTCTGTTATTCTTTTGAGGATGATGAGGCAAAGGATGTTTACCTGGAGTATTACACAGAGAGCTATGCCTATTGGCAAAAACAGCTGTATAACGGCGGATATCGTGTGTATACCTCGATTGATTTGGAAAAGCAGGCACTTTTGCTCGAAACGGTACAAAATCAGCTTGGAGAATTTGAGGAAAAAACAGAGGAGGGCATCTATACATTGCAGGGTGCGGCAACCTGTGTGGAAAATGAAACCGGACGTGTGGTAGCGATTGTCGGAGGCCGGGGTGAGGTTGAGTACGGGTATTCCCTGAACCGTGCTTACCAGAGCTTCAGACAGCCGGGGAGTTCGATTAAGCCGCTGGTGGTGTATACACCGATGCTGGAACGGGGCTACTTTCCGGATACTATCGTGCTGGATGAGCGCTTTCCGGGCGGCCCCAGAAATGCAAACGGAGTATATTCCGGTAATATTACCCTGAGGCGAGCTGTGGAGGTATCAAAGAATACCGTGGCGTGGAAACTGTTTGAGGAGCTTACACCGGAGGTTGGCCTTTCCTATGTGACAAAGATGCAGTTCCGTAATATTGTGGCATCGGATTATGTTCCGGCAGCATCGCTCGGAGGGCTTACCTACGGAGTCTGTACGCTGGAGATGGCGGGGGCATATTGTACGCTTGCGAATGACGGTATTTACCGGAATCCTACCTGTATTGTGAAAATAACAACGGCCGATGGCGAAGAGATTGTTGGAGAAGAACAGGAGAGCATTCGGATTTACAAGGAAAATGCGGCCCGGATGATGACTGATATTCTGCAGGGAGTCATGACGAGCGGAACCGGTGTGAAGCTGCAGCTTAAGAACTCGGTATCCGCAGGGAAAACCGGAACGACAAACGATATTAAAGACGGATGGTTTGTCGGATATACACCTTATTATACAACGGCAGTCTGGGTGGGCTATGATATACCGAAGCCGCTCGACAATCTTGCGGGAAACACGTATCCGGGGTATATCTGGAAGTCCTTTATGGAACAGCTGCATGAAGGTCTGGAGAAAAGGGACTTCGCACTGTATGAGGATGAGCGTCCGGTGGAAATTATAGATGATGCGCTAAAAGAGAAGGAAGATGTGTCGGCATGGAATCCTGTAGAAAACGAGCCGCAGAACGAAACAGCAGCGGAATCCGAACCGCTGTTACAGGAGCTTCCTTCGGGACTGACACCGTCGCCGGTTCCCGAAGCTACTCCGGAACCGACAGCATTGCCGACTCCCGAACCAACGCCGCCTACCGGCTGGATTGAGTATGATGAACGGTGGGAAAACCGGGGGACAACCTCCCGGGACTATAATGATTTTTATGAATAAGAGGGCTGTTACGGTTTTGTATCAGCCCTCTTATAAAATTTAACGCTTTTCGTGCTTTTTCAAAAGCTGCTGAATGCGTGCGGACGGATTCAAATATTCGCTGATGGAACCGTCGTGGTTTAATGCATCAATCAAAAGAGCGATATACTTGCTCATGTCGGCATTTTCATAGTACGGTCTGGCAAACAGCTCGTCCGGCTGGTAAATCAGGTTGGTGGTAATCACCTTTGTAATCCACCCTGCCTCATATGCTTCATCAAATTTTGCCAGTCCGTTTGTAAACAGACCGAAGGTAGCACAGATAAAGATACGATTTGCCTTACGTTCCTTTAATTCCCTTGCTGTATGAATCATGCTGTCACCGGAGGAAATCATGTCATCGATAATAACAACATCCTTTCCCTCTACATCGGCACCTAAGAATTCGTGTGCAACAATCGGGTTGCGGCCGTCAACAATGGTAGAATAGTCGCGACGTTTATAAAACATGCCGACATCTACCCCAAGGGAATTCGCAAAATAAACCGCGCGTCCCATACCGCCTTCATCGGGGCTGATGACCATAAGGTGAGCCGGATCTGCAATCAAATCCGGAGTGGTACGAAGCAGCGCCTTAACAAACTGGTATGTAGGCGGTACTGTCTCGAAGGTTTTTAACGGGATAGCATTCTGCACGCTCGGATTGTGCGCGTCAAAGGTAATAATACTCTCTACTCCGAGGTTTACAAGCTCCTGCAAAGCAACGGCACAGTCTAAGGACTCTCTGGAGCTTCTCTTATCCTGACGGCTTTCGTACAGATACGGCATAATCACCGTGATACGGTGCGCTTTTCCGCCGGCAGCGGCAATCACACGCTTCAAATCCTGAAAATGATCATCCGGGGACATATGGCTGATTTCACCGCGAACAGTATAAGTTAAATTATAGTTACACACATCAACAAGAATATACAGGTCGTCACCGCGGACGGACTGCTTGATAATCCCCTTTGCTTCACCGGAACCGAAACGGGGACATTTAGAATCAACCAGATATGACTCTCTCTGATAACCGTCGAATAAAACCGTAGGAGTATGCACCTCATGAATGCGTGCTGTTCTCCATTCTACAAGGTAGTTATTGATTTTCTGCCCCAGCTCACGGCAGCTCTCTAAGGCAATAATCCCCAGTTTGCCTACCGGCACGGTTGCAACATAATCTTCTTGAAGTGGCATAATCTTTTCCTCCGATTTTGTGTGAAATAGTGTTTTTGCGTTAAATATCATACTATGACAAGAGTGCTTTGTCAAGGAATGGAAAAAAATAATTGAGGTGCATCAGGGGGTCAGCGACGCACTTCTTCCATGCGCTTCAGCACCCGGATATCCTTTCCGATAAGCTTCCATAAAGTATAGTTCCCTGTTATACGGGAAAAAATGCGTTCGCTGTAACGATCGCGAAGCTGTTCTAAAGAGAGGTTTGTGGAAATAACGGTAGACTTTCTGTGAAGCTGCCGTTCGTTAATACAGGTGTACAGCATGGAATTGGTAAAGGTATTGGAAAGCTCGGTTCCCAAATCATCAATAATTAATAAATCACAGTGAAAAATATAGTGGTAAAGAATGGAACTCTCAGGCTGCTCCGCATGTTCAAAGCGGTGCGCCTCGAACGCTTCAAACAGTGCATGAGAGGTCATATAAACAACATGGTGGGCAGTGTCCATCAGAGCCTTTGCAATGCAGTTTGTGAGAAATGTTTTTCCGACACCGGTATTTCCGTAAATCAACAGGCTGCGGCAGACCGTGTCAAATTCGTTCACAAATTGTCTGGCATCGGCAACGATTTTGCGGATGTTTGCACGGGGGGTAATTTGTAACTGGGTATCGGCTGTCAAATCATCATAATAGGAAAAGGAAAATGTGTCGAAGTTTTCCTTTTCCAGAAGATGACTCAGAGTGGAATTTTCGGAAAGTGCAAGAGTAAGCGCCTGCTTAAAGCAGTGGCATTTTTCCTGTCCGATAAATCCGGTGTCCTTACAATCGGGACAGGTATACGTAAGCTCCAGACAATCAGCGGGGTATCCTGCCGATTGCAGTATCTGTGTCTTTTGCGAGGAAATCTTCCTATTATTTTCGGAAAGCTGCTCAAGTGCCGCGGTATCTCCGTCTAAGGCGGCACGGGCAGCCGAAACGGAATCCGAGGCAAGCTTACGGTCAAGTTCGGCCAGAACCGGGAGCTTTGCGTATATTTCCTCACGCTTTAGCTTCTGCTCATGCAGGTGACGGACTCTGGTTTCCTCGTAGCTGCGAAGCAGACGATTATAATATTGTTCTTCCTGGTGCATGGGTAATCTCCTTCTCTAACGGGAAGCCGGTCTGGCTAACAGCGCATTTTCGAGATCCGTAAGGTCATTGCCGGAGTAATCTCTCTGCGGAAACGAGTTGAACCGGTTGTTGTCCGCACGTCTTACACCGACGGCTTGTCCCTGCGGGATACGTGCGTTATGTGCCTCATCCAGCTTTTTTACGTCGGACATGGTATGTACATTATTTTGATGCCAGCGTTCCAGAATCTTGTCCGCATATTTAAAATCCGGATGAGAGGTGGAAAGAAGAGCACGGCTGCAGGCTTCCTCGATTATATCTGAGGAAAAGCCGAAGGAACTCCAGCGATTTAGAAAGCGGCGCTCGGAAATGCCTGGAGCCCGATTTAATGCAAATGCCCGGTTGACCGCGGTAAAACAGGAGTCAAACTGTAAAGAGCGCTCCTCCGCCTTCTCTGCCGTATCGATTCCGTCCTCATGCCATGAAAGCGCTACCTTCAGAATATAGGAAGGTGCCTTTTTGCCACGGGACACGCAATATTCATAAAGATGAAGAATCAGTTCATTGGAAAAATGAAGCTCGTCGTGTAAAAAGAACAGGAGCTGTACATCCGTCGGTTTTAACATACGTTCCAGATATCCTTCCGCTGCATGAAGCAGCCATTTGGTATCCTGACAATCGGCAAAGGCTTCCAGCTGCGCCGGGGAATATTCCGGAATCTTTGCCGGAGTATTCTTTTTTTCAGAAAGGGATGCAGCTTTATCCGTGTCGGATACGAAGGCTTGCCCGGCAGTCTGTACCGCACAACGCGCGGAAACATCTGCGGAACCGGTAACAGTATCCGGTCTGGATAAGCGGTTTAATTTAATTCCGCGGATTTCATCTGCTTCTCCCCAGGTCAGGGAAAGCACTTTTTCACGCTCCCAGTAGCGAAGCGCACGCAGAATATCCTTTTCGGTTTCCTCTAAGGCATCGGCAATGACGCTGATACCAAAACCGGCTTCGGGAGCTGACAGGCAGCGAAGCAGGTAAAGATAAACCTTAACAAAGGTGCCGTTGGCACGAGGCATATAATAATCAATGAATTCATTTGGAACCAGAGTGGTTCTTGTGTCTTCGGAATATACTGAGATTCCGTCCATAGGGATTCCTCCTCAAGCTACCCGTGTCCGGGCAAAATCGTTACCCTGAGTATAGCATATTTTTAGGAAATTGCAATTTGGGCGTGGATGAAAGGGAATTGCTTGTGGATAGTGTGGATAATGTGGAAAAAAATATCTGCGATTGTGAAAAAAAAGAAAAAAAAGCGGGGAAGTCTTAAAAAACCACGTTCTACTTTTGTAGGTCTATTTTTGTAGAAAAATGTTTTTTGAAAAAAGAAATCCACAACCTTTTCAAACAAAAAATGTTGATAAGGTTGTGGATAATGTGGATAACTAGATTGAAATCAAGGATTCGGCTACGTTAACAATGTCACCCGCCCCCATAGTTATCAACAAATCTCCCTGTCGGCAATTTGCCAATAAATATTTTTCGATTTCCTCAAAACTGTGAAAATGGTAAACATCTTTACCTTTTTCTTTTAGAAGAACCGCAATATCGGCAGAAGAAATGTCTCCCGGATCTTTTTCTCTGGAGGCACTGTAAATGTCTGCCAGAACAACGGAATCTGCGTGAGAAAGTGCTTCCGCAAATTCATGCAAAAAGGCTTTGGTACGGGAAAAGGTGTGAGGCTGGAACAGGCACCAGAGCTTCTGCTGTCCGGAAACACAGGCACGTGCGGCCTGCAAGGTTGCCGCTATCTCGGATGGGTGATGGGCATAATCGTCGTAAACACGGATACCGTTTACCAGTCCCTTGTATTCAAAACGGCGCTTTGTACCGGTGTATTTCCGCAATGCGGAGGAAACCGCCTCAAAAGAGACACCGTAGGACAGGGCGAGAGCTGCCGCCGCAACGGAGTTGGAAATATTGTGGGTACCAATAACATGTAACATGATTCTGCCAAGCAAGCTGCCGTTTCGGTAAAGGTCGTAGCTGCCGAATCCGTTTGCGTCAAAGGAAATATCCGATGCCGCGTAATCGTAGTCCGTACATTGTTCCGGAGTATCGCACAGACCGTAGGTGACTACATTTGCCTGAAGCATTTCGGTCAGCTCGGAAAGCCGTTCTATGTCACCGTTTATTACCAGTGTGCCGGATGCGGGCAGAATTTGTGCGTATTTGCGGAAGGAGTGGCGAATATCCTCAAGGTCACGGAAAAAATCAAGGTGTTCCGCTTCTATATTTAATATAATTGCGTCGGTCGGATGAAAGCTTAAGAAACTGTTGCAGTATTCACAGGCTTCGGCTACCAGATAATCGGAAGAACCCATGCGGAGATTGCCGCCGATGCCGTCTAAGACTCCTCCGACTAAAACGGTCGGGTCGAGTCCTCCCTCCAAAAGCATAAGAGAAAGCATAGAGGTGGTAGTTGTTTTGCCGTGAGAGCCGGCAATTCCGGCCACGTGAAGATACTGTGTCATAATCTGACCAAGCAGATCCTTTCGTTCCAGAACAGGAAGTCCAAGCTCGACAGCCCGTGAAAGCTCCGGATTGTCGGCGTGTACGGCGGCGGTGTAAATGACTACGGAACAGTCTGCAGGAATATTTGAGGCCTGCTGTGTGTAAAATATGGTAATCCCAAGCTCCTCAAGATGAGACGTAATAGAGGTGGACTTCAAATCAGAACCGCTGACACGAAACCCCTGTCTGTGTAAAAGCTCCGCAAGTGCACTCATGCTGATGCCGCCAATGCCGATAAAGTGAACCGAAACCGGGTCGGAAAGCTTAATCTGAAACATGGATAAAACTCCTTTCATATTGCCTGAAAATTAGTAAGATTATTAATAGTATATCATATTTTAAATTATGTGCAAGCAAAGAGATGACGGAATGTTTAATAAAATAACAGGAAAAATATGGAGAGAGAAAGAAATGGAAAGAAAAGAGAGGAAAAAAAAGTCAGCTTGCAAAACTGTAAAAAAAATTGCGATTTTGTTGTAATTTGTAGAAAAAAACCATGTACTTTCGGAAGAAAATATGTTATAATAAAGATACCTTAAATGTATGCGCGAATGCGTAGAAATAGAAGTTACTACTATAAAACTCAAGGGGTGATTAACGTGATTAAAAAAGAAATGATTGCGATGTTGCTGGCAGGCGGACAAGGTTCGCGCCTGGGCGTGCTGACATCATCCATTGCGAAGCCGGCAGTTGCCTTTGGCGGAAAATATCGTATCATCGATTTCCCGCTCAGTAACTGTATTAATTCGGGCGTGGATACGGTTGGTGTTCTGACCCAGTATCAGCCGCTTCGCCTGAACACACATATCGGAATCGGTATTCCGTGGGATTTGGACCGTAACGTCGGCGGTGTTTCCATTCTCCCTCCCTATGAGAAGGGGAATAACAGTGAATGGTATACGGGTACGGCAAATGCCATATACCAGAATCTAAAGTACATGGAATATTATAATCCGGAATATGTGCTGATTCTCGGCGGTGATCATATTTATAAGATGGATTATGAATCCATGCTTGATTTCCACAAACAGAAGAAGGCTGATATTACGCTGGCAACCATACCGGTTCCGCTTGAGGAGGCAAGCCGTTTCGGCGTTGCGATTACGGATGCGGATAAGCGTATTACGGAGTTTGAGGAGAAGCCACCGCAGCCGCGCAGTAATCTGGCATCTATGGGTATTTACATTTTTACATGGAAGGTGCTGAAGGAAGCACTGATTACGCTGTCGGACAGAGAGGGCTGTGATTTCGGAAAGCACGTAATTCCTTATTGTCACAACCGCGGAGACAGAATTTATGCATACGAGTACAACGGGTACTGGAAGGATGTAGGAACACTTCAGTCCTACTGGGAATCTAATATGGAATTGATTGATTTGATTCCGGAGTTTAACCTTTACGAGGAGTTCTGGAAGATTTACACAAAGTCCGACGTGATTCCGCCGCAATACATTTCCGAAAAAAGTGTGATTGAACGTGCAATTATAGGCGAGGGTGCGGAAATATACGGCAAGGTATATAATTCCGTTATCGGACCGGGTGTTATTATCGGTGAGAACAGCGTTGTACGTGATTCTATTATAATGAAGGGAACCGTGATTGGAGAAAACACAACGGTAAATAAAGCAATTATTGCGGAAAACTGTTTCATTGGCATTAACTGTGAGCTGGGTGTGTTTGATGAGGTTCCGAATTCATGGAAACCGGATATTTATACCAACGGTATGGTAACCATTGGAGAAAATTCCATTATTCCGGACAGAGTCCGTATCGGAAAGAACACAGCTATTTTCGGCGGAACTACCTTAGATGATTATCCGAGAGGCGTTCTGGCAAGTGGGGAAAATATTATTAAGGCAGGTGACCGTGTATGAGAGCATTAGGTATTATTCTGGCAGGAGGCAACTCAAGCAGAATGCATGAGCTATCGAATAAGCGTGCAATCGCGGCAATGCCGGTTGCGGGCAGCTATCGTGCGATTGACTTTGCACTCAGCAATATGTCGAATTCTCATGTGCAGAAGGTAGCGGTATTGACACAGTATAACTCCCGTTCGCTGAATGAACATCTCAGTTCCTCGAAATGGTGGGATTTCGGCAGAAAGCAGGGTGGACTGTTTGTATTTCCGCCTACTATTACAAATGACAACGGGTTTTGGTATCGCGGAACTGCGGATGCGATTGCACAGAATCTTGTCTTTTTAAGAAACTGTCATGAACCGTATGTTGTAATTGCGTCGGGTGACTGTGTATATAAGCTGGACTACAATAAGGTTCTTGAATATCACATTGAGAAAAAGGCGGATATTACGGTAGTGACGAAAGAAATCAGCAATTCTGACGAGCTGGCTCGTTTCGGTATTGTAGAAATATCGGAAGACGGAAGGATTACGGATTTTCAGGAGAAGCCGCTTTCACCTACCGGAAATCTTGTTTCTACCGGTATTTATGTGATTCGTCGCCGTCAGCTGATTGAGCTTATGGAGCAGGCGGCTGCCGAAGAACGATTTGATTTTGTGAAGGATATTCTGATTCGTTATAAGGATGTCAAGAATATCTATTCCTATCAAATGGATACTTATTGGAGCAACATTGCATCCGTAGAGTCTTACTACCGTACAAATATGGACTTCCTGAACAAAGATATTCGTAACTATTTCTATAAGGAATATCCGGATGTTTACTCCAAAATCGATGATTTGCCTCCGGCAAAGTATAATCCGGGAGCTGTCGTGAAAAACAGTCTGGTGTCCAGCGGTTGTATTATAAACGGTGTAGTGGAAAATTCCGTATTGTTTAAGAAGATTTACGTGGGAAATAATTGTACAATTAAGAATTGTGTTATTTTAAACGACGTTCATATCGGTGATAATACTTATCTTGAAAACTGCATTGTGGAAAGCCGTGATACGATTCGTCCGAATTCCAGACATGTGGGAGAGGATGGAAAAATTAAGATTGTAGTGGAAAAGAATGACCGCTTTCCTTTAGGTTGATAAGGAAATAGTAACGGATGAAGTGCCGCGTGACATGACCTCTTGTAAGGAGGTGCAGCCACGCGGCTTTCGCTGTTTTAGGGAAAGCTCTGTCCTGCCGGATTCGAGGCGAAATTGGTAAAAAATTCTACCCGGTTTGCAGAAATGGGGCTTGAAACTTAACGTGATTTGGAGTAATCTAAGAGTGACAGCGGGGTGTGGATTGCAGAGAAAGGAGTTATTATGAAACGTAACAAAAGAAGGGTATCAGCACTAAAGAAGGTGCTCTTTTGTTCATGGTGTGTGCTGATGCTTGTGTCGTCATTTCTTATTATTAAGTATGCGGCAGGCTTGTCGAAGCTTAAGCCATATGAGGATGCGGACAGCGTGGACGCAGCCGGAAAACCGCAGAGGCAACCGGACACGACTACGCCGGGAGCGGGAAATGACAAGGAAGATACAAAGACACCTGTTGCTACGCCAATACCGCAGGCAGAGTTTACGGAAGATTATATACATTCGGGACAGTCGGAGGAGATTTTGGCATACGAGCAGGGAGTTGCATACGGACTGCGTTATCCCTCCTATGACATAGCAGCATACAGGGAAGCGGTAAAGGCAGCGGCGGAGGAACTGCTGGCAGAGAAACTGAAAACGGCTTCTGCGACAGAAGGCACAGAGCGTAAGCTCGTAATTGATTACGAGGACGGAGAAGCGGGAGAGCTTTTGTCGGTTTTGTTCCATATTAATATAGAAATCGACGGTGTGAGTGAGCTGTCACAGGTACAATGGATTTATAATAAGAAGAAAGGCGAAGAAATAGAAGCGGATACGCTCTTTACAGATGCCGCATACCGGTATGCCGCCGGTCTTGTAAATGAGACGGATGTCCGGGCGGAGGAGCTGACGGATTCGGAGGGACAGGAGACCGGGGAGCTTAGCGGAACACGCGAGGAATTTCCGGAGTATCTTCTGACTGCCGACGGAGCAAAATTTTTTTATGAGAGTGACGGTTTGCGGCAATCGATTACGATTCCGTATATAGAGCTTCATACTTATATGACGGTTACTGTAAACGGGAATGTGCCTGCGGACGGCATTCGCGAGCTGGACCCGTCAAAGCCAATGATTGCATTTACATTTGATGACGGACCACATTATATACAAACTCCACGATTGCTAAAGATTTTGGAGGAGAACGGAGCCAGGGCGACCTTTTTTGTGCTGGGCGACCGTTCGTTTTTCACGGAGTCTAATCAGAAAACGGTAAAGCTGATTTATGAGTCCGGAAATGAACTGGGCAGCCATACCTATTCGCATCAGAATCTTCCTACTCTTTCTGCGGAGGAGATAATCGAAGAGGTAACAAAGGCACGGGAAAATATCTTTGCGCTGACGGGAGAGTACCCGACCTTTATCCGCCCTCCATACGGCAATGTGGATGATAAGGTAAGAAAGTATACAAACGCACCGCTTATCTCATGGAATCTGGACAGTCAGGACTGGAAGCTGCGTGATACGGATAAAATTGTAGAGCAGGTATTGGCCGAGGTTGCAAACGGAAGAATTGTGCTGATGCATGACATTTACGAAACTACGGTTAATGCCGTAGAGGTTCTGCTGCCGCGGCTGATTGAGGACGGATATCAGATTGTAACGGTACGGGAGCTGTTATACTACCATCAGCTTGAGCTTGAAAACGGAAGAGTATACCACAGTATCTATAATTAAAGGACTATTTTGTAAAAAGGACGGAGAACGATGTATTTGATTGCAGGACTGGGAAATCCCACAAGGGATTATGCCGGCACCAGACATAATATCGGGTATGATACGATTACGAGACTTTGCGATGATTACCGGATTACGCTGGATACAAAGAAACATAAAGGGCTTTGCGGGAAAGGTGTGATTGAAGGTGAGAAGGTCTTACTTGTACAGCCGCTCACCTTTATGAATCTGAGCGGAGATTGTATTAAGGAAGCGATGGACTACTATAAATTAGATCCGGGGCATATTATAGTAATCTATGATGATATTTCTTTGCCGGTGGGAAAGCTTCGCGTGCGGAAAAAAGGAAGTGCGGGCGGGCATAACGGCATGAAGAGTATTATTGCGAGACTCGGTACGGAAGAGTTTGCCCGTATCCGTATCGGCATAGGAGAAAAGCCGGCCGGATGGGATTTGGCGGACTATGTGCTTGGAAGATTTCAGGCGGAGGAGCTTCCGCTTATGCGGGAAGCGGTAGGAAATGCCGCAAAAGCATGTAGTATCATTATGAAAGAAGGAATCGAAACAGCCATGAACAGGTGTAATTGCCTGTGAGGAGGAGTATGCTTACTTACACCGAGCCGTTAAAGGCATTAAGAGAATATGAAGAATGTGCAGAGGCATTGCTGAGGAAGAAGACACCGGTTGCCGTAACCGGCTGTATTGATTCCCAGAAATGCCATTTTGTGCATACGCTGGGAGAAAACTACCGTGTGCGTCTGATTGTGACGTACAACGAACTAAAAGCAAAAGAAATATGCGAGGATTGCCGCTTATATGATTCGGAGACATTGTATTATCCTGCAAAGGACGTTATTTTTTTCAGTGCGGATATCCACGGCAACGGTTTGATAAGAGAGCGGATGCGGGTAATACGGAAGCTTTTGGAGGAACAGCCGGTTACGATTGTAACTACGATTGACGGCGGCATCGACCATGTGCTTCCGTTAAGTTACGTGAAGGAACACTGCATTTTTCTGGCAAGGGAGGATGTGGCGGACTTAACCGGTTTAACAAAACAGCTGGTAAGCCTTGGCTATGAGAGACAGGGACAGGTGGAGCATCCGGGAGAATTTGCGGTGCGCGGCGGCATTCTGGATGTGTTTGTATTGACGGAGGATGCGCCGTTTCGTATTGAATTTTTCGGAGATGAAGTAGATTCCATCCGCTATTTTGATGTAACGAACCAACGTTCCATAGATCAGGTGGAACGAATCTGCATTTACCCGGCAACCGAGCTGATTTTAGAAGAGGGGCAAAAGGCAGACGGACTTGAAAGAATACGGAGTGAGACGGCGAAAAACATTGAAGTGCTCCGGAAGAAAATGAAAACCGAGGAGGCAGCCAGACTGCGGCGGGAGACAGAGGAGCTTTGTGAGAGGATTGACTGTCTCGGAGGACTTGCGGGAGCAGATAATTGTATCCGCTACTTTTATGACAATACGGTGTCGTTCTTTGACTATTTCGGTGATGATACCATTATCTTTCTGGATGAACCGGCACGGCTTGCCGAAAAGGGAGATGCTGTGGCTGAGGAGTTCTCACAGAGTATGACCGGACGTCTGGAGAAAGGGTATATTCTGCCGGGACAGGCAGATGTTATATTCGATTACAAGGCGCTGCTTGCAAATCTTGGGCGGAAGAATACGGTGCTGATGTCCATGCTCGAACAAAAGCTGCCTTATCTTGCGGCTACGGCACGTTTTGACCTGACTGTGCGTTCCGTTGCGGGATATAACAATAATTTTGAGCTATTGGTAAAGGATTTGCAGGCATGGAAAAAGAGCGGGTACCGGGTAGTGCTTTTATGTGCTTCCGGTGTACGTGCGGAGCGTCTTGCGGGTGATTTGAGAGAAAGGGAGCTGACTGCCTTTTATTGTGATGATTCGGACCGTGTGGTACAGCCGGGAGAAATTTTAGTCGGCAGCGGCAGCGTTCATCGCGGCTTTGAGTATCCGATGATTAAATGGGCGGTGATTTCCGAAAGTGATATTTTCGGTACGGAGCATAAGAAGAAAAAGCGCAAGACCTATGACGGTCAGCATATCGGGAGCCTGAACGACCTGACCTTCGGTGATTATGTGGTTCATGAAAATCACGGACTCGGAATTTATCGCGGTATTGAAAAGATTGAAGTGGAAAAGGTCACGAAGGATTATATTAAAATCGAATACGGGGACGGAGGAAATCTTTATGTTCCTGCCACCGGGCTTGATGTGATTCAGAAATATGCGTCGGCGGATGCGGCAAAAAAGCCGAAGCTTAATAAGCTGAATTCCGTGGAATGGAAGAATACAAAGACCCGCGTGCGGGGAGCGGTACGGGATCTTGCAAAGGAGCTGGTGGAGCTGTATGCGCTTCGCAGCTCCAAGAAGGGCTTTGCCTGCGAGGAGGATACGGTCTGGCAGAAGGAAATGGAGGATTTGTTTCCGTTTGAAGAGACCGATGACCAGCTTCGTGCTATCGAAGAAATTAAAAGGGATATGGAGAGTACCCGTATTATGGACCGCCTGCTTTGCGGAGATGTAGGGTACGGAAAGACAGAGGTGGCACTCCGTGCGGCGTTTAAGGCAGTGTCCAACGGAAAACAGGTAGTGGTGCTCGTGCCTACAACGATTCTGGCGCAGCAGCATTACAATACATTTACCCAGCGTATGATGAATTACCCGGTGCGGATTGAGCTGCTGTCCAGATTTCGGACACCCGCACAGCAAAAGGCGGTCATCGAGGGATTGAAAAAGGGTTCAGTTGATATTGTAATCGGAACACACAGAGTATTGTCAAAGGATATTCAGCCGAAAAACCTCGGCCTGCTCATTGTTGATGAGGAACAGCGCTTCGGTGTGGCACATAAGGAAAAAATCAAACAGCTGAAAGGGGATGTGGATGTACTGACCCTGACGGCAACGCCGATTCCGCGGACACTTCATATGAGCCTGATCGGCATCCGGGATATGAGTATTTTGGAGGAACCTCCGGTGGATCGTCTGCCGATTCAGACCTTTGTACTGGAACAGAATGACGAGATGGTACGGGAGGCAATCTGCCGTGAGCTTGCCAGAGGCGGACAGGTATATTACGTATATAACCGTGTACACGGAATTGATGAGGTGGCAGCCGGGCTGCAGAAAATGCTGCCTGAGGCAAATGTGGCATATGCCCACGGTCAGATGACCGAGCGTGCGCTGGAAAAGATAATGTATGAGTTTATTAACGGGGAAATTGATGTTCTGGTTTCTACCACAATTATTGAAACCGGACTGGATATTTCCAATGTAAATACAATGATTATTGCCGATGCGGACCGTCTGGGACTGTCCCAGCTCTACCAGCTCCGCGGACGTGTGGGACGCACAAATCGAACGGCGTATGCATTTTTGATGTATAAGCGCGATAAAATGTTAAAGGAGATTGCCGAAAAGAGACTTGCGGCAATTAAAGAGTTTACGGAGCTGGGTTCGGGCTTTAAGATTGCCATGCGTGACCTTGAAATCCGGGGAGCCGGGAATCTGCTCGGGGCAGAACAGAGCGGTCATATGGAGGCGGTAGGATACGATTTATATTGTAAGCTTTTAAATGAAGCGGTAAAAGAAATCAAAGGGGATGTGTCTCCTGAGGAGGAATTTGATACTTCGGTAGATTTGGAGGCGGATGCTTATATTCCGGAAACATATATACGGAATGAGGTGCAGAAGCTGGATATGTATAAACGAATTGCGCTTATCCGGTCGGAGGAGGAGCTTTACGAGCTTCAGGATGAATTAATCGACAGATTCGGAGACATTCCGCAGAGTGTAAGCCGGTTACTGGAGATTGCATTACTGAAATCCTTTGCACATGAGGTATATGTAACCCAGCTTACCTGGCACGGAGCTGTGGTAAAGCTTTTGCTTTATCCGAAGGCAAGGCTGATTCCGCAGCGTATTCCGGCACTGTTGGAGCAGTATGACGGCAGACTGAGGTTTTCGATGGAGGGGAATCCGGAGTTTATTTATGAGCCGGCGGTGCTTCGCGGGAAAAGTAGCGGACGACCGGATGTGAAGAGCGTCCTGAAAGAGTTAAGGGAGCTGCTTAAGGCGATGAAGGAGGAACTGGTTTAGTGCTTTGGTATGCCGGAGAAAAGGAAGGAGTACGGAATGAAAAGAAAATGGATAGCGGCCTGTTTTGTATTATGCCTTTTATCGGGGATTGTGACAGGCTGCAATGAAAAGACGGGGAAACCGGGGACACCGACGGCGGGTGCCGACCGGACGGAGTATATGGATAAGACTGTGGTTACGATTGACGGCGTAGGCGTAGGTTACAGGGAGATAATGCTGTATTTGCAGTCCGCAAAGCAGGAATATGAAAGCGCTTATGGTGATGAAATCTGGAGTTACATTTTAAAAGAAGACGGTACAACGCTGGGAGAATGGGTAAAAAACCGGACTTTAGAGCAGGTGATTTATGTAAAGACAGTATGCGCACAGGCAAAGAAGATGGGGATTGAACTGGACAGCGAGGAAAAAAAGCGGGTGGCGGAACGGACGGAGGAATATATGGGAAAGGCGGAGTACGGTACACTTGCTTTATACGGAATCGCACGTAAGGATGTGGAACGGGTATATTCGGATACAGCCCTGGCACAGAAGGTTTATGACAGTGTGACATTGAATGTGGATACGGACATTTCCGATGAAGAGGCCGCACAAAAGCATTTTCAGAGTCTGATGTTAAAGAACTATCATGAGGATGAGTCCGGAAACCGGACGGCTCTGACGGTACAGGAGCTGATTGCAACTCTGGACCGGTTTGATTCTTTATATAAGGAAGCGCAGACAACTGCCGACTTTTATTCGCTTGCTTATGCCAATACGGACGACAGGGAGTATCTGGATATCATGACAGGTGAGGGGGAGCTTCCGGAAGAATTCGGTGCGGTGTATTCTCTGGCTGCGGGAGAGGCAATGCAGCTTCGGGCGGAAAACGGTTATTACATTTTTTACTGTGCATCCGAATATGATGAAGATGCAACGATTGCAAAGAAAGAAGAATTGATTTCGCTTCGTCAGGAAGAAGCATTCAGAGCGCTTTACGACGAGTGGCAAAGCGGGTCCGAGATTGAGGTAAATGAGGAGCTTTGGGAGGTAATCGGCTCTGATTTGAATGCGGTGAAAAATGAAGATAAATAATTAAGAAACGGAGGAAAAATAATGGTTGAAAACAGATTGATCGGTGGTTACCCGGTGATTGGAATTCGTCCGACGATTGACGGAAGAAGAGGCCCTTTGAAGGTTCGCGAGTCTCTGGAAAAGCAGACAATGGACATGGCGCGGACGGCAAAAGAATTATTTGAAAAAAACCTAAAGTATTCCAACGGACAGCCGGTAAAGGTTGTTATTGCCGATACTACAATCGGGCGCGTTGCGGAAGCGGCAGCCTGCGAAGAAAAGTTTCGGCGGGAAAACGTTGCGATCACTTTAACTGTAACCCCGTGCTGGTGTTACGGGTCTGAAACAATGGATATGGATCCTTCTACCATAAAGGGCGTCTGGGGATTAAATGCAACAGAAAGACCGGGAGCTGTGTATTTGGCGAGCGTGCTTGCAACACATGCACAAAAAGGATTGCCGGCTTTTGGTATCTATGGCCATAATGTCGTAGATGCGGACGACGGCACGATTGATGAGGATGTTCGGGAAAAATTATTAAGATTCGCTCGTGCTGCGGTTGCTGCTGCCACGATGAGGGGGAAATCCTACCTGCAAATCGGTTCCATTTGCATGGGAATCGGTGGCTCTATTGTCGATTCTGATTTTCTGGAGTCTTATTTGGGATTAAGAGTGGAATCCGTAGATGAAGTTGAAATTGTTCGTCGTATGTCCAAGGGCATATATAATGAAGAGGAATTTCGGAAAGCACTGAAATGGGCAAAAGAAAAATGTAAGATTGGTTTTGATAAAAATCCTGATTTTATCAGGGATGATGATGCGGTGAAGGAAGAACAGTTTGAATTTGCTGTAAAGATGGCTGTCATTATCAAAGATCTGATGAACGGAAATCAAACGTTGCCGGCCGGCTTTGAAGAAGAAATGTTAGGTCACAATGCAATTGCTGCCGGTTTTCAGGGACAACGTCAGTGGACGGATTTCTATCCGAACGGAGATTTCGCGGAGGCTATATTGAATTCTTCCTTCGATTGGAACGGTGCAAGAGAGCCTTATATTCTTGCTACGGAAAATGATGTTCTCAATGGTGTCAGCATGTTGTTTATGAAGTTGTTAACGAACAGGGCGCAAATGTTTGCCGATGTCAGGACTTACTGGAGCGGCGACTCCATTAAACGGGTAACCGGTTATGAAATTGACGGAATAGCCAAACAGGCGGATGGAGTAATTCATCTGATTAATTCCGGCGCATGCTGTCTGGATGCCAACGGAGGGGCAAAGGATGCCAACGGAGCTGCGGTTATGAAGCCTTGGTACGAAGTGACGCAGGAGGACCAGGATGCCATTATGGAAAATACTACATGGAATCCGGCTGACAAGGGGTACTTCCGCGGCGGCGGTTATTCTTCCAGATTTGAGACAAAGGCGCAGATGCCGGCCACAATGATTCGTCTGAACTTAATTAAGGGATTGGGACCGGTTCTGCAAATTGCAGAAGGCTGGACGGTAGAGCTTCCTGCAGAGGTATCTCATACCCTGTGGAAGAGAACGGACTATACATGGCCTTGTACCTGGTTTGCACCGAGGTGTGACGGCAGAGAAGGTTCTCCGTTTAAGACGGCCTATGACGTAATGAATAATTGGGGTGCAAACCATGGCGCGATTTCCTACGGACATATCGGTGCGGATTTAATCACGCTTTGTTCTATCTTGAGAATTCCGGTCTGTATGCATAACGTACCGGCAGAAGATATTTTCAGACCGAAAGCCTGGGATGCCTTTGGAATGGATAAAGAAGCTGCTGATTATCGTGCATGTGCGGCATACGGGCCTATGTACAAATAGTACGACGATGTGAATCACTACAGCAAAGGAGAAGCTATGCATGGAAGAATTAGCCTACAGACAAATACATCTAGATTTTCATACATCCCCTGCCATTCCGGAGGTGGGGGCAGATTTTAATCCGGTGGAGTTTACGGCTACATTAAAAAAAGCCGGCGTTCAGTCTGTTAATATTTTTGCGAAATGTCATCACGGAATGTGCTACTATCCTACGAAGGTTGGCAGAGTTCATCCGGGGCTTAAAAGAGATCTTTTAGGAGAAATGATAGCAGCACTTCATGCAGAAGGAATGAAAGCTCCTATTTATTTTCCGATAGGCTGGGAGGAAGCAGCTGCAGAAAATCTTAACTGGTTAGAGGTAAACTCCGACGGTGTTCTGGGCGGCAAAGCCCCTTTTTGCAAGGAGGAATACAGTTGGCGAAATCTATGTTTAAATAAAGAAGACTATCTGGAGTTCATTTTTAAGCAGGTGGATGAAATTATTTCATTGTATCCTGTGGACGGTTTTTGGTTCGATATCATATCGCAGCATGGCTGTGTTTGTAAGGATTGCCAAAAAAGTATGAAGTTGTTGGGGCTTTCTCCGCAGGAGCCGGAAGACGTCAGGAAACATGACCTGATTGTAGTGACTCGTTTTATGAAAAGACTATATTCCTATGTGAAGGGAAAGTGTCCGGACGCATTAGTTTTCTTTAACGGTGATTTGGCACCGGATAACGGATATGACCTGGAAATCAGTATAAATGAACGGTTGAAGTATCTGACTCATATAGAGATAGAATCATTGCCTTCGGAAACCTGGGGGTACAATCATTTTCCGTTATATGTGAACTACCATAACAGAAAAAAAGCTGAGATTATCGGAATGAACGGTAAATTCCATAATGCGTGGGGAGATTTCGGAAGCCTGCGTAATCTGGAGGCTCTGGAATATGAGTGCTTCAGGATGATTATGAACGGAAGTAAAATATGTATCGGTGACCAGATGCATCCGAGAGGGGTACTTGATAAGGCTGTTTATGAAAGAATCGGCAAAGTGTACGCGCAAATCGAGGAAAGGGAGCCGTGGTGTGTCTCCACAGAGAAACGGGCAGACATCGGAATTATGATGACAAACGAACCTGTACATGCAGAGTTTACTTCAGACGAAGGTGCTATGAGGATGATGTTGGAGCTGCACCATCAATTCGATTTTATTGATTGTCTGGATGATTTACATAAGTATAAGCTGATTATTTTACCGGACAATGCTCGAATCGACTCCGAAATGGCTAAGAAAATATCTGCTTATCTGGAACGGGGAGGAAAGCTCATTGCAAGCTATCGCTCAGGGCTTGATCCGGATTATTCGGACTTTATGATTAAGGAACTGGGTGTGGAGTATATAGGACCGAATCCTTATAATCCTTCCTATATTGTCCCGGAAGATTCCTTCCGGGGAGACTTGCCTGCTTTGGAGTATGCAATGTATCAGGAAAGTGTTTGTGTAAAAGAAAGACAGGGTGCGGAAATACTGGCAAAGGAAGGCAGACCTTATTTCAATCGCACTTACGACCGTTTCTGCTCGCACAAACATTTTCCGTTTGAGTGTCTCACCGGCAATGCGTCAATTGTAAGAAACGGAAATGTTATATACATTGCAAACCAGGTGTTCTCGGAATACATCGAATTGGGTGCCAGAATAAACCGCGATATTGTCGAAAAGTGTATTAATCTGTTACTGGATGCCCCGTTGCTTCGCACGAACTTGCCGTCCAGCGCGGAGGTTACGTATAGGAAACAGCATGACAAAACAATTGTCCATATACTTCATTATATCGCGGAAAAGAAAAGCCGAAGAATGACTGTGGTTGATACAAAGCTTCCGCTGACAGACCTTCGGCTGCAAATCCGCTGTGAGAGGGTTCCGCAAAGAGTATATCTGGCACCGACAATGGAGGAGCTTGCTTTTGAATACAAGGACACGTATGTTTTTGTCGAAATTCCTAAGCTGGAAGGCCACGGTATGATAGTAATTGAATAGGACTTCTGTACGAATGAAGAAAGAATAGTATAATATGTGCTTAAAAAAGTAAAAAAAATGCTTTCATTTTTGTGAAAGTTGCGGTATAATTAGATATAGGCAGGTGGAAAAATGAATAAAATAGACAATGTTAAGATAAAAAGTATAGTATGTTTTGTGCTTATTTCCCTGACTTTGGCTGTATGTGCTGCAGGTTGCAAAAAATCGGATATACAGCAGAATGATTACGAAAAGAAGTTACTCGGCAAATGGGCGTATGTTCATGACACGAAAGAAACAGTAGCTGAGTTTAAAACGGACGGCAGTGCGAAATTCGA
The DNA here is from genome assembly GCA_029012365.1 of Lachnospiraceae bacterium. GTDB lineage: Bacteria > Bacillota > Clostridia > Lachnospirales > Lachnospiraceae > SIG307. The sequence continues at coordinate 18,477 of JAQXLY010000038.1, read as the reverse complement.
GGGAGAGAAATATCAGTATTCAAGCGACGAGCAGTTTATTTCACTGACGGATGATAAGGAAGAGACAAAAAAACTTCGTTATCAGTTCGACGGAGAAGGAATGTACGTGTACATACAGAGTACATACACCAGACAGCCACAGATTCCGGGAGATACGATAGTCGGCTTGTGGAAATGTGAGGAGAAAGGCTGGACCTTTGAATTTTCGGATAAAGGTACTTTCATGGAAGACGGTGCCCTTACAGGGTATTATGCCGTTGATGAGGAAGCCGGTACGGTAAAGCTTATGTATGGCGAGGCATTGGAAGATACAGTGTTTTACTATTCGTTAGACGAAGATGAGCTCCATATAGAGTATCCGTGGCTTATGTTAAAACGGTGATAACGGGTTCTGCCCGTAATCATAAATATATTTTATCAGAGGAGGATAAAATGAAAAAGTTATTATCAACATTATTAGTAGGAGCTATGGCTCTGTCCTTAGTTGCCTGCGGCAAGAAGGATGAAGGTAAGACAGATCTTACCATGTGGTGTATCGCTACAGAGAGTGACTCTAACCGTCATTCCTATGAGGCATCCATTGCAGATTTCGAGAAGGCTCACCCGGAAATCAACTTCAAATGGGAAGCAACAGAAAATCAGGCTTACAAGACAAAGATTAAGGCAGCAGTTTCCGCAAACGAGATGCCGGACATTTTCTTTACCTGGTCCTGTGCATTCCTTGGTGACTTCGTATCCGAGGGTCGTGTATACTGTGTAGATGATGTTTACGCAACCTACAAGAACGAGCTCCCTGAGGTTATGATGGGTAACGTTAAGTACGACGGTAAGTACTACGGTGTTCCGATGACCATGAACATTGTCGGTATGTTTGCTAACATGAACCTTCTTAAGGAAGTTGGTTACACCGAAGTTCCGGCTACATACGATGAACTTATTGATTGCTGCGATAAGCTTGTTGCAAAGGGAATCATTCCGTTTGGCTGCTCCGGTAAGGAGACCTGGTGTGTAACCGAGTACCTTGAGTCCATCATTGAGAAGACTGCAGGTGCTACCGCTCTTAACAAGATTTTCGCAGGCACCGATTCGTGGAACAACGCAGATGTTGCAAAGGCAGTTGGTATTTTCCAGGAAATGATTAACAAGAAGTACTTCGACCCGAACGGAATTGCACTTACCAATGATGAAGTTAAGGCTAACTTCATGGCTGGAAAATATGCATTCTACATGAACGGAACCTGGAACTGTGCAGACTTCAGCAATGCAGGATTAGATTTTGTTAAGGTTTCTGAGTTCCCGGTAATTGATTCTTCCAAGTCTCAGTTAGGCGAGCTTATCGGTGGACCGTCCGATACTCTTGCAGTAGCAGCAGGTTCTAAGAACGCAGAAGTAGCTGCAAAGGCAGCTTTCGAGCTTGCTAAGGGTATCTGCCGTTACGGTTACCTTGATGGTTGCGGTCTTCCGGCTTGGACACCGGACTATGATACCTCCAGCATTAACCCGCTGACCCAGTCCGTATCTGAGATTTGTGCAAATGCAAGCCAGTACGTGTTATTCGGTGACACTGCTATGTCTGCTGAGACCGCACAGATTTACCTTGACTATGTAAGTAAGATTTATTCTTCCCAGATTAATGGTCAGGAGTTTGTAGACGGTTTGGTAAAGGACATTAAGTAATTCAAACCATAACATGACTATAAGCGGTTCTCATATGGATTTTCCTGTGAGGACCGCTTTTTAAAAGGAAGTGAAGTATGAAGAAAATATATAGCAGTAAATGGAAAATTGCTCTTTTTATGGCACCGGCATTAATACTGTTTGTGGGAATTCTGGTGGCACCGATTTTTATGTCTGCTTATTACAGCTTTTTCAACTTTAAAGGATTCGGAGCGAAGACTTTTGTTGGCTTAGACAATTATAAAGAGTTGTTTACAAGTGAACGTCTTCGCTTTTGGAAGGCTTTGGGGAATTGCTGTTTATTAGCGGTATTATCTGTATTTATTCAGCTTCCGATTTCGTTGTTCTTCGCATTGGTTTTGGGAAAAGGCCGAAAGGGAGAAAGAGGCTTCTTATCGATATTCTTTATGCCGGTATTGATTTCAACCATAGTAATCGGTCAGCTTTGGTTAAAGATTTACAATCCTGAATATGGTATTCTGAATACAGCTTTAAGAGCTCTGGGATTAGAAAGCTGGACAAGGATATGGCTCGGTGATCCGAAAACTGCATTAATTGCGGCATTTATACCTACCGTATGGCAGTTTGTCGGATATCACATGCTTTTACTGTATGCCGGAGTAAAAAGTGTTCCTACAGAATACCGCGAGGCTGCAATGATAGACGGTGCAAGTGAAGCTAAGGTAAACAGATATATTGTTCTGCCTTATATAAAGCCGATTCTCAGAATCAGTACAATTTTTGCTGTTACGGGTTCTTTTAAATCGTTCGATCTTATTTATGTATTGATGGGCGGAGAGCCGGGTAATAATCCTGCCGTAGTACCGACGATTCTTTTGATTAATCAGGGCTTTGATGGTGGCAGATATGGTATGGGTAGTGCAATTGCTCTGCTGTTAATTATTCTTTGTTTCGCAGCTGCAATACTAATCAATGCAATATTTAGAGACAGAGAGACGGTAAGTAAGAAAAGAAAGAGGGGATGAACATGGCAAAGAAAGAAGTATCAATATCCTCACTCAAGGCAAGGAAAACCGTAAAAGAGACAATTTTGTATGTGATATTGGGTATTTGGGCACTTGTTAATTTGTTTCCTATATATTGGATGTTTACTTTTTCATTAAAGAGCAATGCAGAAATATATGGCGGAAATGTAGCAGGACTTCCAAATGAATGGTTGTGGTCAAACTATGCGAAGGCCTTGAAAACAGGAAATGTTTTCCTTTATTATTTTAACAGTACATTAGTTGCGGTTGCAACGATTGTAATTGTTATGCTCGCTGCTCTTATGGCTACGTTTGCTCTTACGAGATTTATCTGGAAGGGCAGAAAGACAATGAACAGCTTCCTGATGCTTGGACTTACAATTCCGATTCATGCATCCATTGTACCGGTATTTATCATTATTTCGAAGCTTCATTTGGTTGATACGTATATAGCCTTAATTGTTCCTTATGCGGCTTTCTCGCTTGCAATGGCAGTGTTGATTTGTACCGGCTTTATGGAAGGAATTCCGATTGAGCTGGATGAAGCAGCATGTATTGACGGCTGTGGTACCTTCCGGATTTTCTTCCAGATTATTGTACCGCTGATGAAGCCGGCAGTTGCTACGGTATCAATATATACTCTGCTGCAGTGCTGGAATGAGTTAATGTTTGCAACTATTTTTGTGAATGGTGGTTCACATAAAACACTACCGGTAGGTATTAAGGATCTTACAGGTCAACACTTAACAAACTGGGGACCGGTAGGTGCAGCATTGGTTATGGCTACGTTCCCGTTACTGATTTTCTATATATTCTTCAGTAAGAAAATTCAGGACAGCTTTATTGCAGGAGCTATTAAGGGTTAACTTGTATTTAAAATATGTCTGCATTATACCGGTTGGCTGAGGAAAGAGTATGGGTCTGTGGAAGCAATTAAGTAGCATGAATCAATCGAAATCACTCAAGCAGAAGACGGTGAAGTTCTTTGTCTTTCTGCTTGGTTCTTTTAGTATTGTTTTTATAGTGGCATTTGCTGTCATTTTGCATAGAATTAATACGGATTACAGAGCCAGAGCTTCGGAAACTGCCGTGAATAATGTGGTTTCCAATATTAATGCTACGATTCAACATTATAACTACATTTCCAGGCTGATTATGGTAAATGAAAAGGTTGTCAGCTTTCTTAGCAGCGAAGCGGCTAATCCGAATAATTCTTATGATGCCCGTATGGGAATGTATGAAACTTTGAATTTACACGGAAAAGTAAACTATATTGATTCGGTCTATGTATTCAGACTGGACGGAGCATATGCAAATACGGGCAAGAGCGCATATTTCATTAATACGGAAGCAGATGAATGGGAACGTATTATGGATGCAAGGGGTGCAAGGGTGCTTTCCATTGACGGGAACGGCATTATTATGAAAACGGATGGAGTACCGTCCCTTACATTTGCCCGTGCAATCTACGATATCTATACGCAGAAACTGTTGGGAGTGTTATTTATGAATATTTCCAACAGTTGTTTTGATGAGGTGCTTTCACTCCAGGAAGTAAGCGGGATGTGTATCACTGACGATACCGGCACATTTTTGTGCGGCGATGAAGCTGTAGCAGACTTTTTTAATGAAAGCTGTGTAAGTAAAGAAATGATTTCCAAAAACAAATTCGTAAACGGGAAGATGGGCGTGTTTACTGCGAAGCAATCGACAGATTCTCTGGTGGTTATGTGTTATGCACGTACTCATGCAAAACCTATGCCGATTGAAATAGTGTTTGCGATGCTTTTGACCTTTTGCGCGTTGTATTTTACTATAATTATTTATAATCTTTTTGTAAGAAAGAATATTACCATGCCTATTTTGACTTTGAATGATGCAATTGAGAGAACAAAGTCGGAAGGCTGGCTACGGCGAATAGAGGAAGAAATGCCTGATGATGAAATCGGGCGACTGGCTGCAAGCTATAACAGTATGATTGATTATATGAACGAACTGTTTTCCCGTCTTCTTCAGGAGGAAGAGAACATTCGTGCATCGGAAATGAAGGTACTGTATGAACAGATTAAGCCACATTTTTTGTATAATACATTAGAGACAATCAGCTATCTTGCGATGCAGGAGCAGGCAGAAAGAACACAGGAAGCGCTGGAAACGCTTGGAAGCTTTTATCGTATCTTTTTGAGCAAAGGGAATAAAGAGATTCCGCTTGAGAATGAAATAAGAATTACTCAGGACTATCTTTTTCTGCAAAAAGCAAGATATGAGGATATGTTTACGGATGAATACAATATTGATGAGGAAGCGCAGAATTTTATGGTACCTAAGCTGATTTTACAGCCTTTGGTGGAGAATTGCATTTATCACGGAATAAAACCAAAGGGTGAAAAATGTATTATTAGAATAACTGCAAAAATGCAGGAAGATGGATTACATATATTGGTATATGATGCAGGTATCGGAATGGATAGTGCGCAAATAGAAAGGTTTCAGGCAATCGAGAGAACGAACAGAAACCATGACACTGACGGATTTGGTCTTGCAGGAACAATAAATCGGATGAGATATTATTGTAAACGCGACGATGTGGTTAATATACGTAGTGAAAAAGGTGAGTACACAGAGATTGAGCTGATTTTCCCGATGGAAATTTGGAAAACAAGATACGAGGGTGAGATAAAGAATGTACAGAGTAATGATCATTGACGATGAAATAGCAGTACGAAAGCGTTTGCAGGAAACCATTGCCTGGGAAGCTTTGGGACTTGAGGTTGTAGGTGTGGCTGCGAGTGGTATTGAAGCGATTAACGTTATTGATGATGTCAATCCTGACATAGTCTTTGTGGATATTTGTATGCCGTTTATGAACGGGATAGAATTCACAAGAGTAGCAACAACCAGATATCCTGATTTGATGGTTATAGTTCTTACCGGATTTGATGATTTTGAGTATGCCAGACAGTGTGTAAGTCTTCCTGTGGTGGAATATATGCTGAAGCCTATTGTGAGAAAGGATGTCGAAAAAATTCTCAAAAAGGTTGTTGAGAAAATTGATAAGAGGAAGACGGAGTCTGAAATTGTCGAAGCGGAAGAGGAAGGCATTAACTCTTATGAGGTACAGCAAATTGCAATATATCTGAGAGAAAATTATAAGGATTCAACGATTAATTTAACATCCGTTGCACAACAATTCGGATTTAATGCATGTTATTTGAGCCGCAAATTCAAACGTGAGATGGGCATGAGCTTTTTGGAGTATTTAATGAAATGCCGGATGGAACGTGCGATTGAGCTTAAAAAAAGCAGCTACAAAATGTTTGAAACGGCGAATGAAGTGGGGATTCCGGATCCGAACTATTTCGGAAGATGCTTTAAAAAATACACAGGAATAAGCTATTCCGAGTATGTGTAAAATTAGATAAGCAAAGTTTTTGAGGGGTTGTTAAACTTTGTGAGGGTCTTTCAATAGGGGCTGACGTTTGTTGACGTCAGCCCCTATTGAATGCAAGTTTTTGAAAACAAACAGGAACATGAAGAATTTCGCGGGATACATTAGCTAATAATATAATAATCAAAAAGTACTTGCATTTTAAGAAGAACAGTGTTATAGTCTATATAGAACAAATAGAAAAAGTTGTGAGTTCATAGGTAACGGAAGGGAGAGATGCACTATGAATATTAATAAGTTTACACAAAAGTCAATGCAGGCGGTACAGGATTGTGAGAAGATTGCTTATGATTACGGGCATCAGGAACTTGCCGAGGAGCATCTTTTGTATGCATTAATGAAGGATGACGAGGGATTGATTCCGAAGCTTCTTACGAAAATGGAGATGGTGCCGGAGGTATTTACGGCACAGGTTGAGGGATTATTAAATAAGCGGACAAAGGTGAGCGGTGCAGCTCAGATATATGTAGGAAATGAGCTGAATAAGGTACTCATTTACGCGGAGGATGAAGCAAAGGCTATGGGAGATGCTTACGTTTCGGTAGAGCATTTATTCCTGTCTCTGTTAAAGTATCCGTCAAGGGAGGTTAAAGAGCTGTTCCATACCTTCGGAATTACAAGAGAACGCTTCTTACAGGCACTTGCTACAGTGCGTGGCAATCAGCAGGTGATGACGGATAATCCGGAGGCAACCTATGATACTCTGGAAAAGTACGGCTACGACTTAGTGGAGCGTGCCAGAAACCAGAAGCTTGATCCGGTAATCGGCAGAGATACGGAGATACGAAATGTTATCCGCATACTTTCCAGAAAGACGAAAAATAATCCGGTATTAATCGGTGAGCCGGGTGTCGGTAAAACAGCGGTAGTAGAGGGACTTGCACAGCGTATTGTGCGGGGAGATGTACCGGAAAGCCTAAAGGATAAAATTTTGTTTGCACTGGATATGGGGGCACTCGTAGCAGGTGCGAAGTATCGGGGTGAGTTTGAGGAACGTTTAAAGGCTGTGCTGGAGGAAGTGAAAAAGAGTGACGGAAAGATTATCCTCTTTATCGATGAGCTGCATACCATTGTAGGTGCCGGAAAGACGGACGGAGCAATGGATGCGGGAAATATGCTAAAGCCTATGCTGGCAAGAGGAGAGCTTCATTGTATCGGAGCAACTACATTAAACGAATATCGTATGTATATTGAAAAGGATGCGGCATTGGAACGTAGATTCCAGCCGGTATCTGTGGATGAACCGACAGTGGAGGATACCATTTCGATTCTTCGTGGCTTGAAGGAGCGCTACGAGGTATTCCACGGAGTGCGGATTACCGATGGAGCACTGGTTTCTGCGGCAACCCTCTCGAACCGTTATATTTCGGACCGCTTTTTGCCGGATAAGGCAATCGACCTGGTCGATGAGGCATGTGCACTGATTAAAACAGAGCTGAATTCCCTGCCTATGGAGCTTGATGATGTGAAGCGGCATATTATGCAGCTGGAGATTGAGGAGGCTGCCTTAAAGAAAGAGGATGACCGTATCAGCAGAGAACGGCTGGAGGTATTGCAGAAGGAGCTTGCCGAGGAGAGGGAGAGCTTTGCACAGTCGAAGGCAAAATGGGACAATGAGAAAGCGTCGGTAGAGAGAGTTCAAAAGCTGAGAGAGCAGTTGGAAGCTCTGAACGGCGAAATACAAAAAGCGGAGAGAGAATATGATTTGAACAAGGCAGCGGAGCTGAAATACGGAAGGCTGCCGGAGCTTCAGAAAATGCTTGCGGCCGAGGAGGAAGCGGTTGCAAAGGAGGGTCATACTCTTGTGCATGAAAATGTCAGTGATGAGGAGATTGCCAAAATTGTATCGCGCTGGACGGGTATTCCGGTCGCAAAGCTGACGGAGAGCGAAAGGAATAAGACGCTTCATCTGGATGAGGAGCTGCACCGCAGAGTCATCGGACAGGATGAGGGTGTGAGAAAGGTGGCGGATGCGATTCTCCGGGCAAAGGCAGGTATCAAGGACCCGACGAAGCCGATTGGCTCTTTCTTGTTCCTCGGACCGACGGGTGTAGGCAAGACAGAGCTTGCAAAGGCACTGGCAGCCTCTTTGTTTGATAATGAAGCAAACATGGTTCGTATTGATATGAGCGAATATATGGAGAAATATTCGGTATCCCGTCTGATAGGAGCGCCTCCGGGATATGTAGGCTATGAGGAGGGCGGACAGCTTACGGAGGCAGTACGCAGAAAGCCGTATTCCGTGGTGCTGTTTGATGAAATCGAAAAGGCACATCCGGATGTGTTCAATGTGCTGCTTCAGGTGCTTGATGACGGACGTATCACGGACTCACAGGGCAGAACCGTCGATTTTAAGAATACGATTCTGATTATGACCTCCAATATCGGTTCCCAATATCTTTTAGACGGTATTGATGCCGACGGAGAAATCAGCGAATCGGCGAGAGCGGCAGTGAACACGGAGCTGCGTGCCCATTTCCGTCCGGAATTTTTGAATCGTCTGGATGAAACAATTTTCTTTAAGCCGCTTACAAAGGACAACATCGGAGGTATTATTGAGCTTCTGATTGCGGATTTAAACAAGCGTCTGGCGGATAAGGAGCTCTCCATAGCACTGACGCCGGAGGCAAGGGAATATATTATTGAAGAGGCATATGACCCGGTTTACGGTGCACGACCGTTAAAGCGGTATCTTCAAAAGTATGTGGAAACCTTGAGCGCAAGACTGATTCTCAGTGATGAAGCGGCACCGGGAAGTACGATAATAATCGATAAGGGCGCAGACGGTTTGTACGCCAAAGCATCTTGACAATTTAAAGCCTGCATTTTATAATGAGGATATAAACCGTAACCCGGTCGAAAAGAAAAAGAGGAGTTGCCAATGAGAAAGAAAGTATTTAGAATCGTTGCGCTTGCAGGTATTATGGCTGTTACGGCGGTCGGTTTTGCAGGCTGTAAAAAGACGGAGTGCTATTTGTGCGGAGAAATGAAGCGCTGCAAGCCGTTTGATGATTATGTACTGGGCGAGCTGAATCTTTGCAAGGATTGCAGAGAGGCAATCGAACCTTTGTCGAAAAATCTGAGAGAGTATCTGGAATAGTTTTATAGAATGCAGTGACTGTGAGGAATTATCATAATTTACAAAAGGACCGGATTGAATCAACGTTTGTGATTCGATACCGGTCCTTTTGTAAATCTATATATCTGCTTGCTTAAAAGAATATGAAAAAAGTACTTGACAAAAGACAGGAGTGTGCATATACTGTGTATATAGACATATACAGTATATGTACGGAGGGAGAAGGAGAGTAAATCGGTTTTGAAAGAAAAGGAGGAAGGTATGGAACAAAAAAAGTTGAAGCCGTGGCACGGAGTTGTTACATTTGTAGTGATGATGGTAATTTTTCTGATTGTCGGTATTCCGGTTCAGATGTATCTGGGGTTAATCGGAGTTGGGATTACAGAGCTTCTTCTGCTTGTAATGGCGATTGCCGCGGCACTTATTTTTAAGCAGAACTTAAAAGAGGTATTTCCGATAAAGGTACCTAAGCTTCGTGAAATCTTCGGTGTATTGCTGTTCTGGATGGGTAGCTTTCTATGTACAATGATTGCCACGCTCCTTATGATGGTGGTTTTCCCGGAGGAGGTGCAGGCTGTTTCGAGCGGACTGAGTGATGTAATGACAGACGGAGAAGTGTGGCTCAGTATTATTATTGTTTCCGTTATGCCTGCAATTTGCGAAGAAGCCGTACACCGCGGATTTATTTTACATACCTTTCGCGGAGTAAAGAGAGAATGGATTACCGTATTGTGCATGGGTATTATTTTCGGAGTGTTCCATATGGATCCGTTCAGATTCCTTACAACAGCAGTGCTCGGAGCGGCTCTTACATGGGTTATGCTAAAGACAAAGAATATTGTTATTCCGGCAATATTTCATGCGGTGAACAATCTGTTTCCGGTATTAATCAGCTTTGCTACCATGTCTGCGACAAGTACAGCTGTTGCTTCGGAGGGGGCATCGGATGCATCCGCGATGCTTGCGAACGACTGGAGATTCGGGCTGATCAGTCTCGCGTCATATCTGATGATAGGAGTGGTGGCACCGCCGCTGATGCTTGCGGGAACAGCACTGCTTAAGCCAAAGGGGGAGAAGATAAAGGGAAAACACGTTTTAGCGGTATGCATAATTGCGGGTATTCTCTTCCTTGCCGGTTTTGTCATCCTTGCGGTAAATATGCCGTATTATTTGGAAATGCAAGGGATTTCATTAGAAGAACTTGGATTATAAAAGGTCAAATGAAAGGAGTATAAAGATGATAGAAATTAAAAATCTGACCAAAGTGTATAAGCTCAATAAAAAGAAAATGGCTGAGCTGAAAACAAAAGAAACCGTAAAGCGAGCAGCAGACAACATTTCACTGGTAGCAAAACCGGGTGAAATATACGGTCTTCTGGGACCGAACGGTGCCGGAAAGACGACCACTCTCCGGTGCGTGGCTACATTATTAAAGCCGACAGAAGGGTCGGTCAGTGTCTGCGGATTTGATACCGTAAAGGAATCGGAGAAGGTGCGTGAGTGCATCGGCTTTCTGACGAATGAAATCAAGCTGGATCCTCATTTTACACCGAAATATCTGTTCGGATTTTTCGGAAGGTTACACGGTCTGGATGATGCAACCATAGAAAAGCGCCGCAAGGAACTGTTTGAATACTTTGATATTACCGATTTTGAGAACAAGAAAATCGAGGAACTGTCTACAGGTATGAAGCAGAAGGCTGCAATCGCGGTCAGTCTCGTACATGATCCTAAGGTTGTTATCTTTGATGAGCCGACCAACGGGCTGGATATTATTACGGCACGTAATGTTACGGATTTGCTTTTAAAGCTTCGCGACGAGGGAAAGCTCGTAATTATTTCCACGCATATTATGTCGGAGGCTGAAAAGCTTTGCGACCGCGTCGGTATAATAATTGATGGTAAAAAGGTTGAGGAAGGAACACTGGATGAGCTTTTGGCACATACGGGAGCGAAGGATTTGGAGGACGCATTTTTTAACCTTTACAAGGCGCATCATAAGGAGGAGAAATAAATGAAGGATATATTTAAAAAAGAAATATTTCGTGTGTTCAGCGATAAAAAGATGATTTTTTCCCTGTTTATTCTGCCGGCGGTGTTAATGTTCGGTATTTACGGACTGATGGGAATGCTGGTAAAGGGAATGGTATCAGATGTAGAAGAGCATGTTTCTACTGTTTATGTACAAAATGCGCCGGATGGCTTTGCTACATTAGCCGGACAGAATGGATATGCGGATACAGCAGAAATCACCTACTTGAACGCTGATGCTTCGGCAGAGAAGCTTGCCGGAATTAAGGATGAAATTCTGGCAGGCGGTGTGGACCTTTTCGTAATATTTGACAAAGAGTTTCTTGCAAAGGCCGGAGCATATACCAATGCAGGAGACCCGATTCCTTCGGTTACTGTTTTTTATAATTCTACCCAGAACTATTCCTCGGCAGCAAGAGGTAACTTTAACAATATGATTCTGGCACCGCTCCAGACTTCTCTGTTACAGAGCCGCTTCGGCAATCTGGATTTACTTACGGTATTTGATACAAAGGAAGAGCTGATTGTAAATGAAGACAAAGCAAACGGGGAATTCCTTGCAATGATGCTTCCGTACCTGATTACGTTTTTATTATTTGCAAGTGCAATGGGACTTTGTGTAGATGCCATTGCCGGCGAAAAGGAACGCGGTACGATGGCAAGTATGTTACTTAGTCCGGTAAAGAGAAGCTCGATTGTGTTCGGCAAGCTGTTCGGCCTTTCCGTACTTTCTTCCTTATCCTCCATTGTATATGCAGTATCGATGATATTCGCAATGCCGATGATGATGGGCGGAATGGAAGAGGAAGCAGGACTTCCGATGAACATTTCCTTATCACCGTTACAGATGGTGGAGCTGCTGGCGGTTATGGTAAGTCTGATTCTTCTTTATGTAGCTGCGCTTTGTCTCGTTTCTGTTTTTGCTAAAAATGCGAAGGAGGCAAATGCATATGTCATGCCGTTGTATATGATTGTGCTTGTACTCGGCATTACGACTATGTTCAGTGCCGGCGGAAGTGCTCCTTCCCAGGCAACTTATGCAATTCCGGTATACGGAACAGCTCTTTCGATTCAGGGAATTGTAACAAATGAGCTGAGCCTTATGCAGTTTGGCTGCAGTGTACTCGGAAATATAGTATGTACATTAATTATAGTGGCGGCAGTAGTAAAAGTTTTTAATAATGAAAAGATAATGTTAAACGCATAAGAAAGCAGGGGGCTGTTGCATTAGTATGTATCAGCCCCTTTCTTTTTTTCTAAGGGCTTGCCCGGAAAAAACAGAAATTGCCGTGCCGGACTATTGCAGAAAAAACAGGGAACACTTATAATGAGAATAGAATATTGTCCGGACGGAGGTAGAAAAATATGGATAGAGTAAAGCAGGAAATATTACAGGCGGCGGAACAAGAGAAAGAGCAGCTGATAGCATGGCGGCGTTATCTGCATTCACATGCGGAGACCGGCTTTGATTTGCCGGGAACTCTTGCCTATGTAAAGGGCGAGCTTGCGGCTATGGGGATTACGGCAAAGCCGTGCGGAAAGTCAGGACTTGTTGCGGAGCTTGGTAAAAAGAACAGCGATACTGTATTTTTGCTCCGGGCCGATATGGACGGACTGCCGATTTCGGAAGAAAGCGGAGAAGCTTTTGTGGCATCGAACGGTAACATGCATGCCTGCGGACATGATATGCATACGGCAATGCTTCTTGGAGCAGCAAAGCTTTTAAAAGAACGGGAGCAGACGCTGTCCGGCACGGTACGTCTTATGTTTCAGCCGGCAGAGGAGCTGCTTTCGGGTTCTAAAGATATGATAGAAGCCGGAGTGCTTCAAAATCCTCCGGTATCGGCGGCCATGATGATTCATGTAATGACGGGTACGATGTTTTCCACGGGAACGGCGATTGTGTCCTCTCCGGGGGTGAGTGCTCCGGCAGCGGATTATTTTACAATTCGTATCAAGGGGAAAGGATGCCACGGCTCCTCGCCGAATCTTGGTGTTGACCCGGTAAATGTTGCCGCGCATATGATACTTGCCATACAGGGTGTGCAGACCAGAGAGCTTTCCATGGGAGAACGGGCAACCCTGACCGTAGGAAGCATCAAAGGCGGCGAGGCAGCCAATGCAATACCGGATCAGGTAGAGCTAAAAGGTACGATGCGTTCCTATTCCGAGGAGACAAGGGAATATTTAAAGAAACGCCTGCAGGAGATTGCAAAGCAGACTGCGGCAGTCTTTCTGGCAGAGGCAGAGGTGGAGTTCCCTTGCGGATGTCCTGCACTACAAAATGACGCTTCGGTTTCGAAGGATGTGTTAGGGTATGCGAAGGAGCTTCTTGGAGATGAAAAGGCTTTTTCAACGCAGGAGCTCACCGGAGGAAAGGCACAAGGCCGGGGAGAAAAGACGGCCGGTTCGGAGGATTTTTCTTATATCAGTGAAAAAGTGCCGTCCGTTATGGTGGCTCTGGCGGCAGGAGCGGCGGAACAGGGGTATTGTTACCCACTGCATCATCCGTCGGTACGCTTTGATGAAGCCGCATTGCCTGTGGGGAGTGCCTTGTTTGCATATTCGGCATGCCGCTTTTTGGCTTGAGAGCCTTTAGGTTTTTTTAAGAGAGAGTGAGAGAAGGTTCAATGCAAAGAGAGCGGTTAGGAAGTCGTCTTGGTTTTATTTTGTTAAGTGCCGGATGCGCCATAGGAATCGGAAATGTGTGGAAGTTTCCGTATATGGTGGGACAGTACGGCGGAGGAGCGTTTGTCCTGATTTATATCTTTTTTCTGATTATATTAGGTGTTCCGATTATGACGATGGAATTTGCCATCGGACGTGCCGGACGGAAGAGTCCGGTCAGGTTTTATCAGGAGCTGGAGCCGGAGAACAGTAAATGGCATATTCATGGATATATTTCCATGCTCGGCAATTATTTGCTGCTGATGTTTTATACCAGTGTGGCGGGGTGGCTGCTGCAATACTTTACAGATATTGCTTCGGGCAGCTTTGAGGGACTTGATGCATCCGGAATTAAGACCGCGTATGAGGGAATGCTGACAAAGCCGGGGATACTTCTGCTGTTTGTCGGAATTGTAATCGGTCTTGCCGTACTGGTGTGTTCCATTGGACTGAAAAACGGACTGGAGCGTATTACAAAGTGGATGATGTTAGCTCTTCTCGGAATTATGGTGATACTTGCCGTGAACAGTGTGACATTAGACGGCAGTGCGGAGGGACTTCGCTTTTATCTGTTGCCGGATACCGGCCGGATGAAGGAAGTGGGCATCGGCAATATTGTAGTGGGTGCCATGAATCAGGCGTTTTTTACCCTTAGTATCGGTATCGGCAGTATGGCGATTTTCGGAAGCTATATCGGCAAAGAGCGTGCTTTGATGGGGGAGTCGGTCCGTGTGGCGGTGTTAGATACGTTTGTCGCTTTTGCATCGGGACTGATTATTTTTCCTGCATGCATGGCATACGGCGTGCAGGTGGATAGCGGGAAAAGCCTGATATTTATTACGTTACCGAATATTTTTAACAATCTTCCGATGGGAAGGGTGTGGGGAAGTCTGTTTTTTATCTTCATGTCCTTTGCGGCTTTATCCACGGTACTGGCTGTGTTTGAAAATCTGGTATCGTGTACCATTGATTTGTTTGGCATAGGAAGAAAGAAGGCATGTATTTTAAACGGAATTCTTCTGTTTGCGTTGTCCGTTCCGTGCGTACTCGGCTTTAATGTCTGGAAGAATGTGGAGCCGATGGGAAAAGGAAGCAATATTATGGATTTGGAGGATTTTATTGTAAGTAATCTGCTGTTACCGCTCGGTTCGCTGATTTTTGTTATTTTTTGTACGTGCAGATACGGATGGGGCTGGAAGAAGTTTACAGCGGAGGCAAACGAAGGAAGGGGCTTAAAGGTCGCAGGCTGGATGAGAGGATACATGACCTTTGTGCTTCCGCTGATACTGATTGGGATTTTTTTCATCGGTCTTTATAATACGTTTGCAAAATAAAAAAGTTCCGGGAGGATGTGCCCCCTCTTTATTATTGCTTTTTGGGAAATTGTATGTTATACTGACAAAGTCTTTGTGCCGGAGCGGGAATCGGCGAAGAGACGATGAAAAACAGAGAGAGCAGGATTATAATAACAGTATGAGATTTGACGAAACAAATTTAAATGCACCGATTTTACGTGCAGTGGCAGAGATGGGATTTGAGGAAATGACGCCGATTCAGGCTGCGGCAATTCCGGTAGTGTTAGAGGGAAAAGATATGATAGGACAGGCACAGACCGGTACCGGAAAGACAGCAGCATTCGGTATTCCTCTCTTGCAGCGGGTGGATTCAAAGGACAGGAGTCTGCAGGCACTGGTGCTCTGTCCGACCAGAGAACTGGCGATACAGGTGGCGGAGGAGATACGTAAGCTGGCGAAGTTCATGCACGGAGTAAAGGTGCTGCCGATTTACGGCGGACAGGATATGAATAAACAGATTCGTTCCTTAAAGGGTGGTGTGCAGGTGATTATCGGTACGCCGGGGCGTGTCATGGATCATATGCGTCGTCATACGCTGAAAATGGGAACCGTAAGGATGATTACACTGGACGAAGCGGATGAGATGTTAAATATGGGCTTCAGGGAAGATATCGAGACGATTTTAAAGGAGCTTCCGGAAGAGCGCCAGACCTTATTGTTTTCTGCAACCATGCCGCAGCCGATTCTTGATTTGGCAGAAACCTATCAGAAGGATGCGGAAATTGTCCGTGTGGTAAAGAAAGAACTGACGGTGCCGAAGATTGAGCAGTATTATTATGAGGTACGGCAGAAAAACAAGCCGGAGGTACTGGCAAGGCTTTTGGATATGTACGATCCGAAGCGTGCTTTGGTATTCTGTAATACCAAAAGGATGGTAGATGAACTAGTTGCGGATTTACAGCTTCGCGGTTATTTTGCGGACGGGCTGCACGGTGATTTAAAGCAGCAGCAGCGTGACCGTGTGATGGAAGCGTTCCGAAGCGGAAAGATTGATTTGCTTGTGGCTACCGATGTGGCTGCAAGAGGAATCGATGTGGATGATGTGGAGGCGGTATTTAACTATGATGTTCCGCAGGATGACGAGTATTATGTACACCGCATCGGCAGAACCGGAAGGGCCGGACGGGTCGGAACCTCTCATACGCTGGTTGTCGGCAGGGAGATTTATAAGCTGAAAGACATTATGCGCTACTGTAAGACAAAGATTCATCTGCGCCCTGTGCCGTCTGTGAACGATATTAATGAAATTCGTGCGGAAAAGCTCATGAACAGAGTGGATGAGCTGATAGCGGGCGGTGAGCTTCATAGTATGACAGAGCTGATTGAAAAGCATATTGATGAGACGGACTGTACATCATTAGAGATGGCGGCGGCGTTACTGAAGCTTTCCATGGGAGAATTTGCCACGGATACGGCCATAGATGAAGGGCTGGACATGAGCGAAGGGGAAGGCAGGTCTGCCAGAGCCCGTTTGTTTGTGAATGTAGGCAAGAGAGATAAGATACGTCCGGGGGATATTGTAGGTGCGATTGCAGGAGAAAGCGGAATGCCGGGGCAGCTGGTAGGTTCGATTCAGATGTATGATAATTATACCTTTGTGGAAGTGCCGGGAGAATACGCAGAAGAAGTACTTCAGGCAATGCATAACGTTAAAATCAGGGGACGGAGCGTTTTGGTGGAGCGTGCAAACGGCGGCGGAAAAACCGAAGGAAAAAGCATAGGAAAAAGAAGCGGACACGATAAGAGTAAATCCGGCGAAAAGCGCAGTGTGCAGCATAAAAGGTCCGGAGGAAAAAAAGGAAAGACGTCGGAATAAAAAGATGAACAGTACGAAAAGGCATTTTGCGGTGATGACAGCCGTAGGATGCCTTTAAATTTTACGGCTTGACATATCTTATATACAGGAGTATACTAATATTAGTAACTTTTACTGATTTTGACGGAAATGGGGTATGATACAGTGAAGTATAGTAAGCAAAGAGACGCTATTCTTGAGTATCTGCACAGTACGGTATCTCATCCGACTGCCGACACGGTATATGAAAATGTGAGAGAGAAGATACCGAATATCAGTCTTGGAACAGTGTACCGCAATCTGAATATGCTGGCGGATGCGGGGGAGATACTTCGTATTTCCTGCGGCGGCTCAAGCGAGCGGTATGACGGGTGTACGAGGCCGCATTATCACTTTTTATGCGGGGAATGCGGAAGAGTATCCGATTTGGAGATGGCGGAAATAGATCATATCAATGTAATTGCCGGGGCAAATTTCAAGGGAAGCATTGAAGGACATGTTACTTATTTTTACGGATGCTGTCCGGATTGTATGAATGCAAAAAAGAGCTTGACATTTTAAAATCTCTCTGTTAAAATGATATCAGTAACGATTACTGGTTTTAAGAAACAAACGGCTTAGCCGAAAACAAAATTATATTTGAGAAAAGGAGGATGCCGTGCGTAAGACGAGTACGCGGCACGGCGAAGAAAGTATGGCAAAATATGTATGTCAGGTATGTGGTTATGTTCATGAAGGTGATTCCGCTCCGGAGAGCTGCCCGGTTTGTAAGGCACCGGCTGAAAAGTTCACCCTGCAGGCAGGAGAGAAGACATGGGCTGCAGAGCATGTGGTAGGTGTTGCAAAGGGTGTCAGCGAGGACATTTTAAAGGATCTTCGTGCAAACTTTGAAGGAGAATGCTGCGAAGTAGGTATGTACCTTGCTATGGCCCGCGTAGCTCACAGAGAGGGTTATCCGGAAATCGGTATGTATTATGAGAAGGCTGCTTACGAGGAGGCAGAGCATGCGGCTAAGTTTGCTGAGCTTCTCGGTGAAGTAGTGACCGACAGCACCAAGAAGAATCTGGAGCTTCGTGTTGACGCTGAAAACGGTGCTACCGCAGGTAAGACAGACCTTGCAAAGCGCGCAAAGGCTGCAAATCTTGACGCTATCCATGACACCGTTCATGAGATGGCTCGTGATGAGGCAAGACACGGCAAAGCATTTGAGGGTCTGTTAAAGAGATACTTTGGCTAAGCCGAAATCCCTTGATTTTATAGGATTTTTACAGAGAGGATAGAGAAATCTATTCTCTCTTTTTTAAGTGCGCCTTGCGGCGCACGTCGCTAAAGGGTGCAAGTCCCTAGTTCGCCCTAGTAGTGGGAAGGACACAGCCAAAACCAAGGGTGTCGTGGGTGACTGCGAATCTGAAGGAAGGTGGAGGCAAATCTCTGGTCTG
>JAQXLY010000037.1 GCA_029012365.1 Lachnospiraceae bacterium | reverse complement strand
GGTCAGGTGATTGGTCGTCATAAGGGTATCATTTACTACACCATTGGTCAGAGAAAAGGACTGGGGATCAGTTACAAAGAGCCTCTTTTTGTAAAAGAGATCCGTCCGGCCACCAATGAGGTGGTGCTTAGCGACAATGCAGCTCTTTTTGCAGACACGTTGTATGCAAAGGATTTCAACTGGATTTCCGTGGAGGGTATCCGCCCCGGCGAAACTCTTCGCTGCATGGCAAAGATTCGATACAAGCACAAGGAAAGTCCTGCTACCGTAAGTTTGGAAGAGGGGCTGGTGAAGGTGGTTTTCGACGAACCCCAGAGAGCCATTACTTGCGGTCAGGCAGTGGTACTCTATGATGGTGATGTGGTTGTCGGTGGCGGCACGATCTGCGAGAAAAAATAGGATTAGCAAAAATCAACTTGTGATGAGGAATAGGAATATGATAGATAAAGAAACATTTCATCCACTCAATTACATTAAGAAAGAAGAATACAGCGGTAGTATGGACGGCATGCGCTATATGCTGAAGAAAGTACAAAGTGAAGATGGGAACGACTTATTGGTTACCATCTGGCCGGAGCCTTTTGGTATCCATGCTACTGCCGAGGAAGAAAAACAGTTTCTGAGCCTCCCATTAACCGCAGAAGGCGTTTCTGAAGCTGCCGATTGGTTGAATGAACAGTACCTGGGGCAGAAGGAACGCTGGGACAAGGCAAAAAACTGGAGGTATGGCGGCGATGAGTAGAGAAGTTGCCAAAGTAAAAATCACCAAAAGACAAGAAGCTAAAGTGCAACCGACCAAAGTGCAACCGGGAAAAGAGGCGGGCACTAAGAAAGCATCTAGGACACAATCACGATGCCCCGCATCCGGACAATGCGGCGGATGCCGGTACATCGATGTGGAATATAAGAAGCAGCTATCCCTCAAACAGAAAATGATGGAGGAGCTGCTTGGCAGGTTCGGTCCTGTAAAACCGATTGTAGGTATGGAGAATCCGGAGCACTATCGCAACAAGGTGCATGCTGTTTTTCATTTCGACAGAAAGAAAGGAATTACCTCCGGTATCTACGAGGAAGGCACTCATAAGGTGGTGTCGATTGATAGTTGTTTGCTGGAAAATGAGAAAGCAGACAGGATTATTGTTGCTATTCGTAACATGCTGTCCTCCTTCAAAATACGTGTGTATGATGAAGATACCGGTTATGGATTGTTTCGCCACGTGATGGTTAGAACGGCGCATAAGACCGGGCAGGTGATGGTGATTCTGGTTTGCGCTTCTCCTATTTTCCCGTCCAAGAACAATTTTGTTAAGGCACTTCTGAAGCAATTCCCTGAGATTTCAACAGTTATTCTCAACGTGAATGACAAAAAGACAAGCATGGTTTTAGGAACCAGAAATATTACGTTATATGGCAAAGGGTATATTGAAGATGAACTGTGCGGCAAGCTGTATAAGCTGTCACCCCCCTCTTTTTACCAGATTAATTCCGTGCAGACAGAAAAGCTGTACATGAAGGCTATGGAATATGCAGGCTTTTCCCGAAAAGATGTAGTTATTGATGCGTACTGCGGCATTGGTACGATTGGTTTGACTGCGGCCGATAAGGTGCAGAAGGTGATCGGCGTGGAGTTAAATGAAGATGCGATAAAGGATGCGGTGTACAATGCCAAGCGTAACCATATCGAGAATGCGGATTTCTATTGCAATGATGCAGGCCGGTTCATGGTAAACATGGCGGAACGTGGGGAACATGCGGATGTGGTATTTATGGATCCCCCAAGGAGTGGCAGCACGGAAGCTTTCCTGGATTCGGTGATGAAGCTGGCACCAAGAAGACTGGTATATGTATCCTGCGGACCGGATACCCTTGCAAGGGATCTGGAGTACTTGATTTCCAAGTATAAGTATGAAGTAAGGGAGATGACCCCATATGATCTTTTCCCGTTTACAGAGCATGTGGAGATGGTATCGTTAATTTGTAAAAAGAACAGTTAATAAAGGATAATTGATATGAGAGCTTTTGAAAAAGATATGACACGATTATGTAGAAGGCTGTGAAACAAGTCCTGTTGGATATTTGGAAGGATTATTTGTTTCAAGAAGACGATATAGAACATTTAGAGGTAGGTAAATGTCAGAGAATAATTGGGAATTAGAATTAAATGAATATATACGTCAAGGTGAACCTGATAAGGTAGACAAGAGCAATGCATGGAAAACAGCAATTGGTCTTCAGGATGTTGATGGCCTAAAAACTTCTGAATATTTGATAGAAACCGCTAAGGAGCACATAGAAGGAAAGATAACCATATCTGAAGCTGATAGACGTATTCAAAGCTATTATGAAGAAAGACGGGATAGAAGTGAGGTTGAAGAAGATACTAAGGAAGCGGATATTGTTTCGGTAAGGATTGCAAAACTTCTTGGTGAAAAGACATTTCAGTTTTCACCTGTTGAATGGCAGAATATTCATCGTAAGTTGTTTGAAGGTGTTTTTAGTCACGCAGGCAAAATACGAGATTACAACATTACAAAAAAGGAATGGGTACTTAAGGGTGATACTGTAATGTATGCGCCATTTGATATTATTAGAGATACGCTCGATTATGATTTTTCGCAGGAAAAAACATTCTCTTATGAGGGTCTTTCAATAGAAGAGTCCGTAAAACATATCGCAAAATTCACTTCCGGAATATGGCAGATTCATCCTTTTGGAGAAGGAAATACCAGATCCACAGCAGTGTTCATTATTAAATACTTAAATACTTTTGGCTTTTCGGTAAGTAATGAAACTTTTGCTGAGAATTCTTGGTATTTCAGAAATGCATTGGTTAGAGCTAATTACAATGATTGGCAAAATGGTATTCATGCAACAACTGAGTTTTTGGAGAAGTTTTTTGAAAATCTACTAATGAATGCTGGTCACGAACTTAAAAATAGATATATGCATATTGATTTTCAAAATGAAAGTGTAATTCAAAGTGCAAAAAATACTATATCAAAGTGCAAAAATTGCACTTTGGGAGAGAGGGCGATTATACAGGAAATTATAAAAAATCCTAGTATTACTCAGAAGGAACTTGCAACTATCATTGGTAAATCAGAAAGAACAATAAAAACAAGAACTGTCGAAATGCAGGATAAAGGCTTAATTGCCCGTGAAAATGGAAAGAGAAATGGAAGGTGGATAGTTCTTGTAGAACTATAGGTGAGTGCAAAAACGGAGTTATCGTTAAAGAGTTCGTTGATATGTACCCGCACACGTATTACTCGATATGACGTTATGATGGTATCAAATCCATCAACATTGTAGAAATTCAGGAGGGTGATTCAGGCCAAAAGATCTGACCGGTATTGTGTCAGGGTGATCCGCATGGAGGACGCAGAGAAATATTTTCTTTAATGAGAAAATGCTGACGCAGAGCAGCAATCTGAAAGTATTCCGGTCTTACGGGAACCAGGACTTTGATTATTCCTGCGTCTTTGTTCCCTATAACGGCAACGATTTTGTATTTTTGTTTGAAACCAATACCTCCCCGGAAGCTTTGGATTTCGGATTTGGATTTGATGATTGTATTCATTACTACGCGGGCGGCGAAGAAGTGTTTCTTGATACGGAACTGGATGAGTAAAGGTTACTATAATGATTTGAAAAATGGTGTTCATGAAACAACCGAGTATTTGGACTTTTTATTAAGAAATTTGTTGTTGGATGAAGAAGAATTACAGAAGTAATATACAGATAGGAGCAAGATAATGATACTAAAATACAATATTTGTTATGAAGTTTCTTCTACTATATTTTTGATTGTGCTGCTGTTTTTTATCAAAATGCAGTATGAAACCAATACCGTCCTGAACCGTGAATTTCGAAAGCTTACCTGGATGGGACTGATTGCAACTGTTCTGGATGTGACCACCGCCATTACGATCAGCTATGCGCATCTGGTTCCGATACAGTTGAATACGGTGCTGAATACTTTGTATTTTGTTTCTGTTGCACTTCTAGGCTATCAGATGATGTATTACGATCTGTTATTCATTTATCAGGATGAGAAAAAGAGTCCCTTTATCCGAGTCAATCAGGTCTTTGTGGGTGTCTATTTTTTGATTCTGCTTTTCAATATGTTTACCGGTTACTTCTTTTCCTTTAGCAGAGAGGGAGAGTATGTGAAGGGACCCACATATCTGGCTGTTTACATAGCACCTTCCTATTTTGTTATTTGTTCGGCAATCATTCTGGTGTGCCATTTCCGGAAGTTCCGGACCTGGCAGCGTACTGCCATTTTTATCTTTGCCTTTTTCCAGTTGTGCGGTCTGGTACTGCAGATGTTTTTCTTCCCGGATACGTTGTTGGCGTTATTTATGAGTGCACTGGGACTTATGATGATGCTTTTTACGATGGAGACGCCGGATTATCAGAAACTTGCCGTCACAATAGAGGAACTGAGCAGAACAAAGAAGGTGGCAGAGGAGGCAAAAGAAGAGGCAGAGCAGGCGAAGGAGGTTGCCCAGCATGCCAATTATGCCAAA
This sequence comes from Lachnospiraceae bacterium, assembly GCA_029012365.1. Taxonomy (GTDB): domain Bacteria; phylum Bacillota; class Clostridia; order Lachnospirales; family Lachnospiraceae; genus SIG307. Next base: position 2,095 of record JAQXLY010000037.1, on the reverse strand, counting down.
TCTGAATTCCTGGCCAATATGAGCCATGAGATCAGAACGCCTATCAACGCAGTGCTGGGGATGGATGAGATGATCCTGCGGGATTGTGACGATCCACAGATTCTGGAGTATGCCGCAGATATCAAGCGGGCAGGAGGTGTGCTGCTTTCCCTGATCAATGATATTCTGGATTTTTCCAAAATCGAAAGCGGTAAAATGGATATTCTTCCAGTGGATTATGATTTGGGAGCGGTTTTGGTTGAGACCACCGAGATGATTCGAACTAAGGCGGAGGAAAAGACACTTCAGTTGGAAATGAACATAGCCCCTGATACGCCGGTGCATCTGCACGGTGATGAGGTGCGGATACGTCAAATTATTACTAATATTCTGACCAATGCCGTAAAATATACCAGGCGAGGAAAGATTACCCTGACGGTTTCCGGAAAGCAGCTGTCGCAGGGAAAAGTACAGCTTTATGTTTCAGTCAGTGATACCGGCATCGGCATCAGACAGGAAGATATAGGACGACTGTTTGATGCCTTCCAGCGGGTGGATGAGAGCAGAAACAGAAATATTGAAGGAACTGGTCTTGGCCTTTCGATTACCATGCGTCTGTTAAAGCTTATGGGAAGCCGTTTGCAGGTGGAAAGTACCTATGGAGAAGGCTCTGATTTCTTTTTCTATCTGGAGCAGCTGCAGACCGATGAACGGGTAATCGGAGAGAATGTTCATACCTATTATCAAAGCATCAAGAGCCTTTCAGAAGCGGATAGTAAAGACTTTTTTGCCCCCGGTGCAAAGCTGCTTGTGGTGGATGACAATGCCATGAATTTGAAAGTATTTCAAGGCCTGTTAAAGAACCACGGGATGCAGATCGATACTGCCATGAGTGGCAGTGAATGTCTGGAAATGATGACAAAGAAGGCCTACCATATCATTTTCATGGATCATCTGATGCCGGATATGGATGGGGTGGAGACCCTGAAGCAGACCGCTCTTTTGCGAAATAATCTCAGCAGGGATGCGGTGATCATTATCCTGACAGCCAATGCTGTTTCCGGCGCAAGAGAGATGTTTCTGCAGGAGGGCTTTAGAGATTATCTTTCCAAACCTGTTTCCTTGCCGAAACTGGAGGAGATGATCTTAAAATACCTTCCGAAAGAACTGGTGGAAAAAGAAAGCACTCATCGGGCTGAAGAGAGGATAGAATATATAGAAAAGATTGACCCGGAGGAAGCAGAAAGGGAAGAGCATAAAGAAGATTATGACCAGGTAGAAGCCGAAAGGGAAGAATGTAAAGAAAAGAGTGACCCAGAGGAAGTCGCAAGAGAAGTTCACATAGAAAAAAATGACACAGTGTTACGTGGTGTCAACAAAGCTAACCTGGTGGACTGGGAAAAGGGCCGTGCATTATGTGCCAATAACGAGGCCTTTTTCAGAGAACTTCTGGGAGTATTTACGGAGACGAAGCATGACCTGGAACTGGAACGGTACCTGAAGGAAGAGGATTTTGAGAACTATCGCATCAAGGTCCATGCCACAAAGACCAATCTTGCCAATATCGGTGCAACGGAAGCTTCTGAGATGGCGAAGAAACTGGAGTTGTCTATCAAGACAGACAATAATAATGATTATGTGCGGGAACATCATAGAGAGTTTATCTCCGTATATAGACAGGTGGTGGAAGTGGTGAAAACATATCTTTCTGCACCGTAGGACTGAAAGTACAATAAATCGAACCGATGCCACGATATTTAACAAATCTAGTGGGAATATGTAAACTCTGCTTGGTAGAAAAGCAGAGTTTTCTGTTTTACAATACAATAAAGATGTTAAAAAAAGTTGCAAAGGTGGTATCATTATGAGAAAGACATACATTGACAACATCAGATGGATTACAGTCGCAATTGTCGTAGTATATCATGTAATCTATATGTTTAACGGAGTGACTACCTATGGTGTGCTGGGGCCCTTTCGGGAATCCCAACCACAGGATGTGTTCCAGTATATGGTATATCCATGGTTTATGTTGCTTCTCTTTGTAATATCCGGCATGTCTGCCAGATATGAACTGGACAAGAAGAGTACAAAGGAATTTCTAAAGGATCGTACA
>JAQXLY010000036.1 GCA_029012365.1 Lachnospiraceae bacterium | reverse complement strand
CTTATGCGGGATAAGTTGTGGCGACGGAGTATTCTAAAGAGAACCATAAGGCAACGTCAGTACTTAGCGAGGTGGTTTCGAGCTTAGTACTGCTACGTTGCTGCATGAGCGAGAGCGGGTTCCCTTTAGAATACTCCGTCGCTACAACGATTACACACTAGAAGGCTGAACTGTTACCGCACGGTATCCACGCCGCTGTCAGGTAGTCCAGATATGTCCCCTCGCCCTTCGGTAAAAACTCACTTATGATACATTTTCGTACAACATGTTCGACCCCGTCTGCCGTATAGGTATCACAATTATGGAAAATAAGCGGCTCGCCGTCTCTTTCTCCGGCATAAAGCATCACATGTCCCGGCATATGTAATACCGCCCCGGTTCCCAATCCTGCAATTACTTCTTTTTTCTTTTCTGCCGACAGTCCCTCCAAATTCTTATATATTGCCTGATTCATGTTTGCAAAGATTTCACCCGAACAGCGTTGTTCCGAGGAATTGCGTGGCAAAGAAAATCCAAAACAGGCATAAAACCCACGCACCGTGGAAGAGCAGTCCATTCCGTCTGCCCGCTCATCCCCCCAGCTGTACGGAATTCCGAGCATACGCTCCATTTGCAGCCTTATCTGGCGTTCGGTAAACGGAAGATAGCCCTTTAAGAAAACAGGAGTCTCATCATTGTATTTCCCGTCATCCTCGAATAACGGCAGTACCGTTCCCACCCGGAAATACCGTCCATCCTTATATCTTCCCGCCTTTAAAACCACCTGATACTCCCTGCTAAGCATCTCCCGGTATTTCTCATAGTGTCTTCTCGTACAGATGAAAAAACCATCCTCTCTTGCATACCCTTCCGTAGAATCTGAAATCACGTAAAGCCATCCATCCCCGATACACTTAAGCTGTACCGGTTCTCCGATCGTAAGCCTGCTCTCCTGCCGTCTGTCCCACACATCTCCTTCATACTTTCTGAGAGGCTCCATGGTCGGCTCCGTCCTTACACATACATTCCGAATTGCAATCCCATACTGCATCGCCATAACACAAAAACGATACCGTAAAAAGTATGCCTGCAAACTTCTGTGTCCGGCACAGTCGCCTACAACCTCTTCCGGTATCGCTCCTTTTTAATTATCCTATTCATCAACGCAAAAACATATTCCCGGCAGTACAAAACAGAAAATTGAACTGATACATATGAATGCGGCAGCCTCCTAGTTTCCGAAAAACTCCTCATACCAGATTCCGAAGCAGTACAGACACCAGATTTTTCTGGAATAATCCTTCTTTCCGGAATAGTGTGCATCTAAAAGAGCCAGCATCTCTTTTTCCTTAAAATACTTTGTCATGTACGGGCGCAGAAGCACTTCCTTTACCTTGTTGTAATACGTTTCCTCACGAAGCCATACGCGAATCGGCACAGGGAAGCCGAGCTTCTTCCGCTCTGTCGAAGCCTTCGGCGTATTCTTTCTTGCTGCCAGACGAAGTGCCTTTTTCGTAGTATTTTTATCTACCTTCAGTGAGAGAGGAAGTGAACCTGCCACCTTCATTACCTCATAGTCCAGAAAAGGTACGCGAAGCTCCAGCGAATGAGCCATGCTCATTCGGTCTGCCTTACGCAAAATATCGCCTCGTAACCAGAACTTCATATCAATGTACTGCATCTTCTGCACATCGTCAAGCTCCTTTGCCCGCTCATAATACGGTGCGGTAAGCTCACTTGTTTTCATCTTCCCGACAGGCTTTACGAGCAGACGGTCAATTTCCTTTTCACGGAAAATATAAGCATTTCCGATATACCTCTCCGAAAGCGGAGTTCCGGTACGAATCAGATACTCCTTTCCCTTAAAATGAAACGGAATCCGCTTCATCACGGCTGCAACGGCACTGCGTAACCCCTTCGGCATCCAGTCCATAGCACGGTTGGCAATGACCGTCTGGTACACGTTATAGCCGCCGAACAGCTCGTCCGCACCTTCTCCGGAGCATACTACCTTTACATAGTTACTTGCAAGCTGACTAACAAAATACAGGGCAACCGCAGACGGATCCGCCACCGGCTCGTCCATGTGGTACTGCACCTTAGGAATCGCATCCCAATACTCCTCCGGAGTAATCACCTTGCTATAATTCTCTACACCCAGAGCCTCTGCCAGCTCTTTGGCATAAGCAATCTCACTGTAGCCTCCGTCCGAGAAGCCGACCGTAAATGTCTTCGGGCACTTTGCCGTACTTACCACATAGCTGGAGTCAATTCCGCCGGAAAGGAAGCTTCCCACCTCCGTGTCCGCCGTCAGGTGTACCCTGACCGAATCCTCAAACACCTCTTCAATCTGCTTAACGGCTTCCTCTAAGCTTAACTCCTTATTCACCTCAAACTTTGGGTCCCAGTATTCCTTTATGCATACTCCCTCTTCTCTGGAATAAGTAAGAAAATGTCCCGGCGGCAGCTCGTAAATTTCTTTAAAGAAGCTCTCGCTGCGTGCGGAGAACTGAAAAGAAAGATAACTGTAAACAGCCTCTTCGTTTAATTCCTTTTTTACGGAGGAATGCTGTAAAATGGATTTGATTTCCGAACCGAATACGAGCTCGTCCCCCGACGGCTCCGTATAATAAAATGGCTTTATTCCAAACCCGTCTCTTGCGGCAAACAGACACTTTTTCTTAATGTCCCAGAGCACAAAGCAATACATTCCCCTAAGGCGTGCCAGAATCTCCTGCCCGTACTCTTCAAAGCCGTGCAGAATCACCTCGGAATCACTGTCCGTTGTAAATACGTGACCCTTCGCGCGGAGTTCCTCTCTGATTCCCGCATAGTTATAAATCTCTCCGTTAAAGGTCAGTACCAGACTTCCGTCCTCATTTAAAATCGGCTGCTGCCCGTTTGTAATTCCGATAATGCTAAGTCTCCGGAACCCAAGTCCCACTGCCTCATCTTCATAGAATCCTACCGAATCGGGACCACGGTGAATAATAACCTCCGTCATCTTCCGCAGCTCCTCCCGGTGTGCCTCTGCTCTTTTATAGTCTACATATCCGGCTATACCACACATTGTACCGCCCCCTTTGATATTTCTTAACTTGATATACATCATATCAATTCTTCCCTTTTTTTTCAATACTAAGCCAAAAATTACATCAAAATACTTTACAGGCAGGCTTCGACAGGTATATACTATATAAGGAAAGAACTGCGATAAGAACTAAGCGAGAAAGGAGGCTTGCTTATGTTGAACGTGTACAACTACTATATGCCGGATTACGTTTCCCGTACTCCGCGCTATTCTGCCCACAAACGGCGTGAGCTGCGCGATATTTACAAAAATATCGTAAAAATGTCGGCCTCCGAACCTCTTTATAAAATCGACCTTTCGGAAAGCAAGCAGGTCTGCGCGCTTTCCATAAAAGAGAGCGCACTTTCCTTACAGGATGTCAGCCGCAGCTTGCAGGATACACCGTTGCTGCATACGGCCGCTATCCTGTCCTCGTCACCTGACAGTGTAGAAGCCTCTCTTCTTCACCGGATGGATTTGTCCCGGTTTGAACAGGGTACACGCTATGAGGTTGAAGTTACAAGCCTTGCTTCGGGGCAGCATAACATCGGTCATCTCCTGCCCTCCGAAGAAGCCCCCCTGTCCGAGGGCAACTACAGCTTTTCGGTGTCTATCGGCAAAGAACAATACTCATTTCGTTTTCATGTTTCTGCCGGTGCACCGGCCTTTGAGCTTCAAAGTAAGCTTTCCGACTATATCAATAAAACCGGCATCGGAATAAATGCACAGGTTTCCTTTCACAAAGAGCTCGGCATCAGCCGAATGGAGCTTTCGGCATCACAGTCCGGTGTCTCCGGGAAAAGTTCATTCATTCTGGAAGATACGACAAAGCCGGAAGCTGCCGACAGCGGTCTGGTGGAAGTCTTCGGCCTGAATCAGATGTCTTCCCCTGCCGGGAATGCGCATTACTCCGTAAACGGGATTTCATATGAGTCGGCAGAAAATACCGTTCTCTATGACGATACACTGATGCTTACATTTCATTCCGTCACCGACAGCCCCGTAACCGTCCGCCCTGTTGCCGACAGAACGGCAGTTTATGATGCACTGGAGGAATTTACTTCCGCCTATAACACTCTGGTACAGGCAGGAAAAAATGCAGTACGGGAAAATATCAGCTCCGCATTCTTACTGCAGGGGCTTTCCCATCTGGTTGCATCCCACTATTCCTCCCTTGCTTCCGTCGGAATCACAGCCGGTGAAGACGGTTTTCTTACCCTTGATTCCGAAAAAGTAAAGCAGGCTGCCGTTTCCGGAGACTCGGAATCCGTTTTCCGAAAGGACTCTTCCTTTATGAAGTCGCTGGATAAACGTCTGGAATCCATTATACTGAATCCGATGCGATTTGTGGACAAAAAGCTTGTTGCTTATCCCGACCCCGGCTCTCCCATCAGCGAACGTACCAGTCCGTATACCACTTCCATTTACAGCGGTATGCTTTTTAACAATTATTGTTAAGGTTTTTAAGCAAACCGTAATGTTTTTGCCACACAAGTGCCACGTTCTAAAGTTAGTCTATGAACTATCATGGATATCATTTCAGAAAGAGGCTTACTATGTGCAGTTTTTTTAAACAGCATTTTTATAAATTCACATCCGTACTGCTTTTGTTGCTGCTTCTATTTTTTCCGGGAAGTATGCCGACCGGCAGTGCTGATTTTGCTGATAATGAGCTGATTATTTTATGGGTAGATTCCATATCTCCCGAAGAATCCGCCCGCCGTTTATCCGTCCTTTGCCCGGAGCTTGAGCTGATTGAACACATCGCAGATTTCAGTCTCTGTCAGGGCGCTTCACAGGCATACATAAAAAAGCAAATACCGGTTCTTAATGCTGATCCTTCCGTCCGCATTGCAGAAAGAAATCTTTCTACAGACCTGTACGGTACATTAAGTGATGTGGAATACTCCGATGCACAGTGGGCATTCCACAATACCGGCGATTACACCTATTACATAAACGGAATTCCGATTCGCCGTTCGTCTGTTGCGGATATTGATATTAATCTTCCTGAGGCGTATGATATTCTTGAATACGGCACAGCCAAGCGTTCCGTCCTTGTTGCCGTCATTGACACCGGCATAGATATAACCCATCCGGCATTACGGGAGCACATCTGGATAAATGAACGGGAAATTCCGATGAACGGGATTGATGATGACGGAAACGGTTATGTGGACGATATCTACGGATGGGACTTTTATAATAACGATAACTCCGTATGCCATTACACTTTTTCGGATTTGGGTCAGGTCAGCGCCCACCCGGATGATGATGACAACCACGGCACCCATTGCGCCGGTATTATTGCAGCAACCGAAGGTGTATTCGGTGTTGCAGGCGGTATCGATATCCGCATTTTACCGTTAAAAATTCACGGCGGTGCAAAAAATTCCGGCTCGATTGCAAATGCAATCAAAGCCGTCAAATATGCCCAGTCTGCGGGAGCCGATATTTGTAATATGAGCTGGGGAACTCCTGTGTACAGCGAGGCTCTGGAAACCGTCATGCGTGAGTCCGATATGTTGTTCGTTGTAGCTGCGGGAAATGACGGAAGCAATAACAATTCGTCTCCGCTTTATCCCGCATCCTTTTCTCTGGATAACATGATTTCGGTTGCATACATAACCCAGTCCGGCACACTTGCCACGGATTCCAATTACGGAATCTCAACCGTAGACATTGCGGCACCGGGGCAGGATATTTACAGCACTACCGTAGGCGGCGGCTATCATTACCGTTCGGGCACCTCCATGGCAGCTCCGGTTGTTTCCGGCGTTTCCGCTCTTTTATATTCCTGCGGAGATTCCTTATATCCACAGAATGTCAAAGAGATTTTACTTCAAACGCTAAAGCCTCTGGATTCTCTGACAGGATATGTACGTTATCCGGGTATCCCGGATGCGGCAAAAGCGCTGCAGGCTGCCGATCTGCTTTCCCCGGACACCGTAGCACCAACTGTTTCCGCCGCAACACAATATCAGGAAGCCTCCCTTGCTGTCTTAACGACCACGGAAGACCTTGGCGGGAGCGGCATCCGCACCATCCGCTATGCAGCCGGAAAGCGTAATTTATCATACTTTTGTAAAGGAACTGCGGGGCAGGCAATTTCGGACTCTGTCCTTCACTTAAACAGACCCGGCGCTTACACGTTCTATATCAGTGACTATGCCGGAAACGAGACTGTCTTTACCTACACTGTAGAGGACGATACCAGACCTCCTGTTTTGTCCGCCTCCTGTAAAGAAAATGCCGACGGCACATTTACCGTTACCGTTGCCGCCGAAGATGCCGGGAGCGGAATCAAGCGTCTTCGCTATCTGGAAGGAGAACACCCGGTAAATCACTTTCTCTCGGCCGGAAATGAACTGCCTCCCGAATCGTTGTGCACCTTTATTGCTGCGGAGCAATCTGTTTATACCATTTACGCCGCAGACTATCGCGGCAACAAAACAACCTATACACTGGATGTTAAAAAAAGTCCGGCAAATCAGCTCATTTTAAATACTACCGAGCGGACACTCCTCGTAGGAAACAGTTTTCGACTTTATCCGCTTATGCTCCCGCTTACCTCTACGGATTTCATTTCCTATGCGGTAAACGATGAAACTTTGCTTTACATAGCACAAGACGGTACATTAACCGCACTTGCTCCCGGCACCGCAATAGTTACCGTCACCACCTCCGGGGGTATTTCAAAGACATGTACCATTCACATACCTGCCGGATTTTAGCAGCGTAATCAATTTATTTCATTTTGAAAGGTGTTATATGTATGATAATTACAGACAAAATCTACGACGAAGAACGAGCCTTATACGGCATACAGGATGTACTTATAAAGGACTGCTCCTTTGACGGTCCTGCAGACGGAGAAAGTGCATTAAAGGAGTGTAAGGATGTTACCGTAAAGCATTGCTTTTTCAATCTCCGCTATCCGTTCTGGCATAATGACGGGCTGAGAATCGGGGCTTCGGAACTGACCTCTTCCTGCAGAGCTGCCCTGTGGTATTCCCGGAATGTAGAAATAACCGATTCCAAATTACATGGCATCAAAGCACTGCGTGAATGTTCAGATATAAAACTGCGAAATTGCAGCATATTGTCTCCGGAATTCGGCTGGTCGGTACAGAATATTGAGATGGAGGACTGTGATGCGGAGAGTGAATATTTTATGCTGCGCTCAAACCATTTAACCTTTCATAATGTAAACATGAAAGGAAAATATTCCTTTCAGTACATCACCGACTCAACCTTCGAACACTGCCTTTTTGATACCAAGGATGCTTTTTGGCATGCCGAAAATATTACAATCAGAGACAGCATAGTAAAAGGAGAATACCTCGCATGGTACAGTGAACATCTTACCTTTGAAAATTGTAAAATTATCGGCACACAGCCGTTCTGTTATTGCAAAGACCTGAAGCTGATTCATTGTGAAATGATTGATACCGATTTGTGCTTTGAGCGTTCCGAAGTGGAAGCAACCCTCACAGCTCCTGTTATCAGCATAAAAAATCCCCTCTCCGGACACATTTATGTGCCGAAAGTCGGGGAAATCATTATGGATATAAAAGAGGCGAAAGGCGAAATCATCCTCGGTGACCCCGCTGTTTTATAATTCATCCGGGGACACCGAAGGACAATTCCGGTTTATTTCCAGCTCTGACTCTATAATAGTAACACTCAGCTCCTTCATTAGATTCAGCTCATAAGGTACAATATCCTCTCCGTTTGCGTTTTGTATTACCCGTACATACGGCCGCAACGGCATTCCCTTGTTTTGTTTTGATACAATCCCCATATACCGGTTCGACAGCCTTACAAGTGAACCGTTCGGATATACCGCAAGCTGTTGTGTAAATAGACCTACCAAAACAGGATCAAACTCTTTTTCGCTTCTTTCCATCAGGAAATCCATCGCTTTATTCGCAGGCCACTTCTTGCGGTAACAACGGTCCGTGGTTAAAGCATCATATACATCGGCAATAGAAACAATCCGAATATATTCATTCAGCTCATCTCCGCGAAGTCCCTGAGGATATCCGCTTCCGTCCAGACGTTCATGATGCATATATGCAATCAGCCGTGCCTGCTCCGGCAGCGCATGAATCCGTTGTAGCGTCTGATACCCATACAAGGAGTGCATTTTTACATATTCAAATTCCTGATTTGTCAGTTGACCCTCTTTAAACATGACATTACGGTCAATCAGCATTTTCCCGACATCATGGAGAAGAGTTCCAATGCCGAGTATATATAACTTTTGCTCGCTGTAATTCAGTTTTCTGGCAATCATAAGTGCATATACCATTGTACTGACAGAATGAGTATATGTGTATTCATCATTGGATGCGATATCATTGAGGCTGACTTGAACATCCGGATTTTTTAAAATTTCCGTAATTACCTTATTTACACATTCTTCCAGTCCCTTTGTTTCGAGCTTATCCGTAATTGAAAACTGCTGTATGGTATCCTGCAGAACTTGTTTGCAATGTGTTCTGGTACGTTCCGCGATGGCATCCGGAATCTCAATGCCCTCGCTTTTATCGTCCTCTACATAAACATATTCAATGCCCATGTTTCGTAAACTGTTCACATACCTGTCAACATTTTTTCGTCCTGCCGGAAGAATCAACGCGCCCTTCTGATACACTGCCCGCGCTATTTTCATTTCCGGTTTTAACATATCGATTGATACAAGGCGCATCTTCTTCCTCCTCATTTTACCTTTAGAAAAATATATCATAATTCTATCGGCTCTGCAAGGATTCCGACAAAAAGAATTTCATTTTAGGAAAATATTACTACTATCCCTCTGTCTTCATTGCCTCAATGGCACGAATTCTGGTTGCTCTTCTTGCCGGGAAGTAGCCGGACAAAATTCCTATCAGCATACCGAACGCTGCCGCCGCAAACGGAAGCCAGAGCGGAATAATGGAAAGCGAGCCTGTGGTTTCGGTTCCTACGATAGAACTCATAATTCCCGAACCATATTTGTTAATCAGATGGGACAGCACATAGCTGATAATAATACCTATAATTCCGCCAAGCAATCCGATTAAGCCTGCCTCCAATAAGAACTGGCGCTTTACATCGCGGACAAGACAACCAAGCACCTTCATAATACCGATTTCCTTTGTACGCTCATATATGGACATAACCATTGTATTAGCAATATTAATTGCCGATACAATCATTGCAATACTTCCGATGGCACCTAACACCATCTGCAGCATACGCGAGGTTTCCTTTAACGGTTCCAGATACTGCATCTCACTGTAGGTTGCATATCCGAGAGCCTCAATATCATCCTGCACCTTCGCTACATTATTGATATTGTCCACATTTATCTTTATCTCCTCGTAGCTAGAGACAGAAGAAACTGCTCTTTTCCTATCCTCTAAGGTCAACGTATTCGCATACTTCTGCCATACCTCATGGAAATAGTCAATATCCATGTATATGTTGTAGCTATACTCCCAGTTATCGGTCTCTTCCATCATGGCAACATCGGAAAGCGAAAGTTCAAACGGCTTTTTACGAGGATGTGTCTGATATTCCTGAAACTTCAGAATTACCTCCTCCGTCAACGGGTCAACGCTCTTTTCCTGATAATTCCTCCCGCTGAAATTATAAAAATACTGCATGCTCTGCGGACTCAGCACCACCGTTGTGGGATGTTCCTTTGTCGGATAATTGCCGTACTGCAAAGCCGGAAACTCAAATGCTTCAAATGCTTCACAGTCCATTCCGTACAGAGTAACCCCGCTCTGGTACTTTCCGCACTCCAGCTGCACATACTTCTGAATTATCGGTGAAACAGCCTTTACATGCTCGATTCCTCTTATCTGTTCCACCACAGAATCATCCAGCACCTGTTCCTTTGAATCCACATAATTCCCGTTCTCATCATAAACGGCACCATACTTCTGTACACGAATAATCGTCATACTGCCGCTCTGCATGATTGTCTCATCGAAGCTTTTATTTACCCCGAAGCCGATGGATACCATAACAACAATGGAAATCGTACCAATGACCACACCGATAACAGTAAGTGCCGTCCGTGCTTTCCGCCGCATCAAATTACGAAATGCCAGTTTCAGTAAGTCACTAATCCTCATACAAATCAATTCCTTTTTTTATCTTACGCTTTGCCGAAAGAATGCCAAGCAAAACGCCAACAATCAGAACACCTGCCGTTACTCCGCCGACAAATACCCACGAGCTCATCAGCTCATCTACCTTCGATACCTGTGCGGTAGAACCTTCCATACCGTCCATACCACCCATGTAGCCCATATCGCCCATGTAGTCCATATCACCCATGTAACCCATATCACTTGTTACAACTTTTTCTACTGCCATTTTTCGCCTCATCTTTCCCGTGCCGTTACAGCACGTTACATTCATTTATAAAGCAGACTGCTTCCATCCACTTATCTTTCTTCCCTGCGAAGCTTTCTCTTATAGCATGCAATTCGGATTCCCCTTGCTACAAACAAGGAAATAAGGAATACCACAACCAGAATCACCGCAAACACCGGTACGGAAACAATCGGCTTTACCTGTACCTGAGGCTCCACCGGTATCGGATTTACATCTGTCGGAATGTCCGGCACATCCCAGCCGATGTCACCGCCGCCCATCTCCATAATAAACGCGCTCAGCTCGGACTCATACGTTACCTCATCGCCGTTGCTGTCCTCCATATGTATCGTAAGCGTACCTGCGGCATCACCTGACACTAACGGCGTAATATCCATTTCCACATAATCCGGATAACCGGCCTGTAGTGTTCCGTAATAATAAGAGCTTCCGTTCGCTACGGCAAAATCGCCTTCTACGGTGAAATAAACGTTGTTCAGTGTGGACTTGCCCATGTTATAAATCGAGAAGGACAACTGTGTCGTCTGATTTGCATATGGAGTATTCCAGCCTCCCACCATTACATTTTCTACCGAAACACGAAGATTTTCCTTAATGAGAAGCATTTTCGTTTCAGTTACAACAATACCGTTCCCGTTCGCCTCCGTTGACGGCATTCCGTCATACTCATATTCCATCTGAATATTAATCGGGTAACTGCCGGTCATTGCCGCCGCACTTGCTTTCAGGTTAATTGTAATACTCTCACTCTCTCCCGGTCTGATTTCCTGCATAAAAAAGCTGTTGCTGCCCTTTGTTACCGAGAACATCTCACTGGTTACCGTTACCTTGATATTTTTTGCGGCCGTTTCGCTGTGCGTATTGTATACATCAAAGGAGAAATCGAACTCCTCTCCCGACTTTATCTGTTCTAAGCTTGTGGAAAATTCAGAAACCATCAGCTTTGGTTTGCTGTTACCCATGCTTTCTTCCTTCTCCTGCACATCTAAAACATAAAGATTCACATTATCCGAGATTTCATTTTTCTCATTATCCAGATAGGTATAGTTTATTCCGAGAGAATTCATACCTGCCGCAATATCCTTACCCGCAATTACCGTTACGGTAACCGACTTCTTCTGCCCTGCCTTTACGGTTCCCACATACTGGTACGGTTCTGCGTTTACCGGCTCAAATCCCGTATTCGATGTATAGTTTATGTAAAGCTTTGTATCCGTAAAATCTCTCTCGCCGGTATTTTCCATATCAAAGGTCAGCGATACCTTCTGTCCGGCCTTCGGACTTGCGGGAGTCTGCCTCACATTATTCACAAGCATTGTCCCGGTTTCTACAGGTTTTTCTTCTTCCTTCTCCGGTATCGTAACCTCAAGATACAAAATATTGTTTGCATCTGCGGTATATGATGCCCCGTCACTGTCCTTATAGGAAATAATCAAAGGAAGCTGTACTACATTCTGCATTACATTTTCCAGAATCTTTACCCGCAGCGTAACCTGCCTTGCTTCCTTTTGCTTCATGTCCCCCAGCTTTCTTGTATACTCCGTATAATCCGGAATCATAAGCCCGGAGGAATAATCCGCCGACAATCTGACACTTTTTGCTTCAATTTCACCTGTATTTGTAACCGTAAACGAAATATCTACCGTCTTGCCCGGCTTTGCCTCTCCCGTCACCTTCAGCGCACTGATTGCAAGCTCTGCCGGAAGCTTTTCCTCGCTCACGACACCGGTCAGTGTAATACTCTTTAGATACCCGCTATCCCCTTCATCCATTACACTTCCGTCACTGTAATGGGACTCATACTGTATCTTAAAGTCATACTTTCCGATTTTAGCCGTTTCCTTTGTTGTAATAAAAAAACACAGATATGTATCCAGCGACCTGGAAACGCTACTGGCTCCCATTACCTTCTGCCCGCCGATTATTCTGTAGGATTCGATTTTTCCGATTTCTAAAGGCGAATTTTCGGGAAGCTCCACCGAAAAAGTCGGATAAAAAATAGCATCCTGTTTTGCACGTACCGGAATATCCACCTGAATGGTTTCCCCCGGAACAAGTGCAATCTGCGTACTCGTTCCTTCACTTACCACAAGATTGGAATAACTCGATGCTGCCTGTGCCTGTGGGATATTCCACAAAATATCACCACCGATTCCCAACAACATTACCGCAGCCATTAAAGCCGCAAAAAATCTTTTCTTCATCTTCTCTTTCCTTTCTATCCTCTATGTTCTGTCTCTGTTATTTGCCTTTCCGTCATCTGCTCTTCTGCCAATATGCCTTCCGTTGTCTCTTTTGCGACATCTTCGGCTGTCTCTGCCGGCACATCCTGACCTCCGGTATCCCCGCCACGTTCCAAAAGAAGCTTTCTTGAGATTTCTTTCAGATGAGCCTGCATATTCTCCTGCTTATCCCGTTCGGTCACCTCAATACTTTGTATCCTTCCATCCAGTATATGTATAATTTTATCTGCATAGGCGGCAAGGCTTCTGTCATGAGTTACCATAACAATGGTCTGGTTATTGTCCCTTGCCATCTGCTTAATAAGCTCCATTACCTCAATCGTCGTCTTCGTATCCAGATTCCCCGTAGGCTCATCGGCAAAAACGATTTCAGGCTTTGCTACAAAGGCTCTCGCGATTCCTACACGCTGCTGCTGACCTCCGCTCATTTCCTTCGGTTTATGTGCCAGTCTGCTTTCAAGACCTACCTTCACCAGCATTTCTCTGGCAAGCTTCTTCCTCTTTTTGGGCGATACCCGCTTAAATACCAGCGGAAACTCCACATTTTCAATGGCTGTCATGGAATTAATCAGGTTATACGCCTGAAACACAAATCCCAGATAGCGCTGTCTGAACCTTGCCAGACTGTTCTCACTCATTTTAGGTATATTTTTCCCCTTTATCAGAATCTTTCCGGAGGTCGCCTTTTCTATCCCCGCCATAAGATTCAATAAGGTAGACTTACCTGAACCGGAGGTTCCTAACAGACAACAAAACTCTCCTTTTTTAATATCAAAGCTGACATCATTTACCGCGTAAATCTTCTCATTTCCCATATGATAAATCTTTTTCACGTTCACCAGCTCGATAATCTTTTCCGGTTCCTTCTCCATGGACTCCACACTTCCTCCTTTTCCGTTCGTGGGCAAAAAAATTGCCTGACATCATATTATCATACAATAACTTAATTTTCACCCTTTAAATTCTTAATAATTCCTTATGATACGTTATCTGATAGCCTTTTCCTTTTGTTTGACACTAATGACGCCAGTCCTTACCGAAATCATCGAACAACGGGTCATGATTTACCTTCTCTTCAAATACCGATGTTTTTAAGTCGGCTAAATTCAGTGTCGGCTTCTTCCCATATACACGGAAGTTAAAATAGTCCATGATGTACCGCATATCCTCCTCAATTACCGCGTGCCCCTCCTTATGGATATTCACTGCAATGTTATCCTCCAGACCAAGGAACTTATAAACGGCATCCGCAGCCTTATAGCACAGATACATAGCCGGGGCATTGACCCAGTCCTCGGAAATGCAGGAACCGATAATAAGTAAATATCTGTTCTCCTCCGCACACATTGCTGCAAGCATATACTGGTCAACCGGAAGATAGGATACATCCAGGAAGCTTAAAAACATATCATTAAACCATCCCTGTTCTCCCGGAGACTGTAAGCATCCGAGAGGCTCATTCTGGCCGTAGGTATAGTCTGCGGAAGCGCCTTTGGAGGAAAAATCATAGGTCTTTCCTTCGGATGTATAGCGATATACCGCCAGACCACCCGCACCGGAGCAGGACGGAACCACCATTTTAAATCTGGTTTCAAACGCACCACACACCGCTGCCGCCTTTCCCCATCTGGAAACGCCGGTTACGATGGAATTTTCCGGGTTTATGCAAAGCTCCTCTCCCAAACCCTTCTCAAGCGCATCAAGCACCTTAGAAGCGCCCCATGCCCATGCCATGAGCACACCGGTCTGCTCCTCACTTTTTTCTCCATACGGATAGAGCTGATAAAACGCGCCGATATGCTTATTGTCATCCGATGCAATTTCATATGTATTCAACAAGATTACGGCATATCCGTTTTCCGCTGCCAGTTGTTCCTGAATATGTCCGTGCATACCTACAATTACCGGAAATCCACCGTCAGGCAGCTCACACTTTTCCCTGTCCGGAACAAATAATGTTACCGTAAACGAAGCGGTTCTTCCCTGTCGTTCTATCGAAATTTTCACCTGATTACCGTTTGTATCGTAGGTCAGCTTCTCCCCGCTTCCGTCCCGCCACACACCGTACATGTAGTCCTGATATATCTCTTTTACCTCATCCGCACGTCTTCTCCAATCATTCCGGTCTTCCACATACGTTCCGTCCAAAAATCTATATGGATCCGGTAGCATTTTCATTGCTTTAAAATTCATTTCTTCCATTCGATATACCAACCTCCTGTATTTTAATTTCTCTAATACTATTTTACATCATTCTACGATATTTAGCTACTATACATTAAAAAACATATGTCTAAATTTTCTGTCTTTGCATGCTGTTTACTTGATTTTTTCATCAAAATTGTGTATAATTATATTAAAATATATGGTTTTTATCTTTGTAGTATGCGAGAGGAGGGTCTTTTATGAATAAAGTGATTACCATCAGCAGACAGTACGGCAGTGGTGGCAGAGAAATCGGTTCCAAGCTTGCCGCAAAGCTCGGAATCCCGTTTTATGATAATGAGCTGATTACACGTGCCGCAAAGGAAAGCGGATTTTCCGAAGCAGTCTTTGCTAACGCGGAAAAGAAAGCAACTAACAGTCTTTTGTATTCCATTGCCATGGGCATGAGCTCCTACAGCAGTCAGGATCTCGGCTTTACCAATCTCTCTCTGGATGACCGGATTTATCTGGCGCAATCCGATGTCATACGTAAAGTTGCAAGTGAGGGACCTTGTATTATTATCGGGCGTTGTGCCGACTATATTTTAAAGGATATGGAAAATGTGGTTCACATTTTCATTCATGCAAAGATGCCGTTTCGTATCGAACGTGCCATACTGATAGACGGGGTAGACAGGGATCGTGCGGAAGAAATCGTTATAAAAAACGACAAACGGCGTGCCAATTATTACAACTACCATTCCGGTGAAAAGTGGGGCATTGCCTCCAACTATCACCTTTCCATCGACAGCAGCTACCTTGGTATCGACCATGCCGTAGACTGTATTTATACCTATGTAAAGGGTCTTGAACATTAGATTGAATCTCAAAAAAAGGGGATGCCGCATTCATGCGACATCCCCCTTTTTTTCTACTACATTCACACGCAGTCTGCATTTCTTTCCGCTGCCGTCCTGTGCTTCTACAGTGATAATAGCTGCTCCCGTTTTCAATGCCTTTAATTTACCGTACTCGGAAACAGATACAATCTCCGGCCGCGAGGATGAATAATTTACTTCCTTATTCGTTGCCGTATAAGGCAGAATCTCCGGGTCAAGCGAATAGCTGTGTCCCACACGTAAGATAAGCGTCTCCTCCTCCAGTTTTATGGATTCGACATAGATGAGCGGTGTACAGTCCGCAACGATATAGGTTCCCGGCTGGAACATCTTAAATTCGTATGTCCCGTCCTTTAGAAACTCACCGTTCAACTGAGCCATAATGGTTTTGCAATTCGGCGTATAGAACACCGCAAATTGTTCCTTATCATAGCCTGCCGGCACCGAAACCTTCATCGTCATAGGAAGAAGTGCATCCATCTCCGGATCCTCGAAGGACACCTCATATGCAATATACCGATCCGTTTGTACCAGACGATTCATTGCTTTTTTTACCAGCTCCGGATCCACCTTTTCAATTAATATCTTTTCCGAATCGTTTTTTTTACCTACAGCAATCATCACATTTGTATAATCTCTTCCGTTCCATATTTCTCCCTGTGCACAGCTGCTGTAATCAATAATTTCTGCCTCCACGCCTCTGACATTAATATATGCTGTTCTTGAATTACAATGTACCGTAATAAGGTTTGTACCTATCTTATATATGATAGAACCCGAAAGTGTGAAATTAGTGACCTCATCCTTACTCCCGTCATTAAATGTTGCCGTCACCTTAATATCAGACGTTGAAACCGCTTTCCCGACAACTATAGGTAATCCTACATATTCCGCCTTAATGCTGACCACAGTTTTGGCAAGTCCCTGAATTATCACCTCTGTGGTTAAGCCTTCATAAGATACCAGAACCGTATTGCTTCCTTCCTTTTGAATCACGGACGGTTCCAACGTAAATGATGTAATATGTTCGATTGTATTATCATTATATACCACGCTGACATAAAAATTCTCTCTTTTCGGAGCATTTCCCACAATTACGGTCGGTCCGCTGTATCTCGCATAAATCGATTTCGCCTTTTTCTCTTCCCTTCCGGTCACGGAAAATGTAGCTGTTTTTCCTTCATATTCTACTGTAAACTGATTTACACCGACTTTTTTTACTACAGTTTCCGGCAGTGAGAAGTCCTTAACCGTCCCATTTGTGCCGTCACTATAGTATGCGCGAACAATAACCTTGTCCCGTTCCAGTTCATCTCCGACAATTTCGTTGCTCTTCTCATAATATGCAGACACACGCGATACTGCCTTTCCTGTTATTATAAAGGTGCCGCTCACTCCGCCGCTTGTAACAATAATTTTATTATCACCCTTATTAAGAATTACGCTGGTAGATAACGAATATTCCTTGATTTTCTCATAGCTTCCGTCGGTATACAGTCCCATTACCGTTAGTTTTTCCAAATCAATGGAATGCCCCACCAAAACAGTATCTCCCATATACACTGCCGTTATGGAAGCCAGACTTTTTGCCGCTTCCGCTTCTCTCCCACGGAGGCCAAGCAAAACAACTACAGCTATCAGCCAGAACACACACAGACGTGATTTTCTTTTCTTCGTACTCTGCATATCGCACCTCCCAAGTTGCAGACTCACCCATATGTTATATCGGCAGACATACAACAAAACATAACCCCGGCTGATAACTTTTTGAAATATTTCCTGCTTCGTTCGGACTATACTCCCAATCCCTGCGGACAATATAAAAAGGGGCTGTGCTTTGTCTGCATCAGCCCCTTTCATCTATGCTCAAGCAGTCGGCAGAACTTGTATCTTACCATGCTCGCGCAACATATTTCCAGTAAAACATACCGACTGCATATTTTAAACTTGAAATATGTAGAAAGCGCTACTTACACCCGCTCATTTCTAAAGCACAGCTCTGCCTTTCGGGAGCAGCCGGATTACTGCTCCCTTTTCTACCCTTAACATATGATGTCTTCCTTGTCACGGTTCCTGTTTTTCCTGTTTTTGTTACTGTAAATATAACATCGGATTTACTGCCTTGTCTTTTTCAAGTACCTGTAAAAACACACCGCTGCCATCCTCCGCGAAATAACGTGACGGCTGGGATACCGTTGCAAATACCGTTCCGGCATCTACATAGTCACCTTCCTTCACGGTTACATCCGAGAGCAAGCCATATACGATTTCATGATCCGCAGATACCCGCATGGTAACTGTTGTTCCGGTTTTTAGTTCCTCCTTCACCGACGTTACTATCCCATCCGCAGCAGCACTTACATGTGCTCCCGTCTCTCCTCCTAATAGGACATAATCGCTTGTACGGTATGAATCCAGCGTTTTGTGATAAATCGCATGATCCGGGCTGTACGCGATTAATGCCTCTCCGGTTACCGGCCAGAGCATTCCGGTTTCCGCTGAAAAATTAAGTTCCTTAATAACACCGTCAGGATTCGATACGGCCGCATCAATTTCCTGCAGCTCCGGCTCCGCACTTCCTTCCGCTGTTTCGGATATCTCCGGTATCTCTGCTGTCTGTTTTACCTCACCCACCGGTGTCTGCGGCACATTGTCCTCCTGCCTGCCTCCCGGAATTTCCGTCGGCATCGGAGTTACGCTCTTTTCCGGATTGTGCTTTGCTACTTCTGTCGGTTTCGGCAGCCCCGGCGTAGGCGTTGCATTTAAATCTATGGATTCCGGTATTTTTCCTTTTCCCGGATTCATCATTCCCACTGCAAGTGCCCCCAGAGCAATCAGGGTAACTGCGCCAAACGTTGCTGCCAGATACATTCCTTTCTTTTTCGTCTGATCTTCCGTCTTTTTCATCATCTCTTCCACGCCTTTCTTCCAAACATCAGCAAGGAAGCCTTCGCCACCCCGCAATTTTTCTTCGCAAGTATAGTTTCACCCATTCAAAGCAAATTATACAAAGAAAAGAGGCTGTTACGCACATTCCTGCAACAGCCCCTTCTTATGTTTTTTACCTATTCCGCTGTTCTTCTTTAGAAAAAACACACCCGCAGTAATCCTGACGGTATAAATGATACTGTGCGGATAATTCAATCGAACGCTTATATCCGTTTTTCTTTTTAAAATCGGAATATAAATATGAAACTCCGTACTCCTCCGAAAGACTCCTCCCGATACTATTTAACTTCTCGGCATTTTTTAAAGGACTAATCGACAGGGTTGTTGTGAAAAATTCAAAGCCGCCGCCTGCTGCCGCCTCTGCTGCCTCACGAAGCCGGAGTTCGTAGCATACCGTACAGCGGTCGCCGCCTTCCGTACAATGCTCTAACCCCTTTACCGCATGATAAAAGTGCTCCGGTCTGTACTCTCCCTCAAGAAAAGCTACCGGATGCTTTACGGGAAGCTCTGAAATCAGACGTTTCTGTTCCGCCACACGGGCTTTGTATTCTTCCGCCGGAGAAATATTCGGATTATAATATAACACCGTGATACGAAAAAAATCGGACAAATATTCCAGCACATAACTGCTGCAGGGTGCACAACAGCTGTGAAGCAGCAAGGTCGGAACACGGCCTTCCCTTTGCAGCTGTGCAATCGTATCCTCCAGCTTCCTTTGATAATTTACCTTCTGCATCCGTCCAGATACTCCTTTAACACTTCAATCAGACGATTCATCTGTGCATCCGTACCAATGGTGATTCTCAAATAATTATCAATCCGCGGCATCTTAAAATACCGTACAAAAATGTGCTTTTCCCGTAGCATATTAAACAATTCGGCTGCCGGTACGCTCTCATGGGTTGCAAACAAAAAATTAGTTTTGGAATCCGGGAAGGAAAAACCAAGAGCCTTTAATTCCTTCTTTACACGCTCCCTGGTAGCAATCACCCTGCCCGTACACTCTTCAAAATAAGCACGGTCCTTTAATGCTTCCGCACCGCACATAATGGACGGGTAATTCATGGTATAAGAATTATACGAATTACGAACCGCATAAATTGCTGAAATCAGACGCTTGCTGCCGAAGGCAAAGCCGATTCGCATTCCTGCCATGGAGCGGGATTTGGAGAACGTCTGAACCACAAGAAGATTCTCATACTTTTCCAAAAGCGACAGCGCCGATTCCCCGCCGAAATCAACATATGCCTCATCTACAACAACCACCGAATCCTGATTATGCTCCAGAATATCCTCAATAAAATCAAGTCCCTCTCCTATGGAAGTCGGTGCGTTTGGATTTGCAATAATAACACCGCCGTTTTCCGTATAATAATCTTCCTTATGTATGCGGAACTCTTCATCTAACGGCATGGTACGGTACGGTACGCGAAACAGCTTTGCCCACACATCATAGAAAGAATACGTAATGTCCGGGAACAGTACCGGTTTCTCCGAGCAAAAACAGGTCAAAAAAATCATGCCCAACACGTCATCCGAACCCACACCCACAAAAATCCGCTCCGGTTCAATCCCATATTGCACGGACAGCTCGTTAACCAGGAGCTTTGCTTCCGGATTCGGATACAGCGAAAGCCTGTCAGCCTGCAGCTCCTTTAGCATCCGCGTAACTCCGGGTGCCGGCGGATACGGATTCTCATTCGTATTCAATTTAATCATATCCGGAAAATCCGGCTGTTCTCCGGGTACATACGGTGTAATCTCTCTTATATTCTTTTCCCAGTTCTTCATATGATTCCTCACTTATTCGCTTTTTATCAATCCGGCACCACATTTGTCACAATACGACAAACCCGCCAGAGTAGTTTCATGACAGGTCGGACAATTCATCTGTGTCGGAGGAATTTCCCGTACAAGCACCGGATATTCACAGTCTGCCGTCCTGTCTGCAACAATATGCACACAGTCCTTCGCCTCAAAATACTCCGCAGGAATTCCTTCCAGCTCCTCACTTGTCTTGCCGATTTGAATTCTTTTTTTAGGAAGAAGCCAAAAAAGAGGTTTTTGTAGTGACATACGGTTCCTCCTTCTCTATTATCTACTCTATTGTAGCTTTCTTTATCGCAAAAAGCAAGTGACATTCTCAAAATAATACGTTACAACATCAGCAGAAGAAATATTTTTGACAGGTTCTTGACTTTTCCCCACGAAACCGATATGCTTAATATGTGACAATTTTTGGAAATCAACAACCGGTGGCATATCTGCGGATAAACAGCTTCATGTTACCGGACAGGGAGAATTTATGAAGATTATTTTAGTAGACGATGATTTTGCTTCTTTACGGCTCATCACCGGATTCTGCTCCATGATTCCGGATATTGTTGTATCCGGGAGCTTTTCCAACGCAGAAGATGCTTTTCGTTTTGCAAAGGCAAATCCACCGGATGCTGCCATATTAGATATTATTATGCCGGTACAGGACGGCATCACTTTGGCTGACCGCCTCTATGAAACCAACCCGGATATCCTGATTTTCTTTGCAACCGCCAGCGAGCAGTTTGCATTGTCAGCCTTCCGCAGACGGGCTGTTTCCTATATTACCAAGCCTTACAGCTTTTCCGATATCTTTGAGGCATTGGAACGTGCGAAGCTGCTTTGTTCCCGGAAACAGCTTCATATCCGTGTACGTACCTTCGGTCATTTCGATATTTTTGTTAATGACACCCTGCTATATTTTCCCAGACAAAAATGTAAGGAGCTGCTTGCCTTTTTTGTGGACAGGCGAAGCGGTGCCGCTACTGCGGAGCAAATCATTGATGCTCTCTGGGAGGGACGCTATGATGACTCCGTCCGTGCTTACTTCCACGTTGTCTTAAGAGACCTGAAGAAAACTCTTAAATGTGCGGGTATCGAACAGCTGCTTATATGCAACCGTAATCAGAATGCCATTAATCCGACTATGCTGGACTGCGATTATTACCGTTTTTTAGACGGTGATATTTCCGCAATTCTTGAATTTAACTATGAATATATGGTTGACTACAGCTGGGCGGAGCCTACTGTTGCAATTTTAACGAAAAAGAAACAGGACTTTGTCCAATAATTGTTAGACCAATATATTATAATGGTAGCATAAACTCTTTTCGGGAGGATGCTGCTATGCCATTGGCCTATTCGTTTCATGCAATCAGTTATGAATACCGCTCATTTAACCACATCCTTTGTACAGAGGATGCCATGTCTTTTCCTGCCTACGGAGTGGAAGTCTACCGGCATGATGCCTCCGGATGCACCATGATTGACTCCATCCCCGGCATCACTACACGCCACGAAAAAATAGAACGGCTTCTGGATTTATTGAACCACGCCCAGGTATCCCCTATTCATTTTCGTGACACGGTAGAGGATTTCCTTTCTTAATGCACGTTGGTTTTCCGATTAGAGAGCCCTCCCCGGCGCACGCACAAACACCCCATAGACATCCAGTCTTCCATACCCCCATTCCCGATTAGGATATTCTCTGCCATCCCGTTCTGCCGAGGCAATGAATACTCGTTTCATCACCTGTGTATCCAGAATTACATAAACCGCATTTCGGAATGTTGATTCAAACACCAGTGCGGCACAACCGGCACCAAATGCTGTCGCCATACCGGTTCCCGCATACAGCTCTTCTCCCTCTGGTGCCGCTATGTCGGGCTTTATCCTGTCATCCGCGGTATACCCGTAAGATACCTGGGGCAGCAGCGTATTACCGGCTACATTATATGCCGTAAAGGTCAGCACTTCTCTCGCCGCTCCCGGATCGCAAATCAGCACATAGGGATTCGGTCGCAGGAAAGCAGTCTCTTTTCTTAGAAACGGAGTTACCGGCAGCCACATATGAAACGACTTTGAGAATTCCCCTTCCGCGTATACGCGGATACGCCAGATGCCTGCTGAGGTTCCTGCAAATCGTATCCATATTCCCTGTGTTCCCACCGACTGATCATATAGATTGGATTGAATCCACACGGTTCCTCCCTCGAAAAAGAAACGGTACTGCCTGTTAAACGTCGGTCTGCCCTGAATCCGTGGAATCACTTCTCCGGCAGGAGAAATAATTTCAACGGTAAACAGATCCGGGTCTACTGCCCAAAGCTCTGTGGTAAATCCGGTCTCTCCCTCCTCCACATTAATTTCCACTTCCTCATATCCGTTTTCGGGCACTCTGCCGAAAAAATGATGCCCGCTGCCGCCCTCATTTCCGGCAGCAGCGCAGACACATACGCCGGGAATCTGCGCCACATTATCCAGATACCCGGAAAGTACCGTCCGTCCGGTGTGATTTCCCTGATTACTTCCCAGGGCAATGCAGAGCACCAACGGCATATTTTCCCTGTCTGCCAGTGAAAGCAACCACTCCACCCCATAAATGATATCTTCCTCCGCCACGCAGAATACATTCTCCGGAATCTGATAATAATTTCTCAGATACGGCTTTGCCTGTTTTACCTTTACCATTGCAATCGAAGCAAGCGGTGCCACACCGCCATACGGATTTTCGGTGCTCACCGCGGGTATCCCGGTGCTTTGTCCCGGAATTCTTCCGGTTCTTTGCTCGCTGGCCGCTGCCGCACGTACCAGTGCACTTCCGTGTCCGTTTTCATCACGGGAAGGAATCACCTCATAGGGATTCTCCGTCCGTAACGCCGCATTGATTTCCTCTGTTCTGAATTCTCTGCCGTAAAAGGCATAATCCGCTGTCGTTCTTTCCGACGTGCCGGAGATTTCCTCTGTCTGAAATGCAGCATCTCCCTCGCGCCTTTCGATTGTCTGGTCCCACAGTCCCACCAGTCTTGTACTTCCGTCCGCATTACGAAATGCAGCATCCGCGAAATTGATACCGGTATCCACAAATCCAAGCAAAACTCCGCTGCCGTAAAAATTGGTCAACGGACTTTCCCGCAGCTGCAGTACCCCGGATGCCGCAAGCTCCTCTTCCGAAAGCAGTGCATAGCACTTCTGCATAATTCCGAACGGAAGCTCCCTCCCGCCGTTTACCGGTTCCGGATAATAAAAATACGCAAATATCAGATTATCCGAGACCCTTCTTACACAGTCTGCATTCAAAAGTGTACGTACCTCTTCGTCACTTCCGCGGTTAGGAAGTCCGAATCCTTTGTAATCGTCGGAAATCACCGCTTCCCTGCAAACAGCCATACTCCACCTCATGTATCGGGCTCTATAGATAGGATACGCAAAAAAAGAGGAGACGTGACTTTTCTGTAAAATCGCGTTTCCTCTTTACCTTCTCTAATCATTTCTAAGGAAGCACTGATTAATTCAGTGCTTCCCTAGAAGCCTCCGGCGGATCGCACGAATTTGCAGTAGAAATTGTAGCTTCGCTACGCAAATTCGGCGTGGAAACGCTTTAATCAGCGTTTCCCTAAAAACCGAAAAGTATGCGGCATCAGATGTCCTGCTTTCTATGCCGCTTAATAAAGTTCTCCATGCGGTCAAGTGCCGTCTTTAACTGCTCAATGGAGTATGCGTAGGAAATACGTAAAAAACCTTCGCCGCAGTCACCGAATGCCGTACCCGGTACAATCGCAAGCTTCTCTTCCTCTAACAGCTTCGTTGCAAACTCATCGGATGTCATGCCGAAGCCCCTGATGGATGGAAATACATAAAATGCACCATACGGTTCAAAGCACTCCAAACCAATTTCACGCAGGCGCGCTACTAAGAACCTTCTGCGTTTATCGTAAGCATCACGCATCATTTCCACATCCGGGTCACCGTTTCTAAGTGCCTCCACAGCCGCATACTGGCTGGTGGTCGGTGCGCACATAATGGCAAACTGGTGAATCTTAATCATCTGCTTAATAATTTCTTCCGGACCTACCGCATATCCGAGACGCCAGCCGGTCATTGCATAAGACTTTGAAAAGCCGTTAATCACAATGGTACGTTCCTTCATGCCCGGCATGGAAGCGATGGACACATGGTTCCTGCCGTAGGTAAGCTCGGAATAAATCTCGTCGGAAATAACGAATAAATCCTTTTCTACTACGACCTCCGCAATTTCCCGCAAATCCTTTTCCTCCATAATAGCACCTGTCGGATTATTCGGGAACGGCATAATAAGTATCTTTGTCTTATCGGTAATGGCATCCAAAAGCTCCTTCTTTGTCAGACGGAACTCATTCTCTGCCTTTAATTCAATCGTCACCGGCACACCGTCAGCCAGAGCTACACACGGTACATACGAAACATAGCACGGTTCCGGAATCAGCACTTCATCTCCGGGGTCTACCATGGCACGGAGTGCCGCATCGATTGCCTCACTGCCTCCGATAGTGACAAGTACATCCTTATCCGGATAATCCAGACCGTAACGACGTTTCAGATAGTTACAAATTTCCACCTTCAGCTCCTTTAAGCCTGCGTTGGAGGTATATACGGTTCTTCCCTTTTCCAGGGAGTAAATTGCCTCTTCCCTGATGTGCCACGGCGTTTCAAAGTCCGGCTCGCCGACGCCCAGGGAAATAGCATCCTTCATCTCACTTACAACATCAAAAAACTTTCTTATACCGGACGGTTTCATTACCTGTACTTTTTTATTCAACGGATTTCTCATGGAGTCACCAGCATCCTTTCATCTGTGCCGCCTTCCGATACTAACGGAAGTCCGTGCTCTTTATATTTTTTTAAAACAAAATGGGTAGCGGTGCTGAGTACCGCTTCCATCGGTGCAAGCTTTGAGGAAACAAAATTTGCCACCTCACGCATACTCTTACCCTCGATAATTACGGTTAAATCAAAACCGCCGGACATCAGATACACCGATTCCACCTCATCATAACGGTAAATCCGTTCCGCAATCTTATCAAAGCCCTGTCCCCGCTGCGGTGTTACCTTTACCTCAATTAATGCGGTTACCCGCTCCTCGGTGGTAGCATCCCAGTTAATCAGGGTCGGATATCCGCAGATTACGTGCTCCGCCTCCAGCCGCTTTATCTCCGCATGTACCTCTTCCTCTGTCATACCAAGCATTTTCGCCAGATCTTCTTCGGCGACCTTACTGTTTTTGTCCAATGTTTTTAAGATTTCTTCACGCATAGTTCTGATCCTCCTTTTTTACTGTTTTCTTCTCATATTTTCAGATATGTTGTTTACCTCTTAATGTGCGGACACGATACAGTTATTTTCTTTTTAGCATTCTGCTTTATTTCAAGCAATCTGTTTCATGCCTTACTCTGCAGCTTCGGCTCGTCTCTGCGCCATCACCCGCTCATACTCTTCCACACGGTTCGGCTCCAGATACCGCACTTCTTCACAATTTCGCACCGCCCGGTCGAGTCCCGGTACGGTCTTTCCGATGACCGCGGCAGAAATCCCCTGTTCCGCAAGGCTCTCACAAAGCCTGCCGCCGTGCTGTGTCAGAATCAGAAACACGCCTTCCGTCCGGAGCTGATACGGGTTCACGTCAAAGTATTCACAGATTTCCACTGTTTCCTGTAAAATCGGTATCGCAGGTAACTCAATCTCAAGGCCGCACTGTGCATACTCTGCCAGTTCCCAGAGAGCACCGAATACGCCACCTTCCGCCGCTGCATGTACGTATACCGCACCGTCTGACACTGCAAGAAAGGCTTCTGCATTCTTCTCTGCCTCAACAAACAAGTCCGCTGCGTGCTCAATAAAACGCTTCGGATATCTTGCTGTCAGTTCCTCCGTAAAATGTCCCGCCAGCAGTGCCGTACCGCCAAGACCGCAATGCTTTGTCATAACGATGTCAAAACCGATGTAGTCTTCCACAATTCTGCACGTGTTCTTCGACCCCTGATGCTTCATTTGCGTTTCTGCCTTTAATATATCGCCTTCACCCGTTCTCTTAGCTTCACTATTCTGAACGTTTTGCAGCATTTTAGCTCCGGTCATCTGTACCGAAACCACCGGTTCCGTCACCACGGCACTTACCGCCGTATGACCGCCTGCAATTTTAATATTATGCTGCCGTAAATACTCGCAATAGCGTTCATGCATTTTCCGCAGGTCACGTTCATCCATGGACTCCGGCACCGTGATGGCAACAGCGGCATACTGCGGTGTTGCTCCCTTTGCCGCCAGGGAGTTTGCCGCTCGTACCGCTGCCAGATATGCAGTAGCAAGCCCTTCTCCCGACACGGTCTGCATGGCACCGAAGGCTTCCGGCACCACCTCGTCCTTCCCGGCTCGTGCAATACCTCCGGCCACGTGACGATTCGGAAATGAAACCGCTCCTCCGCCAACCTGCGGCGAAAGGCTTCCCTGATTCACTTTTTGTACTTCATTTAGTATGGACCGCCGCAATACGGTGTCCGAAACCTTTCCGCTTTTCATGGAAACCTCCTTGTAAAAGAAAAACCCTAAGTCGATAGAAGCCTATCAACTTAGGGCGAACATTCTGTCCGTGTTACCACCTAACTTCAGGGAAAACCCTGCACTCTGCCGATACAAGAGCAACCTCCGATATCGCTTCCCTGTAACGGTGGAACTCCGTTGAAGCCTACTAAGACGTGCCGTTCGGTTCAAAGCTCCGGAACTGCTTCACTATCCTTCCCGCAAAGACTTGCACCGCCGTCTTCTCTCTGTACCGTTTCGGATACCTACTCTTTTCCTTCACTGCTTTTTGCTGATTATTGATATATTATCATATGTTCCCAGCAAAAGTCAAGAGAACTTTTGTTCTATTTTTATTGACATTATCGAATATATATTTTATAATGTTGTTAAGTGCTACTAAGTACGGTAGGACGGTTGCCCTCCCTCAGAGAGTATAAGCTCTGCTTACATAGACTTTACTCGGTCGGCATAAGCCGCTGAGAATATGTAAATAGGAGGATTTTGCGCGAATGTATTTAACCATAGAATCTGTTTATTATTTGATTGCTATTGTAAGTATCGCCTGCGGTGCAGCCTACAAACTTGGCTACTCCAACGGTAAAAACGCAAAAAAGTAACTGTCCGAGCCTGAGAAACTTGACAGTTACTTTTTTGTAATTTGCTAATTTCAGGGCAACCGTTCTATCGGTAGCACTTTCTTTATATTTAGTATAGCACTATTCATATAAAAACGCAACCGTTTTTTCTTCATAAGAAACCCACGGTTTGGGCAGCACCCTTCCGCACTCTTTTCTTTTCCTTGACAGCGTAACATTGTTATGCTATACTGTTTTTAAGCTATAATGTATAAGGAGGGATTACTCTATGTATCAATTTCCGAAAGATTTGTACGTGGATGTACGTATTGAAGAGACTTATAATACCTACTATTTTGTGAAAAACGGCGATGTAGAGGCAGATTCTTCCGTCAATGTAACGGGTGCCATTATTCGCGTTTTTGACGGAAATTTGTGGTATACCGGTTCCACAAACGATATTGACGGAATCCAGAAAGAAATTGATAACCTTGCGTCTCTTGCCACACCGAACCCGGATATTTTAAATCATCCGACGGTTGCCGCATATGAGGTAAACAAGGCTGCGATTCTTACCTTTACCGGTGATAAGGATATCCGCAACATTTCCCGTGAACAGAGAACGGCTCTTGTTCACCACTATATCGATTCCTGTGTGGATGACTCCATTCCGGAGCAAAAGCTGTATGCTGCATCCCTTCAGACCTACTACAGAAAAAAGCAGTTTTACTCCAGTAAGGGCGCAGAAATCATTCAGGATTTCCAGAGCTGTAACTGCGGCGTATTCTATACCTTTGCCGTAAATGATATTCCGGTAAGCGGCGGAAAATATTACGCCGGTATGACCTTTGACAGACTTCTCGGACATGAGGACGAAATACTTGCGGAGCGCGACCGTTATCTTGACTACGCAAGAAACGCCGTGGATGTGACACCGGGTGACTACACCTGCGTACTCGCTCCTGTGGTTACGGCAATGTTTACCCATGAAAGCTTTGGTCACAAGAGCGAGGCTGACTTTATGCTCAATGATAAAACCCTGCAGGAGGAATGGGTAATGGGTAAGAAGGTGGGAAACGACAAGGTTTCCATCTGCGATAACGGTGCCCTTATCAATAACGGCTATGTGCCTTATGATGACGAAGGTACAAAAGCCCGTGAAACCTGGCTGATTAAGAACGGCATCCTCACCGGCAGACTCCATGATGCGCATTCCGCAGTGACGCTAAAGGAAGCTCCTACCGGAAATTCCCGCGCCCAAAGCTACTTAAATACACCGATTGTCCGTATGACCAACACCTACATGGAAGCCGGCACCGACAATCCGGAGGACATGATAAAGGATATCAGGGACGGGATTTATGTATATAATGTAAATTCCGGTACGGGACAATCTACCTTTACCATGATTCCGTCCCTTTGCTACCGCATCCGGGACGGAAAGCTCTGTGAACCGCTCCGGGTAAATGTGCTGACAGGCAGTGTATTTAAAACTTTATTTGACATTGACGCAGTGGGCACGGATTTTGAACTTTTTGATACCTTTTCCTGCGGCAAGAACGGGCAAAGTGCCGCTGTTTCTGCCGGAGGTCCTACTATCCGCGTAAAATCACTTACCGCAAATTAAGGAGGCTTCCCATGAAAGAAAAAATGAGCTATAACGAAATCTACTCAGAAGTTAACTTTGAAGAAAACAAAATTATTTCTTTTGAGAAAAATAACAGCGTGGAATACTCCTTCCGGATATTCCGGGACAATGTTGCGGGAATTCACTATCAGGCAGGAGAAATAGAGGATTCCGCAGGCTTTGCCAAAGCGGAGGAAAACCTTGCCCTGAAGCGACCTTATCCTTATACGCTTGAATCCGGCACCCGCAGGCGTAACAAAACAGAGAAGGAGTACACCGATAAGGATTTGCTTTCCATCGCCCATGAGGCACTTGCACATATTCACAAGGCATATCCGCAGTTTATCCTCTCCGGCTCTTTTGCATTGCAGACCGACTGTGCGAGACAGACCAATGAGGCAGGGCTTGATTATGAGAATATCGACAGTCACATTCAGGTAAACGTAACTTATAAGCATAAGGACAGCAAAAACATAACAGACGGTTACTTTTCCATCGGACAGCGCAACTTCTCCTTTGAAAAGCTTTATGCTATGGCTGACAATTATCTGGGTGCCTTTGAAAAGAAAGCCGAATTTCCGGAGGAAATCATTCTCCAGTCACAGTATTACGGACTGATTAGCATGGTAACAAACTCTCTGAATGCGGAAGCTCTTTCCCTCGGCACTTCACTTCTAACCGGAAAACTGGGGCAGAAGGTATTTTCCGAGGAGTTTACCCTGATTGATGATGTTTCCGACGAATACTGCTGGCACACCCCGTTCTGGGACGGTGAAGGCTGCGTAAAGGAAAACGACAAGCGTATTTTCATCGAAAAAGGAGTTCCGCTTCTCGGTTATTCCGATAAACGCGTTGCCGAAAAATATAACGTTCCTCACACCGGCAATGCATGGAGAAAGTATTCCGACATTCCGGAAAACGGTAATGTAAATATGCAAATAGCACGCAGCACAAAAACCGTAAGAGAGCTGCTGGGCGGCAGGCTTTCTGTTGTACTTGACAGCTACAGCGGCGGCGGCTTCAACGAAAAGGGCGATTATGTCATGCCGGTACATCATGCCTTTTTATGTGACGGAGAAAAATTTTTAGGCTCTCTTCCGCCGTTTACCCTTACGAGTAATATGTTTGACATGTTCGGAAAGGACTTTATCGGTGTCGGCTCCGACCAGCCGGTATTTAATGATAAGCAGGTACTGATGAAGATGAATATTTCAAAGAATCTGTAAAAGAACAAGGAGTCCGCTTGCAGAGCGTTTTTTGTTATAGGAACGGGGCTGTACAATCCATGCAACAGCCCCGTTTTCCTTATTGTACAGCGTCAATCGCCTTACCGATATCATTTCTCTTATACTTATTTGCAAAGGAAATCCATTCCGTTGCCGCATACGCATTGGCACGGGCACCCTTTAAGTCATCACCTACTGCCACAACACCAAGCACACGGCCTCCGTTTGTTACTACCTTACCGTTGTCAAGCTTCGTACCCGCATGGAATACGTAGTAGCCGTCCTTTTCCTTAAAGGTATCAAGTCCTTCAATCGGGAAGCCCTTCTCGTAATGCTCCGGATAGCCGTCGGAAGCAAGAACGACACATACCGCCGCATTATCCGCGAAGCTTAAATCAATCGTATCAAGTGTTCCGTCGATGCATGCCTCAAATACATCCACAATATCATTTTCCATACGCGGAAGCACTACCTGCGTCTCCGGGTCACCGAATCTTGCATTGTACTCCAATACTCTCGGCCCGTTCGGAGTCAGCATAAGTCCTACAAACAAAACTCCTACAAACGGTCTGCCCTCTGCCTTCATGGCATCCATCGTCGGCTGGTAAATGTACTTCTTACAGAATGCATCCACCTCCTCGGTGTAGAACGGAGTCGGGGAGAATGTACCCATACCTCCGGTATTCAGTCCCCGGTCACCGTCCTTCGCGCGCTTGTGGTCCTGTGCACTGGTCATTGTCTTAATAGTTTTTCCGTCACAGAATGCCAGAACAGAAACCTCAGGGCCTGTCATAAATTCCTCAATAACAAGCTTGTCACCCGCACTGCCGAACTGCTTATCCTCCATAATCGCCTTAACACCTGCAACCGCCTCGTCATAATTATTACAAATCAGAACACCCTTGCCGAGCGCCAGGCCGTCTGCCTTTAATACCGTCGGATACGGACTTGTCTTCAAATATTCAACCGCTGCCGCAGCATCCGTAAATACCTCATAAGCTGCTGTCGGGATGTTATACTTCTTCATCAAATCCTTTGAAAATGCCTTAGAGCCTTCGATGATAGCCGCATTCTTTCTCGGTCCGAATACGCGAAGTCCCTTTGCTTCAAAGGCATCTACCACACCGGCACCGAGAGAATCATCCGGTCCGATAATCGTCAGATCAATCTTTTCCTTTGCCGCAAACTCAGCAAGCTTCTCAGTCTCCATAACGCCAATCGGCACACACTCCGCAAGCTCTGCAATACCCGCATTGCCCGGTGCGCAATACAGCTTGTCCACTTTTTTACTCCGGGCTACCTTCCACGCGATAGCATGCTCTCTTCCGCCGCCGCCTACGATTAATACCTTCATTTCATATTCCTCCGATTTTTATTTATCATGAACTTCGTTTTCATCTCTGTCAGCACAAACACCGCTGTTATTCTGTAATAAACGCCTGACCGTTCTTCCAGACCACCCTACCGTTTGCAATGGCGTTAATCGCCGCCGGGAGAATCTCCCATTCTGCCTCTTCCATTACTCTTCGCTGTAATACCTCAGGTGTATCACCGCACTTTACCGCAACTGCCTTCTGCATAAGAATCGGGCCGGTATCTGTCCCCTCATCCACAAAATGAACCGTCGCTCCGGTTATCTTATTTCCCCTTGCAAGCACCGCCTCATGTACATGAAGGCCGTAAAAACCGTCCCCGCAAAAAGAAGGAATCAGTGACGGATGAATATTAAGTATCTTCTGCGGATATGCCTTAATCAGACATTCCGGCAGAATCACAAGATAGCCCGCAAGTACAATCAAATCCGGTTCATATTTGGAAACGCCGGCTAAAAGTGCTTCATTAAACTCGGCACGGGACGCAAAGCTTTTCGGAGAAATGCACTCTGCCGCAATGCCCTTGTTTCTTGCCCGTTCCAGTGCATACGCATCTGCCTTATTGCTGATTACGGCCGCAATCTTCGCATTTGTAACCTCTCCGCTGTCAATCTTATCTAAGATAGCCTGCAAATTCGTTCCGCCACCGGATACCAAAACTACAATTTTCGTCATAGCTCCTCCTTCTATCTGCTCTCTCCCCATAAAGGAAAAAGCGTCTGCCGTGCCGCCCCCCGAAAGGAAGTCTAACACCGCACACGCCATTCATTCTATTACAGAATATCAATACCCTTTTCGCCGTTTACAGCCTCGCCAAGGATATAAGCCTCTTCGCCTGCTGCCTTTAAAGCAGCTACTGCCTTATCCGCATCGGCCTTATCTACTGCAACTACCATACCGATACCCATGTTGTAGGTATTGTACATCATCTGCTCCTCGATGTTACCGTCCTTTGCAAGCATCTTAAAGATTGCCGGAACCTCGTAAGCGTTCTTCTGAACCTTAACACGGATGCCCTCCGGAAGCATTCTCGGAATATTCTCGTAGAAACCGCCACCGGTTACATGGCTGCACGCCTTTACTACAATACCGTTCGTCTTTAAGGAAGAAAGCGCCTTTACATAAATCTTCGTCGGAGTCAGAAGCTTCTCACCGAGAGTCATACCCAGAGACTCATAATATACATCGAGTGCCTTACGCTCCATCGGGAACACCTTACGAACCAAAGAATACCCGTTGCTGTGAACACCGGAGGATGCAATACCAACCAGTACGTCACCTGCTTTCATATTCTCACCGGTAATCATCTCTGCACGGTCAACGATACCTACCGCAAAGCCGGCAAGGTCGTACTCGTCCTCCGGATAAAAGCCCGGCATCTCTGCAGTCTCACCACCGATTAATGCAGCTCCCGCCTGCTTACAGCCTTCCGCCACACCGCTGACAATGGTTGCAATCTTCTCAGGAATATTCTTACCGCAGGCTACATAGTCAAGGAAAAACAACGGCTCACCGCCGGCACATGCCACGTCATTTACACACATCGCAACACAGTCAATACCGATGGTATCATGCTTGTCCAGAATGAAAGCGAGCTTTAACTTCGTACCCACACCGTCTGTACCGGAAAGTAAGGTCGGCTGCTTCATCGTCATAAAACGATCCAGTGCAAATGCTCCGGAAAAACCTCCGAGACCGTTTAACACCTCCGGGCGCATTGTACCCTTTACATGCTCCTTCATCAGTTCCACTGCCTTGTACCCGGCTTCAATATCCACTCCGGCTTTCTTGTAATCCATCGTCATATCCTCCTGTCTGCTTTGTGTTCCTGTAATCTTAGTAATCCAAATCTTTTCTCTATCATAGCATACTTTCCTTCCTTTTCCTAGTAGGTACGATAAGAAAAATATTCATGCTATTTATTAGTATGCCTTATAGAGTTATAAGCAGATATGCTACTTCTTCGCCGCATTCACCATAGTCTCAACATATTCCGGCTCATACCATGTCAGTTGTCTTCTGTTCAAAAGCCCGAATTGCTCTCCTGATGCATTGAAAATTCCGTTGTCCCAGTAACAGCAAGGTACTCCGTACTCTGTAGCCTTGGAGACATAATAATCCACCCAGCGAATTCTTGATTCCGGATTATTCTCTCCACCGGCACGGTTTGATTTGTTCTCCGCGCCAAATTCCGTCAACACAACCGGAATTCCCTTGGAAAGAAATACACTGTCTATATCATTAAAAAGTGTATTAATCTCGTTCTCTTTGCTTCCGTCCCAATCATACACCATCTGCGGACTATCACTGTAAAACGTAAAGAAATACGGAGTATACGCATGAATTGAAACACCTACATATGGGTCGTTCGGAACCTTTACTGCATACATAGCAATTCTGGAGCTGTTTGCTCCATAGCTTGTAATCAAAAGACACCGTGTCTCATTATTTCCGCCGGTAGCACGCACTGTTTCTACAAATGCATTGTTCAGGCGGTTAATCAGCTGGCGCTGCTCTGTTGTACCACCATTCCACTCCTGCGCATGACCTACGACACGCGGCTCATTCATTCCTTCAAATAACAAATGCTCATCGTAGTCCTTAAAATACTCTGCAATCTGCTGCCACAGATATACGAAGTTCTTCTCAACGTCATCGATTTTATCTAATGTCGGAACCATCCAGTCTGTCTCATGATGCGTATTTAAAATAACATACATATCATTTTTATAGCAATAATCCACAACCTCCTTCACACGCTCCAGCCACGCGGTATCAATCGTGAACTCTTTGTCAGCGCGG
Organism: Lachnospiraceae bacterium; assembly: GCA_029012365.1. Classification (GTDB taxonomy): domain Bacteria; phylum Bacillota; class Clostridia; order Lachnospirales; family Lachnospiraceae; genus SIG307. The sequence continues at coordinate 38,059 of JAQXLY010000036.1, read as the reverse complement.
CAATACCAGGTAGTCGGAATGCGAATCGTATTAAAACCGGCCTCCGCTACTTTATCAATCATCACCTGTGTCGTGGCAGGATTTCCCCATGCAGTCTCTGATTTTCCCTTACTATCCAGAGTATTTCCGAGGTTCCAGCCAATCGTCATATTTGCAATAATCTTTGCAGCCTCCGAACCGCCGACCCACGGCTCCGGGGTAGGTGTAGGTTCCGGCGTTACTGTCGGTTCCGGCACTTTTGTAGGCTCCGGTGTTGCTGTAGGTACAGGCACTTCTGTTGGCTCCTTTCCATTCTCCGGTGACGGAGTTTTAGTTACATCCGTTACCCCTAAAGTAATCTGTGGTGCTTGTGTTCCGTCAGTGCCGGATACCGGCTTCCCGCAGGCTCCGGCTAACAAGGTCAGAGCAAGCACCGCTGCCGCATATTTCACTTTTCTATTCATTGTAATCCTCCTTGTGTCTTTTCCGTTTTCATTCCGGACTTACTCCCATATCTGTAATCCCATCTTCTTTATTATACCACTTTTTTTACCTCGCGTATAGTTTTTTTTACATTCCCGAACAACCCTCAAGACAAAGATAGCCTAAAGAGGCCACCCGCAGGCGGCCCCTTTAAAATCAATATTTATTCATTTCTTTACGAAAGAATACATAAAATACTTAAACCCAAGTGGATTGGCAAAGAAGCCTTCAATGGAGTTGCTGCACATATAGATATCGGTGTTATAGTAAATCGGACAGATAGCACCGGTCTCCATAAGAATATCCTCAGCCTCATGCATCAGCTCGAAACGTTTTTCTGCATCACCGGAGGTTTTTACCTGTGCAATGATTGCATCATAGCTTTCAGCCCATGTCTTTCCGTCATATCCGGCATAATCTGCATGTGCCCCTTTGCCGAACTGACAATCATTGTTACCGCTGTCGGAAAGCCACATATCAAGGAAAGAAATCGGGTCATTGTAGTCACCCAGCCAGCCGTTACGCGCAACAGAGTAATCCCCTGCCTTACGGGTATTCAGAAAGGTAGCCCATTCCTGAACCTCCACCCTGACCTCAATACCGTAATTTCCCCATACCTGCTGAAGGTAAGCTGCCATTGCCTCATTTCCCGTACCCTTGTTAGTAATATAGGTCAGGGTCGGGAAGCCGGATGCCTTATTTCCATCCATGGTAAACTTTCCGGAGGAAGCGGCAACTTCCTTTAAAAGAGCAACCGCTTCATCGCAGTTTGCCTGATAATCGGCATCCTTCACACTGTAGTAGCCTGCACCGTCACGCTTCGGACCGTTCTTCTCAATGAACTCCCTGCCGTCCGGTTCGGTAAGACCCATTGCCACAAAGCCTGCTGCCGGCACCTGACCTGCCTGTCCGATCTCCTCACAAACATAGTTACGGTCAATCATAAGTCCGAGAGCCTTACGAAGCTTTGCCTTATCTGCCTCAGTAAATCCTTCCAAAGCAACATCATTTACATTGAACGAAATATAATTAGTGCCAAGCTGTCCCGCCACATAAAACTGGTCTCTATATTCACCGGAACGGAGAGCTTTAATCTCATCATTCGGAACAGAATCAATAAACAGGTATGAGCCGTTCTTATAGTTTGTCAACAGAGAAGCGTCATCATCATTGAATGCGAAAACAATTTTCTCCGTTACAACCTTATCTGACTTGTGAAAAAATTCATTTTTCTCAAGAACCATCCGGTTCTGTGAAAGCTCAGTTACCTTGTAAGCACCGTTACCGATGTAGGTAGCCGGAGCAGTAGCCCATGCATCACCGTTTGCTTCGATGAGATCCTGACGAACCGGCATGTAAGCCGGGAACGCACAAAGCTCATGGAAATACGGAACATCTACGGTAAGAACTACGGTAAGCTCTGTACCGTCAGCGGAAGCAGTTACATTAAGAGACTTCTTCTCGCCCTTTAAATTACCGTTCTCATCATACATATCCATCATGTCGTCATAACCGTCGATAACCTCGAACATGTAGCTGTAGTCAGCACCGGTTGCCGGGTCTGCCGCTCTGTTCCATGCGTAAACGAAGTCATTTGCGGTAAGCGCAGTTCCGTCGCTCCACTTCAGACCGTCGCGAAGCTTAAACGTGTAAGCGGTCTTACCGTCAGCGGTAGCAACACCGACCGGAAGCTCGGTGGCACAGTCCGGAACAAGAACCATTTTGCCATCCTTATCCTGCTCGAAGCCGACAAGTCCGGAGAATACGTGAACAATATACGTTCCGCCGTCAGCTGCGGAGTTAAGTGCCGGGTCAACCGAATCCGGATATGAACCGACATTCAGTGTCATTGTACCGTTACCGGTCTTTGAACCGCCGCATGCGGTAAATGCCATACAGCCGAGTACCATTGCAAGCGCAAGTGATACACTCAGAATTCTTTTTATTTTCATGCTTTTTCCTCCTGAAAACATCTATTACAACTGCTTATGCAGTTATAACCCTAATTTCCCCAAAACATCCAATCTCTCGTTCTGCTGCGTTTTCCCGACACCTCTACACATGATGGCACGCTACCTTGTGTCCCGGACTCATTTCCCTAAGCTCCGGCATTACCTCCGCACACTTCTCGGTTGCACGCGGACAACGGGTACGGAACGGACATCCGCCAGGCATATGAAGCGGACTCGGCACATCACCCGAAAGCAGAATGCGCTCGCTCGCACGTGCAATCTTCGGATCCGGAATCGGCACTGCCGAAAGCAGTGATGTGGTATACGGGTGAATCGGGTGATGGTATAACTCGTTGGAAAGTCCGATTTCAATCAGCTTTCCGAGATACATCACGGCAATTCTGGTAGAAATGTGCTTTACTACAAGCAAATCGTGTGCAATGAACAGATAGGTCAGACCTAACTCCTCCTGCAAATCCTCAAACATATTAACGACCTGTGCCTGAATGGAAACATCCAGCGCAGATACCGGTTCGTCACATACAATAAACTTCGGCTCAACGGCAAGCGCTCTTGCAATACCGATACGCTGACGCTGTCCGCCGGAAAATTCATGGGCATAGCGGGTTGCATGCTCACCGGAAAGACCTACAAGCCCCATCAGATGACGTATTTTCTCTTCTCTCTCCTTCTTTGAGCCATACATCTTGTGTACATCCAACGGTTCTCCGATAATATCACTGACAGTCATACGCGGGTCCAGAGAAGAATACGGGTCCTGAAACACCATCTGCGCCTTCTTACGGAACTCCTCTATCGACTTTTTACTCTGAATCAACTTGCCGTCAAACCATACCTCACCCGCGGTAGGCTTGTAAAGCTGCAGGATTGTACGTCCTACCGTAGTTTTACCGCATCCGGACTCGCCTACAAGACCAAGGGTTTCCCCCTCTTTAATTTCAAACGAAACATCGTCCACAGCCTTCAGCTTCAAGGACTTCATAAAACCGTTCGGGACATCAAAGTGTTGCTTGAGGTTCTTAACCTCGAGAAGATTTTTTGGTTCACTCATCCTTATACATCTCCTCCACTTCTTTTTCAGTCATTCTGCCCTCTGCAATGGCATCCTTAAAGTTATACCAGCAGCTTGCAGCATGATTCTCATTAATCAGCAGTTCCTTTGCCTTATGAGAAAGGCAAACCTTCATTGCCCTGTCACAGCGCGGCGCAAACGGACAGCCGTCCGGCATATTCAGCAAATCCACCGGTGTACCGCCAATCGGCTCCAGACGGCGTTCCTCGTCACTTACCGTCGGAACGGAACGCATCAGACCCTTAGTGTATTCATGCTTCGGATTATAAAAAATCTCATCCGCCGTGCCCCGCTCGCAAACCTCTCCTGCATACATAACAATCACTTCATCACACATCTCAGCCACAACTCCGAGGTCATGGGTAATCAGAATTACAGACATACCGAGCTGCTTCTGCAAATCCTTAATCAGGTCAAGAATCTGCGCCTGAATCGTTACATCGAGTGCCGTTGTCGGCTCATCCGCAATCAAAATATCCGGTTCGCAGGCAAGTGCCATTGCAATCATAACACGCTGACGCATACCGCCGGAAAACTCATGCGGATACTGCTTTATCCGCTTCTCCGGCTCATTTACGCCTACGAGACGAAGCATCTCGATTGCACGTTCCTTCGCCTGCTCACGGTTGCGGTCCGTATGAAGCATAATCGCTTCCATTAACTGGTTTCCGATTGTAAATACCGGATTAAGGCTTGTCATCGGGTCCTGAAAAATAATACTGATTTTATTTCCGCGGATTTTCCCCATGGTTTCCTTATATGCCCCAACCAGTTCTTCGCCTCTGTACTTTATACTTCCGGAAACAATCCTTCCGGAGTTTGCAAGAATCTGTAACACCGAGTAAGCTGTCACACTCTTCCCGGAGCCGGACTCACCCACAATACCGAGCACCTTTCCCTCCTCTAAGGAAAAGGAAAGTCCGTTTACCGCCTTTACTTCACCGGCCGGTGTAAAAAAGGAGGTATGCAAATCAGTTACTTGTAATAGCTTCATAATATCCTCCTTACTTTTTTAACTTCGGGTCAAACGCATCACGCAGACCGTCACCCAGAAGATTTAACGAAAGAACAATCAGACAAATCATTACCGCCGGAATTACCAGACGGTAGGAATAGGAATACACGCCGCTTAATGCCTCGGATGCAAGTGAGCCGAGACTCGGCATCGGCATGGAAACGCCCAGACCAAGGAAGGACAGATAGCTTTCGGTAAAGATAGCCGAAGGAATCTGCAGCGCCGTGGAAATAATCAGAACACTGATACAGTTCGGCAGCATATGACGACGGATAATGTGCCCGCCCTTTGCGCCGATGGAACGTGCGTTTAAAACATAATCCTGCTGCTTAATGGTAAGAATCTGGCCGCGGACTAAACGTGCCATACCTACCCAGTAAAGCAGTGCAAACACGATAAAGATACTAATCATTCCCGTACCGAGCTTTGCAAGTACGGTTCCTTCGAGTGCAGGCTCCAGAGTCTGCTTTAACACGGTTGCAAACAAAATAATCATCAGCAAATCCGGCAGCGAATAAATGATATCCACAATCCGCATCATAATCAGGTCAACCTTGCCGCCGTAATATCCCGAAATCGAACCGTAAATCGCACCGATAACAAGCACAATAATGCTTGCAAAGAAGCCTGCCAGAAGGGAAATCCGTGTGCCGTAGATGACGCGGATTGCATAATCGCGGCCGTGTGCGTCCGTACCGAAAATGTGCGGAAAAATAAATTCGCCGTTTTCGATGCGTGCAAGCTCCGTCTCACCATACTCAAACGGACGCAGGTTATTATAAGAAGAATCCGTCTTTTGTCCTGCTACAACACCGAGCTGATCCTCGTAGCTGTACGGATAGAAAAGCGGAACAAATGCTGCAATCAGTACAATCAGAACAACAATGCAAAAGCAGGTCATGGCAATCTTGTTCTTTTTCAGACGTCTCATACCGTCCTTAAAAAAGGTAGTGCTCTCGCGCATACGCTGCTGCATATATTTTTCCTCCTCTGTTGCCTGCTCAAAGCTTTGCAGATTCAGCTGGAGACTTAAGGGATTCTTTTTCGGCATACTGTTTATCTCTTTTTTCACGTTTCATCCTCCCTTATGACAAATCGACACGCGGGTCGAAGATTTTATAACAGATATCGGAAATCAGTGTCATAATCACCATGATAGTCGCAAGGAAAATGGTAGTTCCCATCACCATCGGATAATCACGGTTGATAATGCTTGAGAAGAAAAACTTTCCAATCCCCGGTACAACGAAAATCTGCTCCACCACAAGACTACCGGTAAGAATATAGGCAATCATCGGTCCCACATAGGTAATTACCGGAGTAACCGCATTTTTCAGGGAATGCTTAAAGATAACCTTAACCGGAGATACCCCCTTTGCCCTTGCGGTACGGATATAGTCCTGGCCGAGTACATCTAACATACCGGAACGCGTCAGCCGTGTAATATACGCCATCGGATACAGGCTTAACGCAATAACCGGCAATACCAGTCCTGCGGTCGTGGAACCGTTGGACGGAAATATCGGAAGCTTTACACAAAATGCCAGAAGCAAAATAGTCGCGATAACAAAGGACGGCATTGCCACACTTCCCGTAGAAAGCACCATAATTACCTTATCCAGAGCCTTATCATGAAACACTGCCGCCAAAGAACCTAACACCAGACCAAATACAATAGCAATGGCTGCTGCAATAATTCCAAGCTTACCGCTGACACGGAAGCCTTCTAAAATCAAATCGGTTACATTACGTCCGCGGTTTTTAATGGACGGACCGAAATCAAAATGAAGTACATCTTCCAGGTACGTAATATATTGTTCAAAGATGGGCTTGTCCAGACCGTACTTTGCCTCAAGCTGTGCCGTAACTGCCGGACTCGGCGACTTTTCACTGAGGAAAGGTCCTCCCGGAATTGCCTTCATAACAAAAAATGTAATCGTAATGACAAGAAATACCGTAAAAACCGCAAGCAACACACGCTTTACAATATAGAATGCCAATTTTGAATCCAAGCTGTTCATCTCCTTTTAATTAAAATATTAATTACATTGGGAAATTTGACAAAATAAACCACGAACCTTCTTCCAGACACTTTGTCACGCAATAACAAAACAAAAAGGGAGGGCTTCAAACGTCCTGTACAGAATGAAGCTCTCCCAATTATATATCATTATTTTCGTATTTTCTACTCCTCAAAATATTCCAATTTGCTTACCGACACCTCATACGCCACTCTCTTTTCGAACTCAGTTTCCGATAATTTCTTCTGATATTCTCTGCTCTGAATTCTCCCCCAGAGCTGCACGTGACCCCCTACCGTGAAGCTGTCGGCAAATCTGGCATTTCTTCCCCAGCAGATGCACGGGATATAGTCGGATTTTCCGTAAGGACGATTTACTGCCAGAAGCACATCCGCAATTTCTCTGCCGAGAGGTGTTTTACGGTAAATCGGCGGCTTGCAAACATACCCGTCCAAAAAAATGTAATTCGGCTTAACACTCTCGTCCGGTTCATCCTCAAGGCGGATTTCCCTTGCAAACACCGAAAGCACCAGACGGTTTCTGCTCTCCTCATGACGGTTATAAGAGCGGAACTGTCCCTGAATATGTGCAAATTTTCCCACGTAGCTGTTCCCTACATCAAGCAAACGCTCCGATACCATGACAGGAATTACATCATTCGAATCACTTAACCGATTCACCGAAAGCTCCACCATATAAAAGCTTTCTCCGAATACCTCATGGCTGTACGTAAACTCGCTGATTATCTCTCCTACAATGCTCACCTGGTTGTTCTCAAATACCTTATCTGTCATCTCGTATGACTCCCTTCTTTTTTCTCCTGTTTCTCCGGCAGTTCCTTTTCCTGCCCACATTTTATTTTTATGCCATTTATACATGTTTTAGAAGTGTGTATTCCCTTTTTTTGTAAATTTCAATCGCAAGCTGCGACAAAATGCGCCTTTACGCACATTTTACCATATTTTCCCATTTCGTGCAATAAAAAAATGCAGAATTTACAATTTCTTAATATATCCCGTACCGGTTCACACATTTTTTTCTTGCCAAAACAAAAAAATATGCTATACTTAGGAAGGTAATGTCGCAATTCATGCGACAGGTATATGGAGTATTCCATAAATGAAAGGACCCGGTATGATTACAAAGAAGGAAAACATACGAAACATCGCAATCATTGCTCATGTTGACCACGGTAAAACCACTTTAGTCGACGAGTTGTTAAAGCAAAGCGGCGTATTCCGTCAGAATCAGGCAGTTCAGGAACGTGTCATGGACTCTAACGATATCGAACGGGAACGCGGTATTACCATTTTATCCAAAAACACGGCAGTTTATTACAAGGATACCAAAATTAACATTATTGATACTCCGGGACATGCTGACTTCGGCGGCGAAGTGGAACGTGTCCTGAAAATGGTAAATGGCGTCATTCTTGTAGTAGATGCTTTTGAGGGTGCCATGCCGCAGACAAAATTTGTCTTAAAAAAGGCACTGGAGCTTAACCTTCCGGTTATTGTATGTATCAATAAAATCGACAGACCGGAGGCACGTCCGAAGGAAGTCATCGACGAGGTCTTAGAGCTCTTTATCGAACTGGATGCCTCCGACGAACAGCTGGACTGTCCGTTCGTTTTCGCATCCGCAAAAACCGGCGTGGCAATTCTTGAGCTGGATGAAAAGCCGGAAAGCATGCAGCCGCTGTTTGAAACCATTCTTGACTATATTCCTGCCCCGGAGGGTGACCCGGATGCCGGTACACAGCTCTTAATCAGCACCATCGACTATAACGAATACGTCGGCCGTATCGGTGTGGGTAAGGTAGATAACGGCAGCATCCGTGTGAATCAGGAAGTGGTAGTGACAAACGCACACGAACCGGATAAATGCAAGAAGGTAAAGATCAGTAAGCTGTACGAATTTGACGGTCTGAAAAAGGTTGAGGTAACGGAAGCGGGAGTAGGTTCCATTGTGGCAATCTCCGGTATTACCGACATTCATATCGGCGATACCTTATGCTCACCGGAGCATCCGGAGCCGATTCCGTTCCAGAAGATTTCCGAGCCGACTCTTGCCATGCATTTTATCGTAAACGATTCTCCGTTTGCCGGTCAGGAAGGGAAATTTGTCACCTCCAGACACCTGCGTGACAGACTTTTCCGCGAATTGAATACCGATGTCAGCCTGCGTGTGGAGGAAACCGATACTACAGAGAGCTTTAAGGTATCCGGCAGAGGTGAGCTTCACCTTTCCGTTCTTATTGAGAACATGCGCCGCGAAGGCTACGAATTTGCAGTCAGCAAGCCTGAGGTGCTTTATAAAACCGACGAAAACGGAAGGAAGCTTGAGCCGATGGAGCGTGCCATCATTGACGTACCCGAGGAATTTTCCGGTACGGTAATCGAGAAGCTCAGCAGCCGTAAGGGCGAGCTCATCGGTATGTCTACCGCAAGCGGCGGTTATACCCGTCTTGAGTTTTCAATTCCATCCAGAGGTCTTATCGGCTACCGCGGTGAATTTATGACAGACACAAAGGGAAACGGTATTTTGAATACACTGTTCGATGATTACGCCCCATACAAGGGCGATATCCAGTACCGCAAGCAGGGAAGCCTGATTGCTTTTGAAACCGGTGAGGCCATTACCTACGGCTTATATAACGCGCAGGAACGCGGTATTCTTTTCATCGGTGCCGGTGAAAAGGTATATGCGGGTATGGTTATCGGACAGACCGGAAAGCCTGAGGACATCGAAGTAAATGTCTGCAAGAAAAAGCAGCTCACTAATACCCGTTCCTCCTCGGCGGACGATGCATTGCGCCTCTCTCCTCCGCGTATCCTGAGTCTGGAGCAGTCGATTGAATTTATCGATACGGATGAGCTTTTAGAGGTTACTCCAACATCGTTGCGTATCAGAAAAAAGATTCTGGACCCGACGCTGCGTAAGAGAGCGGCAATGAGAAAGAACTAGACTCCCAAAAGTCGGGGACTTACATTATTCCATAAGCCCCCACTCTCGCACATGCAGAAACGTAGCGGTCACTAAGCTCGAAAACACCTCGCTAAATGCCGCTACGTTTCCTCATATTATCTCTTTCTTATGCGTCCCGTCCGTTCTGCGAAATAGGAGTTAAACTCCTCCGGACGGGTAATTTTATACGCCTGTACCACCTTTTTAAAATAGCCGCCGATAGCGGCATTCTTTATTTTCTTACCGCCGCCCTCCATCCGGCTGATACGAATATATTTCCGCTCCGCAGAAAAAATCTGTTGAAGCTCTGCCGGTCCGTACCACAAAAGCAGACGGTATGATGCATCCAAAAATAATTCTTCCTCTTTTGTAAACAACCCTTCCGTTGAAAAGCGATAGCAAATTCCGGTACTCCTAAGCTGTTCATGATAAAAGGCATACGGTACTCCTTCTCCCGACAAATCACATTCCTCCGTGAATATCGCACCGTCTGTCAGTCCCAGTGAGAACGCCTGTGCATAGTATAAAGTCATTACCACACGAAAAGGTGAAATATCTGCCTTCGCCCGCTCAATCACATACTGCACGCCGCACCAAAGCTTTGATGAAGTCAGATACCTAAGTACCGCGTTTTTACTCTTCTTGTATGCCACCGGTGTTATTCTGTCCTTATTCTCTTCCAGAATTTCTAAATAAAACAGCGGCTCCTCATACAATTTTCTTAAATGAGTACCGTATTCCCCCGCGGGACACACCCCGTCCGCATAACGAAGTACCGTAGTAGCCCCCCAGCCAAGCAATGCCGCCAGCGGCTTCTTTCCAATAGAATAGCGAATTAAAAGCTCGTTCAGTTCCTCTACGGAAATTGCATCCTGCCGCAACAAAGCCGCCCCCTTTCGCACAGCACACCTGCTGTTTCCGGTCCGATTTTCCTGTTTTCGTACTCATCTAATATTTCCGGTATTCATTGATGCTGTTTGCAATGATTTTAAATCCTCTGATCAGTCTGTCAAAAATACCGATTCTGTAAAAATTCACAAGAATCATCCCTGCCGGAATTCCGACAATCATACCGAAAATTCCGCCTAAGCGATACCCTACAAACATGAAAAATAAGGTCAACAACGGATTCAGTCCGATACTGTCACCTACCATTTTCGGCTGAAGCATCTGCTTTGTAAACTGGCACACAAGATACAGTACCGTCAGAACAATAGCTTCTATATAGCTTCCCGTAATAATATCCACGACCACCCACGGACCGATAACCGTTCCCGTTCCGAACACAGGAAGCAGGTCAAGAAACGCAATTAAAAGCGCTAACAAAAAAGAGTAATCTACACCCAGTGCCTCGAAGCCTATAAACAAGATGATAATAATAATCAGCATAATCTTAAATTGTGCCTTGAAATAGCCACCGATAGCCGACTTAATATTGTTCACTGCCAGCCCGTAATACTCCTGAACCGAGCTCGGCGTAATCTTTTTCACTCCGTCTACCAGCCTGTCTCTGTCCGCAATGAAGAAGTACGCGGCAAGAATCGTAATGATTGCAATTAAGATACCCTCAATAAAGCTTCCCACATAGCCTCCCGCGGTACTGATGGACGGCATCTCAAACCCCGACATTGTCTTATTCAGCCATTCTTCCAGACTGTGTCCCACATTTCCGATTCCGCTCTGAAGCGTTGCCGGAAGCTTTTCATAGAATCCGTTAAGCTTCACGGATACTTCACTTAACAACTCCTGTGCCTTTTCAAGCAATGCCGGAATATCTCCGATTAACCCCGCCAGCTGACGCAGAAGAATATATCCGAGCAGATATATGAGCCCGATTACTGCCGCTAATACCAGAATAATAATAATAGCGGAACCGTACTTACGCTTTACCTTCATCTTCTTTTCAAGAAAACGCACCATCGGATTCGCAATCGCGGCAATAACAAATCCGATTACAAACGGCAGAAAAAATCGCAGAGCCTTTCCCAAAAACAAAACACAAAGCACCACCCCCGTCAGTGTTACTAAAAGATTCACCAGTATCCGCTTGTAAATATCCTTATCCTGCATTTTAACCTCCCCCTGTCACTTTAAGAGCGAAACCATGACCTTGCAAAAAAAGTTACCGCAAAAAATACCGCAGCCACAATGACAATCACAGGTCCGGCAGCTGCATTAAGATAATACGCCAGAACAAGCCCTATCAATCCGGAAGCCACCGACAAAATCACAGAAAACAGATGATACTCCCGCATATTTGATGAAATATTAGACGCTGACGCTGCCGGCAATATCAGTAGCGCGTTAATAATTAAAATGCCTACCCACTTAATGGAAAGCATAACAATTACCGCAATGAGTACCGCAAACAAATCCTCAATCAGACGAACCGGAATTCCTTTGCTCTTTGCAAGGCTTTTATTTACGCTTGCGGCATGCAGCTTATTAAAGCAAAACAGCCAGAACAAAAATGTCACTGCAAGAACCGCAAGCAAATATCCGATTTCCTTTGTTGAAATACTCAGAATATCACCCACCAGAAGAGCGGAATACTTAGAGAAATTGCCGCCTCTGGATAACACCACAAGCCCTACCGCCGTTCCGAGTGAGGAAAACACGGAAATAATTGTCTCGGTAGACGCAGAGCTTTTCCTCTCCATGTGCTTTAAGACCAGTGCAAACAAAAGTGCAAATAAAAGCATGGGAATGTCTGTCCCGGCAAAACCGAGCAACACACCGATTGCCATTCCTGTCAGGGCAGAATGCCCAAGGGCATCCGAAAAAAACGCCATACGATTATTAACAATCATAGTTCCGAGCAAACCGAACAACGGAGTTATGATACATATCGCCGCCAGAGCATTTTTCATAAAACCATAATTCAGAAAATCCACGACACCTCCTCCTTTCCTCTTCATAGTGCGCCGGGGCCTTTACTCCTGTATCAACAGGAAAACGGACCAACAAAGCATCGTGCCATTTAGGGCAGAGTATTTTATCCAAAAATATCATGGAACTCCCTGCTGTCCATCACTTCCTGCGGACTTCCTTCCTTTAACACAGTCTTGTCCATCAGAATTACCGAGTCCGCATACTCCTTTACAAGCGTCAGGTCATGGGAAACTAATATTACCGAAAGGTCATACTTTTCCTTTAGGCTATGAATGGTACGATAAAACAGCTCCATTCCGTTTCGATCCACACCGGAAACCGGCTCATCTAAGAGCAGAAGATTCGGAACCGGTGTACATGCAATGGACAGTAACACCCTTTGCAGCTCACCGCCGGACAAGTCCCCCAGCCTCTTGTCAATCAGACCCTCCGCCTCAAACAGTGCAAGACGGCTTAAAATCTTATCATACAGCGCCTTTTTGCGGCACAGAAACACCGGTACATTACTGATGCAGCTTGCAAATAAATCATAGACACTGACCGGCGCATCCTTTTTCACATTCAGATGCTGGGGAACATAGCCGACCTTCAGCTTCTTCACCTTATTTTCCTTCATGTCACGGAATTCTATCGTGCCTACGTGCGGCACTTCTCCGAGAATCGCCTTAATCAGAGTAGATTTTCCCGCACCGTTACGACCGATAACAGCTGTCAGCTTTCCGCAGTGAATATGCACATTTACATGCTCGATAATCGGAGTTTTCCCGGCGTATACGCCTATATCCGACATCTTAATACAATGCAGTCCGCAGGCAGAACGCTCCGAAAGATGTCCGGCACGTTCCCGCAATTCCTTTTTTCGCTTTTTCTTTACCGAACCGCCAAACATACTTCCTCCTTACCGTAAACCATAAGCCTGTTTTACAATTTCCAGATTTTTTCGCATAATCTCACAATATAAAGCAATTCCTGATTTTGGGGCATTCGCCGCATCTGACACAGTAGCTTTGTCGGCAGCCGTTGCATCGGCAGTAAGCCCTGTACCACCCGTTACCGGGTCAAGCACTACCACTTTACCGTTAATTTCCTTTGCAAAGGTCTCCGTCACTGTTTCTGCATATTCCGCCTCCGCAAACAAAGTCGTAATCCCGTGTAGTTTACATTCCTCCAGAATTTCGGCAGCCTCGCCGGAAGCAATCTGTGTATCGGAATCCATTGCAAGACAATGGACCGTTTCAATTCCTAACATATTAAGTAAATATACAAAGCCTTCATGAAACACTACGGTTTCCTTTCCGGCAAGTGCTTCCTTTGCAGACTCATACTCTTCCTTCAGAGCAATCAGCTCATTACGGCACCTTTCCGCATTCTGCCTGTATATTTTCTCCTGCGCCGGGTCTGCTGCCACAAACGCCTCTTCGGCTTTGGAAAGCTGTAACAAATACCCGTCAATATCCATCCAGAGATGGGCATTTAACGCATGTGTATGTCCTTCATGGTCCTCCTCTGCGTGGTCATGCCCATTCTCATCGGTATGCTCCTCTTCCTCATGGTCATGAAGCTCATCTCTTCCTTCCGCGCCATGCACATCACTTTCATCCTCATGAGCATGATTATGCTCCACTCCCTCCAGGAATGGAAACCCCTCAGATGTGTCCACAATCCGAAGGCTCTTATAAGCCTTTGCCGCCTGCTCCATAAACAGCTCCATCTCACCGCCGTTAATCAAAAACAGCGTTGCATCCGAAAGCAGACGCATGTCCTGCGTCGTCAGGGTATAATCGTGAATACATCCGACATGATTTTCCGTCAGATTCTCTACTCTTACTCCTGCTGCCCCCTCTGCCACCGACTCTGCCAGAAGATAAACCGGATAAAAGGACGTCACGCATACCATATCGTCCGACGTTTCCTTTTTCTCTGCCAACGCTGCAATCAGTGCTGTTATTCCGAATGCAGCCAACAACATACAAACCATAAAAAATGCTTTTCTTTTCTTCATTCTTACTCTCTTCCCATCACATAGGCAACCACAAAACCGCCGCCAAAAGTCACAATACTTGCAATCACCGCGCCGATACCGATGACACCTCCAAGGGCATTGAAAAATACCGGAACCGGAGAAGCACACACCAGTCCCAGAATGCTGCAATACGTCAGTCTCTCGTGGTGTGCTAGTAACCACTCAATCAGCTTTGCCACAAAGAAAATTCCGAGCAGAACACCGATTCCGAACGGAAATAAAATCAATGCTTTCTCAAACATTACTCCGAAATTCAAATCAAACACCGCAGAAATAAAATCCGTCACCGCACCGGTTACCGGATTATAATAGCCGAATGCCAGTAAAAGCAGGGAACCGCTGACTCCCGGAATCACCATCGCAGCCGCCGAAAGCACCCCCATCACCAGAAGAATTACGGTATTCAGGAAGGACGGGGTCACCGCTCTCTCCGCACCCTCGCCCAAAAGCTGCATTCCGATAATTAGGGCAAAGAACAGAATAAATATAAGAATACACGGAACCGGACCCGGCTGTCCGGAAGCTTTCGCACTCCCGCCGCCTCTCACCTTCTTTACCAGAACCGGCACGCCGCCCGCAATCAGTCCGATAAACGCAAATGCCGTCGGTAGCGGAAACCTCACCAGAAGCACCTTTGTCAGCAAAAACGCAAAGGCACCGATGCCCACCGCCATACCGATTAGGTACGGAAGAAGCGTCTTAATACTCTTTTTAAACTGTTTAAAAATACCCGTAATAGACCCTAACAGCTTATCATAAATCCCCATGGTCACCATCATGGTTCCGCCGCTGACTCCCGGAATGATATTGGCAACTCCGATTACTGCACCTCGGATTATATCAAGTATAAAATTCATCTCTGTATGCTCCTTCTTACAACAATAAAAAAATCCCCATCTATCATTATACACGATTCAGGGGATTGTTCAAGATGTATGATTCTTAATTATTTATTGATTTTAGCAGCTCCTTCACTTCCTCATCCTCCGGTAACATCACCGCAAGTTCGGAAAGAATTGCCCTTGCCTCTTCCGTTTTTCCTTCTGCAAGCTGTGCCCGTACCATAGCCTTTAGCTGCTCCGCCAGTGCCAGAAGCTCCTTTTTCGCAGTGTTTGCGGTACTTGCATGAGTCCGGACGGCCTGCTCTCCTTCCCTGCTCTTTTGCTTTCGCTCCGCAAGCAAAGCCTTTACTACCGGAAGCATCGCCGGGTACTCCTTTGCAGCACGCTTGACTGCGTCTCCCCAGCGTTTAAAGTCTTCCTCATATTCCATGGCTTGTTCCATAATATATACAAAACGGAGATTTGCCGGAAGAGCCGTCACGCCTGCAGCGTTCAGGAGCTCCGGACGGTACAAGCCTTCCGCGTATCGTTTTGCTGCTTCTATGTAGTCCTGAAGCAGGGAGGCGATACTGTACGATACCTCAGCTCCGGCCGCTGCATCATTCCCCGTTTTTTCCTGTTCTACATTTATCTCCTGTTCGGCTTCTCCCCTCTGCTCTGCTTCTCCACCCTGTTCTGCTACACTTCTCTGTTCCGTCGCTAATACCGGACGCTTCTCCGCAATTACCATGGATGCATAATAAAAGAATGATTTCTTTTCTTCCGGATAGCAGACCTCTAAACCCGAAAGCTCCTGCCACAGTTTCTCTATCTCAGGCCGGTTCTTTCCCGCAAGAAGCACAGACACCGCTTCCGTAAAGAGCTCCAGAGGAGTACTGTCCAGTAGCTTAGGAAATCTTTCCGCATTTCCAAAGAATAATGCCACGACCTCCGCATCGTATTTTCTGTCACTCTTTTCATAGTAATCGTTCACGTCGGAATCTGTAGTAATTCCCTTTTTCTCGGTATAGAGTAAATGGAAAAATGCAAGATTGCCGGTTCGAAGATTAAGGGGTTCAAGATCAGCAAGAAGCTTGTCCTGCTTCTCACCTTCCAGCTTTACATAAAGTGAATGTAAGGAGGCATATACGTGCTGCTCCAGCTCATTCATCTGTAAAACAATCGGAAGATGCTTTGTCAGAAGTGCCGCATTGCCTGTCTCCTCGTAGCACCGGATAAGACCGGCAAGCATCTCCTTAGGCTTCTCCGTCTTTTCCCAGTTCATCCTTGCATATACTTCTTCGCCATATCCGTATACCTCTCCGCAAATCATATTTGCAACCGCATATTCCACCGCTTTATGAAAAAACAGCTCCGACTGATACTGGGCAAAATCCATCACCGGATGCTCCACCGGGTCTCCCGCCTTCGGAAGTACATAATACTCTGTCAGATATCGCAGGAAGCCCTTAACAGTATCCTCCTCTTTCTTCATATAGCCATATGTCATGGCCTTCTCATAACAGAGTCCCAATTTGGTCTGGTGCAGCAGTTTACATTTTCTTTCCAGATGCTCAAACTCCTCCAGTGCCTTTTCGTACATTCTCTGCTCTACATAGATTTTCGGAAGTACCAGTAGCAGATACTGTACAAAGGAATTCGTTATTTCATATTTCGTATTCGAAAGCGTTGTTTTACAAAGTGCTTCCGCATCCTCGAAACGTCTCGCTGCCCGGTACTCCTGTACAAGCTGACAGCACATCCTTATATCAGCCGGATTTTCCTTTACCGCTTCTTCTTCCAGAGTGAGATTCCTCTTTAAGTGCTTCTGTCTGTCTTCCTCACTTTTATATACGTATCCGTAATGATGTACATAGGCATTTGTCTTCTTCACCCTTTCCGGCAATGGTTCCAGCCATTCATGGATTTTCCCGCAGAATCTCGTCTCCGGAGTGAGCCTTGCCACCCTGCCTACATAGGTATCCACATAGGACGTTCCTTCAAAATTATCATAATTGCGCTGCAAATACCACAACGTATCCATACGTTTTCGTTCTTCTCCCCGAAAGAACGCAATCAGCTCCGTAACATCCTCAAACCACTCGTCATCATCCAGGTATAAAAACCATTCCCCGGTGCACTCACGAAGTCCTGCATTCCGCGCCGCCGAAAAATCATTGCACCAGGTAAACTCTATCACCTTATCCGCGTACTTTCTTGCAATATCAACAGAACCGTCCGTACAGCCGGTATCCACAATTATTAATTCACTGGGCACCGCCTCACGGAGCGGCACCAGAGATTCCATACATTTTTCTATCGTGTCACGCCGGTTATTTGATACCAGCATGGAAATACTGAGCACAGGCCGTTTCTTTTCATTCATGGCAAATCCTCCTCGTAAATATTACCTCATGTAATATCTTTTCGTGTAAACACCTTATCTTATATATCGTCAGGAAGGTATGAATTTCTTAGAGAAATACCTTACATAAAAATAAAGTCTGCACCTGTATTTTACTGAATCTAAAGTATAATAATCTAAATTCGGTACGTTGAGAAAGCAACAGTATCTGACTATCATCCTTCTTATCTCGCGTTTTTCTTGCATTAAACCCCGGAATGTGATACTATCTAAGTAAAGAATTGTTTACCCTTACTCTTGTAAAATTGATAAAAACAAAAAAAGTTTCCAGGAATACTTGACAAGACTTTTGAATATGCTATAATATAGCTAATTAGCGAATGGCTGGTGTCCGGCCAGAAAAAGAGTCTTGGGGCTTATGTTCCAGGGCTCTTTTCTATTAGGAGGCAAAAGATGGCAAATAATAGTATCTCTTATACCACTCCGGCACAGCAGATTCAAAAACTAAAGCAGCAGGGCCTGATAATCCAAGACGAAGATTTTGCCGAGACCCAGCTACGTTCTTGCGGATATTCTAATCTGATAAAAAGCTATCGCGAACCATATACTTTCCTTCAGGACGGGAAGAAAGTCTATCGTTCCGGTGTTCGCTTTGAACAGATTTATTCACTTTACCTTTTAGATAACAGCCTTCGTAGTTCTGTTATGGCTGCCATGCTCGATTTGGAAGAACACATCAAAGAAGTTACTGCAGACGTTATTGCATCTTCCTTCGGTGTCGATCCAAATAACTATCTTAAGTTCACAAACTACAGGGATAAGAAAAAATCCAACTCAAAATTTTCCCTAAAAAAGATTTTGGATAAAATGCAGGATGCCCTAAATTCCGACAAAGAGCCGATTCACCATTATCGAACTACTTATCAATTGGTTCCACCGTGGATTTTGTTTAAAAGTGTATACTTCAGCACCATAACAAATTTCATCGACCGATTAAAACCAAGAGAACAAGCAGCACTTGCCATGCAGTTATACAATTCTGCCGAACTGAAACTTTCTCAAGATGCACTACGTAAGTTGATGGTAGATACTCTCTTTATTTGCCAGGAATATAGAAACCTTGTAGCACACGGCGGACGTACCTATAATTATATCTGCTCCAGCAATTTGCGTGCGGCAGAAATTTTCCCTAAGCCTATATCGCCCGCATCCGGCTTTAGTCAACTTCTTTTCTTGCTGAGTATGTTAAACTATCGACGGCCTTTTGAACGCTTAGAGAAAATTTTGCAAGAAGAGGTTGACCGCCATTGTAAGATGTTTCCGGGTGATGTTACCTACCTCGGACAAGTTCTAAATGTAAACATCGTCCAACAAAGTATAGTATTTGTTTCCGGCAAAAGCAAAAAGTATCACCATAACCCCCATTGTAGTGGCATCATGGATGCGCAGGAGATGATATTTGAACAAGCCATCGAACGTGGATATGTTCCGTGTAAACGATGTGTGGAACAATAAATTTACAATAACGCAAAGAGAGGGTACGCTCCTAGGTGCGTACCCCCTCTGAAAAAAGCTTATGTGTATGTTACTTTACCCTGCGAGACAATTAGCCAAGTAAGGAAAGAACACCCTGATTGGACTGATTTGCCTGAGCGAGCATGGACTGGGAAGCCTGAGACAAGATGTTGTTCTTGCTGTACTCAACCATTTCCTTAGCCATATCAACGTCACGGATACGGGACTCTGCGGTCTGCAGGTTCTCAGCTGCCGTGTCGAGATTGGAGATGGTGTGCTCTAAGCGGTTCTGGATAGCACCAAGAGCGGAACGCTGCTTGGAAACCTTCTCGATTGCACCGTCGATTGCAGAAATAGAGCTGGAAGCCTTATTCTGGTCATCTACACGTACATTCGTACCGTTTACACCAAGGGAAAGAGAACTCATGTCATCAATGTTGAAGCTGATGGTCTGACCCTCATTAGCGCCAACCTGAAGTCTCATGCCACCGGTTGCGGAAGTGGTGTCGTAGTTTGCCTGACCAAGGAATGCATCAGTATCGCCAAGACCTTTACCACCCTGTAAAGTGATAGCTACAGAAGCCTTGTTTTTCTCCGTTACCATTAAGGTATTCGGCTCATCCGGATGATTCTCTACACCGCTTAACTCTACGGATACATCAAGACCTGCCTCTGCAAGAATCTTCTCGATATCCTCAGAGGTATATTCCTTACCGGTCTGAAGCTTTAATTCATAGGTCTGATTCTCGCCGATAGCTACAGTTGTACCGGTCGTTGTAGCACTATAGTCCTTATCCATGTTGTAGGTTGCCGTTGTCTTAACCTTTGCTTCTTCCTTACCAAGCTCTGCATCAAACGTCAGATTGATGGTAACATTCATATCAACACCATACTTATTGGATGTAACCTTAATCTTATTTGCACCTACGAAATTTGTAGATGTAGTAGCGGAAATCTCTACTGTGGTAGATGCCTTTACACCTGCAACCGTTTTATTCGTACCAGTATCTACTGCCTGGCTTGCAGTAAATACACCGTTAGCAAACTTCACAGAAACGTTTGCCGGAGTATTTGATGCCAAAGAGTCCTCCTGCTTTGCATTCTTAATGAGAGAATCAATCTCATCCTGAGAATACGTCTTGTTGTGAGCGAGATTAAGAGTTAAGGTAGTACCTGCGGCATCCCACATAGCGGACTCACCGCCTACGGTAGCTGCGGTAGTCGTCTTAACACCTACACCTACAACATCAGAAGTGATAAACGCCTGAAGGTCACCGTCGTAGGTACCGTACTTCGGTCCTGCAGTAGTAGAACCTGCTGCCTTACCGCTGAAGGAACCGTCTAACAGCTTCATGGTGTTGAACTCAGTGGTCTCAGCGATACGGTCTAACTCGTCCTGAAGCTGAGCTACCTCATCCTGCAGATTGGAACGGTCTTCATCAGTCTCGGTACCGTTGGCTGCCTGTACGGCAAGCTCTCTCATTCTCTGAAGAATGGAGTGGGACTCATTTAAAGCACCCTCAGCGGTCTGGATAAGAGAAATACCGTCCTGTGCATTGGTGGAAGCCTGATTAAGACCTCTGATCTGGCTTCTCATCTTCTCGGAAATTGCAAGTCCTGCTGCATCATCTGCTGCACGGTTAATTCTGTAACCGGAAGAAAGCTTCTCAGTAGACTTACTTACTGCACTTGTTGCAATTCCTAACTGTCTGTTGGCATTCATTGCCTGCATATTGTGTTGAACAACCATACCCATAATATTACCTCCTTATAATGGTTCCACCCTCTCCCTATGAGAGGATGCAGTCCCCCGAATCCTTTCGGGTCACTTTGTTTGGGTTTTCAATGTACTTTGGCAGCATCCCCACCTAGGATTTGAGTATCTGCCTTACGGGAATACCGTTTCGGTTTCCCGTCCGGACAAGTTCTTTGTCCTTACACTAACTATATCGGTAGTGCGGAGAGAAAAGTTTAGGGGGCAAGGAAAATTTTTTAAATTTTTAGCAGTCGGGAGGGTATCTCACCACGATATGTATCTGTCATACCTCTTCCCCAAAATGCTTTTATCTTTAAAACAACAGACTTTGCATATTTCACACTGCATATACAATTGTATCTACTTCACAATCCGAATAATGTCGAATATATAATTTATATTCAGTATTCAGCTTTTTGATAAGAAGCGGCAAGGTATAAAAATCTTCAAAACTATGATAAATACAAATTGCCAGTTTAGGACGATGCATTGCAATCATTTTCTTTGCTCCACATAAAGCCTTATATTCAGCCCCCTCTATGTCCATCTTTATATACGTTGGAACAATACTATTCTTTTCACAATAGGTATCTAAGTCGATTGTTTTTACTCTTATTCCTTCTCTCACATCCCGTTCATTATTTACATGCGACGAGCCATTTCCTTTTTCCGCAAAGAATAGCTCCTGCTTTGAATCCCACACTCCAAGATTCTCGGTAAAAACATCTGTCCTATCTCTCATATTTTCGACTAATTTTGCATAATTCTTTTCATCCGGTTCAAATGAATACACTCTACATCCCTGGCCAATTTCATTCAAAAACAGCTCTGCCGTATCTCCAATCCATGCACCTGCATCTATTATTGTCTCCTCATTGCCAAAATTTAAGATTTCTCTATCTATATACATAGATGACTTCTGTTGAAAATCAACCGTACTATATTCAAGCATATAGTATAATCTTTTTTTATATATTTCTTTTGACTTTTCATCCGCCAGCATATCATATACTTTCTTTATTTGAGGAAAGCATTCTAACATTTTCTGATACGGCACCTTATTTTCAAACCAGCCCTTTCTATAAATACGTTCTCTTTCTACTCCCATATCACAGAGACTATTGCATATTTCTTCTTTCTCTTTTTCTGAAGCAGTGTCTCCTATTGTTAAAATAACACTAGAGTTAGTATGTCTTTTCAAATCCTCCCTCTTCAGAACTTCCTTTCCTGTCGCATCATCGATATACCCGCCATTAAGACCACTGCAAAAAAAATCAGCCTCTATACCCTGTTCAAGTAAATACTCAAATACTGCATGTCCCACAGAACCTGCACCATAGAGAACCAACGGTCCTTTTCCGGCTTTTATCTGCAGTATATATGGATTTTCCGATATTTTTTTCCCTTCCAGCTCGACTTTATCTTTTATATATTGATATAGTGTTTGCATTCGTGTCATCCTTTCTGCTTATGTTTTCTGATAAACAATTATTAGAATCATAATCCTATAGTTTATCAGAAATCATTGCATATCTATTTATTATCTAACAATCTCTTCAAAATATCATCACGATATGAGTCTATTAAATCTTCCTCTGTAAAAATACTGTTATCTTTAATATAACATCCCTCACATATTTCCGCTGTACATAGTTCCAACTGTTCACGCAACAACATCTTTCTCTCTTTACTGTTCCACATCTGTACCAGAGTCGATTCCATAATATTTCCCAACGAATTTTTAGAGAGTAACTGGGTACACGGGTATACATCTCCCATTGGCGTTACCGTCAATGTATGAAATAAAACCGGACAACACACCTGTTTCGGAAACTTTGCACCATATTTATTTTTTACCATAACTTTTGCTTGTTGTTCCGAGAACTCAGTTCCCTTCCAGATCGGTACAGTTTTTTCAACAAATACACGGTCTGCAATCGGAAGAAATTTTGCGTAAAACAACTCTTCTTCCCCCTGCTCCAGTGCAACATCAGCAATTTTAATATATAACGCTGTGTTTGTCTTTTTTTCATGAAACAGCCTCAACATATCATAAAGTCTGTCCACATCCAGTGATACTCCGCAGACTTGATGATACTTTTCCGCGCTCATTCCCTGCAAAGAAACCACAACCTTATCAATTTGCGAATCCGCCAGGTTCGACACATACTCTTCATCCAGTAAAGAAGCATTTGTATGTATAGACACCCGACTTTTAATACCCTTTCCTTTTATATAACGCACCATATCAGGTACTCTTCTATTACACAAAGGTTCTCCATGGTTCGAAAGAGAAATATGCTTTACAGGCTCCTCAAAATCCATAATCTGTTCTATTGCTCGTACAAACAGATTCCATTCCATTAAACTGTTGCTTTGTGCATATCCCCAAACTGACTTGTCCTCATTCGCACGAAAACAATAACTACATTTAAAATTACACACCTCACTACTGTCCAGTAGAACATTAAACGGGACTTTTAACGGTAAAATATTACCTAACCTCTGTCTGTTTTCATCAAATGACGGTTTAATACGACCTGTATACAGCTCTTCCATATTACATTCTGCCTTTCTCTACGGAATACCTCTCTCTTTACTCCTCTTTATACCTTTCGACAAGATAACGATATGTCGTTTCGGGAACAAGGTACTTTATTCTCTCGAAATCCCCTTCTTCAAGCAATGTGCGAACTCTGGAAGCACTTATGACTTCTTCTCCTTCCTTCTTTCTTGGAATTTCAATAAATTCAATACCGTATTCCGGAAGAATCCGTTTCATCGCCTCATTATATTGCATCGTAACCTTATCAAGAGGTTCCTCACCCGCAAATCGCTTTGTGATGTGCAGACACGGAGCTATTTCCCGTGCAAAAACAGTGATATCCTTAGATGTATCAATTACTCTTTCCTGTAGCTCTGACTTATTAAAGTACTCTTCAAATGTCAAAGAAGAAATAATAAAACGACCGCTTGGAATAATAGCAACATTATCTAAATCCGCCGTCCCCTCATCAATCAACCTTAATCTGTCCTCAAACGAAAAAAACGAACTATCCTCCTCCACCAAAAAAACAATCAAAAAATTACATTGCTGCAACGCCTGTTCTATCAGATATCTGTGCCCTAATGTAAACGGATTACAGTTCATAACGATTGCTCCGATTGTTACAGAGAGAACTTCATTATAAAAGTTCGTAAGAATCCTTTTATATTCCGCAAGTTCCGTAGATTGATTACTATCAAAGCCATATTCTGAGGCACACGATGAAATCCACGGCGAAGTCCTATCCGGCACGCCTAACAGTTTTCTTGCACTCAACTCATTAAATATCTTCTCTGCCACCAAACGGTAGCCATCCGGTGTGAGATGTCCTTTATCGGAGAACACCTCGAATTTTCTCGGCTGTAACGCAATTTTAGAACAATCTATACACGGAAATTCCTGCCCCAACGAAATTCCGTTATCCGCACGATAATAAAGAACAACGTCACCATCCCTTATCGGCAGCGATTCCAGTATTGAAACCTCCTCTTCCCGCTGTCTGTCTGCTTCACACAAAAAATACCCATAGTTCTGCACACAAATTCTTTTTTCTTTCGCTCTTTCATTGATGATTCCCTGCAAAAGAGAAGCCATGGTATGCTCATCTATTGCACCTATCCCAAAGACACTGCACCCTCCGACAAACCAGATTGTCTGCTCATATTGTTGCGGCTGGTATGCCGTCACACGATGTCCGCCGACTGTATTTACATACTTTCCTCTCGTATCTTCAAACCGTCGTATTCCTCTAACATCATGATAGGATTTCGGCACCCGGAACACTTCTTCCAGAATTTCTCTGCTATAATACTGATTAATTGCAAAAAACGGCTTATCCAGATTATTTATAATCGTCTCCCTGATAACATTATTCTTCAAGATAAAACGCTCATTTTGCGTTAAATTTTCAGTAGGAAACTTTGGCGCATCAACACAAACGACCCTTATTGCCGGATGATTTTTCTGAAAACTGCGAAGTCTGTCTATCTCCCCAAAAGGATGCCTGCAGGAAAGGTCTGCACTATATGTATCAAAATTAACTGTATCCAAAACCTTTTTTGCAATCTTATCATACACTACAATATTCAATCCTCTTCCTCGGGCCGATAACTCCTCTCCGTTAATCATTATAGAGCCCGCTGTAAAACTGTGTATCACATCAGCCTCAAAACTCGAACTGTAAACAGACACCGAATCTCCGCTTATAGCTGACTCATAAGCAATTACTTCTCTTGTTGTATCTCCTACCTTCTCAAATATAACATTACCGGAATCAATCAGCGCAACATATGCACGCCTGAACATCCCAAATAAGTTAGCCTTTAACCCAATCTTTCTCAATACCTCTGCTTTTTCCTGTGTAAATGCCGGCCCCCATGGAGTATCTCTTGCAGCAATTATTATGATATATTCTTTTGACACCTTGTCGAGTAATTCTACGTACTTCACAAAATCGTATTCTACTTTCAGCGCATCTGCCGCCACAGCACCATCTCTCATAAAAATTCCTCTCTTATTCCATCTTTATTTCTCAAAGTTCCCCTGCATATACACATCTCCGACCAGATAATACTGTTCTTCCGGAATACGCTTCCTCTTGCACATCTGATACGCCTCATTGCATGCACCAACCGATAATACAAACAAATAGTAATCTTCTGCTTCTATCGTCTCCGGTTTTACTATCGGAATTCCACGAAAAGTTCCTTCCTTATGGGCATCAATTACTTTTACCAGTTTTGCCATTGGATACTCCGTTTCAATATATTCAATAAACTCATCGACAGTAACAATCAATCCCCAAACAGCATATTTTATTTCCTTACTTTTATCCCATCTTTTCTCTATAAACTCTTTAGCACCGGTCCAATTATGGCGAATAAATCCGGCAAAATTCATATAGTGACTTTCCGGCAGCCCATAATAGGCATTCATCTCACTCTCAATTTCAGCCTTATATTTTTCAAATAAAATTCTATTCGCATTATACTCAAGAATTTGTCTTTTTTCCTTTTCATAATCTATTACCTGAGGATTCCAATCTATTTCAGAATATTTTTCCTGACCATAAAGCGGAATGTATTTCTCCATCCATCCAAAACGTGCATCAATTACCTTTTTTGCCAGAATAACCGGAATTCCCATTGCCACGCAAGGAGAGGCCACATGAAGTCTTGAGGTAATAACTAATTTTGCTTCTTCGGCTATTCTACGGTAATGCTCTTTTACATGTTGTTCTAATTCCTCTGTTGATATAGTGTTTTCAAAATAGTACTGCTGCGATAAAAAGACTCCATCTTCCAGATATTGCTTTGAGACATATTTACTTAACTCAATAGGTGCATCAATGAAAAAAACCTTTCCACTTTTTGGTTCTCTTTCACGCTTTGGTAACAGGGAGGTTAAACATCCGTTTAAATATGCCTTGATTCCATGTTTTGATAACGTCTGATATGTCTCCATATCACGACAGCCTATCGGCTCATGTTGCTTCAGGTACTGAATATTATGTTCATTAAACATTTCCTCACAATACGCACACCCTAAAGTCATTGCCAAAAAAACCGGTACTATTTTCTCTGCAATGCAAAGTTTATCTCCATTCATCCAGTGTGGGTCAAAAATTGCCCAATTCAATGGTAAAATCAGTTTTTTATTTCCGTTATATTTTACAACATCATCAATTGATAAATACTCTATTTCAGATTTAGAAATTTGCATGGAACTATATAAGTTGTCAACTGCCATAAACTGTAGATTGTCACCCATATTAATGGTAATATACCGGCTGTCATTTAAATCTGTGCTTTGAAAATTTAGATTTGCGAACTTCATAATATTCCCCCCTCGCTGCTAAGAATTTATTTATTTTGAAGCATAGAAATAATACTATTTACATTCTTAAAATTATACTCCGTAATTTCTTCTGCAGCAATTTCTATCCCAAACTCTTCCTCCAACTCCTGTACCAACACAAGTACCGATACGGAATCTAATACATCTTCATCAAACAAATCGGTGGTTTCATCAAACTCCACATACGGCTGCAACTCTGCAATCATTTCGCTAATAATCTTCTTTTTTTCTTCCATTCTTGCTTCTCCTCTAGCACTGTGTTCTCAACCAGACTCTGTCCAGCTTTCCGTTCGCATTCAACGGAATCTCATCTAAAATCCTTATTACCTTCGGTAGCATATATTTGGGCACCTTTTTCTTTAACTCCGCATAGATTTCCTTTTCCGTTAATTCTTTTGAAAGGGAACAAAAAAATGTAATCTTACTTCCATCAAAAACCGTACACGCCTGTCGCACTCCCTCAATTGCATACCCGGCACTATCAATCTCGCCAAGCTCAATTCGATGTCCCTGATACTTAATCTGAGAATCCTTTCGACACAAGTATATCAGTTCCCCATATTCATTGTACTTTACAATATCACCGGTACGGTAAATCAAATCACGATACTTATCCTGCAGTGGATTCTGTACAAATACCGCATCCGACTTTTCCGGTGCTCCGTAATACCCTAACGAAAGCCCGGTTCCTCTTACGCAGAGTTCTCCGCTCTCCCCGTCTTTTACCAGCCGGTTCTCGTCATTCAGCACAAGAATCTCTGTATTTTTGCACGCCTTTCCTATCGGCAACGATTCATCCTCGGAGAAATCACGATTTACAATATAGTAAGTGCACACGTCCGTAATCTCGGTCGGTCCGTACAAATTTGCATACAGTGCCTCCGGATAATGTCTTCTCCACTCATTGAGCGGTTTTACCGGCATTACCTCCCCGCAGAACAACACCTTGCTTAATCCGTCAATTTGCTCTTTTTCCAAAATTCCCGAATTAGCAACCGCTGTTAATGCCGACGGGACCCAAAATATTGTATTTACCTTATTCTGATTTAAAAATCGAATCAGTTCTGCATGAAACAAGAAAAGGCGCTCCGGAATGATAACCATTTCCGCACCGTTACGCAATGTCTGATAAATATCCAAAATAGAATTATCAAAATAGAAAGGTGCCTGATTTCCGAATACCGTTCTTTCATCAAATCCAAAGGTTTCCGCCAGCCATTCCTCATAATCTATGACCGACTTATGACTGATTACAACACCCTTCGGCATTCCGGTAGAGCCTGAGGTAAACAGAACATACAGCGGATCGACATCCAGGTGTTCTCTTTGTACCCGTTTCAAATCACAGAACTCCTCAAATGATTCTGCATCCTCCATGTTCATAACCAGCTCAGGTGCAATTTGCAGCTCAGCTTCTATCGTCTCTGATTTTGCCGATTCATCCGTAATAACTGCGCGCGGTTCTAATGTCTTTAAAATAAGTGCAATCCGTTCTTTTGGAGTATGTATATCAATCGGGGAATAGAAATTGCCACTGTATACAATTCCCATAAATGCAGCAATGCAATTTACTCCTTTTTCCATATAAACCGCAACCGGCTGGTTCTTTACCGGTCCCAACCGTTTTGTCAACATTCCGCCAATCTGTCGTGCAAGTCTGTCAAGTTCGGCAAAAGTAATCGCTTTTTTTTCATCTCGGAGCGCAACTTTATCCGGATATTTTTCTACACTTCTTAACAAATATTCTATTACGTTCGTCTGCATATTCGTCACCTGTTTCATTGATTCTTATTATACAGCCTTTGCAATGCCTTAAGGTCCTCATCCTCCGGAAGCATTTGCAGCCACTCATTTAGCTCTTCCTGAGCACGCTCCCTCCGATTATTTAAAATGTACCATCGAATTAAATGCTTTGAAAAATACACATACTTTTCTTCTTCATTCCGTACCGCCGCCAACTGCTGCCCTAAGATATACGGAAAATCTCCGGACGGCTGTACATCCTTTTTATTGAGATATACAATCAGATTGTTAACCGCATACTCGTATTCACGCAACACAACATTCCTCATAATGACCGGGTTATTTTCCATATACCACGCAAAGCTTTCTTTCGTAACTAACTGCTTGAAATCCGGATTTATATCAGCAAAAATTTCCGCCAGCACGGTAAATGAGGATTCACTAACATCCTGCCACAAATTCAAAAGATTTATTACTACATTTACAAAGAAATCTATTCTTTCTTCATTGGGAACACCGATTATCCGATGAAACATCTTCTGAGTAATCGGATGAAAAAAAATATCTTTTGTAACATTGATTTTCTTTTCCGCAGCTGCTTCCGAATGAAACAGCGTCCGAAATGTGTCATTTAATGCATTAAAATATACCGAATAAATAAAATCAAGGTTCCGCGGCGAAACAACTCCGCATTTTTCCAGCAACAATTCTTCTGCTTTTTTAAAAAGAATCGAATCCGATTTTTCCCTTCCTTCCACCCATCGATGCGAAACCGAGTTTGAAGATATAGCATAATAATGTAACGGTTTTGCCAAAACGCCAATGCGAGATGACAATTTCACAGCTTCAAAGGTATTTATCGTATCACCGCCATATGCTCTCGGATACCACTCCGGTTTATTTATCATATATGGCATTCTCGCAGCCTTTGCACTATAAAGTTTCCCCCACGTTTGCCGCAAATTCCAGTATATTACCGGGAAAAAATCATCAAAGCTCTCACGGTCTCCTATTACTACATTTTCATGTAATACTCTTTCTCCGCACGGCTGCCATGAATCAGCCTCCATAAAAACCGTCCCACACATCGCTATATCTAACTCATTTTCACGTGAAAATTGCAACATATCTTCTAAAAAAGTCGCTCCATATGCATCATCTGCATCCAGACTGCAAAGATAATCTCCTTCCTGTAAATCATAAAACAAATTCCAAAACTCCGTACTCTCTGTATAATCATGATTTCTCTCACTATAGAAAGGAACTATTCTTTTATCCTTTTTTGCGTAACTGCGAATTATCTCTCTTGTCTCATCGGTAGAACCATTATCCAATAAATAATACAAAAAATCCTTATGGGTTTGATTCAATATACTTTCTATTGTACGAACCAATGTTTTTTCCGCATTGTATGCGCATGTACGAACATAAACCATACGCCTTCCCCTTTCAAAAGTAAGTAATCTTATATTCTAAAATTTATTCTTTTCTCACCTGTTCTCCCGGAACAAATCTTTCTACATTTTCATATATTCCCAGACCATTGCACCATGCGCATCCCGGATTAAAATCTACATTACTTATTTCAACCAACTTCGCATACTTCTCTTCAAGTGTCGTTTCATCATCCGCTAAGGACATTCCTAATACATCGCTTTCAGGTATTGCACCTATATTATGTCCTATATATGGCATCGGACAAAAAGCCATATATTTTCCAAATATCGTAAACATGTTAGACGAAAAGCATTTATTGAAATGTTCCTTTGCTTTTGCCGGACACAATTTTTCAGTCAGGAAGCTTCTATCCGTCCAGCCACCCATGTGCATATCCTCACCATAATAAATTCGAATTTTATATTTCACATGATACTTCTCACATAATGCTTTAATCTCTTCAATCTTTGTAGATATCTGTGGTCCATAATGATCAATAAAAAGTGACATCTTTTCCGATTTAGACATCACTTCTAAAACCGGCTCCGGAATAATCAAAGTGCCATTTGTAAATATCTCCAGCTTAGCATATGCCTCCTCATACTGCAAAAGGAACTCTAATAACTCCACCAAACGAGGATGTAACATTGGCTCTCCTCCGGATATAGAAATCATTCTTACACGTTCCACCAAATTGAAATAGGTTTTAAAACTGTTCTTAATGTCATCCATATCATATTCCGGCACATTCCCCAACTCATAAAGTTTAGGAATGAATGCCGAACACATCTTGCACCTAAGATTACATCTCTCTGTTACATGACAAGAAACACGCTCCATCACTAATTTTTTCATGTTTACCTCCTTCTGGTCTGCCTTCGCATATTTTACAGTTAACCCTGTTGTGTAATCTACTGAACGATGAAATCATACAGTAGCAATATAGACTGTTTTACAGTCTCCGAAAATCATTTTCTGCCGTAAATATATTTTATACGTCGGTTCGATCTCCTTAATATATTTAATCATGTCAAGAAGGTACTCTTTTTGTGTTCCATACTCTCCGACAATAACAGGCTTGTATTTTTTAATCGTTTCTCTGCTTCCCCTTAACACCTGAAAATCTGCTGCTAATGCATTAATTTTGATAACATCACATTTTGCTCCTTGTAACAGGTTATCAACTGTATCAACCTCTATTTTTTCCTCAATATACATTTCTTTTTGTATATTAAGTGAATTTGGTATTGTGTCTTCCATCCCCTTAAAGAAGTTTGGAGAATCAAAATGTCTCTCATCGTTATTAGCTAAAGTAAAAAAAGTCAGCTCCGTTTTTGTGTCCCAACCGCCTACATTAAACAAATGTATATTATTCAAGCGGCCAAACTTCACCAAGTGCTGCAACGCATTATAATTTCCTTTATCAGGCTCTAACGCATAAATTTGCTCATATTTTCCTCTACAGAATCCATAAAATCGTAATAATGTATCCCCTGTATACGCGCCTACATCAACAAAGGAATAATCTGCTTTTAAAGGAATTATCTTTTCATCAAAAAATGTATCACCGTCTACATATTTCATTAGTTCCATTTTGTTTCCGCTCAACTTAAAATTGACACAGGTAACAAAAATATCTTTTGATTTTTCATCCTCCAACATGTTATATACTTCTTCAAATCTATCCATGTTCCCTATCATATAATCATATTCCAAAAAATCTTCATCAACCTTAAATGGCTTTTCCATATGAAAAACCGGCTTTTTTTCTCTTGCACTCTCTAATTGGTCTAATATTGGTATTGCATTGTTAATAGCTACAGTTAAAACAATACAATAATCATCAAACTGTTCTACTACTTGTTCATAGGATAAAATCCTAACTCCCTCTATTTCCCCACCGACTAATATCGGATTATTATCACAAAATGCCGTTGGAGCTATCCCCTTTTTTTCTAACAGCCTTTTCACGATTTTGGCATTATTTCCGCATCCCCAAAAAATAATAGGTTTCTTTTTCCAATCCTTATTCCATAACAGCTCCTTTTGATTAATCACTCTGTCTGCTAACTCCATAATTTGCACCTCACATATTCTTCATAAAACACACAATCTCATCCGCTTGGCGAGTCCTGCCTCTATAATTTGCACATTCATCGATTGTCTTTATATCTGCAAAGCAATCTGAGGTAAGCAGATAGCTTAGGTCCAAATACTTTATTCCTCTTTCGTCCCATTCCTTTATTAATGTCCGACAATTATCATTATAACGTTCCGAAAATCTATCGCCCCACAACATCTCAGCATACTGATAGTTTACAGGAGGAATAAAAAATGCTAATTCAATGTTATTTTCATTACAAAACTCAGAAAGTAAAAACATATATTGCACACATTCGTTCTGTAAACTCAAATGATACATATAATTCATCTTAATAACCAATCTATCATTATTTTGAGAATTACCTGCATGCTCTTTTGAGGATAAAAAATAATCCATAGTGATATCCGAAAAACGTTTTTGTGCCAGACACATATATTCATAAATATTCGCATCTTTCAATCTACTATATAACATTTCAAACACGGGTACATGTTGACTTCTGGGAAGTAAATGCTGTTTTCCCGTAAATGTTTCAAAATTAGCCATAACCATTAATTTCTTAGGTTGCTTTACATATTTACAATGTGCCTTAAATATTTCATAGTACGCTCGCATACCCATTCCATGCAATGCTAATACCTTTGTTTTATTAACATCATTTTTTTCCTCTAGCAGCATACCCAACGTTTGCGTATTATTTTCTTTTATCCCTATGTCGGACAAACCACAGTCCCCAAAAATTAACGTTTCCCATTCTCCCTCTTTAAAAAATTTTTCTATATAATTTGCATAAACATAGTTCTCTACCGCTGCATAATGTATACCTTCACAAAACCCTAACGTTTCAAGTTGCTCTTTGATTGCCTGACCATTTTCTACGGAAATAATAATAAAAAAATTATCCTTTTCTTTCTGCACTTCATCAAGTGCAATAATAGGAAACTCATTGACATAATGGCCTATCTTTTTTTCGTTATTATCTGTAAACCGTAAATCTGTATATCCTTCACCAGCTAATAAAATTGAAAAAATTGTTCCTCTTATTCCCGCACCGAAAATTACAATTTTCTTTTTCTTTAACACTGTTTCGTACTCTTTCATAAAACTTTTCATTGCTCTATTATCATAATCTCCTACTACAGTGACCGGCCATGCGAAATTCTTTTTCTCCATAATTATTACCATCCTTTGCCACATTTTAAAAAATGTCTGCATCAAAACATTTTATACTGCTTTATTCCTGTATGACCATTATATACTCCCTCATAAACTCCTTCTCAAACTCCTCTATATATTCCGACTCATAAAACTCCTCATAGTGCTCCGTCAGTTCTTTCTTCACAAACTCCAGCTGCTTTCCACAGGAAACCAGGTTGTTCCTTGAAATCTTATTGCACATGGAAATCATGTAAGACCATTCACTGTACTGCGCATAATCCGCTATTTTCGGCAGCTTCTTTGACAAATACTCCGTCCGCTCTCTGAACGCATCAAAATATTCGTCCAGCTGTTCCGGTGTCAGGAGCAAATCATTCGTGGTAAATGCAGAATTATTTCCCGGATGCCTCCAAAAACAATACTTCGGTACTCCGTGTGCCGCTACACGATTCGCTGACGCAAAGTATTTGTAGGTTGCACGGATGTCATCATATTTTCCTTCCGGAAGAAATCGTATCTCATCAAAAAGCTCCCGTTTCACCAGCTTTGTCGGCATTGCTGCGTTACACTTTTTCCGTTTTAACAGCATAACTACCGCTTCCTCCGGTGTCATAACAAGCTTTTCCTCAAACACACAGTTCGGCAAAAACTCTCCTTCTACTTCTTTTGTAGAACCGCATACCGAAATGTCCGCATCCGCTTCCTTCGCAAGTCCGTACAAGAACTCCAGCATATCAGGCTCTGCCGTATCGTCATCATCAATAAAGGTGATGTACTCTCCTCCTGCCACGTCCAGTCCTGCGTTTCTTCCTGCACCAATCGTACTCTTTGGGATATGGAGCACCCGGATACGTTCATCCTTTTTTGCATATTCTTCGGCTATGGCTCCGCTGTTATCCGTTGAGCCGTTATCCACAATGATATATTCAAACTCCTTCATAGTCTGGGCTAAGACAGACTCGATTGCCCGTCCTACAAGCGCCTCTCTGTTGTAGGTCAGCATAATGACACTAACCTTTACCATTTCACCCACGGGGCCTTCCCCCTCTCTAACAGTTCCTCAAGATAGTGCTTGTCTCTCTGCGTATCCATGCACTGCCAAAATCCGTCGTACTTATAAGCTACCAGTTCTCCCATAGAAGCCAGCGTTTCGAAGGGCTGGCGCTCCAGTATCGTGGAATCCCCCTCTATCATATCAAAAATTTCCGATCCGAGCACCATAAAGCCGGCGTTAATCCAACCGCCTTCCTCTTTGCCCTTTTCCGTAAATTTATGTATCACCTGATTTTCACCGATGTCTAACACTCCGAACTTATTTCCCGGCTGTACCGCCGTAATGGTAGCAATTTTTCCGTGCCCCTTATGAAACTCCACGAGCTTATTGATATCAATATCCGACACACCGTCGCCATAGGTACAAAGGAACGGTTCGTTTCCGATATAGTCCCGTACACGCCTGATACGGCCGCCGGTCTGGGTATACAGCCCTGTATCCACCAGTGTCACACGCCACGGCTCCGCCACGTTGTTATGCACAATCATCTCG
The DNA here is from genome assembly GCA_029012365.1 of Lachnospiraceae bacterium. GTDB lineage: Bacteria > Bacillota > Clostridia > Lachnospirales > Lachnospiraceae > SIG307. Next base: position 3,287 of record JAQXLY010000036.1, on the reverse strand, counting down.
TTGTTATTGGCAAAATCAAAGGTAATGTCCGAGCGGTGCAGATAATAGTCCGCAAAGTATTCCTTTATGATATGCCCCTTATAGCCGCAGCAAATCACAAACTCATGAAACCCGTAATGGGAATAGCTCTTCATAATATGCCACAGAATAGGCGCATCTCCGATGGCAATCATCGGCTTCGGCTTTAAGTGGCTTTCTTCACTGATACGGGTTCCGAATCCACCCGCCAATATTACAACCTTCATAGGCTCCCTCTTTCGTTTTCTATGTAATAATGCAGTTCTATGTTCTGTATTCCTGTTTCAAATATATCTATATGAATTTATATCGGCATAGAAGGGGGAAATCTTAATAACGGAATGAAAAACTCATTCACGCTCCATACCCTCCTATAAGCCAAAAGCCCCAACATGGTTCGCATCGTTGAGAGGCGTGTTGGGTTCTGCTGTTTTCCAAGAACATTATACCCCTAAAAGCCTTTTCCTGCAATCTGTTTTCAAACTTATCTGCAATGCCATTTTTTCACTTTTCCATGCTGTCACATTTCACAAACTTTTCCATTCTTCTTTGGTAAGTATGCACAAAGATTTTGCCCCTCTCCAAATTACCGACCCTTGATTTTTCTTACTTTCTTATTTTCACTTTAATAATTTTGCTCTTCGGCGTAGTCCTGCCGGTGATTCACAGGTTATTAATGTTATTAAAAAATGACATTGCATAAAAAGCAGAAACAATATATAATAAAGGAAGAATCATAATGCTTACAACACTGGATGAAAAGAAAAAGTACGTTTATCAATTTAATGTTTTCGACGATACCTTCTTTGAAATGGTAGCAAAGGACAAGGAGGCAGTAGAAGATATTCTCAGGATTATTCTTCATGATTCAGAATTAATAGTTGCACAGTTAATTACGCAGAATTCCGTTAAAAACTTGTATGGTAAGTCAGTACGGCTGGATGCCCTTTGCGTTACCGGAGACGGAAAATCCATTAATGTAGAGATACAAAAAAGTGACAACGATAATCATGCTAAGCGCGTACGTTATAATGCTTCCTGTATCACGGCGAATGTTTCGGAACCCGGAGAAAACTATGAAAACATAAATGACGTGTACATCGTTTATATATCAAAATTTGATGTTTTTAACAGAAAAAGGCGCCTTTATTATGTTGAGCGATCGTTCCATGATAAAGGAGAAGTTATTTCAGTTGATGATGGAGAACACTTCATCTATGTCAATGCGAGTAATGAAATCGAGTATATGATTTGAAGAACAATGAATCGGAGGTGAATACTATGTGCAATCTTGTGGAAGATTATGCTAAGGAGTATGCTAACGAACAGACAAAAAAATTGATTTGCAATTTGGTTTGTGAAGGTGCACTTTCCAAAGAAATCGGCGCAAAGCAACTGAATCTCTCGGCAGAAGAATTCTATGAACTATTGAAGGAATATAAAAAAGGCCCAACGTGATACGCATCGTTGAGAGGCGTGTTGGGTTCTGTTGACAATATTCTTACCACGATGCCTGTGTACGTACCCATTACGAGGCATTGGAGAAAGGGCGTCTGCGTCGCCGCGGTCTTGAAATGAAGCTTGAAAAGGCAGAAGCCCAGTTGCAGGCAAAAGATGACGAAATTCAAAGACTGAAAGCTAAACTTGCCAAAGCGAACATAAAATATACACTCTCTATCCCCCAATATTCCTGTATTTGTCCGTACTAATCTTTTCCCGAAAAACAGCTCCATCCTCTGCTTTTTCAATCCGGTATACCTCCACCGTCATACCTGACTCTGTTTTTTCCGTGATGACACTCTCCAGTGTCACATTTTTCCTCCTTGCTTCCTTTGTACCGTACAGGGTAACCCTCACCTTATCTTCCGTTGTCTCACAGAGTAAAATCACCGGTGCTTTTGTATTATTTTTGAATTTCAAATCCTTATAGTCTCCTGCAATGGCTGCATCCTGTCCCGGAGAAATATATCCCACCGGCATGGAATGCGGACAACGCTCTGTGATTTCAAGTGTTGTCCGCAACAGCGCATTATAAAGCGTTGTGGATAGCTGGCATACTCCTCCTCCGATGCTTTCCGATAATGCCCCGTTAATATAGGTTCCTCCTGTCGCATAACCGTTTTCCTCCGTGAACGGCATTAATGCCGCAGCCGTGGAAAACTCCCCGCCCGGAAGTATCACCTTTGCATGTAAATGTGATGCTCCCGCCGCAATATTCTGTGCTCTTCCGCTTCCGGCACCCTGATAACCGGTTGTAAATTCCCCGATTTTCGTATCGCATTTTTTCGCCTGTGAGGTAGTAAGTCTTGGCATAAGCACGGTTCCGTTCAAAAAAAAGCGAACTACCATGCCTTCTATCGGTTCCCTCCGGAGCAGGTCAAGTACCTCCGAGGCCAGTTGCTCTGCATTCTTCCATGCTGCCGCCGTTTCCAGTCTAAAGCCACGCCTGCTTTCCTTTACTACAATATGTCCCATCTCCCACTGTACCGTTGCTTCCACACAATCCCGCTCCAGCAGTTCTTCAAAAATAGCGAGAAGCTCTCCGAAATATGCTTCTTCCCATACAAGCACCGCTTCCACCGTTCTTGATTGAAACGCTTTTCCTGTCACCTCTGCATACAGCCACTCCCACACCTTTACTTCACTGCTTTTTTTCGTTACTGCATCAATCGTTTCCGCCAAAAGAACGCGTACCATAGGCGCTTTTACCGTCAGGCAAAGCTCACCTCCCTGTACTGTAAACCGAAGTTTTTCTTCTTTTACCGCTGCTTCAACTTCCTCCTGCAGCTCCGGTAAAAAGTGACAACGAAGCTCCGTTGTAAACTCCGGTAAGAAACCTTCCGGCAATCTCTCTGCTTCCTCTAACTTCATTCCCGAAACGTCCCGTCCGCAGAGTATTATTCCGGGAGCAATCCGCCCGGCATTCTTGGTCTTTACCACATACCCTGCCACTGTAACCGCAAAAAACAAAACCACAAGACCGCCCAGAAAATATGTAAAAAATCTCTTTCCCACTATGTCCGCCTTCCGAATGCTGCATATCACATATATTCCGTTCCCTATTATATTAATATATGCATTCATTTTCACCTTATATTCTATTATCGGAGTAATCAGTGTCTGCTGATTAATCGAGTAGGAGGGAAAATTATATAAATTTTCCCGACCTCTCACACCACCGTGCGTACGGTTCCGTACACGGCGGTTCAATCAACTTAACAAGTGACACACCTTTCGGTGTAGTAATCTAACATTGAGACTAGTCCAAA
>JAQXLY010000035.1 GCA_029012365.1 Lachnospiraceae bacterium | reverse complement strand
TCTTCCCTGCTGATAGAGCTTTACATACCGAAATACTTCTTCACTCACGCGGCGTCGCTGGATCAGGGTTGCCCCCATTGTCCAATATTCCCCACTGCTGCCTCCCGTAGGAGTTTGGGCCGTGTCTCAGTCCCAATGTGGCCGGTCACTCTCTCAAGCCGGCTACTGATCGTCGCCTTGGTAGGCCATTACCCCACCAACTAGCTAATCAGACGCGGGCCCATCTCATACCAATAAATTTTTGATGGCAAGGTCATGCGGTCTCGCCATGTTATGCGGTGTTAGCAGTCATTTCTAACTGTTATCCCCCTGTATGAGGCAGGTTACCCACGCGTTACTCACCCGTCCGCCACTAAGTTTATAAGGAATTGTTATTAGCAAGCTAACTCCGCTTCCTCACAAACTCCGTTCGACTTGCATGTGTTAAGCACGCCGCCAGCGTTCATCCTGAGCCAGGATCAAACTCTCAAATTAAGTTTAATTCTGTTTCAGAACAACTCTGGCTTTTCTCTTTCTTTCGAAAGAATCAAGCAAAGGTTTGTTCCGTTGTCCTTTCGGACTTTACTGTTTCTGAGGTACGATTTCTCGTATCTTCAGAATGAAAATTTCAAATGAATTTTCAGGGTTGTCTTACTGTTTAATTATCAAGGTTCTTGTTGTTTGCTGTCGTTTTACCGAAGCAGCTTAACCAGTATATCATATTGATTTCTGTTTGTCAAGCACTTTTTTGAATTATTTTAAAAATCTTTTTTGTCGAATTTTTAAAACTATTCATTTTCTTTGCTTCTCGGTGACAGCTTCGTTAGTATAACATCATTTTTTTGTTCTGTCAACACCTTTTTTTAAATTATTTTTTCCTTATTTTTCAACGCTTTACGGAACAACATTCTATAGTAGACATAGTTTTTTCGAACTCAACATCTAGTGTGCTGACATATTTATTTTTGGCATAATACCACTGAATATTTTTTCAATGAAAAGGCGACTGAAAGAGGCGATGCGGTCAGCGGTACCCCTGCTTGCAGGAATAGGGCCACGCACCCGGTGCGACAGCCCCATTCTTTTTTCAAAGTCTTAACTTAACGACCTCATAGCCACGTCTGTCCTCTTTCTTACTTCTTCTGTACCAGATGCACCGCAAAGCCACCGAGCTCACCCTTTAAATAGATAGCCGTCAGATTTCCCTTTGCATCCTTTTTTGCAGTAGATTCATCAAACTCAAAGCCCTGAAGCTCCATATGATACTTTGCACGCTCAATATAATTGGTACGAATCGCAATGTGACCGTTTGCACCGAGATACGGAGTCTTCATCACTTCAATGCCCGTGCCGGCAAATACGGAGCTGTTACCGTTTTTCTTTGTAAAGCCGAATAACTTTTCAAAAGAACCGGCTACATCATCGGCCTCTTCTTCACTCTTTGCATTGATACCCACATGGGCAATTTCAAAACCGAGCATTGTATTGACAGCCTCTCTGGTAAGACGCTTAATTTCGTCAAAGTTTCCCTCATTAATTAATGCATCGCTTACCATCCAGCTTCCGCCACAGGCGATAATTTTCGGAAAATCCAGATAGGACATCAGATTCTTTGCATTGATACCGCCGGTCGGCATAAATTTCACCTTTGTGTACGGTGCAGCCATCGCTTTAATCTTTGCGATTCCGCCGGATGCCTCTGCCGGGAAAAACTTCACTACCTCAAGACCAAGCTCCAAAGCCTGCTCGATATCCGTAGGGCTGGACGTACCCGGAGTAATCGGCACACCCTTTTCTTTACAATATTTTACCACACGCGGATTTAACCCCGGACTTACAATAAACTTTGCACCCGCTGCTACGGCACGATCCACCTGCTCCGTTGTCAGAACCGTACCCGCACCGACTAACATTTCCGGACATGCCGCACACATTCTTCTGATTGCTTCCTCTGCCGCATCTGTACGGAAAGTAACCTCCGCTACCGGCAGACCGCCCTCGCAAAGCGCCTTTGCAAGCGGAGCTGCATTTTCTGCATCATCAATCTTTACTACCGGAATGATTCCCAGCTTTTGAAACTGTGTTAAAACATCCATCTTCATTTCCTCTTTCTGCTATAATATAGTAAATTAAAATACATTGTAAGTGCTTACATTCCATAGCATACCAAATTTATATGATTTTTTCAAGCACCAACCTGCATTTCGCATGGATTGGCACTCTTTTGCAATATTCAACAAACAGGCCTATTCATATTATCCCCGCGCAATAAACCTTGATACCAGATTATTCTTATATAGGAAATCAAGAAAAGGATTTTCCGCAATCATTTCCAACGCCTCCCGCCCGAATTCCGAGCCGGCAAACATCGTTAATACCGCAAATAATATCCATACCAGCAAAATCCCTTCCGCAAGGCCGGCAGCAAGACCCGAAACCGCATTAATCTGTCGAAGCAGCGGAAGCTTTGCAATTAAGTCCAGCGCATTGCACAGAAATACCAGAGCGATTATTGCCAGAACAAGCGTAATCACAAATGCTATCGCATTCATAATTACATTCGCAATCTGCCGGCATACATACTCTTCAAAATTCTCTGCCTGCATCGAAACATAATTTTCCACGGTATTGTTTTTTGCAAGGGTTTCCTTAAATGTTCCCGGAAGCGGAAGTGAGTCAATGAAGGATTCCTGCTCGTCTTCTTTTGCCTCTTCGCCGGAGAAATCCAAAAATGAACCGATTTTTTCATCAAAGAACCCTACGATTTCCTCATTACTCTTCATCATCCCCGCCACGACCGGGCTGAAAATTGCCGCAATAAGCAACGCCGCCACAGTTGACACAAGCGAAAACACCATCTTAATCAGACCCTTTTTTAAGCCGAGCCATCCTAACACCGCAATTATTCCGATAACAGCAATCAATACCCAATTCATAAATCTACCATTCCCTTCTTTTGTTATTTCAACCTGATTACCCGCACCAAACGGTTTTCGACCAGATAATACCGGTTTCCGCCGATAACAAACATATGACGGACACCGTTTTCAAATGTTCCGCGGTAAATCAAAGTACCGTCGATTCCGTAAATCTCACAGTCCGAATAGCTGAACAATACTACTTCCTTCCCTGCTGTATGCATCCCTGCATAAGGAAACGTAATGACCTTTTTCATCCGAATCTCACCGGATTTGTCATATGCCTCCAGAATTTCCTGACCCTCCTTGTTTTTTGTTACCATACACAAGTAATCTCCGAAGGCTATACTTTTGATTTCCGAAGAAATCTCCTTTTTATGAATCGGTTCCGGAATCTCCTTCATAGAAAAAAGCTCCAGAACGTTATCTCCCACAACAGCAACCGTATCGTTATCCCAGAAGGTAATACGCGGAACCATACACTGCGCATACTGCACCTGTCCGACTAAATTTCTCGTATAATTCTGCCCGACTTCACCAAAATTATAAAAAGTAACGCTGCTTACCGGCTCGTCCCGTTCTACCTTCATATAAGAAGTTATCAGTTTTTTTCCGTCCTCCGACAATGCCAGTGCCAGCGGAAAACCATCACGTGCCACTACGGTCTCTATTTCCGAAAGAAGCTCACCATCCTTGCTGTACAGGCAGATATAATCCTTTTCCTCTCCGTTCATTAACACTGCCGTCACTCCCTGTTTCGAGACACTGATTGCCTGTATCTGATAAGGGGTAGAAAAAGTTTTTGTAATGCCCGTTCCATCCGACAACAGATACTGTTTTGCACCGATATCCGCAATCGCCATCACGAAACCGCAAAAGGTAAAGCTTGGATTTTTCATTGTGCCGTAAGTAACATTCCAAAGCACCGTCCCGTCTTTCGAGACTGCCTGTGCTCCTTCTTTTCCACAGCGTACGAGTGCACCGTCTACCTCCGAATAGTTCAAAACCTCGCTGACCTCAAGCTCACGCACAACCTCATATCCCTCATATTCCCGTTTTCCAAACACGCTATGTACCGCCACTCCCGCCACAAATAATAAAACGAGAACAGCAATCACTATTTTCAGTTTTTTCATGTATCCCGTAAGCTCCTCCCGTATGCTGCATACATTCTTTTCTACATCATAATACAAAGTCCCCATACAGTCAATCCGGGATTTCAAAAGAGGATATATGAAATCTCTGTCAGGCACTTACGGAAGATACAATTCCTGTCCCGCATAAATCCAGTTTTCATCCGGAATCTGATTAATTCCCTTAACCTCCTCGATACGAAGTGTATCTCCGTAATAACGTCGGCAGATTCCGGCAAGCGTATCTCCTCGCTGGACAATATATAATTCCATTGCATCGGTTACTATCACATCATTATCGTCCGACGGCGCTTCCGTAGGTACAGGCACTGTTTCCGTCGACACTGCTTTTGTCGGTGTTACATCCTCCGTTTCTTCTTTTCTGCCCGCTCCCGGAATATACGGCTCCTCATCCACAGGTTTGAAGTCGGATTCAAATATACTCCCGGATAAAATTCCTTCCGGCATGACTTCCGGCAAAACAGTAACAGACGGCTCCGGTCTGGCATTCGTCTGCACCTGACTTTCGCCCTCCTCCGCCTGATTATAAACACCGGCGGTCGGAACCGGTGCAGGTATATGCAATATTCCTGCCAACTCCGATTCTCTTCCCCGAAGTGCAAACGCACCTATCGCAAACAATACCGCTGCCACCGCAATACCGGTTCCGTGACGGCCGCCACCCTTCTCCGGTTTTCTTTCTTTTATCGTCTTCCTTTTCATATCTGTATTTTCCGGCTCCGTCGGATGCTCCTGCCGAATTGCCCCATCTTCTTCCGTACGCCCCATACGTTTTCCTAACTCCGCCAAAACAGGCTCTGTATATCCCGCATCCACGGAAGCCGGTGCCCCTGCCACCAGATAATCCTGCATTTCTTCGTTCTTTTCATAATAAATACAGTACCCCGGCCACTGCTTCAATTCTCCTTTATCGTATAAATAAAATACCGCATCCTTTTCCACCGGGTCAATCTTAAAAAGCACCCGGTCCCTTCCGCCGAACCAGTCCAAATGAGTCTGACGCACGGCATCATTGACCTCCGTCAGAAATTCCGGTCCTCCCAAAAACCAGCCGACTGCCTCATAATAAGGAAAATATCTCTTGATTTTTTCATACACTCCCGCCCATGCGTCGGAGGTAAACCGCGCCACATTATCCTCCATTACATCCTCTGCCTCGATTGCACCGCGGATAAACACATACCGTTTCCCTTCCGACTTTATAAATTCTCCTACCAAAACAGCCACACGGCATTCGGCATAATCACTCCCCGCCAGTCTCCGCAAATATCCTTCCGCATAATCTTCTATGTAGATTTCCGGGCAATTTCCTCCCCGCCCTATCTGCTTTATGTGTTTCGGTAATTTGAATAGCCGGTTTCCGTCCTCCGGTCTTTCCTCTTCCTCTTTCTGAACGATTTTCTCTACCATATCTGCCTTCCTTTCCGCAACAGTGTGTGCCTTTTCGGTTTACTAGCATCATCATACCGAACAAGTTCCGCTTTTTTTGCCAAACTCTGCTGTCGCAAAAAAGATTTTGTTTACGGCATTCGTTCAAATACACCGCTTATCGCATCGTTTTCTTATAGTTCCGGGCAGAACCCGTTTGTTTTCGTCACTTCGTGTCGCCTGATTTCCGTTTTTCCCCAATTTTTCAATTCTATTTTTTATACATAGGGGAATACTTTTATTATAGACACCCGATTTTTATAGTTACGGAGGAATCTCATTTGAATACTATTTACTATTACAATGCGAAGGACTATGCATCCTCTGCACAATTCGGACAGGCCCTTTCGGCATTATTACATGCACACCTTTCTCCTTCGGAAACCCTGATTTTCTTATGCATCGGCTCCGACCGCGCCACCGGAGACTCTCTCGGACCGCTGATCGGCTACAAGCTGGAACGGCATTCTAATCGAAACTATTATGTATACGGCACACTTGAAGCACCTGTACATGCAAAAAATTTAGCGGCCGTGGTTCAGGAAATCCACTGCCGCCATAAAAATCCTTATATTATTGCGATTGATGCCTCCTTGGGAAAACAGGCACACATCGGTTACTTTACCCTTGGTATCGGCTCCTTAAAGCCGGGTGCCGGTGTGGGAAAAGAACTAATCTCCGTAGGCGATGCCTTTATCACAGGTATCGTAAACCTGTCCGGTCTGTTGGACCGGATGCTCTTACAAACTACAAGGCTGCACACGGTCATGTCACTCGCCGACCGTATTCACATAGGCATCCGTTACGGATTAAGCCTGTTTTTCGAAACCGGCGAAGTGGCCTCTGCCTTACCCCCTCCCGATGAGCTTCGTTACACGTACAGGGAATTCGGCTGAGCATTAACCGCAGATATTGCCTTACAGTTCCGTTCGCCCGTCCAGGGCACGAAGCAGCGTTACCTCGTCAATGTACTCCAAATCACCGCCTACAGGTACACCGCTGGCAATACGTGTCACCTTAATTCCCGCAGGCTTTATCAGCTTGCTTAAATACATTGCCGTTGCTTCTCCCTCCAGACTGGAATTCGTAGCAATAATCACTTCATCCACGTCCCCCTGCAGGCGGAGCATCAGCTCCTTCATCCGTAAATCCGCAGGACCGATACCAAGCATCGGGGAAATTGCCCCATGCAATACATGATAGACTCCGTTATACTTCCCGGTTTTCTCATATGCCGCAAGGTCTCTCGAATTCTCAACCACCATAATCGTGCGGTGGTCCCTGTCCTCTTTTGCACATATCGGGCATACTTCCCTGTCGGTAAGGGTACAACACTCTTTACAGTACCGGACATTCCGGCGTGCCTCTACAAGAGCATCCGCAAACTGCTCTACCCGCTCCGTAGGCATATTAATTACATGAAATGCCAGACGTTGTGCGGACTTTGCACCGATTCCCGGCAAAGAAGCAAACTCTTCAATCAATTTGCTTATCTGACTGCTGTAATAATCCATTAGAACGGAAATCCTCCACCAAGACCGCCGAGTCCTCCTGCGATAGAGCCCATCACCTGGGAAGACTCTTCCTCCATTTTACGAAGCGCTTCGTTCGTTGCCGCTACAATCAAATCCTCTAACATCTCCACATCATCCGGGTCTACTACCTCCGGGGAAAGCTTTACGGAAACCACTTCCTTTTTGCCGGATACCTTTACCGTCACCGCTCCGCCGCCGGACGTTGCCTCCCATTCCTTTGCCTCGATTTCAGCCTGCTTTTCCTCCATCTGACGCTGCATCCTCTGTGCCTGCTTCATCAGATTACCCATGTTGCCGGGCATTGCGCCACCCGGAAATCCACCTCTTTTTGCCATTGTAAAATCCTCCTTCTATCTCATTCTTAATCTACATACTCAATCGCAACCTTACCCTGTAACCCGGATAAGTCGGGATATGCTGCCATATTGCCTCTGCCCTTTTTTGCAAGCTCCACCACAATCTCCACCCGCTTTCCGGTCTGCTTTGCAATCAGATTCTGCAAGGTTTCCACATGTTGGCCGCTTTCCATGGCAGACTTGTCAAACTCATCATTATATACCAGCATCAGCCTCGTGCCGCTCTCATCCACACTCGGTTTTGCGGTCTGCAAATAAATCTTTAACGGACCGGCCGCAGATGAAACAATAGAAGACCATTTCTCTGCCACTGCCCTTATTTCCTCTCCGATTGCCTGCGGAAGCTCCGCGGCAGGAACCGGTTCCTGCTCAGACTCTTTCACAGTCTGTTCCGCCACCGTTCCGGTTCCTTCCGCCTGTTTTACAACCATTCCGTTTGCAAGCTGCTCTTCCAGATGTCGCACTCTGTCTAACAAAGCACTGTAATCCGTCTCCGTTTCCGGGCGGCACAGTCTGATCAGAGTTACTTCTATCATCACCCGCTTTGCTCCCGCATAGCGGATACGATTCGTCAAATCCGAACATACATTAATATACCGCACTAAGGTTTCCGTTTCGTTTTCAGCCGCTTCGGCAAGAAAATCTCCCATTTGATCACCGGAAATATCCAAAAACTCTTCCGGAGCTTCCACTGACTTCGCCAGCAGCAGATTACGCAGATACCATGTAAAATCTACTACAAACTGTGCTAAATCGCGCCCGCGCATTACCGTATCGTCCAATACACGCATGGCACCGCCTACATCTCCGGTACGTACCGCACGAAGGAGCTTTCCGAACACCTGCGTATCAACCGTACCAAGTACCTCCAGTACATTATCGTAAGTAAGCACTTCTCCCGGATAAAAGGCAATGCACCGATCTAATAAGCTCAAGGCATCACGCATGGCACCGTCTGCGGCTCTCGCCACATATCGTAACGCTTTTTCCTCTGCCGAAATTCCCTCCCGCCCCATCAAATCCGTCAACCGTTCCGTAATCTCATCCACCGTAATGCGGGAGAAATCATAGCGCTGACAGCGGGATAAAATCGTGACCGGAAGCTTATGAGCCTCCGTAGTTGCCAGAATAAAAATGACATAAGACGGCGGCTCCTCTAACGTCTTTAACAGCGCATTAAAGGCTCCGGTAGAGAGCATATGCACCTCGTCGATAATATATACCTTATAGCGCCCCTCCGTAGGAGAGTAACGTACCTCTTCCACAATCTCGCGGATATTGTCCACGCCGTTATTGGATGCTGCGTCAATTTCAATCACGTTCATGGAAGTTCCTGCTGCAATCGACTGACACATGGCACATTTTCCGCACGGATTTCCGTCTACGGGTGCGTCGCAGTTTGCCGCCTTCGCCAAGATTTTTGCAATCGTAGTTTTACCGGTACCGCGGGTACCGCAAAATAAATAGGCATGAGACATCCGGGATGCCTTCACCTGATTGCGAAGTGTTGTCACAATCGGTGTCTGCCCCTTTACCTCATCAAACGTATCCGGTCTGAATTTTCGATATAACGCAGTATACGACATAATACCTCTTCCTATCTGCGGTGGCTGCTCGCATCAACTTATCATAATGCATCCGCACATCCGCATCCTGCTTTTTCATCCAACGAAAAGGCAGAAGGACAACACCTTCCGCCTCCGCATATTATTTTAACACACTCGCCAAAAAATAACAACAGTGCTTTTCGCTACTCCGTCATCTTTAGTGCATCGTTTTTCGGAACCCGCCAAAGCGTTCCTCCAGCGTAATTTTATCTCCCGCCTTTATCCCGTGCTTTCCCGCATATGCATTAGAAACCAGTACGCCGTCTCCGAACTCTGCCTGCACATAACGGCTGTTTTCTGTGATACCATAAACCATAATCTCTTCGCTTTTCAGCCTGCCTTCCACTGTCTGCAATGCCGTAACACTATATTTTTCCGCAGCCGGTTCATTTGTCTCTGCCGGAGCTTTTAAAATGTATTGATATGCACAGATTACATTTGATGTAATATCCTTCTCATACCCGTCCACAAGCGGCGGTAGCACAAAACCGAATAAGAGTATCAGGTTTGCAAAAAATACTCCCACCAGAATCATAATATAATTCGGCAGATTCTGAAGCAAAATACGTAGCCGGAATCTTTGCATAATCGGCAGATGACTATTTAGCCGGATTACTCTCTTATATCCCTTTCTGCTTAAATTTCTGCGTAAAAATCGAAGCGGTGACAGAGAGAGCTTTCGCTCAAGCATGATTACATTAATGAGGAACATGATAATAACCGGAATAAATGTCGTCCGGAGAAATGCATCCCCGTTCCATAAGGTAACATAAGTAGGCAGGCTGTAGCTTTTATAGTACATTGCTGCCGCTATATTCTTAAACACGGTATACCCAAGTACGTTTCCGATTACCGCTGCCACTGCCACCACCGTCATCGGCAGAGTCAGATAATGCCGCACCAGCTCGCCTTTTGTATAACCTAAAGCACGCAGCGTCCCGATAACCGTTGCCTCTTTGGTAATTGTGTTACTGATGGTAATGGCAAAGACAAACGCCAGAATTGCAATGATAATGTACAAGAATGCAGCAATCATTTTGCCGTCGCTCCCGATATCATCTCCTACGAATCTGATTGCCTGGTTGGACACCGCCGGGATAAATTCCAAAGGCATATTCCCCGTCAATACAGCACCCTTTATCAATACCTCAAGTATCTCTTTGGCACGTTCTGTCTCCTTTTTCTCCCCTGACGGCTTTTTGCTGTCCTTCCAGGAATAGCTGTAATGCAAATGTGCATCTCCAAGCTGCGCCGCCCCTTCCTCCGTCATGACGGCAACGCCGAATTCTACCGCATCAAACATCATATCGGACGGCTTCTCATACAATGCACTGTAGTCGGGAAGCGCCACCAGTCCGGAAACGAGCAGTTTCCTCCCTCCGACGTTAAGTCTATCTCCGACGGAGATTTTATTATTTTCCGCATGCATCCGGTCTATTGCAATCTCCTCTGCTGTTTGCGGTAATTCTCCGTCCATTAAGCATCCCCTGTTTACCTCGTCACGGATTTTAAAAATACGCAGAGTGGCTCTTGTTTCCTCTACCTCCTCGTTACGATAGAAGTTCTCATATACGGTGAGACCATCCTCGGCAAGCACCTCTAAGAATTGCTCCTCTGCCGGTCCGGTCAATTCAAAATTGCCATCTTCCACATTATATTTTGTAAAGCTCTCATCATAAGCCGCCAGCATACTGTCACTGGCTACCAGAAAGCCGGAAACAAACCCGATTGCCCCCGTGAGAAACAAAAAGATTACCGCATATTTTCCGAATTCACTTTTCAATTCCCTGAAAAACCGCTTTTTTAAAGCATTTCGTTTCATCCTCATCTCCCCCTTTCGCGTCCCTTACCATTCAAGCTCCGTTGCGGAAACCTTACTCTCTTTCCTATAGCTTTCGCGAATGGTTCCGTCATGCAGCTTTACCACGCGGTCTGCCATATGCTTTATGGCATCATTGTGTGTTACCATCACAACCGTATTCCCGTAGTTCCGATTCACCTCTTCGATTAACTTTAAAATCTCCTTTGAGGTATTATAATCCAGTGCTCCCGTCGGTTCATCGCAAAGAAGAATATCCGGATTTTTTACAATCGCCCTGCCGATAGCCGTACGCTGCTGCTGACCGCCGGAAAGCTGGTTCGGAAGCTTATGGCGGTGCTCATACAATCCCAATACCTTTAACAATTCATCCACATCCAGCGGATGTTCGCTTAAATATGCACCCGTTTCGATATTTTCCTTAATGTTCAGATTGGGTATGAGATTATACATCTGAAATACATACCCCAGATGTCTGCGCCTGTACCTGGTCAATGCTTTCTCGTTCATATCCTCCGTCTTTTCCCCGTTAATTGCGATGTAGCCCGCATCTGCCCTGTCAATTCCGCCGAGAATGTTAAGAAGCGTTGTTTTACCGGAGCCGGACGGACCGAGCAGCACGCAAAACTCTCCCTTTTCGATGCCGAGGTCAATCCCTTTCAATACCTCCACACGGTTCTCTCCCTCACCGAAGCTTCTCCTGATACCACTGATTTCAATAAACATACCATAAAACCGCCTTTCCAAATAATTTCAACTAACCTCCGGATTATGTATTTATCGCCTGCCCGCTCACTTTGCCTACGCGAAAAAGACCGGATATGCCGTAAAAGCATATCCGGTCGAAAAGTTTACAGGAAAACAAAAAACGACACAGCATGTACGCTTTTATCAGCAATACATGAGTCTCGTTGATTAAGGCAAGCCAGACCGAAAGGCGGTCAGGATGTTGACTTGCCACGCAATGCGCCACTACTCCCTCACGGGTTATTTCGTTGTTACCTATTTATACCATACCATAATCCTTCTTGTCAATACATTTTAAAAAAAGGAGGTCGCGCGAATATGCGACAACCCCCTTTTCTGACTGTAACTTATTTCGAAGCGGCAATCTTTGCGTCTACTTCAATCTGATGCTTTTCCATATCAAACTTGAGCAAATCCTGGAATCCCATACCGTCCATGGTCTTACACATTGCATCCCACTTTGCATTAAACTCCGCGTCGTCCTTTGCGAAAATCATCTGCCAGGATGCATCACAGAGAGCCTCATTACACTGCTTTCTGATAACGGAAATATCCGCGGTATCACTCGGCAGCGTTACGCTTACGTTAGGACTCACAAGAAGTACGTTATTCTTCTTCATGTACTCAACCGGCTCTGCTGCACCGAATTTTGCCTGCCAATCCTTCTTCATCTGCGTCATGGTAGCTGCCTTGTAAGAGCTCCAGTACTGTGAAGAATACGGCTCGCCGGAGTTCGGGTTTGTACTGATTGCATCTACAATCCACTGATTGATTGCATTGTTACCGTCAGAGTAGCCTGCTCCGCCGTACTCTTCCGGAACCGGGAGGTTATCCATTAACGCATTGTCATTCATAATCGTAAACTTACCGCTTCCGTCAACGGTATAGTTAAATCCTTCGATACCATCATGCTGGAATACAAGACCCTCCGGGCTTGCATACCAGTCAAGGAACTCTATAATTCTCTCTAACTTCTCACCTTCAACCTTGGAGCCTACGCCAAAGATACGTCCGCTTCCGTAATAGGTATCGGAATCTGCATAGTAAAGCTGATCCTTTACAGGAGTAAAGATAAATGCAGAACCGTCCTTTAATCTATCCTGAGTGTTCCAGAAGCCTACCTGCCAGCTATACCACATTAAATATACCTGACCTGCAGACATCTTTGCACATGCGGAGTTCCAGTCCTGAGTACCGGAGTCCGGATCTACAAGGCCTCTTCTGTATGCATCGTTTAAGAACTTTAACATCTTATAGTAGGATGCATTCTTATCGGTGATAGAGGTAAAGCTATTATCAGGCTTCAAAATAGCGGAGCCTTTAATCTTCTCACCGTACCAGGTGGTAAGCTGTACTACGTTTGCAATACCGAGCATACCGTCACCGCCATCCCAGTCAGCCCATAAGGACAAAGGATAGCAGGCATCTCCGTCCTTGTTGGTCGGGTGCTTCTTCATCATATCCTCGAGTACATCAAGAAGTCCGTCCAAATCCTCAATATCCGGGCATCCAAGCTCCGAATATAAATCCCAGCGAAGCAGCGGGCTGGAATAAATTACATCCTGAGAATAAGAGGTCGGTGAGGTATTTGTCATCTGAGCCGGAATACCGTAGGTTGCCCCTGCTGTATTATCCGGAAGTCCTGCATTGTAGGTATCAATCTGCTTCTGGTAATCCTTCAGATACTTCGTATCCTTTAATTCGGCACTGATATCCTTTACAAGACCCGCCTTTACACAGTCTGCAAAATCGGTACCGTCTAACAGAATGATATCACCAAGATTTCCGCTGCTGGCACGGGTCTGATAAATAGAATCCCCCGCCACCTGAGGAGCAATGATGTTTAACTCGATGTTGAATCTGTCCTTTACGACCTTTGCAAACCAACCGGTCTGTGTACCCTGGTAGTTTGCAGCTACATCATACACCTCAATTACCATTGTGTCGCCAGCCTTCTTGCCACAGCCTGCAAAACAGGATATTGCCATAGCTGCTACAAGAAAAAGTGCTGTCAGCTTTTTTCTTCCCATAAAATCTCCTCCGTTTTATAATATTTATAATCAGCGGCTCCCCGCTCATTATCCCTTAACTGCACCAATCATGATTCCCTTTGTAAAATACCGTTGGAAAATCGGATATACCAAAATAATCGGCGTAACCACCACTATCGTAACCGTCATACGAATTGATGTGGCCGTGGCCGCATGTGCCAGACTCGCTGCCAGACTGGTTCCCGACGTTGTACTGTTCACAAGACCCGCCAGCGAACTGGCCTGATTAATATAATTGTACAAAATATACTGCAGTGTATATAAGGATTTGTCCGTTATAAGCAACAGCGTATCCTGGAATGAGTTCCACTGCGCCACAGCGGCAAAAATTGCTACCGTTGCCAGAATAGGCTTTATAACAGGCAGGATAATGCTGAAGAAAATCCGCAACGTTCCCGCACCGTCAATCTCTGCCGCATCCTGCAGCTCCTTTGGTAAGGCCTCAACAAACGTCTTACATAAAATAATGTAAAACGGTGATACAGCTACCGGCAAAATATAAACAAGGAAATTGTTGTCGAGATGCAGATTCTTCATTGTGATAAACCACGGTATAATTCCGGCATTAAAGTACATGGTAATTGCCACAAAGCGATACCAGAACTTTCTCATCCACAGTGTCTCCCTTGTAAACATATATCCGAGAAATGCAGCAATCACTACAGTCACCGCTGTACCAATCACAGTTCTTGCCACTGAAACCCATAAGGCATCAAACAGCTCCGGAATCTGAAGCACCTGCGTATAGTTATTAAAATGAATCTCCCTTGGCCAGAACAGAACCTTTCCCCGCTTACTTAAGTCGTTTGAGCTAATCGTATTAATAAAAATATAATAGAACGGATATGCACAAACAAACGCAAAAAACGAATAGACAATATAGGTAACCGCACTGATAATACGATCCCCGATACCCGTGTCATATTTCAATTTCTTCCCTTTCCTGCTCATATTCCTCTCCTCCTTAAATAAAGCCTTCGCCACGAATCATCTTGGAAATCTTATTCGTAACGCAGAGAATCGATATACTGACTACACTCTTAAGAATACTGATAGCCGTTGCCAGCGAATAGCCTCCGCTTCCCATTGCTATATTGTAAACATACAAATCAAGCACCTGAATACTTTCCTTGTTAAAGCTGTTCTGGAACACAAAATACTGCTCCATACCGTTTGACAGGAAATTTGCAAGGCTGAGCATAACCAAAACAAAATAAGTAGGAAGAATACTCGGTATCGTAATATGTCTTATAATCTGCATTCTCGAAGCTCCGTCTACACGGGCTGCCTCAATCATCTGTTCGTCGATTCCGGTAATCGCAGCAATATACATGATAGCGGACCAGCCTGCATTTTTCCATGTAAGCCAAAGCCACATTTTAAACCATATATGCTCACCCGACTGTAAAAATGCCTGAGGAGAATCAATCACGCCCAGATTAATGAGTACTTCGTTTACGACGCCGGTGCTGTTAAAAATGCAGTAAGCAATGGAATATACAAGCACCCAGCTGATAAAATTCGGAAGAGTTGTCACCGTCTGTACAAACTTCTTAAACGGCTTACACTTAATCTCATTAAGAAACACTGCAAAAATCATAGGGAACCAGGAAAACAAAAGGCTCAGCCCGCTCATCGCAAATGTATTACGAAGCACGGTCAGGGTCTGCTTCAGCTTTACTTCGTTCTCTACCATAGACTTAAACCACTTCAGGCCGACAAATGATTCTTTGGACAAAGGAAACGGCGGTCTGTAATCAAAGAATGCATAAACCCAGCCATACAACGGATAGTAAGCAAATACGGCTACAAGAATCAAAAAAGGTAATATGTACAAAAATTCCCTGTATGACCTCATCTTCTTTTTGTTACTGAACACCTTCATAGCAATTCCTCCAGTCTTCCGCCAAAGTATCTGTTCCATACCTTATAATATACGTTTTGCACAAAAAAGTCAATATTTTACCCCACATTTTTGTTAGTTTTTAATCTAATTAATTATGTTTTCTGTCTTTTTAGTTGATTAATATTCTAACTTATGACTATTTCTGTTTCAATTTTTAGACATTCTGCACAATGCATCAAAAATTTAATAAGAATAAAATAATGTACACATCTCAAACTATATGGTAAAATGTACGCGAAAAGCGAAACGAATCCAACGGAACATCCGATGGCTTATAAATTTATTCAGAATATCAGGAGGACAAAATAATGTTCAGATTATGGGCTAAGCTTTGGAAAGACAATCATTTATTAAAAGATATGGTCGTAGAAAATAATGATACCGAACTAAACCGTACCAAAAAGATATTTGCGGCAATCGATACAATTTGTTACGAATTTGACTTATCGAAACCAATCTGGCTGGATTCCACCGTCGCAGATTTCAAAAAGCATGACCGCACCCGGTTTTATCAGGACAATTTTGTGGATAAAATAGACTTTGATTTTCTGGAAATCCATGTTATAGAAGAGGATTAAGAAGCAAAAAAGAAGCTGCGCATCTTTAAATGCGACAGCCACCTTATAATCTCTTTTAAAACCGTGCGCCCTGCTTTGAACGCCCGTCACAATCGTTACTCTGACAGTTAACTCGGCTCCGGCAACCTTACGGCACACGGAAGGTTTCGCTTAGTGCTGCTCCATTCCTGACCTGACACGGTTCACGAATTTCCGTTGCGCAAGACCAAAGCGTCAACATCACTTATCAAAGCCGGCATCGCAACAAAGCATCCGGGGCAAGGCATCACCCCTGCTGTAGCGGATTGCAGGTACAGGGCACCGCTATCTCCCCGGCTGCACGGTATTCTAAGTATACTTACTTTTAGCCACTCTGTCAAGGTCATATTTTCGTTTTTCCGATTTTCCGGCTACTAAACGATTTTCAAAAGCATATGATTCCCCCGGCACCTTCACCGTCCGTGCATTTCCGGTCAGCGGACAACGATTCTGATAATCAAACAGTATGTATGTCAGATTTTTCCCGTTTTCTCCCGTTCCCAACAAGCTTCTGTCCGGCATCTCCCATACCGGAAAATAAAACGGTTCCAGATGAGTCATCCTTGCCAACTGCTTTGAATCATACCCCGTACAATCCGGCAGATATACCCGGCATTCCTCTTCCTGCCTGTAGAAGTCTCTCACAGCATCCTTGTACTCCTGCAAATCCCTTGCAAACTCCGGACGGCTCTTTACATTCTCCCGCAGGTACATATCGTAGGTCAGAAGCTCTTTATATACCGCCTCATGCTCCTTATCCTTTGCACAGGCAAAGGACAGCAGCACCTGATACCGGTAGCCCCTTGACGGACTGTTCACATAATAACCATTGTACTCATAAAACTCGGCAAGCGTCTGGAACATTTGAAAAGGTGAGGAAAACGCCTGCTCCAGAAACCGCAGGGTATGCACAAACTGGTTACTGTTGTAATACAGCTCCACCATTTCTTCGATATGCTTTAACCGAACGATATCCGAAAATCCGAGCCAGTCGGTAAAAAGCACCTCATAAGGCGGCATATCCGTATAGTTAATCCCGTACTCCTGTGCCCGTTCGCACATTTCCGAGCCCTTCAATACCTTCAAAAATCCCAATTGCAGCTGGTTCGGCCGCATGGCGTATACCCTGTCAAACGACCGGCCAAAGCTCTCATAATCCTCATACGGAAGACCGGCAATCAAATCCAAATGCTGATGTATGTTATTTCCGCTATGAATATACGCTACAATCCGTTCCAGCTTCTCCACATCCATCGTCCGGTGAATCGCAGAAAGCGTCTCCGGGTTCGTGGACTGCACGCCGATTTCCAGCTGTACCAGTCCCGGCCGCATCCGGTGAAGCAGGCTTAACTCTTCTTCGCTCAGAATATCCGCCGCAACCTCAAAATGAAAATTCGTGACACCGTTGTCATGCTCCAAAATATATTTCCAGATTTCGGCTGCATGCCTGTGATTACAATTAAAGGTTCTGTCCACAAACTTTACCTGCTTTACCCTGCGGTCTAAGAAAAACTGCAGCTCCTTTTTTACGATTTCGATGTCCCGCAGGCGTACCTGCTTATCAATCGAGCTTAAACAATAGCTGCAGCAGAACGGACATCCTCTGCCGGATTCATAATATATAATTTTATTTTCAAAGCCTGTCAGGTCATTATACAAAAACGGCAGGGTACTCATATCGGTCAGCTCTCTCGGAGCAGTAAAGCCATCCGGCAGACATAACCCTTTCATCCGGTGCAGCTCTGTTCCATATCCCTTAAATCCTTCTGCTCCTGTTCCATCTGCTTCACAGCCTTCTGTCCGTGTCCGGTCCGCTTTGAAGCTCTCCGATTTCTTTACATAATATTCCAGCAGCTCTCTGAACGTCTCTTCCCCTTCTCCTATCATTACTCCCGTTATTGCCGGATACTTCTTAAGTAATTCCGGAGCATCATATGTAACCTCCGGCCCGCCGAGCCAGACAGGCACCTGCGGCAATACCTTTACAAGCTCCCCTATCAGCTCCGTAATCATCCGGATATTCCAGATATAACAGGAAAACCCGATTACATCGGGCTTTCTCTTATAAATATCCGCTAATATGTCCGAGAATGCATGATTGATGGTATACTCCGCAATCTCCACATGCTCCTGTAGTCCCTCTCCGGCATACGCCCGCAAACTGTAAAGCGCCGGATTCGAATGAATATACTTCGCATTTAACGCAACCAATAAAAATTTCATAACAAATCTACCCTTTACTTCGACAGCTTCACAATCATCTCCGTAATAGTCTCTATGGCACGATTCAAATTACTTTCATTCATGGCTGCCACATACTTTTCCTTGTTTTCGTACACCTCGCAGATAGCAGCAAGCAATGTTTCATTCGTCACATCCTCTTCCTTTAACACATAGGAAAAGCCCTGACGCTCAAAGGACTCCGCATTCAAAATCTGATCACCGCGGCTGGCTGCGGCAGACAAAGGAATCAGGATATTCGGCTTTTTCAGTGCCAGAAGCTCACAAATCGCATTCGCTCCCGCTCTGGACACAATAATGTCCGCCGCCGCAAACAAATCCTTTAACTCCTTGTTGATATATTCATACTGTACATATCCGTCACGTCCGTTAAAGGAGGCATCCGTCTTTCCCTTTCCGCAAAGATGAATCACCTGAAATTGCTGCAACAATGTCGGAAGTAAATCACGCACGGCATTGTTCACCGAAGCCGCTCCCGTACTTCCGCCAATCACAAGAAGTACCGGCTTATTAGCGGTGAATCCGCAAAAATCCAGACCCTTTATCTTATTGCCCGAAAACAACTCCTTCCGAATCGGGGAACCGGTCAGTACCGCCTTATCCTTCGGCAGATAGTTTAAAGTCTCCGGAAAATTGGCACATACCTTCGTGGCAGACGGAATCGCAAGCTTATTGGCAAGTCCCGGTGTAATGTCAGACTCGTGGATAATGCACGGAATCTTACACTTTTTTGCCGCCAGCACGACCGGTACGGACACAAAGCCTCCTTTAGAAAAAACAATATTCGGATTCAGCTTTTTAAGCAGCTTCTTTGCCTGAAAATAGCCCTTTACCACCTTAAACGGGTCGGAAAAGTTTTTCGGGTCAAAATACCGTCTTAATTTTCCCGATGAGATGCCATAGTATGCAATCCCCTGCTCCGTAATTAATTCCTTTTCAATACCTTCGTAGGAGCCGATGTAGGATATCTCATACCCCGCCTCCTTTACCGCAGGAAACAATGCAATATTCGGCGTTACATGTCCGGCGGTGCCGCCGCCGGTAAACACAATATGTTTCATAAGGCGCTATGCCCTCCATTCCTTTAATGCCTTCGCCAGCTGATCCGGGCAGGATGTGGACTTAAAACCGCACTTGATACCCTCGAGTCTGGAAATCGCTTCCTCCACGAGCATTCCTTCCACCAGTCTTGAAACTCCCTGGGTATTCCCGTTACACCCTCCGGTAAATCTTACATTTTTTACACGGCCGTCCTCCACATCAAAATCAATCGCCGAGGAACATACCCCTGATGTTTTGTATCTCATATTATTTTATGCTCCTTTTCTGTGAAATCACCCCTTATTATACGAAATGACCTTCCGAAAATCAAGTAAAAACACAGAAAGTTCATTGTGCTTTCCCATTATATGTGCTAAACTGAAAATGATTCCGGTTCTATCCGCTCCCTTGTGCGGATATCACGGACGCACTTATATCATCCGAAAAGGAGAATCCCTATGAAAAAGCTTGGAATTATCGGCGCAATGGACGAAGAGGTTGCGCGTATTAAAGAAAACATGACCGATGTGCGCATTACCGAACGCGCCTCCCTGACCTTTTATGAAGGAGTTTTAGAAGGCTTACCGGTAGTGGTTGTACGCTCCGGTATCGGCAAAGTAAATGCTGCCATCTGCACCCAGCAGTTAATTGATTTATTTGAAACCGATGCCATTGTCAATACCGGAATTGCCGGCTCTCTGGATGCTTCCATTGATATCGGTGATATCGTTCTGTCTACCGATGCCCTGCAGCATGATATGGATGCGGTCGCTTTCGGCTATGAGGTAGGTATCATCCCGCGTATGGATACCTCCGTCTTCACAGCGGACGAAGCGCTCCGTGCCCTTGCAAAAAAGGTCTGTCTTTCGGTCAATCCGGAAATCGCTGTACACGAGGGACGTATTGTCACCGGAGACCAGTTTATCGCCGGAAAGGAAAAAAAGGAATGGCTGACAAGCACATTCCATGCCATGTGTACTGAAATGGAAGGGGCAGCGATTGCCCAGACCGCACATAACAACAATATTCCGTTTCTGATTATCCGGGCCATCTCCGATAAGGCAGACGATTCCGCCAGCGAAGATTACCCTGCCTTTGAGGCAAAGGCCATAACCCATACGGTTCACCTTGTATGCGGACTGGCAAAAGAGCTTATTCCGTCTCAAGCTTCCGTCTCGCAAGGTCAATCGTAATTGTTGTTCCTACGTCAACCTTCGATTCCGCATATATGCGGTGTCCGAGCTTTGTGCAAATACGTTTGCACAAATACAGACCTATGCCGCTTGCTTTTTTATCTGTTCTTCCGTTATAACCGGTGTAGCCGTTTTCAAAGATACGCGGCAGGTCCTCTGCCGCTATCCCTATTCCGGTGTCGCTTATACAGAGCCTTCCTTCCGGCAGATAATTAATTGTAATACTGCCGGATGCTGTGTATTTTAAGGCATTTGACAGTACCTGCCCGATTACAAAGGAGAGCCATTTTTCATCCGTGATTACAGTAGCTGTAAACGGTTCATAGTTCAGGGTAAGCCTTCGGCTGATAAACTCGCCCGCAAACCTTTTCACCGACTGCCTTACAATTCCGTCAAGGTCATATTCTTTTATTACATAGTCGGTACTTTCGGAATCAAGCCTTAAAAAGGTAAGCACCATTTCTACGTACTGCTCTACGCGAAAAAGGTCATTTGACAGCTTTCTTGAAAGCTCCGAATCTTCATTTTGCAGATTTAATCTCATGGATGCGATAGGTGTCTTAATCTGATGTGCCCATACTGTATAATAATCCACCATCTCGGCATATTTGCGGCGGCTGTCCCTGACATAATCGTTATACTCTTTACCTAAAAGGCTTATAATACATTGGTAATCCTCATCTTCTATCCTGTCAATCCGTGGGAGTGCTTCTGTAATAACATCTGTCAGACCCTTTATTCTTACCATAACATCATGCTTGCGTTTCATGCGAAAAAAATCAAGAATAACAAATAAAAGACCGAGTAAAAGACAAAGCATGGCAGGATATATGACTGCCTTTACCGGCAAATGATAAAGAGCGAAGGAGAAAAAGAAAGTGATACAAAAGGCAGCTCCTGCAAAAGCGCCTCTTCTGATTTGCTTCATATACTGCACAAACAACTTCATTCCGGACACCTCAATTCTCAATCAGATATCCCACACCGAATCTGGTTGCGATAAAATTTTCAAGTCCGGCAGCTTCCAGCCGTTTGCGAAGCCTGTTCACGTTTACGGACAGTGTATTCTCATCTACAAAGCTGTCGGTTTTCCATAGCTGCTCCATCAATTTTTCCCGGCTGACAACCTTCCCCTTATTTTCCATTAAAACAAGCAGGATTCTGTACTCATTTTTTGAAAGAGATATCTTTTCATCCCCGTAGATTAAGGTGTTCTCACCGGTATTTAAAAGTGCTCCCCTGTGTTCGAGTACCGGAACGGAAGCGGCAAAATCATAGGTTCTCCGAAGCATCGCCTGAATCTTTGCCATAAGCACACTCTGGTCAAACGGCTTGGCAATAAAATCATCGGCTCCCATATTCATCGCCATAATCATACTCATATTATCGGCTGCGGAGGAGATAAAAATAATCGGTACTTTAGAAGCCTTGCGAATTTCATTACACCAGTGATACCCGTTAAAAAACGGCAGAGAGATATCCAGCAAAACAATATGCGGATTAAATTCCGCAAATTCGTTCATAACCGCTCTGAAATTCTCGGTACAGCGAACCTGCAGCTCCCACAGCTCTGCCTGGGCTTTTATTGCTTCCGCTATTCCTTTATCGTCTTCAATAATGAGTAACCGGTACATTTCCCACCTCTGTCTCCTATAAGGTAAAGAAAACAGCGTAAATCATATATCTGCCTTTACGCTGTTCATTCCTTCTCTATACGTCAAAACCGTATCTGACCGTTTCAGGCTCAGCCGACTCTCAGCTTAAACTTCTGCACTGCCTTCACATCTTCGGAGTCTACCTTTTCCATAGCGGCTCCTAACTCACACAGCTTCTGCGCGAACTTTTCATATCCGCGGTCAACATATTCGATATGCTCTACGGTAGTATAGCCGTCAGCCATCAGACCGGCTACCACAAGCGCAGCACCGCACCGTAAATCAAGCGCACGCACAATAGCACCCGTTAACTTCTCAACGCCTTCGATTACCGCACTGTTTCCTTCTACCACACGCATACAGGCTCCCATGCGGGTCAGCTCATCCACATACATAAATCTGTTTTCGTATATCGTCTCTGTTACAATGCTGGTACCTTCCGCCACGCAAAGTAATGTTGCCATAACCTGCTGCATATCCGTCGGAAAGCCCGGATACGGAAGGGTCTTAATGTTGGTGTGCACCAAACGCTTAGATGCCACTACCCGAACCGCATCATCAAATTCTTCTACCTCTGCACCGATTTCCACAAGCTTTGCGGTAACTGCCTCCAAATGCTTCGGAATCACGTTCTTAATCAGAACATCGCCTTTGGTAGCTGCC
Organism: Lachnospiraceae bacterium; assembly: GCA_029012365.1. Lineage (GTDB taxonomy): Bacteria > Bacillota > Clostridia > Lachnospirales > Lachnospiraceae > SIG307. The sequence continues at coordinate 74,136 of JAQXLY010000035.1, read as the reverse complement.
GCTGCCAGCATAAAGGTACCCGCCTCAATCTGGTCCGGAATAATGGAGTAGGTACTGCCATGCAAAGCAGAAACACCGGTAATACGAATAATATCCGTACCGGCTCCTTTAATATTCGCACCCATGCTGTTTAAGAAGTTTGCCACCTCAACCACATGCGGCTCCTTTGCCGCATTCTCAAGCACAGTCTGACCTTCCGCCATACTTGCGGCCATCATTACGTTAATCGTGGCACCTACGGAGGAGCAGTCAAAATAGATATGAGTACCCACTAACCTTTCCGCCTCGGCAATAATCATACCGTGCTGAATCACTACCTTTGCTCCAAGAGCCTCAAATCCCTTGATGTGCTGGTCAATCGGGCGGCTTCCGATATTACAGCCACCCGGAAGCGGAACCTCCGCTCTTTTGTATTTACCTAACAAAGCACCGCATAAATAGTACACTGCCCTGATTTTTCTAAGATCGTCATATCCTGCGATACAGGTTGTAATGCTGCCGCCTAGTATACGTGCCTCATGTACATCCGGACGCTCCACGACTGCACCGAGTGCCTCAATTCCTTTTAACAGAATATCAATATCACTAATATCCGGAAGATTATGTATCCGAACCGGTTCATCTGTCATGATTGCGGCTGCAAGTACACCTAATGCCGCGTTTTTTGCGCCACCGATTGTAACTTCTCCAACCAACGGCTTTCCGCCTTTGATAATGTATTGTTCCATAACTCACCTCAAACTTAGGTTTATTCTGATTTTTTGCCCCATCTATTTTTTATACAATACTTTTCTACAGATTTTTGTTAATATTGCACATATTTTAAGTCCCATTTTTGTGTAACTTTACTACCACTAATTTGATTATACCATAAACTTCTGTTTTGTAAAGCATTTTCTAAAACAGTAGAGCTTTTCCTCAGCTGTAGAACACTTTTTATCTTCTCTTTATCCTTTGACCTTTTTCAATTTATTTACCATTTCTTCCAAAATGACTCCGACATCCTCTTTCGTTACATCAACTGTTACTTCCGCATACCGCTCGTAAAACGGTCGTCTCTCCTCATACAAATCCTCCAACGTCTGGCCTTCCTTTAGAACCACGCCCCGACGCTTTAAATCTCCCAGCCGCTTTTCAAGCTCGGTCACCGGAACGTGTAAATATACGATCGTTCCGATTTCGGCAAAGTGCAGCATGGCGTTCGGAGAATAAATAACGCTCCCTCCCGGTGCAATCACGGTTCGCTCTGCCGTAATTCCCGCATTTACTTCTCCCTCGATTTCCAAAAAACGTTTCATCCCCTCATCGGCAATGATTTCGTGTAAAAGCCTTCCTTCCCTTTCCTGAATCAAAAGATCCGTATCCAGAAAACGATAGTTCATGGCTCTGGCCAAAAGAACACCTAATGTACTCTTTCCGGACCCCGGCATGCCAATCAAAATTATATTACTCTTTTTCATTACCTATTCCTCTTTTCAACATAATTTCTATATCTCACTACCAAAAAGATGACAAAAAGACTTGTAAACTTTTTGGTTTTATACTATACTTACCGTATGATATCGTTCCAAGTGAAAGGAGATTACCTATGAATCTACTGGAAATCGAGCCTCTCAGCGAGCATACCGGACATCGTATCAAACAGAATCTCAAGTTTAAAACCGGAAAGTTTATATGGCGCGTTCGTTTCACGGCTCCTTTAAACCCGACAACCGTTAATAATGTCAATATGTTTGTTACGGATGCAGAAACCGGTTCCGTTCTGCGTACCACGATTCGGTATAATTCCGAAACAAATGAGGTAGAAATCGAACCTTTGGAGGCTTATGCAAAAAATACGGCATATATCCTCAATGTCACCAAAAATGTTCGTTCCAAGGGCGGCCAGAACCTTAAGGATGAAATCAAAATAAAGTTTACCGTGTAACACCGAAATCCTCCGGCATAAGCTCCATTCCTCCTGTGTTCAGGAATTTTCCGGCAGCTGCCATGGCAAGGATGGTTCCCTGATTACGATAATCCGCATTTTCAATCGCCTCCTTTACCGCTTCCATAGTTACCGCAAGTCTTCCTTCCTTCTGCCCTACTCTGGTCAGATGTTCTATCTTCTGTTTTAAAATTTCCATAGCTTCACCGGAGATTTCATAATCCTGCTCTTTTATGTATTCAAGCGCAAAGCCCGTTAATTCATTACTGTCATACTTCGGAAGGTGCACACGGTTATTAAACAGCCTGTTACATTCCGCATGATTCCGCAGAAGACTGCTCATTGCATTTGCCTCATCCTCCAGAATCACAGTACCGAGCACATCCGTGTTCTGAATAAATTCAAGCAATGCGGCCATGGCTTCCTCCGTCAGTTCTCCGGCTTTCTCCACAATCAGACAGCAATCCTTCAGCTGCCCGCTTTTTTCATATAAATTGATTTGATTAAAACGATTTGCACTTATTTTGGCAACCCGTGGACTCTTAACATAAGAAAGCTCATACAAAAGCTTTGCAAGATAAGTTCCCAGTGTTGTCTTTCCGCTTTGCTTCTCTCCGGTAATAATCAGACAATGGCACTTTCTGCGTACCGTTACGACAACCTCCAGCATTCTTGACAGCTGCTTGCGAACCCGTTCAATCTGCGCAAACTCATGCAATGCCTCCTCAAACACAAGCCCCTCTGCCGAAAGCCTTGCGGAAAGCTCCGGTCCAAGCTCCGAAAGCACCTGCTTTTCCTTCGTCTCCCACACATCCGTATCCGGAACCGGCATCTCCTCATATTCATCCGCAGCTGCCGCTTCCTCACACTCCTCCGGTGCAAAAAGAGACATCTGCTCATACACTCCCGTATTATCAAGTTCTGTTCTGTCGGATTCATCCGGGGTTTCTTTCGGAAACTCCGTTTCCTCCTGTAAATCCGCACATGTATCCGGCTCCCACATCGGCTCACTTAAATCTGCAGCAGCTACCTCATCCAATGCCTCACCGACATCCGCAGGCACATCGTCCAATGCCTCACCGGCATCCGCAGCGACCTCGTCCAATGCCTCACCGACATCCGCAGGCATTTCATCGGCAGCTCTCATATACTGCTGTGCTCCCTGTCTGATATCCTCTGCGGAAAGCTCCCCGCGATAATATGCTTGTAATGCTTTTGCACGCTCGACATAAGTCCCTTCACCGAACCACAGAATCAAATCCGCACACTCTGCCATACACTCCCGTTCCATACCAAGCTTATGGTACAGCTTAGCCAGCTCATAGGCATACTTTTCCGTATATTCCTCTGCCTTTAACGTTTGCAGAATCGGCAGTAGCTCCTCGTCCGGACGATGCTTCTGACGTCCGATGCGATACTCATAAATATAACTGCGCGGGTCACCGCCGGAAAGCTTTGCATACTGCCTTAAATACTGCTCCGCCTCGTCCGGATTTTTTTCCGCAAGACAAACCTCCATCATCTCTTCCAATACACGCCACGTTACTTTCTTTTCATATATGCGGCGCAAAAAATCCTTTGCCGTCACAAAGTCTCCGCATTTCCGGTAAACCGTGGCAAGCAAAAACAAATCCGCACTGTCCTTTAAACGCTCTTTACGAATACTGTCAGCCGCTTCCTTTGCCGCCTCATATTCGCCGTTCTCCAAAAGCGAACGGATTTCCTCCAGCCGGACAATCGCCCGATAACGCTCAATTCCCATATTACACCTCCGAAATATCCAAGCTTGTCTGTTCATACTGCAACGGAATAAACTCTACCGAATCCGCTTCCACACGGCTGCAATAATCCACTACAACCGTCTGCTGTCTGCCGTCGATTAACTTCTGGCCCAGCACATAATTTACATCGAATCTGCCGGTAATTGCCGGTGTGGCTCCGCGGGCCGGAACAATGAGCTGTACCCGGTTTGCACGTAACAGCTCAAAAATCGGCTCCCAGATATACACATCCTTTGCCGCACCGAACGGGTTGTCGATAAAGATAACCTTTCGCTGTCCCGCTGCCTCTCCTTTCGGAGAGTAGATGCTGGAAATATAGTTGATGATGGCAATCAGAAACTGAATATAAATTCCCTGAGACTGTCCGGTACTTCCCACCGCCTCCTCATACCGCAAAAGTCTGCTCTGCTCCTTAATCCGTTCTCTTTTATACAGCATAAGGCGAATCCCGTTCATATCCGATACAATTACGGAAAACAGCTTTTTGTATGATAATGCCGTGCGGATATATTTCATCCGGTCCGCCTGTAAAGGAATGGCATCTACCGCCCGGATTACGTCATCAATATATTTCGTCATCCGCTCCTTGAAAAACTCCTCCTTAACATACGGAATCTGTAGCGAAATCATCGGAATCTGCTCCCCATCCAGCATAATTTTGGAAAGCTTCGGCAAACGCTCCAAATCCGCCTTCATATTCAGACAGCGCTGCAGGCACTGGCTTTCAAAATTCTCTTTCATGACTTCAAGGTCACCGAGACCCGATTCAATCCGGGTACGCTCCAGTTGCAGACATTCTATTACTTCCTGCAATCCGCGTACCGCTTCCTCCGTTTCCCTGCCGTCCTTCGGCATCATTACACTTCCGCCGATTTCTTCCGCAAGCGCCTGAGCATCAAGCACCTGCAAAGTCTCAATCGTTTTCTGTCTGTTTCTGTAAAACTCCTCCTGGCGTTTTAAAAGTTCTCCGGCACATGCCGAATACTGCTCTCTCGCCTCTTTATAGCACTCCGTCAGACGCACGTTGTTTTCAATCCGCCCACAGTCCCCGGTCAGCTTATCCGTTCCCTCAAACATACGGGAAATCTCACCCCGGATTACGGTATAGGAGGCAAGCTCCTCCGATAAAGCGGACTGCGCCTCCCGGAGTTTTTTCATCTCCTCCTGCTTTTGCTCGGTCTGTTTCCGGCGCATTGCAATGAAAGAGGCCAGTGCCTCTCCGGTCAGTTCAACCGGGCGGCACTCTCCGTATTTTTCTGTAATTGCCGCTTCTGCCTGACTATTCTTTCCTTCCAGACGGAACAGTTTTTCCCGCAATTCCTCTTCCTTCCGTCTTAACCTTTCTGTCTCGGCAGCAAACGTCGCAATTTCTTCCTCCCGTCTTATAAGCTCCTCTTCCGAGGTTTCATATATCTCGTTTTTCTCATACATCTCTGACAGCTCCGCAATACTGAACCCCTTTGTACGGATATTACGAAGCAGCCGGTTCATTGCCGCCACATAAGAATCCAAAAGACGCTGTTTATCCTCCATGGAAGAAGATTCCGTATGCAATGCCGCAATCTTGCCGTCTATCTGCACGGAAAGCTCATCGATTTCAAGAGAAACCTCTGCCTCCTCGCCGTCTGTATCATAAAGGGCATAGCCGTCCCACACCTGTCTGAGTTCTTTGGCACGTGACCGTATTTTTTCTACCTCCGCATTCCTTGCCGCGCACTCGTCCTCCAAAGCCTCCGCTGCTTCTGCAGCCTCCTTTTTCCACTCCTTCAGCCGTTCTTTCTTTTTGTCAAGCTCCTGCAGACTCTTTTCTTTTTCCTCTGCCTGAGCGTTCAGCTCCATAATCACACGATATATGCGGCTCTCCTCGTCACATTCCGCGGTAACCTTAGCGCATGCTTCCTTTTCCTCCCCGATTTCCCGCAAACGTCTTGTAACTGCCGCAAGTCGCTCCTCTTCTTTATTGAGCCTGTCCTTTAATTCCTCCTCCGTGTGCTCCGCGCCGCTTCCCGCATTCTTCGCATACATGGTTCCGTAATATCGGCCGACGAACCCGGTCAGAAACTCTTCATCCTCCTCGTAAGCGGCTATCAGGGAATCCAGCCTCTTTTTCCCGTACTCCGCATCCTCCTCTATACGCGAAAGACGTACTATTTCCTTTTGCCTTGCCTTTTCCTCCAGCAGTACCGCACTATCCTTTACACAAAGATACATCTGTTCACGGTGAAACAATTCCTTTCCGCCGCGAAGAGACTCCATCCGAAGCAGCGGCACCATAGCGCCTTCCGGAATACATTCCGCCAGCAAATGATCGTCAAATACCGTTTCAAACCCTTCGGTAATTACCGAAAAAGGCAGCCCCGGAAACCTTTTAAGAAGCTCCTCCTGCTCCTCCACGGATTTGTCCTGCAAATATTCCGCACCGGTCATTGCCTTCTTTTTATGTCTGGTACAAATGTAATCTTTTACCGTTTCCGCTGTCTCGGTAGAAGAAAACAGCTCACCCGACTCTACCGCCTGCCGCCTCTTTTTCGCCCGGAGCATCTGTTCCGAAAGCCTTGACTGCTCGGCATATGCCTCCATACAGCGGGCACGCACCGCTGCACGCAGAGCCCGGTAATCCTGTTCACCGTATGCAGCTGCCAGCTTATCGGCTCTTTCCTTTTCTGCCGAAAGCTTTTCCTTTTCTTCCGCCAGAACCGTTTGTCCGTCACGATACCGTGAAAGCTCTGCTTCGGCATGATACACGGCAGACAGTGCTGTCTCCCGTTCTTTTGCAAGCCGTCCTTCCTCTTCTTTTAAATCATTGCACCTGAGTGCCGCCTCCGCACTACGTCCTTTGCATTCCTTTTCATACTTTAATGCATCCTCCGTAAGCAGAAGCCCTGTCGAATCCTTTTGTTCCTTTATTTTCACATACAAAACAGAAAGTTCCTTCTTTATCTGCTCCGAAAGCACCTCGGAAACCGCTGTTTCTCTGTCCACATCCTTCTTTGAATTTTCAGCCGTTTTATATTTTAACAATGCTCCGGCTGCCGCACTCTCCGCTTTTGAAAGCATTTCGGACAGCTCTGCTTCGCATTGCTCCATTTTCCGTTTGTAAGCACGTACCAGTGCGGAAATCTCGTCTTTCAGTCCGCTTTGTGCGTTCATTGCCTGTAACGTGACAGACATTTCGTCCCGTTTTTTCTTTTCCTCTAAATAATCCAGATAATCATTTGCACACTCTTTTTTCTTAAGCAGGGCCGACAGCATTTCTTTCCGTTCCGTTTTCTGTTCTTTCTCCGACTTAAGCTCTGCCACCTGTGCCGCATACTCCCTTGCCAGCTCCCGTTCCTCGGAAAGCCCTGCCGAAAGCAGCTCCGCTTCAAGGCTTCGCAGCTCCTCCTGCGCCGCACTCTCCTCTGCCTTTAACTCTCCCACGGCCTTCTCCCGCACATCCAGATAGTGGGATGCGGCGTTATAAATGCGGTTCAGCTTAAGCGTTGCTTCCCGCTTTTTTGCGTAAACCGCACCCAGCATTTCCACACGTGAGGAAAATTCGGAAAGCACCTCCTCCTGTCTTTTGAAATTCTGCATGGCATCCTTTTTCTTTGCCAGCTCTACCAATTTATCCTTCATATCTAACAGTGTTTTGGACATGGTATCTTCCCCGTCATCCCTTCCCGCCTTTCTCCGGAAAGAAGTACCGAGAATCTCCTCTATCAGCAAATCCTCCACTACCTTACGGGTAGTCTTGTAGTTGCTTTCAAAATAAGTACGAACATGTCCTTCTGTTTTGTTTATCCCACGTATAATTTCCCATTCGCTCTCATAAATCCCATAATCCGCAATAAAATTCTGGTATTCTCCCTTACGGTCAAAAATACGCACAATCAAAGAATTATCCCGCTCCAGCTCCTTTAAATAACGGCGCAGTCCGCCGTAAGTAATCCGTTCCTTATCCTTTACCAGAGGAAGATTGCGAATATCGTTTGCATTATACTCCCGGTAAAAAATACAATAATTAAAATACTCCACCGATGCGGTTTCCTTTGATTCTCCCTCCGTTTCTGCCGCCTTTCTGGCACAAAAGCCCGTTGTCATATAGCGGAAACCGTTATGAATATTCTCATCATCCAGCTGCCATTCAATAAGCGAATGTATGGTTTTGCTGCCCTCACCCGTCCTGAACAGCTTCTCAATAGGCTGCTTTTCATCAAGCGTACAGTTCGGAATCACATTCTGTAAAAGCAGAAGCATAAGTACGCTCTTTCCGCCGCCGTTTGCCAGGTCATATAATGTATTGCCGCAAAACGGCTTCATCATAAAATCATCGTAGGCCTGGGTTCCGAAATTATATTTTACGTTATTTACGCGAATACGGTTAATATGCGGCACCGTCTTCTCCTCCTTTGCTTCTTTGCATCTGTAGCTCGTACAATCTGCCCTTTTCCTCTTCAAAATACCTTCGAATCAAAGCATGCATCCGGCCTGTCGGATAATAACGCTCTCCCGCCTCCGTAAACAAGCCCTGGGAAACCATGAAATTAAAAACCAGCTTCACAAATCCGCTTTTTGAACCACGACCCGCACGGGTTCCCTGCGTATCCTCATTCGCAATCACCGGAAGCTCATCCCATGCTGCCGCAAGCGCCTTAAAGCTCTTTTCGTCCGGAGTTTCGTTAGAAAACCGGTGCAGCTCCGAAACCATTCCGGAAAGGCCGTGATTCACTGCTTCCAGCAAATCCTCCGCTTTAATATATTCCGTATAATTGTAAGTGGCGGAATCCTGATAAAAACATGCCGCCGCCTGATAAATCAGATAATAACAAAGATACAGCTCCTTATTCAGACGAAGCCCCATCAAACGTTTCAAATCTTCATTGGAATAGCCGAAAACACGGTTCTTCTCTCCCGGCGAAACATACATTGCATAGTTATACTCATATACCCGCAGATTCAGCTTCTTAAGCATTAAATCCAGGGCATCGCTGACCTCAACCGACTCATGATATGCTTCATACAGCCCTGTATTTTTCCCGTTATGTGCTTCCACCGGCTCTCCGATTAAAAGTGCCGCAAGCAGCTCCGTTGCCTTTTCTAAACTCTTTTGTTCCATTCCGTTCCCGCCTTTGCCTTAATTCATCCGTTCAAATACAATCTCTGTTGTCATAAAGGCCGCATCCCGCTCCAGTCCCGCAATCCGGTGAATCAGCTCCTCCGCCTCCGGTTTCATTATGAGTTTGAACCTTAGCCTTGTATATTTCTTCATTGACGGCTCCTGTAGGATTTCAGCAAGGATACCCTCAAAAAAAGTATCCTGCTTTTTTGTCACAGTCTCCAAATCATACTCCTTTTTCTGGCAGATATGTACCAAAAAAGAATAATAATCACTGTTACGGAAAATCCCGTCAAAAAACCTCATTTCCAGCTTGCGGTTCAATTCGGAAAGAGCCACCCGGTCCGACTGCCAAAGCTCGTCAAACAAGGTTTTCACAATCGCCTTATAGTTACCGGAAATCCGTTCCTCTTCTATTTCGTCATCAAAGCGGTACATCTCTTCCTTTGCTTCTTCCACCGCTTCTTTGGTTTCCTCCGCTTCCGCAGGAGGTGACAAAAGCTCGTCCGTCTGCAGCAGGGTAAACTGCTTATTCAGTCTCGGTGCAAGTAACGGCTCTATCAGATGTGAAAGCATGGTTACATCCCCCGCCTCCTCGGCAGCCGCTACAAACCCTCGGAAATCAAACGCTCCCCGCAATCTGCTGTACTTGTATTTACGGATCATTTCATCCGCCCTCACCTGTAAATCCATACAATCCGAAAGCAGCTCTTCATGATTTGCCATTGCTTTTTTAAGTTCTGTTTCAAGTCTGTAAATCTCACGAAGCGATTCCGTATCCCGCTCACCGGGTACGGCTTCCTCCGCCCTTGCTCTTGCCCGCTCCATTAACTCCATATTATGCGAAAAAAGCTTTTGTTCCTCGGAAAACCACCGCATCCCGGTCCGGTTAAACTCCTCCAATGCTTTTACACCGTCAAACACATTGCTTCCAAGAAGTGCCAGGACCTCCTTTTTTTGCAGCCGCAGCCGGTTTACCTCACTGTTTATCCGGCGGATAACATCGATACCGCCCCTAAAATTCTTCGTATGAATCATTTTTTCCAGCAAAACCTGCTGGATATTTATTTTACTCTCCTCCCGTATTTCCTTCGTATCGAGATAAAACTCAATGGCATCCGCCGTAATTGTATACAATACCGTATTGCCGGAAAGTGTTGCATCGATTAACTTCATCCGCACCGACGCTTTTCCTTTGCTCACCGGATCAAAATACTCCATAACAAAAGGTTTTCCGTCATTTTTCAGTTTATCGAATATATAGTCAATCAGCTCCTTTTCCTCTTCCTCCCGGAGCGAAAGCTCAAAATCCCTTGCGAGCACTCCCGCCAGAAAAGCATAAACCTCCTGATATTTCACCGGCCGGTCGTTAAACTGATTCTCCTCAATAAAAAAGCGCAGTACCGCAAGGGTAATATAGCCCATGTCAAGAGAAGCATACTTCCCTTCCTTAAACAGATGAAAGGCAGTATTCTGAAGGCAGAAAAACGGGTAATACCGTCTCAGATTCCGCATACGGTCATTATGAAAATCAATCATATCATGCAGCATCTGATATGTACCGTCCATATTTTCCTCCTTTCCTCATCCGTCCGGACTCCCGTCACCCTGCGGCCTGTGCTTTAATGTTCACGGTAATAAGCAAGTGTATCCAGCAATTCCTGCGGAGGCTCAATCCCGTTTTTCGTAAGTGCATGATTGCGAAGCTCCGTTTCACGTATCTTCTTTGCACGTTCCCTTGTCTGTCTTGCCATTGCTTCTTCAAATGCCGGCTGCTGTGCAAGCTGTGCCCGGATTTTGACATCAAACGGACAATATGTGGCAAGAATTTCCCTTGCTACCTTGTTCAGCTTCATTGCACCGGATGCTTCATTCTTTATCCATACCTCATAATCCATGGCAAACACTTCACGGTAATTATTTTTTCCCTTTTGAAGCTGCAATTTCACGGCTTCCTTCCGCTCTTCTGAAATATCCCGGTTCTTTCTGTAATACATCAGATAATCCGTATATTCCGAGGTCAATGACTTAACCTGTATGTTATTCCACATTGCACCCTGCATTGTACGGCAAAGCTCCCAGCGGTATCTTCCGCAGACACGCACCATCAAATCCCAGAGAGAAGCCTCCGTAAATTGCGGCAATAAAAATCGTCCCGGCGTATCTCTGCGGCGGCAGCTGATATCCTGCCATAAAATACTTTTGCTTCCCATGGTCGGAAACAAAATAATATCCGGCAGAATCTCCGCCATATGATATTCCTTCTCGATACCAAGCTCTTTATTTATATACATAAACTCACGATAAAACAGGGAATAGTCCATGCCGCGAAGCCTGTCCGCCGCCTCCGTCACCATCCTTTTGGATAAAAAGGCATGCTCAGCGCCACCGCCCAAAAGGTCTTCGTAAAGAAACGGAACAAAAATACTGAGCTGACCGTTTACAAGGCGATGATTGCAGCGGAACAAATTCTGTATCTCATAGTGCAGCCGCTCATCAGAATCCTTTAATTTGGTTTTCTCCTCCTCCTCGGAAATCCGACCGCTCTTTCTAAGCTCCCGCAGCATCTCCGCGTATTCCTGGTCAAATTCGTTTTTCGACGGTTCACGCTTCCCCTCATATACAAAAGAAAGCCATTCTCTCATCGTAAAAATGTGACAGGCATCTGCCGCTTCCTTCACCGGCTCCGTCTCTAACTTTTCAAGCTCCAGTAACTGCGTGCGTGAAATCAGCGTCTCATCAATGAATCCGAAATCCAGAAACAGTCGTACGGGAAGCGGGAGTTCCCCGTTCTCTTTTCCGTAAGCCTTTTTGAATACACTTTCATAGAGCGGATAAAATTCGTCGGAAAGCTGTTTTCTGAGGCGACGCACTTCATCCTCCACAGATGTCTTATCCCCAAGTCCGGCAAACTCCTTAACAAGTTCCGTATACCTCATTGCCGATTCCTGTGATGCCCCGGCATACAAAAGAATCTGTTCCAGTGAATTCTCACAAGGTTCGTCACTGTCTGTCACAAAACCCTGCCCCTGTTTTCTCGCTTCACGCCGTTTTTCATATGTCTCAAACGGTTCTCCTCCGCATTTATCAAACAATGCCGCAAGCTCACAAAGCTTCTTTTCGGAAATATCCCTAAGTAGTACGGCTGCCTTTTTTGTCTCCGGATTTTCTGCCTTCTCTTCCAGAGCACATAAATAGTAAAACATATTGTCCGCGCCGGCATTTATCAGGACAGCACCCTGACGGCGTAAAAACCCCCCCTGTTTTTTACATTCTTCGATTAACCTGCGGATTACGACCGACTGTTCCTCTATATGACGCATTACTACCCCTGTTCCGCAGGAAAAATAAGCCGTCTGTACTTCTGCCGGTATTTTAGCCGCCTCCAGATGGTATTCCGCCAATTCCGGGGGCTCCGTAGCCGGAACCGTTTCCTTCGCGTCCGGCGAAAGGTCAGCCGCACGTATTCCTTCCGATTTACAACATCCGCAATACTGGCGGTACAGCTCCGCCACCACCTCCGGCAATGTCTTTGCCTCATGAAGATACAGGCTTATTTTCGAGAAAAGCTCTGTAATATAGCGTCCCATGGATATGGCTACCCTGCCGCCGTATTCTTTATTCGAATGAAAAATCGTCCGAAGATCCGATACATTGTTTGCCGGAAGCGCAAATACCGTTAAATTCTCCGTCGCCACACAGCTTACATCATGAATCCCCGCATACAGATCCCAGATGCCGAGGAAATCCCCGCCTGTCGCTGTCAGACAGACACCTGAATTTACCAGAGCCGCCTTTCCCTTAAGCACGGCAAAAATACCGTCCGATGCCTCTCCTTCCTCGAACAGCTTCTCACCCTTCGGTATTTGATTCACTGCATTCATTTTAATCGTAACCGCCATTTTTCAACCCCGCTATAAAAAAATCATTCTACCAAACAGTATACTCCTTTTTCTCCGTAAATGAAAGCTATTTTTCAATCTTCCTGCCGTTAAGGCGCAATCCGCGAAAAAAATCCCGCAGCAGTTCACTGCATTCTTTCTCTAAGACCCCTTTTTCAAACTTTACCCTATGATTCAGGCCCGGAGTATCCAAAATATTCAGCACGGAACCCGCACATCCGGCCTTCGGATTCATACAGCCTGCCACCACTCTGGGAATCCGTGCCTGCACTATGGCACCCGCACACATCGGGCAGGGTTCGAGTGTGACATAGAGCGTACAATTCTCCAGCCGCCAGTCACCAAATACCCTGCTCGCCTTGCGAATTACGGCTATCTCCGCATGTGCAAGGGTTGTCTTGTCCGTATTACGCCGGTTGTAGCCTCTTGCTACAATTTCACCGTCATGCACAAGTACACAGCCGATAGGCACTTCCGATAATTTCCCGGCCTTTTTTGCCTGCCGTATGGCTTCCCGCATAAAGCGGATATCTTCCTGCTCCTGCTGTCTCCTCTTTTCCGAAAGAGCCTCTGCGTTTTTTGCCTCTTTCTCCTGCTTTGCCTTCTGCCTGCGCATAAAAGCTTTTTCCTTCGCGGCCTTGTCCTTCTCCCTGCTCTGCTCCATCTAATTCTCCTCTGTCTTATAATACATTCTTTCTTCCGACGTTTCAAATCCCAATTTCCGGTAAAGAGAGAATGCCGGCTTATTTTCGGACGAGACCTGCAGTCTCATGGAGGTTCCCCCTCTGCCCGCGTACTCCTTCCCGATTTCCGTAATCAGTCCGGCTGCCATTCCCTGTCTTAAAAAAGGTTCCTCTGTCTTTAAATCGAACAAATAACAGCCCTTTCCGCCGTCAAGCGGAAGTATCCTGCACTCTGCCGTCTTCTGCCCTTGCTTCAGGAGACAGTACCGTACCGTTCCGGCCATCACCCGGTCCGGCTCCTTTCTTAATTCCACGTCCGACACGGCATATGCAGCCGCAGCATCCGCAAGAGCAGCCACATCCTTCCGTAACATATATTCCGACCATGCATAGGAAAAACTTACACCGCACAGATTCGGAATCGAAAAACCGAATGCCGGGTCTGCCACCGTATAAACATCCTCCACAAAAACTCTGTGACACTCACGAAGCGCTGCCCGAAAAAGAACCGACATGACACCGGCACCCGGAACAAACTCCGCCACTGTAATCTCTGCCTGTTTCTCATTCGGAAAAAAAACAGAAAGCATTCCCTTCGGGTTTAATCTCGTCCCGCAAAAGAAAAAGCAATCCGCCTCCGGCAGAGCATTCATCTCACCTTCCAAAAAAAGCGAAGCAGACACACCGCCCCGGCTTTTCCCTTCTTCTATCTTTCTATACAGTCTCCTCTTCTCCCACCGGGACAATCTTTTTGCCATTGTAAGCATACCTGTTACTTCTCCCTGTCAAATAGAACGAATCCAGTCTACTCACAGAAATCATAGCATAAAAAAAATGAAATTCCAACCTTAAACCGAAATAATTTCTTAATCTTTTCCCTGCTTCTTGCAGTTCATCTTCTTTTGTGCTATCCTATACAAAGTTCATGTTGTCATATTTCAAGGGAGGGATTATGAACTTGTCAAACGTTAAAATTTTTATACAGAAGCTGGTTGCAGGACTTCGCCTGCTTGCCGGTGAATGTCTGTTACCGGCTGTTTTTCTGAACCTGTGTGTGGAGGCTTTTTCCAGAGAATCGGTGATTATGCCTTTTTTCTATCTGATTAAGTCTCCTCTTGTATTTTGCTATAATACCCTTTTAATTCTTGTAACTCTGTCGTTCTCCTTCTTTTTTAAGAGGAGAAGGTTTGTGCGCTTCTTTATTTCCGCGCTCTGGGTTACTGTAGGTATTACCGATTTCATATTATTACAATTCCGTACTACCCCGTTCACCGCTGTGGACCTTCTGTTAATAGACTCCGCTTTCTCCATTATGGGACACTATCTTTCCGTATTCCAGATTATTCTGGTTCTGCTCGCTGTTTTACTTGTAATCGGTATCGGTGTCTTTCTTTTCATACGCGCAAAAAAAGAAACACGCCGCCTGTCCCCACTGGTTGCGGGAGTTATGGTTCTTTCCTTCCTTCTCATCGGAACCGGTTCTACAAACCTGTTCGTTTCCTGTAATATTCTGGAACGTAATTTCGGTAATCTGGCACAGGGATTTCATACAAACGGACTTCCGTACTGCTTCTTAACCAGTATCTTTCGTACCGGTATTTCCCGCCCGGTTTCCTACTCGGAGGATGAAATCGACAGAATCGTAGCATCCATTACAGGTACACCGGCTCCCGCAGACGGCAGACCTGTATCCCCTGAAACGGAGGTCTCTCCTTCCCCCGCTCCGGATACTCCCGACCCTTCCGGAAATCCATCCGGACAGCCGGACGACACGGAGCCTGCTTCTTCGGAATACCCTAACTTCATTTTTTTACAGCTGGAATCTTTTTTTGACCCCACCTGCATTAACGGTGCAAAATATTCTTCCGACCCGGTTCCCAACTTCCGCCGCCTGAAGGAATCCTGTTCTTCCGGTTTTCTGAAGGTTCCTTCCGTAGGCGCGGGCACTGCGAATACGGAATTTGAAATACTGACAGGAATCAATCTTGACTTTTTCGGTCCGGGAGAATATCCGTACAAAACCATTTTAACGGAGACCACCTGTGAGAGCCTCGCCTACAATCTGTCAGCTCTGGGACTGAAGGCTCATGCCATTCATAACAACGACGGCACTTTCTACGGGCGCAATACCGTATTTCCAAAGCTTGGTTTTCATACCTTTACACCGATTGAATACATGGGAACCTACGAAACAACGCCTCTCGGCTGGGCAAAGGACAAAATTCTGACAAAGAATATTCTGAATGCACTGACTTCTACGGAAGAACAGGATTTTGTTTTTGCAATTTCCGTACAGGGACACGGCGCATATCCGGATGAGGCAGTCCTCCGCAACCCCCATATTTCCATTGATGCGCTTCCGGAAGAACTGGAGGACTCTTACTACGGTCTTCTTTATTTTGTAAATCAGCTGTATGAAATGGATGACTTTCTCGGTCAGCTGACCGAGGCACTGGAGCAGTATGACGAGGAAGTGGTTCTTGTACTTTATGGTGACCATCTGCCCTCCTTTCCGTTTACAGACGAGCTTCTGTCTAACGGGTCCGTCTATGAAACGGAATATGTAATCTGGAGCAACAGACCGTCCGGGGAGCGAATCAGGAAAGACATGGAAGCCTATGCACTATCTTCGTATGTCCTAAACCGTTATGACATCCATGAAGGTCTTTTTACCCGTTTTCATCAGACACAGGCGGAGTCGGAAACGTATCTTTCCGACATGGAGCTTCTGGCTTATGACATTTTATACGGTCCGATGGAAAGCTACAACGGCGAGCTTCCGTTTGAGGCAACCGACATGCAATTCGGTATTAATCCTATTCAAATTACTAAGGTCATTGTGAAAAACAGTGAGGAAAGGCGCTCCTGCATTTTCATCAACGGGATAAACTTTACTCCTTACAGTACCGCCTACGTAAACGAGAAAAAATGTACCACCACTTATGTCAACCCACAGCTGCTTTCGGTATCGGGTTTTTCTCCCGCGGATACATTGACCGTCAGCGTGGCCCAGGTGGGTACGGATTCCTTTCCTCTCTCCTTTACCGCACCTTTGACGGTTACAACAGGCTCAGAGGAACCTTCGGATAACTAAGGACTTTATCATTATATGAGAAGACAATCGCAATAAATGATTGGTGTTTTTTCCGGGAGTATGATAGAATCGGAGCATAAACAGGCATTTTGTCTGTACTTCACAGTTCAAGGAGGTTTTTTCATGAAAAAAACAGTTCAGGTTTTGCTTTCTGTGCTTGCTGCCGCCACATTGCTCGCAGCATGTAACAACAGCGCAAAGCCGACAGATACCGATCTCACCCCTACCTCTGCGGTAGCAGATGTCACCGACATTCCGGCCACCGTGACTCCGGCTTCGACCGAAACTCCGACCCCGGAACCGACCGCGACTCCGACTCCGGCTCCGACCGTGACACCGCGTCCGGATATTTCAAATGTCAGCCTGAAGGATATCTATGCCGATTATTTTATGATTGGTACGATTTATACACGTACCATCGATTCCGGCAAGGATAACGAGTTGATTAAAAAGCATTTTAACATAATCACACCGGAAAACCTTATGAAGCCGGAATATATGCAGCGTCCGCAGGGAACATTTAATTTTGCCGAATCCGATCATATGATGGAAATTGCAGAACGTGACGGTCTTTCCGTTGTGGGACATACTCTTGCCTGGCACAACCAGTCCGGTGACTTTCTTGGCATAAAGAACACGGAAGGGCAGCCTGTTACGCGGGATGAAGCCATCCAACAGTTAAAGGATCACATCTACAATGTTGCCGGTCAGTACAAAGGGCAGATTCATTCATGGGATGTATTGAACGAAGCCATTGCCGACGGTGCAAAGCTTCCGGCTGACGGCGACTGGACCAAATGCTTACGTGAAACCCAGTGGACCAAATCCATCGGTCCGGATTTCGTTGCCATGGCATTCCGGTTTGCTCATGAGGCAGATCCTGATGCACTTCTTTACTACAACGACTACAACATGAACGACAAGAATAAGGCGGAGATTGCCGCTGCCATGGTCTCTGACTTACGTTCCCAGGGTGTTCCGATTCACGGTATCGGTATGCAGGCACATTACAGTACCGACACTACCATAAGCTCCGTCCGCAACAGTCTGGAACTGTTCTCCCAAATCGAAGGAATCATTATTTCCGTTACCGAGCTTGATGTAGGTGTATCCGGTTCCAACGGTGCACTTTCGGAGAAGAACGAAAAGAAACAGGCATTGTTCTATGCAAAGCTGTTCAGCCTTTACAAGGAATATTCCGATATCATCGAACGCGTTACCTTCTGGGGCTATCGCGACGATACAAGCTGGAGAAAAGAAAACTGTCCTCTTATATTTAACAAGGATTTATCGGCAAAGGAAGCGTTTTATGCCTTAATGGATCCGGAAGCATACATTGCCGCAGCGGAAAACGAAACTCCGCAGACTCCTCCGCGCCGTGCCATCGGCTATTACGGCACTCCGGAGATTGACGGTACAAAGGATGCGATATGGGTAACAAAGCCAAGCCCATATGTAATCGATACCCCATTATTTGCTTGGCAGGGTGCAAAGGGTACGGTTCGTGTTCTTTGGGACGAGCATTATGTTTACGCATTATTCGAAGTAGAAGACAGTGTATTAAATGCCTCCTCGCCTAATTTGTATGAGCAGGATTCCATTGAATTCTTCCTTGACGAGCAGAACACGAAAAAAGATTACTACACAGATACTGCCGGTCAGTACCGTGTGAATTACGAAGGGCTGCTTTCCTTCGGCACTGTACCGACAGAGCGTGGTGTTAAAGCTGCCGCTTCCCTCACGAATAAGGGATATCTGATTGAAATCGCAGTGCCGCTTACCTATACCGCTTCGGAAGGCATGGTATTCGGCTTTGACGCTCAGATTAACGACAGCAATGAAAACGGTTCTCGTCAAAGTGTTATGAAGTTCTATGACCCGACCGATAACTCTTACGCTAATACTTCCGGCTGGGGTGAGCTGCTGTTAAAGAAATAAATTTTTCATACAGAATGAAATTCCAAGGGACTGTCGCACCGGATGCGCGGTCCCTTCTTTACATTTAAATAAAGGAAAGTAATTGTGAATTTTTTCATAATCCTATATTTTCTTATAGCTTTTTTTAAAAAATCAAGTTATACTATGGAAAGAATAGCAAAAAGACTAAAAACAAATCTACATAAGAGGAGGTTTCACTTGAAACATATCTTTATCATAAACCCGAATGCCGGGCACGGCACAATCGGGAAAGAGCTGGAAGAAAAGCTTACCGGAACGGACTTTGACTGGAAGCTGTATACAACCTCTGAGCCGGGTGATGCCGGCAGATTCATCCGCGAATGGTGTGACAGCCATCCTGAGACAGTACGGTTTTACGCCTGCGGTGGTGACGGCACACTTCATGAAGTAGCGAATGCCGTCTATGGTTATCCCCAGGCTTCCATATCCTGCTATCCGGTAGGAAGCGGTAATGACTTTGTAAAATACTATGGGGATAAATCCCGTTTTTTAGACCCTGTAGCTCTGTGCTCCGCGCCGGAAGCACCGATTGATTTAATCCGGGTGAATGACCGCTATGCGATTAACGCCTGCCATTTCGGTCTGGATTCCTGTGTTGCCGGGGTTATGAACCGAATCAGGCACAAAAAGTTTATCGGTGGAAAAAGAGCTTATGTATTCAGTGTAATATATAGCTTTTTCAAAGGTATGAGGCATTATGCAACAATTTATGCCGATGGGGAACTCATTTCCGACGGAGCATTTCTTCTTTGCACTGCCACAAACGGAACTCATGTGGGAGGCTCTTATCGTTGCGCGCCCCGTTCCAGTAACCGGGATGGTCTTCTGGAGGTTTGCCTGGTACGTCCGGTCTCGCGACTGAAATTTCTTACCTTTATGAAAAAGTACAAGGAGGGAACCCATCTGGATGACCCTGCAATGCAAAGGTTCATTGTATACCGCCGCTGTAAGTCCTTGCAGGTGTCGGCACCTGACGGCTTTTCTATTTCACTGGACGGCGAAGTACAGACTCTTTCAAACTTTACCGCAGAAGCAGTTTCCTCCGCAATTCGTTTTGCTGTACCGGAAAAAAACTCTTTACAAAATGAATAAAATAATGTATTCTATTTCGTGCAGGCAAAGTGAGCATGCGAGCAAACCGCGGGAACTTGTTCCCAAGCGGTTGCGCAGTCATGCGAGTGCGCCCACGACCGAGCGACAATGTCGCGAGGTGCGAGGGCACGCGCTTCGCGCTTGTCCCTGCACGAACTTTTGGGACAGGTGAGACCTTTGGGTCAATTCCTGACCGGTGGTATAGTCCACGAACTCCGAAAGGGAGCCGAACCGGTGAGACATTTGTCAATTCCGGTACCGACGGTATAGTCCGGATGGGAAAAAGGAGGATACATCTATGAATCAGACCAAAAGAAGCAACTCGCAAACCATTTCTACCACAGCCAGACTTACCATCACGGCAATGTTTGGTGCTCTCGCAGCAATTCTCATGCTGTTTGAACTCCCCATCTTTTTTACATTACCTTTTATTAAGCTGGACTTCTCTGATATTCCGGTTATTTTAGGTGCATATATGTTGGGACCGCTTTGGGGATGTGTCATCGGTTTTATTAAGATTGCACTGAATTTTGTACTGAACGGTACGGTTACCGGAGGTATCGGTGAACTGGCAAACCTTTTATTCACGCTTGCCTATGTTCTTCCGGCCGGCTTTATCTACCGGTTCAAACGCACCAAGTCAGGAGCAGTTATCAGCCTGGTTGTTTCCATCCTGTTTGCGTCCGTGTTTGCCGTTATACTGGACTGGATTCTCGTATTCCCGGTATACATGAAGGCATTTCATCTCGACATGGAGGCAATTCTTGGAATGGCTGTTGCAAACAACTCCCTCGTAAAAGGTGAAGCAACACTGATGTGGTTCTCTGTATTTCCGGCAAACCTGCTGAAATACATCTGCGCATCCATCATCACCTTCTTTGTGTATTCACCGCTTCGGAAACTGATTAACTCTATAACACACAAATAGGGAAAATCCTACGTTGTTTCCGTTCATCCTTAGCGGAGCGTTTTTTTATCGGATAGGACGCAATTTCCTATTCGATAAAAAAAACGTTTGCAATTATGATTAGGTCAATTCTACATCTTCCTGAAGCTGCGCGGTGAAGCACCGTATCGGCGTTTAAATATGCGCCCGAAGTACCTGTAATCTTCAAAGCCGGACTGGTGCGCAATTTCCTCTATGCTCTTACCCGTACTCGCTATAATCTCCTTAGAGGCTGCATCCAGCCGTAGTGTATTAATGTATTCAATAGGAGTCGTTCCAAAACTCTTCTTAAATCTGTTTACAAAATAATTCGGCTGTAAACGCACCGTCTCTGCAAGCTCTGCTATCGTCAGTCTTTCCGCTAAGTGTGATGCAATAAAGTTACTGACGATATAATAAAAGTCATCCTTCTGCGGAATCAGCATTCTCTCAACCGGAACCGATGAAAAAAACAAATGACAAAGCTCAAGCAGACACGACTTCTGTAGTAATCTCTCAAGATATCCGTCTTTGCCGTCCAGCTCACATAAACGCGCAAACAAGCCTTTCGCGTACTCTTTGTCCGGTCTGCAGAACACGCAATCCTTATGATATAAAAACTTAGAGAATTCACCAAGCTTCAAAGCGAAATGACACCAGTATTTATACACCGGATTTTCAGGATTATGAGAATAAGAATGGCGCACTCCGCTTGGAATCAGAAACATCTCTCCTGCCTTAGGATAGTAGGTATCCCCATTAATAACAAGCTTTCCCTCTCCGTCTAGAAAATAATATATTTTACAGAAATCCAGCGTAATATTATCCTCTCTCCAGTCCGGCGCACACAAGGTGAGCCTGCTGATGTACAAATCTACCTGTGCCTGCCTGAATAACATATCATAGTATCTGTCCATCTTAGATTTACTCCTTAAAAGAGATAAGTACCTTTTTCACAAATGTATCATACTTTCTTAATATTGTCCACATTTTCCTTAATATAAGCCCTCGAAATACACATAACAAAGAAGTAAAATGAACCTGTAAGAACCACTTTTTATGCGAAAGGAGTCCCGCTTATGAGTAATAATTTTGAAGCAACCTTTGAATCATTAAGAGAATACCGGTGCCCGGACTGGTTTCGCGATGTGAAGTTCGGAATATGGAGCCACTGGGGACCGCAAAGCGTACCGATGGCCGGTGACTGGTATGCAAGAAATATGTATATTCAGGGAACTGACCAATACAACTACCATGTACGTCATTACGGACATCCGTCGAAATTCGGATATCTTGATATTTGCAAGCTCTGGAAAGCGGAAAAATTTGACCCGGAGCATTTAATGGAGCTTTACTATAAGGCAGGAGCACGGTATTTTGTCGCGCAGGCAACACATCATGACAACTTCTTTAACTATGACTCCAAAGTCAATCCGTATAACTCGGTAAATATCGGTCCCGGAAAAGATATATGTGCACTGTGGCAGTCCGCAGCCCGGAAATACAACATGAGGTTTGGTCTGACCGAGCATCTTGCCGCCTCCTTCAACTGGTGGTATACAAGCAAGGGCGCCGATACATATGGTCCGTATAAAGGAGTTCCATACGATGGATGTAATAACACACAGTTTTATCATAACAATTCGGACGTAACCAAATATATGTATGAAAGTGGCAGAATACATAAAAATTACGGGATAACCCCGGAATGGATGACAGATAATACTGATTTTCAGAAATACTGGGAAAGCTCCGTAGACGAAATGATTGAAAAATTCCAGCCGGATCTTCTGTACTCTGACAGCAGTCTGCCGTTTGAACGCAGTGATGAACACAGTGATTATGCTCCGGGACTTAGAATAGTTTCAAATCTATATAATACCTCTATTGCCGCACACGGTAAAAACGAAGCGGTATATACACAAAAGAACCGCAATCCGGAGGTATACCGGGTCGGCGTTCTTGATATTGAAAAAAGTCAGCTTCCGGGTATTATGGAGCATCCGTGGCAGACCGACACCTGTATCGGAAACTGGTTTGCCGATGCGAGACAGACCTACAAGCGTCCGGACCAGATTATTGAAATGCTTGTTGACATTATCTCCAAAAACGGCACAATGCTTTTAAACGTTATCCAAAAGCCTGACGGCTCCATCGAAGAAGAAGCAGAGTACATTCTTAAGGAGCTTGCAAAATGGTTTGAGATATGCTCTGAGGCGGTATATGAGACCAGACCGTTCCGTATCTTCGGTGAGGGAGATACTCGCGTTACAATAGACGGCTTTACCGAAAACAAAACGAATTGGAATTCCTCTGACTTCCGTTTTGTTCAAAAGGAAAAAACTCTGTACGCATACATTATGTCAGCACCGGAAAACAGATGCGCGGTAATAAAAAGCCTGCTTCCGGACGAGCATGTTAAAGCAGTGCGTCTTTTAGGCCACGGATTTGTAGAATACTCTCAGGAATTTGGCGTACTTATTGTTAAGCTCCCGGAACATCTGCCGACAGAATACACAAACTGTCTTGCAATCGAGCTTGAATAAATAGCAGGCTACGCCTTCACCCTTGCAATCACATTTGCAAGCTCGGCAAACTGCTGTAGCGTCAATGTCTCCCCGCGGACAGTTGGTGCAAGCCCACACTTTTCAAGGAATTTCGTCACCTCCTCCTTTGAAAAGGAAAGCTCCGGGGAATTGGTCAGACCGTTTACCAGTGTTTTTCTGCGCTGGGCAAAGGAGGCACGGATGAGTTTAAACAAAAGCTTCTCATCCGTCACCTCCACAGGAGGCTTTTCATGCAAGGTCAGTCGTATGACTGCAGAGCCTACGTTCGGACGCGGCATAAAACAGTTCGGCGGTACATTTGCCGCAATATACGGCTTCGCATAATACTGTACTGCGAGAGACAGTGCACCGTAATCCTTACTTCCGGGCCCCGCCTGCATACGGTCCGCCACCTCCTTCTGCACCATAACGGTAACGGAGGTAAGTGGTACGTCCGCCTCAAACAGTCCCATAATAATCGGCGTAGTAATATAATACGGCAGATTTGCTACTACCTTAATCGGCTTACCCCCGTTTTCCTCCTCTGCAAGCTTCTTCAAATCAAGCTTCAATACATCTGAGTTAATAACCTTTACATTATCATAGTCCGCAAGGGTATCCTCGGTCAGAATCGGAATCAGGTTTTTATCAATTTCTACCGCAATGACCTTCCCCGCATTTTCGCAGAGATACTGTGTCATTGTGCCGATACCCGGGCCGATTTCCAGAACACAGTCCTCTTTCGTAATCTCCGCCGCACGAACAATTTTCTCCAGCACATGGGTATCAATCAAAAAGTTCTGTCCGAACTTCTTTTGAAAATTGAACCCGTATTTATTTAAAATCTCTATTGTTTCTTTGGGATTTCCTAAGGTTGCCATCGATGTCCTTTCCGTACCTTCTCTCAACCGAGTCCGTACAACCTGCGTGCATTTTCTTCCGTCACACGTTCCACTTCCTCTGCAGTCATACCGCGAAGTGCGGCGATTTCCTCAATTACAAGTTTTAGCAGCGTGGAATCGTTTCGTTTTCCCCGGTAAGGTACAGGTGCCAGATACGGACAATCCGTCTCAATCACCAGCTTATCAAGAGGCAGCGCCTCCACTACTTCCTTTAGCTTCTTTCCGTTCTTAAAGGTGACTACACCGCCAACGCCGATATAAAAGCCCATGTCCGTGTATTCCTTTGCTATCTCCGCAGAACCGGAAAAGCAGTGAATCACGCCGCGAAGCTTCCCTTCCGATTCAAGATAAGTACGTCGAATAATCTCAAGTGTCTCATTAGTCGCCTCTCTGGAATGAATCACCACAGGCAGGTCCTTTTCAAGCGCCAGTGAAAGCTGCTGCTCAAACCATTTTCTCTGCACTTCTCTCGGAGCAATATCCCAATAATAATCCAGACCGATTTCTCCGATAGCAACGATTTTCTCCTCATCCGCCAACTGTGACAATTCATCCATTATTCCACTATCAAGCTCTCCCACATAATCCGGATGAATTCCTACCGCCCCGTACATAAAGGGATACTTCTTTGTAAGCTCCTCCGTTTTCCGGAGAGACTCCTTACTCGCACAAATATTTACCACAAGACCCACACCGCCATCGGCAAGAGAGCCCAATACAGCATCCCTGTCTTCATCAAAAGCCTCATCATCATAATGGGCATGTGTATCGAAAATCATAACCTTTACTGACTCCTTCCGGCAATAAACCGTTCTCATTTTACAGACACATATAACAGTATTATATCCCTCCGGAGCCTTTCTTGTAAAGTCAAAAATTTCCGCGACAGCTTCCGGCTATAAGAGCAAAAAATTCCCGTACATAATACTGTATTGTCACTGCAAAAAATTCTGTAGCCCCAAGTCCCGAAACCCGTGTATATCCAAGCCTTTCTGCCAGATGCACTGCACGGTACACATGAAAGTCGTTCGTTACGACAACTACATCCGCCTGTTCATACTCCGGTATAATTTCCGCAGAAAACTTAAGGTTCTCTGCGGTACTGGTGGAACTCTCCTCCAACAAAATCCGCTCCTCTTCTATTCCGAGACGCACAAGTCCTCTCTTAATTGCCTCTGCTTCACTGATGCTCTCGCCGCTTCCTTTGCCTCCGGATGCCACTGCCACCGCATCCGGATACTCCTTCAAATACTCCGCTGCGGCTTTAATTCTGGCCTGTAACACCAGCGTCGGTATTTCTCCCCGTACCTGTGCACCCAGCACGACTACATAAGCAGCCCCTTTCTCCGGAGCTTTTCTTCCCGCCATAAAAATCATGGCCTCTACGCCAAGAAAAATAAGCAGACAAATCCAGAACAGAATGCTAAAACCGATTGCCACCTTCTTTAATCCCGGAAGTCTTCCCGTCAGCACAAAAAACAATCCGGCTGCCGCGGCCAGCGCAATACAGAATGTCACCGGCCAGAACCACAAAAACGAAGTGGCTGTACCTGATGCATAAATCACCACAGTCGTATAAAGGAATGCAAATACCGCATACAATAAAAGCACCGCCACTGTAATCCACAGAAATATCTGCATTCCCTTACTCCTTTCCAACCTTCCGAATCCCATCCTTAAAGCCCCCTTCATTCGTAATACCGGATACTGTTTGTTCCTCCGGTATTATTTTAACAGGGAAAGATTAACCTATTCTTTTGAAAGCCTTAATTTTTCTTAAATTTTACAAGCACCTACCTTATTCGCGTATCATCCGGCTTGGCTCTATTTTTCTTACCCGAACCGAAATAAAGAAGGAGGCAAGTAATGAGGTTACTGTAATGAGCATCACTGTTACAATCATATATATTGCATCCCTATCCATATTGCAGCTTCTGATTCCACAAAATGAAACACACAGGGAAACCAGACCTTCAAACGTAAAATACGATATTATCACACCGAGAACGGAACCGATAAAGACAACCGGCACATAGTTCATTACAATGCGGGCTATCACCTGGGCTGTCGTAAAGCCGAGCGCCTTATCCACACCTATCCGCACCTTCTCCTGTACGAGCTTCATTCGTATCATTAACAGCATAATAATTACAATAATTAATACGGTGCATACATTAAATACAATACAAAGAATCGACATTGCAGTGGAAATCGACTGACTGCTCACCTGTATCAGCTTCTCCACATCCGTAACCTTAAACTCCGGATACCTGTTTATAAGCTCCCTCTCTATCTCTGCATAATCGGCCTTTTTCTCCTTATACACCATTATCATGGACGGCTTTACGGCTTCATTAATTCTGCCGATTCCTTCAAAGGTCATAACAGCCTTTTTCCCGAGATTAGTAATATGCTGTGTCATACCCGTCACAAGATACTCACATGAATTCATTCCACTCGATACCGTAATCATGTCGCCAACCTTTACATTAAGGCTTTCACAAACCGGCCGGCTGAGTGCCATCTCATTGTCATAAACCGGATATCGTCCCTCTACAATGGTACTTGTCTTAATTTTACCGGTATCCTCCCAATAATCTATTGAACATAACTCCTCTACTCCGTCCTTCCCCAGTTTCATTGCATTCGTTGTATAGTAATTTACCTGTTCTACACCATGAATTCCTTCAATCTCAGCCCCAATCGCGTGAATATCCTGATTTTCCGGAATATCAATCTGTGCAGAGGCCCGTTCGATACCTACAATATCAATGAGGCTGTCAGGCGACAGGACAAAATTCTGATATAAGAAGAAGCCTGAGCTGCAGGCAACTGCCAGCGCAATCGAAATCAGACAAATTGCAATGCTCTTTCTTTTCTGACAGAATATTCCTTTCACCCCGAGTGCCGCACTGACAGGCAGCACCGTTTTATCCAGTGCAACATGATTTTTACGGAAATTATGTGTCTTTACGTTTCCGCGCAGCGCATCTAAGATGGAAATTTTCTTATATTTCCCTGCCTTAACATACGTTGCAAACAAAACAAAACCAAGGATTGTTACAACTGTTATTAATGCACTATCTATATCAAAGAGTCTTGACCAGCGTACCCCTATCGAGGATGCGACAATCCCTCCTAGTACCTCCGACAAAACAGGTGAAAGCAAAAGTGCACAGAAAACGGCAGGCACCACAACTGCCATGCTTTCCAGTACGACACAGAAAATCAGCTGATTCACCGTAAATCCGGATGCCTCCATAATTCCCGTATTTGTCATATTACGTTCTAAGGAATTCTGAATACTGAAGCATATTATGACAATGGCAACCAGAAGGATAATCACGGCAAACAATATCAGAATAGCCATCAGTATACCCGCCGTAATCGTATCTCCGAAGCTCATGGTTTCATAATTCATGGAAAGATTATAGTATTGCTGAAATCCCTCCACTTCCTTTTCTATGGCAGAATAAATGTCTCCCTCTGCCTTATTCATGTCTGCTCCCTCATCCAGCCGGATACGATACATTGTATATGCAGTCATCTGCTCCTTCAGGTCCTCATACAGTTCAGCTGCCGTCAAAATATGAAAGGTGGATATATTGGTGGGGGTTGCAAATAAGACATCCTCCATAAAGCCGTAAATTTCACACTCATAGGTAATATGATTTATCTCTAATTCTATTATATCCCCGGTTTCATAGCCTTCCGCAACGTGCAGATAATATGGCAATATAATCGCATTTTCTGCCATCTGCTGCCCTTTATCAATTATTTCGGGCGTAAACAGCTCGGACGGCGTTCCCATTGACTCTGCAAAAAAAGCCATCTCCTGCTGCTCATTACCGCCCTTACGGTATTTTCCAACCGATACATACAGTGCATCCCGAAGCTCCAGCTTCTCGACCTCATCAAAGGATAAAATCGTCTTTTCAATCCCGTCTGCCGACGCACACGGAGAACCGATAATCACATCCGCGCCGTTATTTCTTTCATTTACTTCGTCTAAAACATTTCCCAGATTTGAAAAAACAGACAGTCCGGTATACATCATCACGGTTGCAAATACAATTAAAAAAAACATTGCAGCCGCATCACCCTTTTTCTTCTTAAGCCCACAAATTGCAATCATAAAATACTTCATCTCTGCTCCTCCTTTCCGAACCCATTACCAACCCATTTCGGTCAGGAAAGTACGAAGCTTTTCATGACGCTCTTTATCGTTCTTTTTGTAAGCTCCGAGATATAATTCGTCAACAATCACGCCGTCCCTCAAATAGAGAATCCGGTTTCCTCTGCGGGCGGTTTTTACGTCATGGGTAACCATAACAATACTCTGCCCCTCTTTGTTTAAGTCAGTCAGCACATCTAATACCTGCTGTGCACTTTGTGAATTTAATGCCCCTGTAGGCTCATCCGCAAAGAGAATTGCCGGCTTATTGATGATTCCGCGAATCATCGCTATTCGCTGCTGTTCGCCTCCGGATAACTGTGTAGGAAATTTCTTTAATATATCCGGAGATAATCCCATCCTTTCCACCAGCTCCTTCGCACGGGCCGTGATTTCCTTTTTATTCCTGCTAACCAGTAATCCGCACACTACTATATTATCCAAAATACTCATGGTATCGTTTAAATAATTCTGCTGGAATACAAATCCACAGTTTTTGCGCCGGAAAACCGCCAGCTTATCATTGCTGTACCCGGTAATGTCTTCTCCGCGGTATAAAATAGTTCCGAGGGTAGGACGGTCAATTCCCGACAAAGAATACAATAATGTACTTTTGCCTGAGCCTGAGCTTCCCATAATAACCGTATAATCGCCCTCCGTCATCTTAAAATTCAAATTGCGTAACACATGCTGCTGCACGCTTTCGTTTGAAAATGTTTTACACAAATCCTTTGCTTCCAGTATCGTTTCCATATGAATCCTCCCGGTTTATTTCCTGATGAATTCATTTTACTCTTCATTCATTAACTTGTCTTTTCCCGATTCTTCTCTGTTTCTTATCTGTTTCTTAATTACTATGCCTTTCTAAGATACAGCTCCACAACAAAACCGTTATCATTGTAGATAGTCATATGTCCCTGCATCTTCTCCATGAAAAGCTTTGCCAGGTACAGTCCCAGTCCGGACCCGCTCTCACCGTTTGCATTGTGTCCCCGGTAAAACTTCTCAGTAACCCTTGCCAGATCCTCCTCCGGCACACCGGAACCCTCATCCCGAATCCGAATACCGACCCCATCCTCTTTTGACGAAAATGAAACATATACTGCTGTTTTTGCATATTTGAAAGCATTATTTACAATATTGTCAACCACCTGATTCATCCGAAGCTTATCCATAATCAATAAGCATTCCGGAATATGATTCTCTATCTGCAGATTTCCATAGCCCGTTAAGCCCAGAAACATCTCCTCAATGCAGGTGGATGCCTCCTCCGAAGGCAGCACCTTTAAAACTTCAAGCTCCTCTAACGTCGCATGAAAAAGGTTTCCTATTAACTGCTCTATCATGGCAGCCTTTGCATCTATCAGCCTTATTTTTTCTAATACAGCCTCGTTCTGCCCGGTTATCTGCAAAATTTCACATGCTGCCTTTATCGTGGCAACCGGTGTCTTTATATCATGGGACAATTCCGCTACCAGCTCTTTTTTGCTGATATTGGCACGATATTCATTTTCCTTTGCCGCTTTCAATTCTTCGCGCATAATGTCGAAGCTCTCCGTAAATGCACCGAAGTAATTACGCTTCGGCATCAGAAGCGGCATATCCAGATTTCCCCTTGCCACTTCTCCCGCAAAACTGCGAAGTCTCCGAAACGGCACCAGATACCGTTTATAAATATAAAAAAGCACGCCTGCCCCGATGAGCCAGATACACGCCGACACAAACAGAACGATGAACCTGAGTTCCTTTTTCTGATGCTCAAATTCACCGATTAATTTATAAAAACAAACCTTCGCGATAATTGTCCCGTTCTCTTCATAGTCCAAAACGACTGCACCCTGCTTTATTGCCTTATTTAACCCGCTTTGATAATCCTTATCCGCATAAAACAAAATCGTACAGTCATACCGTGCTTCCAGCTCCTCAATCAAATCCACAGCCGTACATTCCTTTAGTGCCGCTTCAATCTGTTTGAGGCTCTCATTCATCTCCACCATATCAGTACTCTCAGCGGATATACTTCCGATTTTCCAAAAACATACTCCTGTAGTCAAAAAAAGCAAAATAGTAAAAAGAACAAACAAATTTCTTATTTTCATAGCTTCAGTAAATACCCCGTTCCCCAAATCGTAGTTATCATTTCCGGCTCATTCGGATTTTTCTCGATTTTCTCGCGAAGCTTCCTGATATGTACATTTAATGTTCCGTCACTGAAAAACGAGTCCCCCCATACCTCATGAAACAGACGCTCCTTTGTAACAATTGTGTTTCTGTTATCAAACAGGCACTCCAGCAATCGAAATTCCTTTGCCTTCAGTTCTACCCGTTTTTCTCCCACGGTGACGGAAAACGTTCCCTTATCAAGTGTCATTCCGTTGCAGCTTTTTATATTTGTGCTATTTACAGCTCCGCCTTCTTCAGGACTCACGGTTTCCTTGCCACTCTTCCCGATTCGTTTCAATACAACCTTCACCTTAGCCAGTAGAATACTTAATGTATACGGTTTCTTGATATAATCATCCCCACCGATTTGTAATGCGGTCAGCATATCATCATCACTCTGCCTTGCACTGATAAAAATAATCGGAATATCAGAGACTTCCCTTATCCTTTTACATAATAAAAAACCGCTGTCACGCTGCAGATTTACATCCAACAGCAGAATATCTATCGTATTTTCCCTCATAAACGCCTCATACTCTGCCACTGTTCCGACACAGGCACAGCTGATATCAAACATCCCGAAATACTCGCAGGTCATTTGTGCTAACTCCAGTTCATCATCTACAATTAAACATTGGTAATGCATGCTGTTCCCCTTTCTGATGATTAAGACCCTTTTAGCAAGGGGTGTCGCATAAATTCCATTTATGCGACACCCCGAAACGAACACTACCTATTTACGCAATCTCTGCTCCTGCCGGCATAGCTTTCTCCGGCGTCATCAGGGCAAGCTCACCGTTTTCATCCTCAGCACACAGGAGCATACCCTCGGAAACAATACCCGCAAGTGTTGCAGGCTTTAAGTTTACAAGAACCATGACCTTCTTACCCACCATTTCCTCAGCGGAATAGTGCTGCTTAATACCGGACACAATCTGCTTTACCTGACTGCCGATTTTTACCTGGGAGCAAAGGAGCTTCTTCGACTTCTTTACCTCCTCGCAGGCAATGATTTCACCTACCTGAAATTGCAGCTTTGCAAAATCATCATAAGTGATTTCCGGTTTTGCCTCGATATCAATCACGGCTTCCCCGGTCTTTGCTTCCTCTGCGCCGGGTGCCGGAAGACCCAGTCTTGCTGCCTCGGCCGCTGCCTCGGCTGCGGCTTCCGCACGCTGCTTCTCCTGAATCACGGCAACCTTTTCCATAACTTCCTTTAAGTCCAGACGGGCAAACAGAATTTCCGGTGTCTCGGTGACCTTTGTGCCGGAAACATACAAGCCGTAGGTTTTTAACTCCTCCTGACTGCGTTCCTTTGCATTTAACTGTGCAAAAATCTTTTCTGCGGTATCCGGCAGGAAAGATTTTAACAGCGTAGCACCGATGCAGATACTTTCTACCAGATTGTAAAGCACGGTTGCCAGACGGTCTTTATTTGCCTCATCCTTTGCAAGTGCCCACGGAGCGGTTTCGTCAATATACTTATTACAGCGCTTAAACAGATTAAATACCGCGGTAATTGCATCAGCCACACGAAGCTTCTCCATCTTCTCGTCTACAATGCCCGGCGTCTCCAGCGCCAGTGCCTTTAATTCCTCATCTACCGGTTCTGCCGCACCGCCGTTACGAACCACTCCGCCAAAGTATTTATTGCTCATGGAAATCGTGCGGTTTACCAGATTACCGAGGGTGTTGGCAAGGTCTGCATTCAGACGCTCTACAAGCAGCTCCCAGGTAATCGTTCCGTCATTTTCAAACGGCATTTCGTGCAGCACGAAGTAACGCACCGCATCAACGCCGAATAAATCTGCCATATCATCCGCATAAATAACATTTCCCTTTGACTTACTCATCTTGTCACCGCCCTGCAGCAGCCACGGATGACCGAAAATCTGCTTCGGAAGCGGAAGGTCAAGAGACATCAGGAAAATCGGCCAGTAAATCGTATGGAAGCGGATAATATCCTTACCGATTAAGTGCAAATCCGCCGGCCAGAACCTCTTAAACTGCTCCGTAGACTCCCCGTCCGCATCATAGCCGATACCGGTGATGTAGTTTGTCAGCGCATCGAGCCATACATATACCACATGCTTCGGATCCTCCGTCACCGGAATTCCCCACTTGAAGGAGGTACGGGACACACACAGGTCCTGTAAGCCCGGAAGCAGGAAATTATTCATCATCTCATTCTTACGGCTTACCGGCTGGATAAACTCCGGATGAGTGTTGATATGCTCAATCAGACGGTCCGCATACTTGCTCATACGGAAGAAATATGCCTCCTCCTTCGCCGGCTGTACCGCACGCCCGCAATCCGGACACTTGCCGTCCACCAGCTGGGAATCGGTCCAGAAGGATTCACACGGGGTACAGTACATTCCCTCGTATGCTCCCTTGTAAATGTCCCCCTTATCTACCATCTTCTTAAATATCTTCTGAACCTGCTTCTCATGGTCCGCATCAGTGGTACGGATAAACTTATCATACGATGTTCCGACCAAATCCCAGATACGTCTGATTTCCGCAGAAACGTTATCTACAAATTCCTTCGGCGTAATCCCGGCAGCAGCCGCCTTCTCCTCTATTTTCTGACCGTGCTCATCCGTACCGGTCTGTAAAAACACATCATACCCCTGAAATCTCTTATAACGGGCAATGCTGTCCGCCAGAATTGCCTCATAGGTATTTCCGATGTGCGGTTTACCGGAGGTGTACGCAATGGCAGTTGTAATATAATACGGTTTTTTACTCATGATTTTCCCTTCTTTCCTATATTTGATTCAAATCATTATTTTCCTGTTGTTTTTGTAAGCTCTATCTTAATGCTTTACCCTGCGGTCTAACTTCACCGCCAGCCTTGTTCCGATGCTCTGGAACACCTGCACCAGTATAATCAGTATAATGACCGCAATCAGCATCACCAGATATTTATAACGGTAATAGCCGTAGTTAATCGCAATCTTTCCGAGACCGCCGCCACCGATAATACCGCTCATTGCGGTATACCCAAGCACGGTAGTAATGGCAATCGTGAAGTTTGAAATCAGTGACGGGATGCTTTCCGGTATCATTACCTTTACAATAATCTGCATCGGAGACGCTCCCATGCTCTGTGCCATCTCGATAATATTCGGATTGATTTCCCGAAGACTGCTTTCCACCAGTCTTGCCACAAACGGAAAGGCGGCAATCACAAGAGGCACAATGGATGCCGTGGTTCCTACCGATGTACCGACAATGAGTCTCGTCAGAGGAAATACCAGAATCATCAAAATCAGAAACGGAATGGAACGGAGCAGATTGATTACTACATTTAAAACATGCATTACTCCCTTCGGAAGCGGCAATACACCGTTCTTTTCTCCGGCTACCAGAAGGATCCCAAGGGGAAGTCCGAGCACAATGGCAAATGCGGTAGCAAGCACCGTAACATAAGTCGTTTCCCATAAAGCAAACGGTATTTCTTCTTTTAAAATCGTAAGCGCTTCCGTAATTGCTTCCGATGAAAAAATCTTACTAAGCATCGCCCTTCACCTCCGTAATAATCACATTGCCAACCTCATTTAAATACGTTACGGCACGCTGTACCGTTTCCTCCTCCTCCGGAAGGCCTAAAAGCATATTGCCGTATACCTTATCTCCGAGGCATTTTGTGGAGGCATATAAAATATTGGCGGCAATTTTTTCGTCGATTGCCATCTGGGTAATGAGCGGAGCTCCCGCTGCCAGTGCTCCGTTAAATACGATACGGAACACGCGCTCTCCGGGATTTACCGGTACCACTTCCTCCTCGCCGTCCGGAGCCACGAGACGCTTTGCCGCATCGGAGTGCGGGTCCGCAAATACTGCGGAAACCTCACCTTCCTCCACTACCATGCCGCCATCCAGAATCGCCACACGGTTACAAATTTCCTCTACGACGCTCATCTGATGGGTAATAATAATAATCGTAATACCGAGCCGCTTGTTGATATCCCTAAGCAGCTCCAATATATCGTGGGTTGTTTTCGGGTCGAGTGCACTGGTTGCCTCATCACAAAGCAGCACCTTCGGTTCGGTTGCAAGGGCTCTCGCAATGGCGATTCGCTGCTGCTGCCCACCGGATAACTGTGCCGGATAGCTCTTCGCTTTATCCGGAAGCCCTACAATTTCCAGAAGCTCCTTTGCACGCTTAATCGCATCTGCCTTCTTTACTCCGGCAAGCTCCAGCGGGAAACAAATATTTCTAAGGCAGCTCTTCTGCATCAGGAGGTTAAAGCCCTGAAAAATCATAGTCACTTCCCGGCGTACCCTCCGCAGCTCCTTTTGTGAAAGAGCCCCCATATCCTGACCGTCCATCAGAACCTTTCCCTCAGTCGGGCGCTCCAGCATATTGATACAACGTACCAGTGTACTTTTTCCTGCACCGCTCATACCGATGATACCGTAAATATCTCCGTCGTTTACCGTCAGAGAAATATTTTTTAAGGCTTCCACCGTTCCTCCTGCGGTGCGGAAGGTTTTTGACATATTTTTCAATTCTATCATAGTTCACCGCCTACGGAGTTACCCAATCCGGTATCCCCGGTTTCCTTTCTTTTTCCTCTCCCGCGGCCCTACTGCTCCTTGATTGCTTCAAGTGAGGTCTGCTTTCCGCCGTAAATGCCCATCGGCTCAACATGAATTGCTGCCGCGGATACAATGTGCGTACCGTTCTGTGCATTGAAATCATCCAGATACGGCTTATGCTGGAAGTAGTTTGCATCTACCTCACCGCTCTCTACTACATTATTCGGCTGAACATAGTCGGTATATTCAATAATATCAAGGGTAATATCCTTTTGGACCAGAATATCCTTCGCAATCTTTAAAATTTCCGCATGCGGTGTCGGGGAAGCTGCAACGGAAATCTTCGTTCCGGCAAGTGCCGCATAGTCCACGGAAGCATCAAAACCGTCTCCCGGCTCCGCTACAACGCTTACCACCGCACCGGCATAGGTCTTTCCGATATACTCTGCTACCGCACTGCTCTCTAAGGCTGCCACAAGTGCCTTAATCTTGTCTGTGCTCTCCGTGCCTTCCTTTACCGCAAGAATATTGCTGTATGCGGAGAAGGCACCCTCAATACCGAGAGAATCCTTTACCGGATTGATGTCCGCGGAAATCGCATAGTTGGAATTGATAACTGCGTAATCCACATCCTTAAGTACATTCGGAAGCTGTGCCGCCTCTACCTCATCAAAGGAAAGCTTGTAAGGATTTTCCGCAATGTCTCTGACCGTCGCGGTAATTCCCGCTCCGTCCTTTAAGGTAATATACCCAAGCTCCTCCAAAAGAAGCAGGGCACGTGCCTCATTTGTGGTGTCGTTCGGAACCGCAATCGTGATTCCCTTGTCTTTTCCGCAGCCTGCTAAGGTTGCGACTGCCAATACTGCTGTTACTAAAAGTGCTTTCCATTTCTTCATAGTTTTTGTCTCCTTTTCTGATTGATTGTTGGATTAAGTGTCAAGTGTCGGGTAAAAGGCAGAACTTCCTTTGCAGGGAATGTTCCTTGTCATTGCCTCCGGATGTAGACCTTCTAATTACTCCGGCTAATAATACTTTGAGGATACGCGACCGACTCCAACGCGCCATCCGTGGCGCGTGTCGTCTTGCCCGAACGTCCTGTTCGGACATCGCTGACAGATAAACGGAGTAATAAGAAAGTCTAACATCCTCCGTTAAATCCAAGAAACATTCCCTGCAAAGGAAGTTCTTAGATTTTAAAGGTACATTTGACACTTAAATCTTACGAATAAAAAATCCCGCCTTTAAGCTAACTTAAAGACGGGACATAACGCTCCGTGGTACCACTTTAATTCATGCATTCCTCACGAAATACACCTCACTGACTGCTCCCTTTCGGTTTACAGTCGCACACGATAACGGGCGTACCCGTCGCAGCCTAAGAGACAACACTCCTCGGTGCGAAGCTCCGGAACCATGTTCGGTAAGTATCCACTCTTCTGCTCTCAGCATGTGCAGAATTCTCTGTAAAGCCTTTCGTTACCTACTCTTTCCTTCACTGCCTTTTACTATTTGTGGAGATTATAGCATGAGTCGGGGGATTTGTCAAATAAAATTTCTTGTGCAATTCGATATATACTTCATAATAGCCTCTTCGGAATTCAATCCGTTCTCTTTGTAAAATCGCTCGACAGACTGTTAGTCAATCACCTCGTTTCCCGGCTCATTTTCTCTATTGTCAAATACTTTTTCTTTCCCCCTATCTTTTCCTGCAATTTTGCGGTATACTTATCCTGAAAGGAGTTTTGCCCATGAAAGGAATTATCCTTGCCGGCGGGTCCGGCAGCAGACTTTACCCTCTCACGTTAGTGACCTCCAAACAGCTTTTGCCTGTTTACGATAAACCGATGATTTACTACCCCCTTTCCACGCTGATGCAGGCGGGAATCCGGGATATCCTGATTATTTCCACACCGGAGGATTTGCCGCGGTTTGAAGCCTTACTCGGTGACGGTTCTTCCTTTGGCATCAGGCTCTCTTACCTCATGCAGCCGTCTCCCGACGGACTTGCACAGGCTTTCATTCTTGGTGAATCCTTTATCGGAAACGATGCCTGTGCCATGATTCTTGGGGATAATATTTTCCACGGAAGCGGTTTCGAAAGGCTCCTGTCCGAAGCAAAGGACCGGGCGGAGCAGGGTATCTCCACCATTTTCGGTTACTATGTCAATGACCCGGAACGGTTCGGCATCTTAGAATTTGATTCGGCAAAACAGGTACTTTCCATTGAGGAAAAACCAAAGGAGCCGAAATCCAACTACTGTGTCACCGGGCTTTATTTTTACGACAACCGGGTTTGCTCTCTTGCAAAAACACTAACACCGTCCGCACGCGGCGAGCTGGAAATTACCGACTTAAACAATTTATACTTACAACAGAGAAAGCTGGAGGTTACACTGTTAGACCGTGGCTTTACCTGGATGGATGCGGGTACAACAGACAGTCTCGCAAATGTATCCGACTTTATAAGAACCGTGCAGACCAGACAGGGAATCGTCATTTCCGCCCCTGAGGAAATCGCCTATCTGCAAGGCTGGATTTCCGCAGAATCGCTGGCAGCCTCCGCTGTCCGCTACAGCAACTCTCCCTACGGCATCCACTTAAAACGGGTGGCGGAAGGAAAAACCTGATAAGAAACGGAGTGTACCTATTATGAAACTACTGGTTACCGGCGGAGCCGGATTTATCGGAAGCAACTTTATTTACTATATGCAAAAAACACACCCGGACTATGAAATCGTAAATCTGGATTTACTGACTTATGCCGGAAATCCTGATTCTTTAAAAGAAGCAGAACAATCTCCGAATTACCGTTTTGTCCATGGAGACATCGCGGACTCCGCTCTTGTAACGGATTTGTTCGAGAAAGAGCGGTTTGATACGGTAGTCAACTTTGCGGCAGAATCCCACGTGGACCGCGCCGTACTGAATCCGTCTGTTTTTGTCCGCACGAATGTACTCGGTACACAGGTACTTTTGGATGCAGCGAAAACCTACGGTGTCAAGCGATACCATCAGGTATCCACGGACGAGGTATACGGCGATTTGCCCCTTGACCGTCCTGATTTATTTTTTACGGAAACCTCACCGCTTCATACCTCAAGTCCGTATTCCGCGGCAAAGGCGGGGGCAGACCTTCTGGTGCTTGCCTATCACCGCACGTTCGGACTTCCGGTGACGATTTCCCGCTGCTCCAATAACTACGGCCCGTATCAGTTTCCGGAAAAGCTGATTCCGCTTATGATTTTACGTGCTTTAAAGGATGAGCCCCTTCCGGTGTACGGCACCGGTGAAAATATAAGAGACTGGCTTTATGTAGAGGACCACTGCATTGCGATTGACATGATTTTGCAGAAGGGAACCGTCGGCGAAATCTATAATATCGGCGG
The DNA here is from genome assembly GCA_029012365.1 of Lachnospiraceae bacterium. GTDB lineage: Bacteria > Bacillota > Clostridia > Lachnospirales > Lachnospiraceae > SIG307. The sequence continues at coordinate 35,956 of JAQXLY010000035.1, read as the reverse complement.
ACACAACGAAAAAACGAATCTGCATGTGGTAAAAACCATTTTAGAGACACTTAACAAACCGGAAGCTCTGATTTCCTTTGTAACCGACCGTCCGGGACATGACCGCCGGTATGCCATTGACCCGGCAAAAATTTCTGCGGAGCTCGGCTGGATGCCGACCGTTGCTTTTGAAAACGGCATCAGGAAAACCATCCGTTGGTATGTGGAACACCCGGACTGGTGGCAGCGTATTTTAACCGGCGAGTACAGCCGCTACATCGAAACCATGTACGGAAAGCGTCTCTCATAACAGCCCCCGCCATTCTCACCGGAAAGGAACAGCACTATGCGCATTTTAGTTACCGGAGTCAACGGACAGCTTGGCTCTGAATTAATTCAAACCTTATCAAAAAGTGGACATACCGTTATCGGTACGGCAAGAAGGACAGACACCCTGTCTTCCTTGCCCGGTGTTTCCTATACCGTCCTTGACCTGACCGAAACAGACCGCATCCTGCCTGTTCTCGAAGGTGCCGCACCGGACGCGGTAATTCACTGTGCCTCCTATGTGGCGGTAGACCGGGCAGAGGAAGAAAAGAAGCTCTGCTTCCTGACCAATGAAACTGCTACGGAAATCATTGCAAAATATTGCGGTCAAAAGGATATCCCTTTACTTTACACAAGCACCGATTATGTCTTTGACGGAAGCGGGGAACGCCCCTTCACCACAACGGATATCCCAAACCCGCTTAATGTTTACGGTGCTTCGAAATATGCCGGAGAGCTTGCCGTATCACGTTTTGCCCCGAAGCATTTTATTGTCCGCATTTGCTGGACCTACGCGGTAAACGGGACCAATTTTGTAAATACCATGCTTTCTCTTGCAAATACGAGAGATACTCTCTCCGTAGTTACCGACCAGTTCGGTTCCCCTACCTATATCCCGGATTTAACACCTCTCCTTGGGGATATGATTGAATCCGACCGCTACGGCATCTATCATGCCGCAAACAGCGGCTATTGCAGCCGGTATGAGCTTGCTTTGGAGATTTTTAGGCTTGCAAAGCTTCCGGTTACGGTTCTTCCTATTGAAAGCTCCGCTTTCCACGGCAAGGCACATCGTCCCAAAAACTGCCGTCTGAATACAGATGCTCTTGTAACAAACGGATTTTCCAAACTCCCGTCGTGGCAGGACGGGCTTAGAAGATTTTTTTGTGAGGTGAATTTATGGGAAAACTTACAGTGACCCGTTGCGATATCGACGGACTTTTGATAATAGAACCAAACGTACACTTTGACGAACGCGGATATTTTATGGAGACCTACAACGAAAGAGATTTCAGGGAAGCGGGAATCAACTGCACCTTTGTACAGGATAACCAGTCCTGCTCCACAAAAGGAATCCTTCGCGGACTTCATTATCAGCACGCTCATCCCCAGGAGAAGCTGGTACGGGCTTTGGCCGGTGAAGTCTTCGTTGCCGTTGTAGACCTGCGGACAGCCTCCGCTACCTTCGGCAAATCCTTCGGTATTCAGCTTTCGGAGGAAAACAAAAGGCAGCTTTTTGTTCCGAAGGGCTTTGCACACGGCTTTCTGGTTCTCTCGGATACGGCTGTTTTTTCTTATAAATGCGGGGATTTCTACACACCCGGTGATGAATACGGGATACGGTATAACGACCCGGCGCTTAACATCCCCTGGCCGTCCCTTCCTTCCGTAACCCCACAGCCGAATGCCAGAGACAGGGCATGGCCTACGCTTTCCGAGGCAAAGGAAAAAGGGCTGATTTTCTAATCTGTCCTAAAAATACCATTGACTTTTTTCCTTATTTTTCATACAATCAACGTGACGTAATACCCCCCGGAGGCTTTTATGAACACGACAAAAACTATGATTATACTTATAATAAGTGCACTTCTATTAGGCGGATTCCCTGATTTTCGTGTTACTATGCAGGATAAATATACCATGGCGGACTCCTTTTTTACACCTGACCGGCTGCTTTTGCGGCCGACACCGGCAATAACACCGAAACCGACTGCAACCCCTACCCCAAAGCCGACACCCAGACCTACTCCTTCCCCGACACCTCTTCCTCTCGGGAAAACACAGGCAGAGAGTGCAGGAGAGCTTACCTTTTCCTACCCGGAACCGGCAGCGTTAAATACGAACACCTCAACCTATACACTGATTGTGAATAAAGAATATCTGCTTCCTTCAGGCTACATCCCGTATATGGTAGAGCCCGATGTGGAGATTTACCATAAAGGAATTAATGAACGCCGCTATCTGCAGCCGGTTGCCGCTACAGCCCTCGAAGAACTGTTTGCTGCCGCCGAAGCGGACGGATATCATCTGGTACTGCGCTGCGGGTTCCGTTCGTACAAATTGCAAAAGGCAATTTATTCATGGAACTTAAAGACCTACGGATATTATGAGGTTTCCCGTTACCACGCCCTTCCCGGCACCTCTGAGCACCAGACGGGATTAGCTGTGGACCTTTGTTGTGAAGCTACGGACTATAAGAACAATTATGATATACTTAAAACACAGGAATACAAGTGGCTGCTTGAAAATGCGCATTTATACGGCTGGATACTCCGTTATCCTGAAAACAAGAAAGATATTACGGGTTATAATTTTGAGCCATGGCATTTCCGCTATGTAGGAGTCGAGCTTGCCACTTACTTAAAGGAACAGAACATTGTGTTAGAAGAATACTACGGTGTTCCCCCAACCTCAAATCTGCTTGTACCCCCTGAGGAATACTGGGAGCTATTATCAGAGGCCGATTACGCCCTTATGCTGGAAGATATTGCCGCATACGAAAAGAAGCAGGAGGAGCTTGCCGCACAAGTCACACCGGAACCGACACCCGACGTAGCGCCTGTTCCGAGTATTACACCTAATCCGGACACCGACCCGGAGGTTCCTTCGGACGAAGAAGCTGACCTTACTCCTGTTCCTGAGATACCTTCGGACGAAGAGCCTTCCCTTACTCCTGTTCCTGAAATACCTTTGGACGAAGAGCCTTCCTTTACTCCCGAACCCGAAATTTCCATGGATGCGGAGCCTGTCCCCGTTCCACACGATATTCCATTTTAAGTACCCCCGAAAGGAGCTTTTATGAAGCCTTTATTCTACAAATTGACTCAACACGGTATTTCCTATAAAGTCAAGAAAGCCCGTTTCATTTTCTGCGGGCTTTTCTTCCTTTTTATATTTGCTTCCTGTAATAAAACCGCCCAGACGTTTTCTCCACAGGACAATCTTACCGTCACACCGGCAGCACCTACCTCCGGTCTTACTCTTAGTCCGAGCAAATCACCCGAACCGACAGCCACTCCTTCTCCTACGCCGACTCCGACTCCGAGTCCGACTCCTATGCCGCGTCAGGTTACTCTGCTTGCGGTAGGAGATGATTTAGTCCACGGAAGTACCTTAAACGGTGGCTTACAGGAAGACGGCACCTATGATTTCAACGGCTTTTACCGACATTTAACAGAAGAAATCAGTGCAGCGGATATCGCTGTCATTAATCAGGAAACCATCCTCGGCGGTTCCGAATTTCCTTACAGTGGCTATCCGACCTTTAATACACCGGATGCTATGGGAGATGCCATTGTCAATGCCGGCTTTGATGTAGTGCTTCATGCCACCAACCACACTATGGATAAGGGCGCAAAGGGCGTAGAAAACTGCTTAAACTATTGGAAAACCAACCACCCGGAGATTACGGTACTCGGAATCTACGATTCGCCGGAAGCAAAAGATACCATTACCGTTGTGGAAAAAAACGGCATTCGTATTGCCATGTTAAATTATACCTATGGATTAAACGGGATTCCCATTCCGAACGGAAAAGAACATCTTGTAACTCTTTTGACATGGAATAACCGTGATTATATCCGTTCCCAGATACGGCAGGCAAAGGAGCTTTCGGACTTTGTCATCGTATTTCCACACTGGGGCACGGAATATGTCTACGAGCCCGATAAAAGCCAGATTTCATGGACCACTCTTTTTGCAGAAGAGGGGGTAGACCTTGTCATCGGTGCCCACCCTCACGTATTAGAGCCGGTAGAGTGGATTGAACGTCCGGACGGCGGCAATATGCTTGTATTTTACTCTCTCGGCAACTTCATTTCCGGACAAATCGAAGCTCCGCGTTTACTTGGCGGAATGGCAGAGGTCACGCTGACAGAGACACCGGAGGGCACAATCGAAATCACGGAAAGCTCCGTCATCCCGGTTGTTACTCATTACAGTGAACAGGTAGGAGACGGAACCTACTCCACCTACCGCCTCTCCGAATATACCGAAGAGCTCCTGCAAACCCACGGTATACATAAACGTGCCGAATACACTGTATTCACGTTAGAGGACACATGGGAGCTGGCCCGCCGCATTCTCGGCAGCTACCTGAAAGAATAAAACAGAATACCTTTGAAGTGAAAACCTTATTTTTCCGGGCTGTTACCACTACATTCGCAGTGACAGCCTTTTTCATTCCCATTTCCTTTCCTGTATATACAGTTATCCCCGGCAGGACAGCCGATACACTTTGTCCCCTTCTTTTTTGCCTTAACGATATAGGCAGCCGCCCCACAAAAAATTACAAGGAGCACCGCAATAATAACAATATCCACCATAGGAAATCTCCTTCCATCTGTTCTCTGCTTCCTTCGCTGTCCGGTCCGGTTCTTTACTGTGCCGCGGTTTGGACAGCATTTCTTTTATTTGCCCTGCCAATCAGGAAAAGCACGATACCTGCCATACCTGCCACAGCCGCAAGTCCCGGTACAAATCCGGTTCCGAAGCTGCCGGTCAAAATAAGCGTACCTGTCTGATATACTATGAATGCAATCGTATATCCCGTTCCGAGCTGAAGTGCAATACCGCTCCACAGCCACTTTGCACTTTTCATCTCCGCATTCATGGCTCCGATTGCCGCAAAACAAGGCGGTGAGTATAAATTGAACATCAGATATGCCAATGCCGCTGCCTTCGTAAGTCCCATGGCAACCGCTACTTCATTTGCGCCGCCTGTTAATGCCAGCTCTTCCGTATCAATAAAATTCGTCAGACCGTAAACAACCGCGATTGTAGCCACAACATTTTCTTTTGCAATAAATCCGGTGATTGCTGCCGCCGCCAGCTGCCATACGCCGAATCCTAACGGAATTAAAAGAACCGCAAACGGAGAAGCGATACCGGCCAGAATGGAACTACGCTCCGCCCCCTCCTCTACTACCTGCAATTTCCAGTTAAAGGTCTGCATAATCTGAACAACCGCATTACAAACAAGAATCACTGTGCCGGCCTTAATAATATATGCCTTGCCGCGGGAGCACATGGAAAGAATTGCTCTCCACAGGCTCGGTACCTTATATTCCGGAAGCTCCATAATGAAAAACGACTTTCTGTGCCTGCACCCCGTCAGCTTATTTACTAACAACGCTCCAAGCAAAATCAGTACAATCCCGACAAAATACATCAGAGGTCCGACCCATGACGCATCGGCAAAAAAAGCACCCGCAAACAGTGCAATTACCGGGAGCTTCGCTCCGCACGGCATAAACGGAGTCAGCATTGCGGTAGCTCTGCGCTCTCTGTCGTTCCGGATTGTGCGGCATGCCATTACACCGGGAATCGCACACCCTGTACCGATAACCATCGGGATTACAGACTTGCCGGACAGACCCACCTTCTTAAAAATCGGGTCAAGCACTATCGTTGCGCGTGCCATATAACCGCAATCCTCCAGTAATGCAATCAGGAAATACATAACCATTACAAGCGGCAGAAATCCTATTACGGCTCCCACACCGCCGATAACACCATCCACTAACAGCGACTGCAAAAACGGATTCGCGCCTTCCACCTTGCCCGCAACCCATTCCCTGAACATATCAATCCAGCCTGTCAGCAGGTCTGCAATCCATGTGCCCACCGTAGACTGTGATATGTAAAATACAAGAAACATCACTACCGCAAAAATCGGAATACCAAACCACTTATTTGTCAGAACCGCATCAATCTTATCCTGATAATTTCGCTCCTTCGTAAGCACCTTCCGCTTTTCAACATCTGCGACTATCCGATTCACAAAGGAAAAACGCTTCCTGTCCGCCGCCTCTGCCGTCGCTTTATCCTTCATATCGATAGTCTCCTGCACATATGGGGCTTTTTGACGCTTTCCCGCTACAGCTGCGACAGCCTTCATCACTTCCGCCAGACCGTTTACGGCACCGGGAGCGGAAACCGTCTTAACCACAGGACATCCGAGCTTTTCCGCCAATGCCGCTTCATCAATCTTAGTTTCCTTTTTCTCATTGATATCACTCTTATTTAAAGCAACTACCACCGGTATCCCAAGCTCAAGGAGCTGGGTCGTAAAAAACAGGCTGCGGCTCAGATTTGTCCCGTCCACAATATTAATAATGACATCCGGCTTCTCGTTCTTTATATAGGCACTTGTAATACTCTCCTCAGCTGTGAACGGAGACATGGAATATGCACCGGGAAGGTCTACTAAAATATACTCCTCGTTTCCGTCATATAAACTCCTTTTCACAGGACTCTCTTTCTTGTCTACGGTTACTCCTGCCCAATTCCCTACTTTTTCGTTTCTGCCGGTAAGCTCGTTATACATCGATGTCTTACCGCTGTTTGGATTCCCCGCCAAAGCGATTCTCATATGAGTTTCCTCCTTTTTACTCAATCCGCAAGCCCGCATTCCGTGGTTGGGAAGCATAGGCTAACTCCTTGACATAAATTAGGGAAACGCTGATTAATTCAATGTCTGTTGAATATCGGTCCGAAAAACAGCGTTCCCTAAATCTGTATGGCCTCCGCAAGCGGACGGTCTATATTATATCTGCCATCTTTAATCGAAACGACACAGCCGCTTTTCCTGCGTGAAATCACCGTAATCGGCTCTCCGCTATAGCATCCGAGAGAAAACAAAAATGTATTCAGCTCCTCGTCATTCGTGTCAATTTCCTTTATTCTATATTCTTTACCGATTTGTGCCTCTGCTAAAGTCATATCTGCCTCCCGATAATAAATATAAATCCACACTCTTTAGTTAGTCATGTCTAACCATAGTTGAGAATAGCACAGAAAGCAATTTTTGTCAAGCACTTTTAAAAACATCTTTCTTAGGGCAACCCCGGATACATCCGTGTTGCCCTAACTATATCAGCAGCTCCTTAATTTATGGATGCCTTTCTGCTTTTCGGCATGGTAAAAAGCTTCTTTCTGGAAACTGCACTCTCCGTCTCCTCATCTGCCTTACGTAACTGTGCCTCATCCAGATCAATGACTACCGAATCCTTTGCTTCGTGTAATGCCGTTTCCTTTGCTTCGTTCTCCTCATTCACCCTTCCGAACAACATACGAAGCGATTCGGAAATCAATTCTCCCTCTTCTTCCTCGTCACTGTATTTCTTAATCTCCTCGTTGATTGCCAGCATCTTACGGTCAAGAAATCCCACCAGATCCGCACACTCCTTTAACTCACGGCGGATATTCTCCGGAGCATTTCCTTCAAACTTATAATACATCTTATGCTCTAAGCTTGCCCAAAAGTCCATTGCAATGGTCCGAATCTGAATCTCTACCTTCGTATCAATCGTCATATCCGAAAGAAAAATCGGCACGGATACAATCATATGATAACTGGTATACCCGTTCGGTTTCGGATTTTCGATATAGTCCTTTATCTTTAATACCTTTACATCACTTTGCTTGCGAATCAGCTCGGAAATCTTATAAATATCCGAGGTAAAAGAACAAATGATACGAATTCCCGCAACATCGTTAATGTAACGTACAATATTTTCTATCGTAACCGCTCTGCCCTGATGCCTGAGCTTTTTGGCAATGCTGTCCGGAGACTTGATACGCGCCGTAATATGCTCAATCGGATTATACCTGTGCGCCATCTGAAATTCACTGTTTAAAATCTCAAGCTTTGTATTTATCTCCTTCAGTGCCGCATTATAAATCAGCTGCATACGCCTCCATTCATCCATGGTCGCGGTCTGCGCAAGCAAATGTTTCTCCGTCGGCACAAGCTCTGCCGCCTCATATTCCTCATAAAGCTTTTCTTCGTTTATGTTATCTTCTCTCTTCATACTTTCTTTCAAATTTATGCCTCCGTTACTCTTACAAACAAACTCTATGTACCTGAAGCGGCATACGCACTGTGCCGTTCCTCTTTTCAAATTCAGTCTAGCATGAATTTATGAACAAATTTTGAAATACTTTCATTCTTAATGGAATTTTAATCTTTCTTTAACGAACCACCGATTAAATAAACAACTTATAAAAACTCCGGTATAAAGCTTTCATCCGCTGCCTGCCCCTCCTGCAAAAAACCGTGACCGATTCCAAGCTCCAGCGCAAACTCCACAACCTCCTCGTATTCCTCCTCCGTCACCTTACGATTCAGTTCCGGATACGCCGCTACATGCGGCAGGGGCGTATACTGATTCAGAATACTGACAGCTACCGTATCTTTATAAGTTTCATACAAATACCGGAGAACCTGTTTTGCCTCCTCTACCCGCCCCGGCAAAAGAAGATGTCTGACGATAACTCCCCGGCGCATCAATGCGCCATCCGGATATTCCGTAGCATTTTTCACTACCTTGCAGGCAGACTCCGAACCTTTTCCGTGTCCGACCTCTGCTTCCGGAGTACATATATATTCCACGCCGCCTGTCTGCCGTACCATCTCATCAATCGCTGCTTTCGCTATCTCCGGATAGTCTGCGGCATGAGAGTAACGCTTTGAAAGCTCTGCATCCGGATATTTCAAATCCGCCAGATAGATATCCACAAGTCCCTCCAGATTACGAAGTGTTTGTACACATTCGTAGGAGGATGTATTGTATACCACCGGTATATTTGGTTTTGCAAGTCTCAGTGCTTCTGCAATCTGTGGTGCAAAGTGACCGGGTGTCACCAGATTCAGATTATGGCACCCCTGCTCCTGCAAGGATAAAAAAGCCGCAGCGAGCTCCTCCACCGACATTCTGCGCCCCGCCTTACCTGCCGCTATCTTATAATTTTGGCAATACACACAGCGCAGATTGCATCCGGAAAAGAAAACCGTCCCGGACCCGTTTGTTCCGGAAATACAGGGCTCTTCCCAAAAATGCGGTGCCACACGTGCTACAAACACATCCTCTGTCATACCGCAAAAGCCCCGTTCTCCGCCCTTTCTGTCCACCGGACAGCGACGCGGACAAAGCTGACATTCCATATCGTTAAACACCTCTTTGTCTTGGAATCGAAACAATAAAAGCGCTTCCCTTTGTATACTGGCTTCTTACAAGAATCTTTCCGGCATGTCCGTCAATAATCAGACGGGCAATCGAAAGCCCCAGACCATGTCCCTCTATATTCTTTCCCCGTACCGTGTCTGCCCGGAAAAAGCGTCCGAAAATTCCTTCCATATCCTCTTTTTTCATTCCGAGACCCGTATCCTCTACGGTAATCTCACAGGCTCCGTGCCGGTTCCGGCAGGAAAGAGCTATCGTATCCCCTTCTCTTGTATACTTTACGGCATTATCCAGAAATACCCGTATCGCCTGCTTTAATGCCTGACGGTCTCCGTAGACACGCGCGGACTCACAAACCGGACACTGCATATTCCGCGTATCGGAAAGATATACCATCTCCTTTTCAAGCTCACGCACCACCTCTGCCATATCAAACCATTCCTTGGCAAAAGGAAGCTTCCGCCTTTCATGGCGCGACAGAAACAACAGCTTTTCAACTAATTCCTGCATGGATTTTGCTTCCGATTCTATTGCCTCCACCGATTCGGCAAGCACCTCCCTGTCCTCTGCTCCCCAGCGTCTCAGCATGGCAGAATATCCCTGCAATACCGTAATCGGAGTCCTCAGCTCATGAGACGCTTCCGACACAAACTGCTTCTGTGCCTCATATGCCTGCTCCATCCGGTCTAACATTTCATTGATGCCGGAGGCAAGTGTCTTCAGCTCATCCATCGTTCCCTCAACACTTAACCGTTCCGTATGAATATTCTGCAGATTCAGTCGTCCCACCTGCGCAGACATCTCATCAATCGGACGAAACATTGCCCTGACCAGTATATAACAGGCAAAGGCAGCAAACACCACAAACACAAGCTCCCACTCCGCGAACCGTATCAGTTCTGCCTTCACCTGCTTCCAATCTTCTGTACAATCAAATACAAACTCGGCACTGCATTCCGTTTTATAAAAAACCAACGGTACAACATACCTTGCATATAACCGCATTTTCCCACCCTGCTTTTCAAAATGCCATTTCCCGATAGAAAAGCGATTCATCTCTTTTCCGAGACGATATATTACTTCCTTGTTTTCCACAGACCTGACAACGAGAGAGGTACACTCCTCGTGTATACTTTCGATACCCTCTGCTTTGTTTTCCAAATGATAGGCAAACTCCTTCGCCGCTTCCCTGTACACGTCGGAAATACTTTTTAAGCGTATCACCGTAAACAAACATAATAAAAACACCCCGGCAACCAGAAACAAAACCGTAAAATAAACTGTGATTCTACAGGTGAGCGAGTCAAACAGCTTTATCTGCAACGTGGATTCCTTTTCACTATTTTTCATCCCGAATCATATACCCCACTCCCCGCACGGTTTCAATCAGACGAAGCTTTAATGGCTCCTCCACCTTCTGCCGCAAATAACGAATGTACACATCCACCACGTTTGTATCACCCGCGTAATCATAATCCCATACCGCAGAAAGCAGCTCCTCTCTCGGAACGGCGCGGTTCTTGTTTTTTAACAAAAAGGCAAGCAAATCAAACTCCTTTTTCGTAAGCACAAGAGGCTCCTTTCCGAAACTCACCTGCCTTGCCGCAAGGTCCAGTGTCAGTTTGCCATGTACCAGCTTTTCCTCCGTTTTACCGGCTGCTCCCGTCCGCGGCTTGAGTGCCACACGGATTCTGGCTAACAGCTCTTCTATTGCAAACGGCTTTGTCATATAATCATCCGCTCCCAAATCAAGTCCTGCCACCTTGTCCGTCACGTCTCCCTTTGCCGTCAGCATGATTACCGGAACCTGGGACTCCTGTCTGATTCTGCGGCATACCTCCATTCCGGAAAGCTCCGGCAGCATAATATCTAACAGAACAAGATCCGTATCCGGCATCAGTGCTTTGGAAAGCCCGGTTCTGCCGTCTGCTGCCGTCTCCGTTTCATAGCCCTCATGCTTTAGCTCCAGCTCTACAAAACGGGCAATCTTACTGTCATCCTCTACAATCAAAATCTTTGCCATCTCTTTTTCCTCTCCCTGCATTTAATCCAAATCGAACATTCCTCGCGGAACAATACGTACCTCGGTCTTTTTTTCACCTGTGAAAACCTCCGTGCTGCCTTCCAGATAACGCGATTCGGTTGTAATCGTAAGCTTCGTCTCTCCGATTGCCGTCTCTCCTCCGGAAGACTCCTTTGTCACCTTCACAAACGTATAATACATCGTGTCAGCCTCAAAATCCGTTACCGGATTCCCTCCTGCGTCGTAAACCACATAATTCTCCGCCACAGCTGTACCGTTCCTCTCTATTGTAAAGAACAGCTGATACTCTGCCGTCTGTCCCGCCGGTATCACATTCGGGTCTTTGATCCGGAAGTACACCTTCTTGCTTTCACCGGTTCTCTCTATTATCGAACCGCCATACCATATCCGGTATACGGAGGAGCTGTCCTTTCCGATTAGTTTCTCCTTATTTGCCGAATCCAAATCCACACAGAGATAATAAGCTGCTCCGACCTTTGCCACATCCGCATTTTCCACAATAATTCCCGCCGATTCCGGTTTTGGGCGATATACACCCACCAGTGTATTGATAAACAGCCGTACCTCATCCGTTGTCATACCCGCATTATACCCCGCACCGAAATATCCTACATTTCCGGAGCTGTATACATAATAATTGTTCCGTACATCATGGGCGGTAGTATTATAATAATCTCCTGCCAATCCCGTAGTCCCGTCCCCTGTCAGGCACAGCCATACGGAGGTAGCCTCCTTTTCCAAATCAAGCTGGTAATACGGCACAAGGGATTCCGAAACCGAAAGCTCATCCGAAAGGGTAAACGGATAATTTGTTATCGTGCCCCTGTTAATAACCGCCGCCTTTGTTGTAGACACCCCGGAAGTCATCCCCTGCCCGTAGCGGAACAATGTCCCGTTACCGATTCCCTGTGCCAGCATATATTCGACTCCTCCTGCATTTGCCGTCACATACTGCACCGCACCTGTCGATGAGGAAGCCTTCCGCGGCAAATCACGGCTGATTCCGCTTGTGTATGCCGCCAACAACCCGGAGGCGGCTCCTTTTGTGGATACCCTTGTAATACCGTACCGGTCAACGCCGAACCGCTCTCTGAAACGACTTGAAAAATCCGCAGCAGCAGAACCGGCTCCCGGAAGTGAAAGTACACTGTTTGTATACACAACTCCCTTTCCGCCGTTTATAAAGGCTTCTAACGCCGTGCGTAATGCAGTGTCCGCAATTCCGTTGTAATGATCCGCAAACCCAAGCACCAGAATATCATACTCCGACATCAGGGCGTTTTCATCCGCTCCCAGAAGGGAAACTACTTCACTCTGCGTTTTTCTCACAAAGGAAAATTCATATTCCGTCAGACTCCTGACCGAATCATAAATTCGTTTTGTAGTCTGCTTTTGTAACGTAGTCGCACCCGGAATATTCACGCTGCTTCCTATCACCTCTCCGTCCTGCGGCAGATAAACGGTACAGGAGGATATCGTTTCCGGAAGTATCTGCAATACCTTCACCTGCTTTGCCTCCGCCGCCTTCACCGCTGACACACCGTCGAGCGAGGTATGCACTACATTGTCCTTCACAAATGCGAGCTTCCAGTGGAAGCTGCCGGTTACGGTTCCCAGACTGCTTCTTACCGTATACGTATTTCCGCCGGTTACGGTTCCTGATGTAATCCGTGCACCCTGTGTCCCGTCTTCCTCCACCGGATAAAGCTCATACGCCACCTGCTCACCGTCCGTAAATACACCGTCCTTATTACTGTCGATAAATAACTGTACCGTATATTCCTGTCCCTCTGTGGCGGCCACCTTAAACTTATACCTTAACATGCCTGAGGTCACATATTTTGCACTGTCAAGCGTCTTCACGCTGTCATACTTTACCGGCTGCTCTGTTACGGTAAGCCTTATCCGCCCTCTGTTCAGTGCCGATTTTAGTTTCTTTGCCTGCTCCACGTGGGTAGCTCCGACAAATGCCGGTTCGTACAAACGTCTGCTGTCTGCAGCCGCATCCGACTTAAGCTCCTCCGACAGTGCAAACACATTGGAGGTACGGTCAATCCCCTGTGCTTCTGCCTGCGCATTCTCATTTGTATAAAAACCTGTGCCGAATAAAATCGGTCCCCCGTTCTTAGCATATAAAAACAGCTTCTCCTTTGCTGATTCTGTCAGGTCATTTCCCGAATACGCAAACCGGTTTTCAATATCCGCAGCTCCCAGCAGACCATACAACTTCCCATTCTCCGCATTTGACGTATCCAGTGTAACTCCGGGACCGGTATGTGCATAGATATAATCGGTCCCTCCGCCGAAGTTCATCGTAACATCCGCTGCATCTTTATTGACTCCGATATAAATCATATCATACTTACCAAGCAAATCCCCATGCTTTCCGTTAAACTCGGAGGTTGTCATCCTGTCCACCGTGACTTCCCCTTTGGTATTGGCATAGTTTACCATAAACAACTTCCACTCCGCATCCGATTTATAGACCGATGCGGCGGACGGCAAAAGCTCCAGAACCCGGTAATCCCTGTTTACAGCCCCCTCCTCCAGACTTTCCTTAGCCTCCTCCTGTGTCTTTTTGACAATAAAGTGCAGACTGAGTGCCGTTCCGAGGCCTAACGGCGGTCCGTTATCATCTCCGTTTACCGAATCAAAATAGTCATATGCTTCATGTCCGTACTGGTCGTTTTTCAAACCGCCGGCATTTGGATTTCCGAAATCAAGCGTCATCAAATTATCTGTAGGGAATACATACAGACAGCCGCTTAACATATTCTGTGCCCCCTGGGAATCAAACTGATAAAGCGTATCTCCCATACTGTTCATAATTTCAAGAGAATCCAGTATATCCTTATGCTTTCCCTGCTCCGGTATCAGCTCATACGGAAGAAAGGTGTACTCGTTCCAATACACCATGGCATTTTTCTGCTCCTGTGGGGCATCTGCCGGAAGATTCCACTTTGTAAAGCTACAGGTTTTGATTTTACTCCCGTCCTTATCGGTTTGTGTTGTGTCTACCACGGAAAAATTCGCCCCGGTAAGACTACCGAACAAGGTCTCGAATACAGCAGGCTTCATCTGATTTAAAAGCATAAACAGCTTATAAAGATTATTACTGTAGCCTTCTTTTCCGTTAAAGTAAGTTGTCACACCGTTTCCGTAAGTCTGCGGAATACTGACAGCCGCCTTCTGCTCCGCTACGTTTGTCCCGGAGCCTACACTTTTATAAGCCGCCGTGTCAAACACGATAGGGCAGCAGCACTCCGCCATTGCCACACGCTCATAGATACGAAGCACCGCATCCCAGTCGAGCTGATTGGTCGCAAAGGTTGCTCCTTCTATGTTCTTTACCGCACTTGCGGCAGGTGTACCGGCTCTTGAAAACAGTTCCTCTCTCCTTGCTTCCTTATACATCCCGACAGAGGTACCTACCTTACTGGTTGCCGAAATACTGATAATATCCGCCCGATCAATTAAATCCAAGTTCTGGTTTAAATCCTCCGGTGTCACCGTATAAACAATCGAATGAAAGTTTTTTATCCTAAGCTCAACCAGTCTCTCACATTCGTCGCAGGTATCCGTCCCTCCCGCACTTTTACAGCTATCGCACCTAAGCGGCGTGCGGACGCCGTTTATCATCTCGTATCCGAGGTCAACGGTTTCCCTTAGGAAAATATTGTCGTGCACATATCCCTCATAAACTGTCAGATTTTCACGCACCAGCATAAAAGAAGCCGCCTCGTGGTCAGGGTTTTTATATGCCTCCTTTTCTGCCTCCGTCAAAGCCAGACAGCGCTCATAGCTTAGCGGACTCCATTTAAAATCCGCTCCCGGTGTTCCTGTTTCCACCTTTACATAATCAGCCTTTACAATGGTTCTGGTATAGCTGCCGCCTTCCTTTGCTATGTAACCGTCTTTTTCCAGATACAATGCGGTCTGTCGGTTGCTTGTACTGAGCTTTCCCCACCTTAAAGAATAATCCCAGACGGCCTCTGCTGCAGAAATAATCGCACCCAGTGTTCCGCTGTTTTCTGTTCCGAGAACCTTATCCACCACATATTCGCCATGGTCATCCGGCACAAAAATCACGTAATCCGTTCCGGCACCGACATAAAAATCCGCTTCTGTCTCGTCGGTTCCCTGAGCCCGGTATACCCAGTGCCCATCCTCATTAGAATAATATTTATAAAAACCATCCTGAAGCTTTGTATTCACTATAGCGGAATAACGCGGCACGCCTGTGGCTGCGGTATCATAACGAAATGTCACAAATACACCGCTCATATCTCCCCAATTAACAGTATTCCCGTTACTATCAATCTGTCCACTGGCATATAGTGTCGCCTTCTCATATCCACCCGCTCCGCCTAGGGTATAGGTACACTCTGTCGGAATCTGCTTGTAATCTCCTGTCCCGTCTGCCACACGTGTCATCGTACCGTACTGGTTTGCAGTTCCGTTAGAAGTAATTCTGTTTTTCTCCCACTCCGGCATCAGAAACGGCGGATCATCCTTAAAAAATTTTACTTTTTTTCTGTGATAGCCCTCAAGCCATGGGCTACTGCATCTTGAAAAATCAACCGGCTCACAGCCTTCAATCAGATACCCAAATTCCGCATACCCTTCATAGGGTACAATTTCCAGTGCAAAAAAAGGATTATCCTCTGTTCCTCTTGTAATACGTGCCTCCGTGGAAATCCCTCCGGGCGGCACCGCAATCTTTCCGTTTTCATCTATAAAATAGGCAGCCCCGGCTGCAGCAGCTTCCTCCTTCTGCTTGCCATAGGCATGAAAATAAATACCGATACCGGCACAAAATGCCAGTACGGCAAGCACACTGTATAGAACTGTACGCTTCCTTCTTTCCATGTCTGCCTCCTAATTCTGCTTTCCGTTTCGAAGTGCAATCATTACATTACTTACATACTGCTTTGTTCCGACCGAAAAAAGAGTCTCTATCTTCAGCCAGCCGTCCCCTGCCACAATTTCTTCAAACGTAGCATTTCCCGGAATCAAATCAAAGGATACTACATAATCCGCCAAAAACTTTTCCGACTTCGGAAGAGCTGCTGCCGCTGCCAGCTGTTCTTCTCTGGATGCCCCGGCTGCCTCCGCATACCAAAGCTGGGTTCCGCTATGAACCACCAGATACTCCCTGCCGTCACGTGTCACCGCTACAGCACTTGAAATCCCGCCTCCCGCCGGAAACTCGGCAACATCAATCTCCTCAAATGCCGAAGCCTCCTGGAAGAGCTCTGTCAAAAAAAACTCTGTAAGCTGCGACTCTGTCTGCAATGCCGTCTCCTGATTGATAGACTGATACCGCCGTAATCCGAGAACAAGAAACCCGGTTGCGGCAGCCACCACACAGGCAGAAATCAAAACGGTCACAATCAATTCAATTAAAGTATATCCGCCGTCTTTACAGCTTCGTTGTTCCCCTCTCATCTGCCTGCTCCTTTCTATTCCACGTAACACCGTCCCGTTCCGGTCACCAGAAAAAGCGTCACTTCCTTTGTTCCTCCCCGCAGAACAATCCTGTCAAAACGGCTTACAAATGCGCCGTTTGATTTCTCATACGAAAAGGACACCGGAGCCACTCCCTCCTCTAATACAATCGTCTCCGGCGGCACCGACTTTGTGGCATATACCGTAATCGTCATTCCGGTTCCTACAAGCCGTTCTCTGTCTATCTCTTCACCGCCCTGCATGATGCTTGCAACATACTTCCCGTTCTCCTCATACAATTCCAGGGAAACAGCCTCTCCCTCCTCTGCCGCAATCGTCTGAAGCCTTGTGCGTTCCAGCAGAGAAAGCAGCTCTGTTGCCGTTGCGGAGACATCCATACTGCGCATAAATGAAATTCCGCCTCCGACTGCACCGGCAAGAATCCCCATAATCAGCACAACGACAATCAGCTCGATAAGAGAGTAGCCCCGGTTATTCTTTTGTGTACTCTGCCTTTCCATACTCCGGTCTCCTCTCCTTTAAAATCCTGTCTCTCATTTCCTGACAGTCCTAATTTTTCTTCCATTCCTCAAAGGAAATCTCCACCGCGTCGGAGGAAGCCGTTCCTCCCGCTTCGGGTGCCATACCGTACCCCTTAAAAAACCTTCCCACATCCTGCACCGAGAGCATCTCATTCACAACAGTCTCATTCGCCCGCAGGGTCGCCCCGCTTGTAAACTCCACTCCCTCTGTTGCAATCACAAGACCGTTTACATGAAATGTGGTAGCACTGATATTTAATTTCCCGTTTACAAGTATAATTCCGTTTACATTGGCATTTTCCGTAATCGTACACGTGCTTCCTTCTCCGTTATATACATAAAAATCATAACGGTTTTCTCCCACCTCAACCTGTTTATAAACCAAAGCCGCCGGTTCCCCGCGAAGCGTCTCTATATTCAGAAGCTTATCCGTAACAACATCATAACCTGCTCCCATGGTTCCCACTGCGGCATTTGCATGCAATCCGTAAAACAGGCTTTCCTTCCGTTTCTTTATCGTAATCCGTCCGGCAATGAGTCTCGCCCTCTCCTCCGGGGTCAGTAAAGGATTCTCAAGCCGTAATCCTCCCGCATCATATACAATGCCGTTACCCAAAAGATAATTATTCATTGCGAGCTTGATAACACTTCCCGCTCCAAGCGCATCCATACGGCTCATCTGGGCCTTTATCCCGGCACCCTGCTCCGTATTCATATACTCTCTGAAATATTCCGCTGCCGCTTCCTCCGAAGCAAAATTCAGATACAGATACACAAACACCGTGGTTCCGCCGTCAAACTGTACATAACGGGTTACTACGGGCTCTGTGGCGTCCAGATACCGGCTCAAATCCCATTCGGTCACTACACCGTTCTTTTTCGTAAGCCAGCTAAGATTTATCAGACAGTCTGCGACAGTACCTCCGCAGGCATCAAAATCACTCTTTGGCATCGGATTGTACCCGGTCTTTAAGCACTCTCCCGGCACCAGATACGCCGCCTGCATTTCTTTGTATGCTACCGATTCTCCCTGTAGCACGCCGAGCTTCATGGACGTTTCGAGGCTTGCATTCCCCCATACCTCATCCTTAATATACGAATTTCCGGTAAGGCAGAGTCTCTCCAGACCACTCAGGTCAAGTGTAATATCGGATGCCTTATTAATGGTAATCGCACTACTGTCCGCCGTATCTCCCATACCACCGCTGTAGCCTACATATTCCTTTCCCGCCCCGCTCATCACAAAAGAGGTTCCGTTTCCTTCTATCTCCAAATCATCCGCTACATAGCAATTCGTTTCTATGGAAAGTGCACCGCCCGATTTTAAATCAATTCCTCCTGCCCATACGCCGGTATACTTCTCTGTCTCGTTATTCTTTATGGTAAGTGCCGCCTTGTCTACCGTAACCGTATCCTTTACCAGCACCTGCTTTGCATTCTCAATCGTCATGGATACCGTACTCGATGTCAGGGCAAGTGTGCCGCCGGAATATACACTCCCGTTTATTGAAATAGGCTGACCGCTTCCGAGTAATGCCGTCACACTCCCCGGAGTCAGCAGGGCATACTCCGCAAAGTGATTCTTTCCCGGATTGCCCAGAGTTCTTTCTCCCTCCGGATTCTTTGCCCGAATCACTAAGTCGGTAATAATCTTCGTCTGATATCCGTCCGCCGCGGTAAAGGAAAACGTCACATCCTTAAGCCGTATGTTTTTCCTATAGACTCTGTCGCCGGCCACTTCAATCTCCTCCGGCTCTGTTACCGTCCCCCCACAGCCGATGCTTATCCCTAAAGCCTCCGCATCGGAGATGCCCATCGCAGTTTCAAACAATGCCTGCAGGGAACCTGCAGCCTCTATTTTTTTCTTTAGTGCTCCGGCAAAATAGTCAAAGTACCGCGTAAGCCGTACCGATTTTGCGGAAACACCGGTTGCCGCCGCCTCCTCTTCCGAAACCGTATATTGCAACAAAAGGTCGGCATATGCCTCCGCTGCAGCCTCCTGTGCCAGAGATTCCAGAGCAATGACAAGCTCATCCGAAATCCCGTCTGCCTCATAAAATGTTTCCTGCGCTTTCCCTTCTAACATTTTCATTTCCCGGTTCTGGGTTGTCACTACTAAAACAGCCAGCCCCACAACCGTTACCACCGCAATGCAGGCAATGATAAAAATCAGGGAAGCACCTGTATTGTTTTTCCGAATCATTCTCTCCTCCTGCTGATTCCTCTGCATCACTCCGTATATGCACTCGACAAATTCGCCAGTGTTTTTCCGCTTTCCGGGTCGGTTACTTTTATCTTCACCGCTGCAATTCGTTCCGTTTCGCCTGTAGGTACCAGAGAGAAATCATAATACTCTACCGCGGGGCTGACCTCCTTATTAAGAAGCACGGAGCTATACACCCTGAGGCGGTAAGGCACCGCAAAAACGCTCTCTCTTGAAAAAAATGACATGGTAAGCTGCTTTCCGCCGGTACGCTCTGCCATTGTTTTTTCATATAATTCATCTCCCGGAAGCTCTCTCGCATCTTCCGACCAGACAAGAAAAAGGTCTGCGTTAAGCGAACTTCCCTCATCCAGAACGCGAATATCCGTCCCGCTGCTTCCTCCCGCAAAAGGAGCATACAAAACATATATCTTCTCCAGTGTATTTGTTCCTGCCACCGCAGCATTTCCGCTGTCGTAAACACGACTTCCGAATATCTGCGTTACTATTTCGCGCTCTACTCCGGCAGGAATCATAATACCCGCTCCGAGTGTAAAAAACAGCTTAGCCGTAAGCTGCATTTTTCCGTAGGAGACACCCTCCGAACAAAGCACAAGCTCTCTCGTAGTTTGCGCCAGCACCTCATCTCTTGTCGCAGGCAGCATCGGTATCGGTGAAGGAAGCGGTGTAGGTGTAGGCTCTCCCGGACCCAGCCCCTCCGACTGCGCTCTCACCTGTTCTCTCCACTCAGCCAGCTCCTTCTCGTTATAATTCGTAACATACTGCTCATGCATCGCATAAAACGTGTCCACTGCGTACATATCGTATGCCGTCCCCTGACCGGACAAATCAATCAGAACCGTACCGTCCCCTCCGCTATCTAATAAAATCTCCCTGTAATCATTCAGCCATGCCGTGTCATACTCCACTACATCAAAATTTTTCTCAAGCTCTACATCAAAAGTATAAAAGCCCTCCGGGACTCCGCGTAACACAGACACCGCCTCATTTCCCGGCGTTGCTTCTTCTTTCGTTCCCCCGAATATGCCGGTATAGTCCTCTCCCCCCGCTTTTACATACTCCATAAGATTTGCGGCAAGGGTTTTGGCACTTTGTTCCTTCTTACTGAATACCGTATTTCTTGCGGCAGAAGCAAATGCGGTCAGAACCGAAACGATAACAATGGCTAACATCAGCATTCCTACAATCACTTCTACCAGTGTAAAGCCTTTATTTTCCGCCGCTTTTCTCATGCTCTGCCTCCTCTTATTCCGCAAACAGGTTATCCCTGCCAAGCGGAACATCCTCCGTTACCGGCGCTATGTATTCCTTTTCCCCACCGGTCACCGCAAACAAATTCAGTACCATTGTTCCGTCTAATGTCCCGCTTGCACTGTTATAGGATGCCGTCACGGACTGTACGGTTCTCCGCTCCGGATACTCTCCGATATAGGTAAGCAGCTTCTTCCACGTTTCATAATCACAGCTATAGCCAAAGGAAATATTCTCCTTTGTAAATATTATCTGTCCGAAGCTTTGCGTTTCTCCTATTCCCGACAAATCCACACTGATAAGCTCCGACGGCTCGGAAAAGCTCACATTCGGGATTTTCACCTCAAGGCTATCCTCCAGCTCCTTTATAAACAGAATACTCTTTTCCGGTGTATTTCCGGCACCATACTTTCCGAGTATCTTTCTGAGTTCATCCTCTGCTGTCTGCATTCTCTGAATATATACTCCGCGATTTGTTTCTTTCGCATCCAGTTCTTCCAATCTGTTTTCGAGCACTTTGCTTTCCTCATAAATGGCATCCCGCTCCTCCACCATACGATAATATACAAACCGGTACACGAATATAGCGGCAATCAAAACAATAATCAAAGCAAATCTGGTGCCCATTTCCACCTTTCTTTTTCCGTTTCTCACCCTACTCCGCCTCCGTTCCTTCTCGATAATCAACTAAGATACAGTTTACCGTAAATGCAACCTGGGAAAGTCCGGTGGCTGCGTTCGCATTTTCCGTAATACCCGCAACCTGTACATTAGAAAAATACGGAAGTGCTTTTAACTGCAGCAGCACCTCTGCCGCCTCTTCCTTTGTCACTGTTGAAAAGTTCATGGTAAGCATAGCTTCATTCACACTTAAGGAATACACCATGGAACGCCTCGGCAATACCCTTTCAAGAACCTCAATCAGCTCCGGCAGCAGCTCCGTCACACTGTTTGTCATAGCATCCGCACCCATTGCCGTAAGAAGTGTCGCATCGCTTGTTACACATTTTGCCTCCAGCTCTTCGATTGCCTCCTTCTTTTCAATCCGCTGCTCCAGTCTGGCTTTTGACCGTTCTGCCTGTTCCAGCTCTTCTCCGGCATTCCGTATCAGATAGGTAAATACCCCGGCTACCGCCAGAGTAAGCACGCTTACCCCCGCTACCGCCGAGAGAATCTTCTCACGCATAATCAATTTGTACGGACGAAGCCCCAGAGGCTTTACAACAGCACCCAGACAACCAAACAGCGCAAACCCTTCGTCTTTCATCCGTGCTGCCTGCTTCTTAAATTTAACACCCTCCGTTACATTAAAAATCTCCACCGGAATCTGAAGCTCTTCCCTCAAAAGCTCCCTCATTCCGTCCACGCGGGCTCCTTCACCGGTAATATATACCCTCTGTACCGAGACACCCGGATTTTTCGTGGAATAATACTGCATAACACGGGCTACATTACTTGCAAACATCCGGGCGGCATAAAGCAGCTCCTCCTGCCAGCGTTCCCTCTTATCCGCTTCCATGGCAACAGCTAAAATCGGCATCTCGTGTAAAAGCTCTGCCGCAATTTCCCTTGTCATCACTTCCCCGAACTCATCGCTTTCCCAGAGTGCATCCGCGATGAAATTAATTCCGTAGCTCAGGGTTCGCTGAATTCCCATGACCTGCCCCTGAAATATCGTGATAGCAGAGGTTGTCCCGTTAATCTGAATAACCATACTGACTTCCTCAAAGTCGGAACGCCGCAGCCACTGATACTGGGAATTACCCATACAATCTATCGATGCTACGCTACGGCGTAGTTTATCTGCCAGTTCATAATAATTCTGCAGCAAAGTATCCGGCACCGCATACACCATGAGACGGCTTTGCTGCTTTTCTTTGCTCTGCTCCAGCACAATATAGGATACCGCATGGTCCAGAATGCCCATCGGAAAATAATCCTGTGCCTCTGTCTCTACGATATTCGCTATTTTATTCGGCTTTACAGCCCCTACAATTACTTCTCTATTTACAATCTTATTGGAAGAAAGAGTAAACACAATCCTTTTCTTCCTAATCTTTGCTTTCTTCATCTCACGCCGCAGCACCTTTGCAAACGTACCGCAGTCTGTAATATAGCCATCCTCTATTACACCTTCCGGTGTATCAAAAATAAGCGCCCTTTTTACGCGCTGTTTTTTCTTATTCAGCTTTAGCAAAGCAATACGGGTCTGTTTCTCCCCGATTTCCATACTTACTACCGATTTCGCCATAGTACCTCCTAAACCTGCCACATTGCCAGATACCAAGAGATGATGTCATTGCCGAACCATGCGGCAAGCAGACATCCCACCGCAAGATACGGTCCAAAGGCAAGTCTGTGCCCTTCTTTTGCAAAAATCATCCGCACCGGATGAATCAGTACCGCAAACAGACAGCCAAGCAGCATTGCAAGAAATATCTCCGGTCCTCCGAGAAGTAGTCCCGCTGCCGCCATCAGCTTAATGTCACCGCCACCCATTCCCTTTCCCTTCGTTAGCAGGAAAATGATTCCAAAGATTCCGCTGACGAGAAAAAGGCCAATCAAATAGAAAAACCACTGTTTTAAGTCCGTGCAAACACGCACAACTCCTAACAGTGCAATAAATACGTTGATTCCGAAAGGAATCTCATAGGTACGAAAATCAATTACACTAAGAACAAGCAGTGCCGAAGCGAACAGACAATACAAAATTCCTTCCACTGTCAGCCCGCACAAATAAATCGTAAACAGCCATAAGAGCCCGTTTACTAGCTCCACAAGCGGATATTGCACCGATACCGGTGCCTTACACTTGCGGCATTTTCCCCGTAACCAAAGCCAGGAAAATACCGGAATCAAATCGTACCATTTAAGCCCATAACCACAGCTCATACAATGGGACGGCGTTGTAACGATACTTTCCCGCTTCGGAATACGGTAAATGCACACGTTCAAAAAGCTTCCCACTACTATGCCGTATATAAAAACGAGCGGATAAATGATAATAGCATATTCCTTCATAGCAGTGGTCCTTTCTGTTGGTTGGATCTTATGTATAAAAAACGTGGAGTGAAGGTGAATATTCACATAATTTATTTAGTCACTGTCGAAATTGCAACCTTGCCAGTGCCCTTTGTAACAGTAATTTTGTACTTCAATGTAGTGTCATTTGGCATTACATATCCATCGCCAGCAACATTGCCAATAACAGAAGAAAGTGTTGCTCCAGCAGCTCCAATTTTCCAGTCTGTTCCACTCGAATCTGGTGTAAGCGTATTAACGGTATCTACAGTATAAACTGCATCCTTTGTCTGTTCAAGACTTCCCCCCTGACTTTGCCAATCAGTTAGTGCCATTTGTACAAGTGCTTTTAATGAATTTTCATTGTTTGCATCCGTATTCTTCTTGGAAGTGTCTACCCACTTCATTACCTGCGGTGCGAGTGCAACTGCAATAACACCAATAATCAGTACAACTACGATTAACTCAACCAGTGAAAAGCCCTTGTTGTTTTTCTTTGCTCTGTTCTTCATTTTTACTCTCCTTTTCTTTTTCTCCTCTATGTAATACCTTTCGCCTGCGCGCTTTCGCACGGGTTATGCAGACGTCAGGGTAATTACCGTATTTAGCCCATGGTGCCGTACATCTGGATAAGCGGCATATACATGGCAACTACCATAGTACCTACAATTACACCCATAACTACAATAATCATCGGCTCCATCATGGCTGTGAGATTACCGGTAGTCATTTCCACCTCATCCTCATAATAGTCTGCCGCCTTATCAAGCATACCGTGGATATTGCCTGTCTCCTCCCCGATACGTACCATCTGCGGAATCATTAACGGGAACAGTCCGCACTTACGGAGCGGCTCGTTTAAGCTCCTGCCCTGAATAACCTCCAGTCTGGCACTTTCCAGCGCTTCTCTGAACAGCTTGTTATTCATGGAACGCGCTGTAATCCCTAACGCTTCCGAAAGGGAAACTCCGGCTCCCACCAAAGTACCGAGTGTCCTTGCAAACAGGGCACAGGCATTTTTAACAGTCATCTTTCCGAAAATAGGAAGCTTCATGGACAGCTTAGCAAAAAAAATCTTACCCTTCTCCGTCCTTCCGAAGCTGACAATCAGGACTACTGCCGCTGCCACACTCGGCACCAAAATGTACCACCGGTAAATCAAAAAGTTACTGAATGCCATAACTACCTTTGTAATTGCCGGAAGCTCGGTATCCATATCCGCAAACATCTTCGCAAACCGCGGGAACACTACCACAGCCATGGCAATCAAGACCACAAATGCCACACAAAGTATCATCACCGGGTAAATCATTGCCTTCTTTACAAGTCCCTTTATTCTGGCATTTTTTTCAAAATAAACAGCCATTCGTTCAAAGGAAGTCTCAAGGCTTCCGGAGGCTTCTCCCGCCTCCACCATGTTGAGCAGAAGATTCGGAAACACCTTCGGATACTTTTTTAGCGTATCTGCCAGTGTACTCCCCTTCTGCATGGAATGAAAGCATTCTCGAAGCGTCTTGGCAAACGCCTTATTTTCTGTCTGCGAGCTTAATATCTCAAGTGCCTGAATTACCGTCACACCGGCTCCGAGAAGACTTTGAAACTGTCTGCAGAAGACACTCAAATCTCTTACCTTCACCGAACCGCCGACGGATAGCTCAAGCTCCTTATTCAAAATCGTTTCCTTTGCAAGCTTCGTCACGGAAAGCCCCTGTCCCCGCAGTGTTGCCCTTGCGCTCTCTATACTTTCTGCGGATATGGTGCCCTTTACCTTCTTTCCGTCTTTATTCAAGGCAGTATATACAAAATTCTTCATACGCCCTCCCTTACGATTCGTCATCATTGGAATAAGAAATACGAACCAGCTCCTCCACCGAAGTCACTCCGTCAAGAACCAGTCGTGTAGCACTCATACGCAGTGTACTCATACCCTCCGCCAGTGCCTCATCCTGTATCTCATCCGCGGAAGCGTTTTTTGCCACCAGACGGCGGATTCTGCTTGTAACAGGTAATATCTCATAAACGCCGATACGTCCGCGGTAGCCTACTTCATTACACTCCGGACACCCGCAGGGTCTGTATATCTTCTGCCCCGGTGCCAGCCTTCCGAGTATCTCTTTATCATCCTCCGTAGGCTCATACTCCTTCTTACAGTTACAGAGCTTACGTACCAGACGCTGTGCGATAACACCTACCATGGAATCTGCCAGAAGATACGGCTCTATTCCCATGTCAACCAGTCGGGTCAGAGAGCTTGCGGCACTGTTCGTATGCAGGGTGCTCACTACAAGATGACCTGTAATGGAAGCCGTCACCGCGATACTTGCCGTCTCCTGGTCTCTGATTTCACCAATCATAATAATATCCGGGTCCTGTCGCAAAATGGAACGGAGCGCGGACGCAAACGTCAGTCCCGCCTTTACATTTACCTGTACCTGATTAATCCCGTCTATGTTTGCCTCTACCGGGTCTTCTACTGTAATAATATTCACATCCGGTTTATTTAATTCGCTGAGAGCGGTATAGAGCGTGGTGGATTTACCGCTTCCGGTAGGCCCCGTTACGAGAATAATACCATTCGGATTTGTCAAAATTCGGTCAAATTTCTTCATATCGTCATCAAAAAATCCAAGCTGCT
Organism: Lachnospiraceae bacterium; assembly: GCA_029012365.1. Taxonomy (GTDB): domain Bacteria; phylum Bacillota; class Clostridia; order Lachnospirales; family Lachnospiraceae; genus SIG307. The sequence goes on along the minus strand of JAQXLY010000035.1, from coordinate 9,519 downwards.
TCTTTTCTCTCGTCAGGGTCTGCTTGGAAGTCAGACGAAGCACAATCTTTTCTCCGTACACCGTCGGCAAAACCGAGATACGGATATCGTATTCCATGTGGTCTACCACCTGCGTCATACGTCCATCCTGGGGTGTTCTCTTTTCGGAAATGTCCATACCGCCGATAATTTTAATACGCGCCACAAGAGCGGAAAGCAGGGAGGTATGGTATCTGTTAATCTCCTGTAAGACACCGTCGATACGATACCTTACACGTATCATCTCCTCCATAGGCTCAATATGAATATCGGAGGCTCGCATACGTACCGCCTGCTCTACCAGCGTTTTCACAAGGATAACAATAGGAGCATTCTCTACATCAGTCTGCTCCTCCTTCTCCTGTAATGCCTCCTCCTCACGCCTCTCTCTGGTGAAGCGCTCTGCCATCATCTGTGTCTCCTGACCGCCGTAATACCGGTCAATGGCACTCAGGATATCTGTGTTGGTAGAGATAACCGGCATCACTTCCATGTTGGTTACAATGGCAAGGTCATCCATTGCCATGATATCCATCGGGTCGGACATCGCAACATGAAGTCCTCTCGGATTCTTTGCATCCAGCTCAAACGGTATCATCACATACTTTTTCAACAGGGCCGGGTCCGAAACCAGATTTAAAATCTCCACCGGTATTTTTATACCGGACAGTGTAACCGAATCTATGTTTAACTGTTCCTTTAATGCTCTTACAATTGCACTTTCACTGGTAATCCCCTTTTCCACCAGTGCAGTACCCAGACGAATCTTTCTGGTTTGTGTGCGCTGATACTCCAGTGCCTCCGACAGCTGCTCCTCTGTAATGACTCCCGCCTGAATCAGCATGTCACCAAGGCGTCTTCTTTTCCTACCTGAACGTACAGTTGCACTCGCTTCCAAAGTGACACACCTCCTCCCGTAGGATAGCTTTCTCCGTATAAATATTATAACAAATAAATACTAATATTACAAGTGATAACGGCCGTCCGTACTACAAAATTCGACATAAATCAAAAAGAATACTCCGTCGCCACAACGATTACACAAATTGATTATTGACGAGAATGCCATGGTCAGATATAATGAATATGATATGTTTAGCGTACTCCTGTTTGTGTTCGGCTTTTTGGGATCACTCCCATGCCGGAGTGAATATTTCTATTTAAGGAGGGTGTCAAAATGAGAGATGTATATGATTTTGCAAAATTTTTCATCAAGAATGGCGCTGATTCGAGACCGAACACTTATGATGGCAATATGAAATTGCAAAAGCTTTTAGTTTTGGCAGATTTGGCAAATATTGCCGAGAATGGTGAGCCGCTTTTTAACGATCAGGTGTTAGCTTTTAAAAATGGATGTGTGGTTGAAAAAGTACGTTTGAGATACAAAAATGATTATGTAGCCTTTAAGCGTGATAGTGAATCGTATCAACCGGATTTTTCTGAAAGCGAATATGAAATATTAAAGTTGGTAATGGGAATCTTTGGATGTGCTTCCGCAAAAGAACTTTCAGACATTAATCACACATTTAATTTTTGGAAAACTGCTTTTTATAATGGTACTGATTCTACAGGTTATCATAACAAGGAAATGTCGGTTGTTGATATGATTTCTCAACATGCTGATGTTGAAAAAATGCGAGAGATTATTTCTGCTTACAGGGAGACAGCAAATAATACAACTGCCAGTGAAACAATTAATGGAGTGACATTCTATTTTGATGGTTTTGCTTTAACAGACGATATTATTGACCAGTTAGAAAGCTTTTCATTATCAGCCGATGATGACACTTATAGCGTTTATTTGGATAATGGAAGGCTGGTGATTTATTGATGAGTTTCATTGAAGGTCAAGGCATTCTGGGGAAAATCAGATTCATGGACGGTGAGTTTCCGGCATACGATAGAACATATTTAGTCGTAACCGCAAAATCAGAATATATTGAAGTATTAAATGTATCATCAATAAAGGGGAAAGAACGTAAGTTGGCTTTTCCCACAAACGAACAACTTAGGTTATATAATCCACCTTTTGTAATGCCCTCATTTGTTAAGTTGGATTCGTTAACCAGAGTTGAAAGTTCCGACTGGGGAAACCTTCATGTTCTTAATTCAGGAAGGACTCTTGATAGAACTGAATTAGCAAGAATAAAGGGATTGTTATAATAGGAGCCGAGTTATTCGACTCCTTTTTTTATCGAATAAATGCAAGTTCCGTTATCATAACTACCTTTTGACACCCGAACTCGTAAAAATAAAAGGGAGAGACCCCCACATATCCTCCTGTGGCAGTCTCTTCCCAAATATATCTGATTCGTTTCTCTGTCAGATTACAGTATGCTCTTTACAGTCTTTACTACGTTGTCAACGGTAAAGCCAAACTTCTCGAACAGAGTATTTGCCGGAGCGGATGCACCGAAGCCGGTCATTGTAACAGTAGCACCGTCAAGGCCAACATACTTGCCCCAGCCGTAATCAATGAGTGCCTCAACAGCAACTCTCTTGCGAACTGCCTTCGGCAGAACGCTTTCCTTGTACTCTGCACTCTGCTCCTCAAATAAATCCATACACGGCATGGAAACAACTCTTACATCTACGCCGTCCTTAAGAAGCTCTTCCTTTGCATTTATTGCAAGGGAAACCTCGGAACCGGTAGCAATGATAATTGCATCCGGGGTAGCCTTTGCGGAATCGGCAATCACATAGCCGCCCTTTAAGGCTTCCTTAGAGGAGCCTGCAAGCTGCGGAAGATTCTGTCTTGTAAGAACAAGTGCGGTCGGAGTCTCCTTAGAGGTAACTGCGGAATACCATGCTGCAATCGTCTCTGTAGCATCTGCCGGACGGAATACATGGAAGTTCGGCATAGCACGAAGCATAGCTAACTGCTCAATCGGCTCATGGGTCGGACCATCCTCACCAACACCGATACTGTCGTGAGTCAGTACATAAGTGGTCGGAATACGCATGATGGAAGAAAGTCTTGCCATCGGCTTTACGTAATCACTGAATACAAAGAAGGTGGAAACAAAGGCACGAAGACCGTGTAAGGTCATACCGTTGCCGATAGCAGCCATTGCAAGCTCTCTTACACCGAAGTGGAGATTGCGGCCTGCGTAATTGTCCTTAGAGAAATCGCCGGCATCCTTCATATAGGTCTTTGTAGACGGAGCGAGGTCTGCTGCGCCGCCGATTAATGCAGGAACATAATCCTTTAAGCGGTTTAATACGATACCGGAAAGGTTTCTGGTTGCCTCCGGCTTATCCTCGTATGCCCAGAACTCCTCATTGTCGATTAAGGACTTTGCGATATCTAAGTTGAACATATCGTCCCATGCCTTTTTCATCTCCGGATACTTTGCACAATACTCGGCGAACAGCTTGCTCCAGGCTTCCTCATCCTTTGCCTTTTCGGCAGCGATTGCCTTGTAATTTGCATATACCTCATCCGGTACAAAGAACGGCTCCTGAGAAGGCCAGCCGAGGTTTTCCTTCAGAGCCTTTACATTATCCTCACCAAGCGGCTCGCCGTGTGCACTTGCCTTGCCCTGCTTTGCCGGACAGCCGTATCCGATCTGGGTCTTGCAGATAATGAAGGACGGCTTCGTCTTTTCTGCCTGTGCAGCGCGGATAGCCTTGCCGATTTCCTCTAAATCATTACCGTCCTCTACGGTGATGGTCTGGAAACCGAATGCCTTCATGCGGCCTTCAACATCCTCTGTAAATGCAATGTCGGTGCTGCCTTCGATGGAAATCTTATTGGAATCGTATAATACGATAAGCTTGCTGAGACCAAGAGTCCCTGCAAGAGAAAATGCCTCAGAGGAAATACCCTCCATCATACAACCGTCACCGCCTAATACATAGGTGTAATGGTCAACTACGTTATAGCCGTCCTTGTTGAAGGTAGCGGCAAGGTGTGCTTCTGCCATAGCCATACCGACAGCCATAGCCATACCTGCGCCAAGCGGGCCGGTAGTAGCTTCTACGCCCTTCGTGTGACGATACTCCGGATGACCCGGTGTTAAAGAATCCAGCTGACGGAACTGCATCAAATCTTCCTTTGTAAGACCGTAGCCGAATAAATGTAATAAGGAGTAAAGCAGGGTAGAACCATGTCCACCGGAAAGAATGAAACGGTCACGATTCGGCCAGTCCGGATTTGCCGGATTGTGCTTCATTTCCTTTGCCCAAAGCTCATATGCAACTGCAGCACTGCCAAGCGGAAGCCCCGGATGACCGGACTTTGCCTTCTGTACGGCATCTGCTGCCAAAACGCGGATTGCGTTTACAGACATTGTATCAATCGTACTCATGTATGTAGTACCTCCGTTTATTTTTTGTATGAACTGCCGCCGGAAACCGTTTCCCACGGCAGCTCTATATGTTCAATTTCCGTTTTTCTTACTTGCCGAATACAGCGATGTAATCCTTCTGGAACTTAGCAATACCCTGATCGGTAAGCGGATGCTTGGTCATCTGCTCGATTACGGAATACGGAACCGTAGCGATGTCTGCGCCTGCAAGAGCACAATCCGTTACGTGAATCGGATTTCTTACGCTTGCTGCGATAATCTGGGTGTCGATATCATCATACATAGCGAACATATCGGAAATAGTACGGATTAAATCGATACCCGGCATGGAGATATCATCCAGTCTTCCGAGGAACGGAGATACATAGGTAGCACCTGCTCTTGCGGCAAGGAGTGCCTGGTTAGCGGAAAATACTAAGGTAACATTGGTCTTAATACCCTCGGATGCCAGAACCTTTGTAGCCTTTAAGCCTTCAACGGTCATCGGAATCTTAACAACCATGTTCGGGTGAATCTTAGCAATCTCTCTGCCCTCTGCAATCATTCCCTCAGCATCTACGGTAGTAGCCTTAACTTCACCGCTGATCGGTCCGTCTACGATATCGGTAATTTCCTTGATTACCTCTTCGAATACTCTTCCTTCCTTTGCAATCAGGGACGGGTTAGTGGTAACGCCGCAAATAACACCCATGTCATTTGCCTTCTTAATGTCTGCTACATTTGCAGTGTCGATAAAAAACTTCATGGATAAATCCTCCTTAAATTGATATCGTTTGTTATAAAAACACAGAGTCTCTCCGCTACGCAAAAAAGCGCAGAATAACAGAGTTCATCTACTTATACAACTCTACTATACACCGAAAAGCACAATTTTTCAATAGAAAAATTGTGCTTTGATTAATTTTCGGCTGTCAACTCCGTAAGCATACCGAACCGGTATCCCTCTGCCCGAAGCAGATCAATCACCTCCCGAAGCGCCTGCGTATTGGATTCCGATACATTATGAAGCAATGCGACAGCTCCGTTATGGTGATATGTAGCAAAGTGGTTTATCACATAATCCTTTCCCGGTTGGTTTTTCACATCATAATCATAATAGGCAATGCTCCAAAAGACAGAGGTATACCCCATATCCTTTGACGCCGCTAAAGTACGTTCACTGTATTCTCCCATAGGCGGGCGGAAAAACGGGTCTATCTGATATCCGGTCAGCTCCTCCATCGTTTTCGCTACTTCCCTCAATTCTGCTTCCAGCTCCTCCGGAGTCAAAGACGGAGAACTCAAATGACGTACCGTATGGTTTCCGACAAGATGTCCCTCCTCCTTCATCCGTTTCACATAATCCGGATTCTTTACAATAAAACTCTTAGTCACGAAAAACATTGCCTTTACACCTTTATCTGCAAGAGTATCTAAAATTGTCGGTGTAAACCCATTCTCATATCCACAGTCAAATGTAAGATAAATCACCTTATCTTCCTCTTCCGCCTTTGTATTTAAATAATAGGCAGAATAGGGCTCAATCGGAAACGGCTCTCCGCTCCCCGAAGGAATATGGTTATTCTTCCTTGAAAACCACCATCCATACTTTTTGTTTTCGTACTTTTCATAATTTTCATTCTTAATCTCTATTGCGCCCGGCATTTTTCCCGCTTCTTCCGTCGTTTTTTCCGGTTCCGGAGTTTCGGTTACCGCAGGTTCTTTTTCAGAAACATCCGGTTGTGGGCTTACTTCAGCCTCCCCCGTCGGCCTGGGCGGTATGCTTACTCCTGCCTCCCCGGTCGGCTGCAGCGGTATGCTCACTCCTGCTTCTTCGGTCGGCTGCGGACTTACCTTCTCCACATCATCCGGCATTACGGTTATTGTCGGTTTTTCAAAAGAAACCGGCTTTTCCGACTCACTTTTCTTTTTATCAGCGATACTTATTCCGACAAGAACAGCTCCAATCAAAATATATATTACTTCAACAATCCATTTTCTTTTCATTACTTCACCTCTTTCTGCTTCTAAATAACACAAAAAAACTTCAAGGAATCCTTGAAGCCTTATCATAATATAAAAATGAGCCACGCGGGACTCGAACCCGCGACACCTTGATTAAAAGTCAAGTGCTCTACCGCCTGAGCTAGTAGCCCATATAGTAAAAAAATAATGCCCAGAACCGGAATCGAACCAGTGACACGCGGATTTTCAGTCCGCTGCTCTACCAACTGAGCTATCTGGGCAAGGTATCTCTCTATTAGATATAAAAAATGCAAGAGAGCTTTTATTGTCGGTAAAAATAGTAAATACTTTCTACTGAGTTGCGGGGGCAGGATTTGAACCTACGACCTTCGGGTTATGAGCCCGACGAGCTTCCAGACTGCTCCACCCCGCGACAATAATTATTCTTTTGTAAAGTGGATGGGGAAGGATTCGAACCTTCGAAAGCGTCGCTAACAGATTTACAGTCTGCCCCCTTTGGCCACTCGGGAACCCATCCATGATATTAAGCCGATAATCGGACTCGAACCGATAACCTGCTGATTACAAGTCAGCTGCTCTGCCAATTGAGCCATATCGGCACAAATTTTTCTAGTTATCTGCCAATTGGCTTCGCTGCAACTGCGTTGCCCTGCTCTGCCTACAAGCGCTAGCACGCTTGTCAAGAATTGAGCCATATCGGCATGTATATACCGTATTATCGGTATAAATGGGGCCTATAGGGCTCGAACCTATGACCCTCTGCTTGTAAGGCAGATGCTCTCCCAGCTGAGCTAAGACCCCGTATATGAGAATAAGCGAGTTTCCGAATCCGGTACTCGCGTTTATGAACCATGGTCCATAAACGACCCAGATGGGACTCGAACCCACGACCTCCGCCGTGACAGGGCGGCGTTCTAACCAACTGAACTACCAGGCCATAATGGGAACAACAGGGCTCGAACCTGTGACCCTCTGCTTGTAAGGCAGATGCTCTCCCAGCTGAGCTATGCTCCCATCGCTTGTGCACTCTCATCGAGTGCTTTTATATTATACTACAACCGCATGGATTTGTCAAGCACTTTTTTCAAGGAAATATAAATTTCTATATTTTAACAATCTTCATCTATTTCTGAGTGGCACATTGCACGGATTTCATCAGGGGTAAACACATATTTGTTGCTGCAAAAATGACAGCACACCTCGATTTCCGGCATTTCATCCGCCATTTCGCGCAGCGCAGCATGATCCAGAGAAGCCAGCATTCTTGCAGTGCGCTCCCGCGAGCAATCACACTGGTATGTAGGGGTGCTTTCATCCAGCAGATTTGCATTTAGCCCCTGCATCAGCAACATGGCGATCTCCTCGGCACCCAAGCCCTGGGAAAGCAACGCGGTGATGCTTTGGATGCCTGCCAGATTCTGCTCCAACTGTGCAATGGACTTTTCCTCTGCAAAGGGCAGCAACTGGATCAGATAGCCGCCCGCTGCTTTCACGGTCAGATCGGTATCCACCAGCACACCCAGACCGCAGGCAGTGGGAATCTGCTCACTGACGGCAAAATACTCGGTAATATCCTCGGCGATCTCGCCGGTGACCAATGCTGTCTGTCCCACATACGGCTCTTTCAGCCCCATATCCTTGATGACATACAGTGTGCCGTTGGTACCCACCGCGCCTGCCACATCCAGCTTACCGGCTGCATTCAGGGGAAGTTCCACAATGTAGTGATCAGCACAGCATTTTACATTGCCGTGATAATCCGCAACTGCGACCACTGCACCGCCGGGGCCGCCGCCGTCAATACGCACCGTCACGCTGTCATCCATGCTTTTGAGGCCGTAGCCAATCAGCGATGCCGCCATGGAAAGTCTGCCCATAGCCGCAGTCATCACCGCCGAGGGCTGGTGGATGCGTTCCATTTCTGCAATCATGGCGGTGCCGTCGAGCACAGAACAGACTACAGAACCATCATCAGAAAGATATCGTTTCAATACGCCATTCATGTTTCGGTATCCTTTCGAGCAATATATAGTAATCGTTGTGAAGTTTCGGTGGGCGCGTCAAAGCTGTCGCCATCGAGCACATTCAGCAGAGAAAACCCGCTTTCCGCAAGATATGCTTGCAGCATTTCATGGGGATAAATCTGCTCGATAAAGGCTTCACTCATGCGGCGGTAGGTCTGATTCTGCTGCCGCGCAAAAAAATCCAGCCGGATCTGCACGGGATAATGCGGCGCTTTGTCCGCAAGCTGATTCTGCCAAACGCAGAAGCAATCAGGCAGATCATATACGAAGCACTGGTCTTTCAGTACATTGCAATGCTTATAGGCAGTGTTGACATCAAACAGAAACAGACCGCCCGGATTGGTAAACAGCCCTACGCGAGAAAAAACCTGCCGCACATCGGTAGCAGCAGGCAGATGATTGATGCTGTCGAGCATACAAAGGGTGACGCTGACAGTGCCGTACAAATCCAGCTTGCGCATATCCTGCCGCAGATACTGCACTGCACCCACCAGCGGCGACTCTGCGCGTTTCTCATATGCCTGCATCAGCATATCCTCTGAGCCGTCCACGCCAATGACTTCCCATCCGAGCTTTGCCATCTCCTCAGAGAAAGAACCGGTTCCGCAGGCAAGATCCAACAGCAATCCGCGATCGTTTTCACAGGCAACCAGTTTTTCAGAGGTATACACAGTAATCAGTTGGTGAATTGCCGCTGCACGGGCCGCATAATTCACATTTTGCGTGAGCGCATCATAATAATCGGCAAATACACCGTAACTTTCAGTCATTTGTCTGCTCCGCCGTGCCGATATCCAGACGGTTGAAAACGGTTTCGTAGCCCCCTGTACCATCCATGGCAAGAGAACGGTTCACACGGCTGATGGTTGCGGTACTTGCGCCTGTTTTCTCTACAATCTCGGCATAGCGGCAGCTGGTATGCAACAGCTTTGCCACCTGATAACGCTGCGAGAGTGCTTTCAACTCCTGAATGGTGCACAGGTCGCGCAGAAAGTTGGACGTTTCCTCCTTGGTTTTCAAAGAGAGCAGTGCTTCGCAGAGATCGTCCATTCCGGCAGGATCCAGATGTGTTCTCATAGCAGTAGCCTCCTTACAAGCATCATTACACTGATTTCGATGATCCGATGATCCATTATATTTTAGCACACTAGTTCGTGAAAGTAAAGGGGTTTGCAACATATTTCAAATATATAACATCTGTT
>JAQXLY010000034.1 GCA_029012365.1 Lachnospiraceae bacterium | reverse complement strand
AATAGCCAAGCTAGGATATACATCCATGCTTGACTATTATCTGGTAGTCTGTGAAAACTAAAGAACCGCCGTATACGGAACCGTACGTACGGTGGTGTGGGAGGTCGGTAGATAAAATAATTATCTACCCCCTACCCGATTTCAATGGTTGCGTAGATATTTGCCATGAGAAACATATTTTGCCGTAAATTTAAAATTAATTTGACTTTTGATTACAAAAAGTAACCTTTTTATGACAAGTTCCCGCACAAAGCCTTTTTTTATGCTACACTACAGTTGCACAAAAGATTAGAGGGAAGGAGGATACCATGCGAAGACAGCGGTACACTGTTACTTTTTTCAATTGTGATGATGAGCGCAGTGCTTTGGGGATGAGTGCAAGTACAGAATGAAAACTTATGGTATTTGAAAGGAGAGCAAATAATGAAGGTCAGAAAGAAATATTTTATCCTTGCTGCTGTTAGTGTCTTAGTTGTGTCAGGGACATTACTCTGTTACATCAGCTCTCTTTATGCTGACAATGTCCATGAAGATGCAACTGATGTCATCAAAAATATTTCGTATACAGAGGAAGAAAAATCAGTTCTGAAACAGGAGAATATAACTAATATAATAGAGGAAACATTGAACGGATATGAATTTGAATCTGATGAAAAAAAAGAATATTTCCGGGATATTATGTCAGAACATTTTAAGAAGTGAAAAAATCATTTGACACAGCCTGAAAAGGAGAGTATAATAATAGCGGTATCAGAAATACCGCTATTATTTTTTTTGGAGGGAACATCTATGAACAAAGGTACTGTTAAGTGGTTCAACAACCAGAAGGGTTTTGGTTTCATCAGCGATGAGCAGGGTAATGATGTATTCGTACATTACACCGGCTTAAACATGGAAGGCTTCAAGTCTCTGGAAGAGGGTCAGGCTGTTGAGTTCGAAATTGTACAGGGTGCTAAGGGACCGCAGGCAACAAATGTAACCAAGTTATAATTCAAGTAAGTTTTTTACGTGTACCTTTTTCTCATATATAAATTGGACTAGATTTTTATACGGAATAAGTTATATTGTAATAACGAATTGAGGTAAGGGGATATCGATTTTCGATATCCCTTTATTATTAAACTCTGTATTGGGAGGCTACGGATGGAAGGTAAGAGGAAGGGCTTCGCAGGACATGCCTGTTTTGCGTTTGTTTCCTACATTGTGATATCAATAATTGTGGCGGTTTTTTCGGGAATGCGTCAGTCGTTTCAAAAGAATGACGGTGCCGGAATATCCGTATGGGTGGTATTGTTGTTCTTTATTGTCCCTCTGTTGTTCTTTTTAGCGGGATATCTGGGAACGACGAAGTTCGGATTTGAAAAGCTAAAGGTTCACAGGGTTCTTTTGTGGAGCACAGTCTTTTCGGCAGTGCTGCTCGGTCTGTGGTATGTTTTACTGGAGCTTTATGCTTTGTGTAATCTGCCGGCGGCAGAGGGAAGTTATTTGCCGGATCTCTGGTTACGTAAAACAATCGTTACATACGGGTACGAATACAGATATTTGCAGGAGACGGATTTATACCGTTATGTGATTCTTCCGTTGATTCACTTTGTGTTCAGAATTATTTACTGGTTGTTTTATATGTGGGGAAACCGGATTTGTGTTTCGGGGAGAAACAAAAGGAAAAGCAGTTGATTTAAAAGAAAGCAGAAAAGAGAGGGAAAGTATATGCAGTTGTTGAAAGAACGCATCCGTAAGGACGGTATCGTAAAAGCCGGAAATGTGTTAAAGGTAGATAGTTTTTTAAATCACCAGATGGATATTGAACTGTTTAACGAAATCGGCAGGGAATTTAAACGACGCTTCGAGGGAAAGAACATTACAAAGATTTTAACCATTGAAGCCTCCGGAATCGGAATTGCCTGTGTGGTGGCACAGTATTTTCATGTACCGGTAGTGTTTGCAAAGAAGGCTCAAAGTATCAATATCGACGGTGAAGTATATTCGTCAAAGATTGAGTCCTTTACACATAAGAGGGTATATGATGTAATTGTTTCAAAACGCTTTTTATCTCCGGAGGATCATGTGCTGATTATTGACGATTTTCTTGCAAACGGCTGTGCCCTGATGGGGCTTCTTGAAATCTTAGAAAGCGCCGGAGCAAAGACGGAAGGTATCGGTATTGTGATTGAGAAAGGCTTTCAGGATGGCGGTGAGAAAATACGCAAAATGGGTATTGCGCTGGAATCACTGGCTATTGTAGATGCGATGGATGCGGAAACCGGGACTGTTAAATTCCGGGACGAATAATCGATAGGAGTGCTTTATGAAGCTGATTGTCAGGTATTGTAAGCCGTACGCATTACGGATGCTGTACGGCTTTCTGATTAAAATTGTGGGAACCTTTGCGGATTTGGGTTTGCCGTGGGTGCTTTCATTTATTTTGGATGAAGTGGTTCCGCTTGGGGAAATACGTCCGGTGCTCTGCTGGGGAGCTTTTATGTTGTTTCTGGCTGTGGCGGCACGGTATTGCAATATTTTTGCCAACAGAAAGGCAGCCTCCGTGGCGCAGGATGTGACGCGGTCGGTGCGTCATGATTTATTCGTGAAAACCATGAGACTTTCCGGAAGTCAGACGGATGCACTTCATATTCCGTCTCTGGTATCCCGCATGACATCCGATACATATAACATTCATCAAATGGTTGGTATGATGCAGCGCCTCGGAGTGCGTGCGCCAATGATTCTGGTCGGCGGAATCATTATTACGCTGACGATGGAGCCGGTTCTGACGTTGGTGTTAGTGATTCTGCTGCCGATTCTTGGTTTTCTCATTTTTTATATTTCAAAAAAGGGAATTCCCTTATATAAAAGAGTCCAGACAGCTATGGATTCCATGGTACGGATTATGCGGGAGAATATTTCCGGTATCCGTGTGATTAAAGCATTGTCAAAGACCGGCTATGAAAAGGAACGTTTTCGGGAAGAAAATAAGGAAATGTTAGCAAGGGAGCTGCATGCGGGACGTGTCATGGCATTGTCCGGTCCAATTATGGGACTGTTATTAAATATAGGCTTAACTTTAGTTGTTGTTGTCGGAGCGTATCGTGTCAACGCGGGTGCAAGCGAGCCGGGAAAAATTGTAGCATTTTTATCGTATTTTACCATGATTCTTAATGCTATGATTATGATTAACCGCATTTTTATGGTGGCATCCAAGGCAACAGCATCCGCAAACCGCATCGAGGAGGTGCTTTCGGCACCGGAGGATTTGCTGCTGATACCGGAGGACGGGCAGACAGAGGGCAAACAGTCACGGAGCGAGGAAACAGAGCCGGTCCCTCACATTGAATTCAGGAATGTTTCCTTTGGATATCATGCGGCAAAGGGACAGACGGAGAAATACTGCATCCGTAATATTTCGTTTTCGCTGTTACACGGAGAGAGTCTGGGAATCATCGGGGCTACCGGCAGCGGAAAGACAACGCTGCTTAATCTGTTGATGCGCTTTTATGATGTGACGGAGGGACAGATTCTGATTGACGGAACAGATATACGAGGGCTCTCTCTTACGGAGCTGAGGAGCCGTTTCGGCGTGGTATTTCAAAATGATGTGGTATTTGCGGATACTCTGAGAGAGAATATTGCGTTCGGAAGAACGCTTGAGGATGCACAGATTACCGGTGCTGCAGAGCATGCACTTGCAGCGGATTTCATACATGGTAAGAAGGATGGCTTCTTACATAAGGCCGCAATTAAAGGGGCTGATTTATCCGGCGGACAAAGACAGCGTCTTCTGGTGGCAAGGGCACTTGCGGGTGCACCGGAGGTTTTGTTGCTTGACGATTCGTCTTCGGCACTTGACTATCGGACGGATGCCGAAATACGAAAAAACATTCGTGAGCAATATGCGGATACAACCACGATTCTGGTGGCACAGAGAGCATCCTCGGTAATGCAGATGACACACATTCTTGTTCTGGAGGAAGGAGAATGTATCGGTTACGGAACACATGAGGAGCTCATGGGAGAATGCGGCGTATACCGTGAGATTGCAAAGCTTCAGATGGGTGATATAGAATAGAAGGGGTGACCGGGATGAAAAAATTATTATGTTATATGGCAAATTTCAAATTTCATCTTCTGCTTGCTTTTGTGCTTGCAGTGACAGGAAACCTTCTGGCATTGGTGGGACCGTCTCTTTCGGGAAAAGCGGTGGATGCGATTGCACCCGGTAAAGGTGCGGTTGATTTTGATACGGTCTGGTATTACGCGGGTTTCATGGTGCTGTTCTATATCGGCTCTGCGGTGCTTTCCTACTGTCTGTCACTTTTGATGCTGCATATAGCACAGCGCCTTGCGGCACGTATGAGGCAGCAGGTGTTTGACCGCCTGCTCTCGCTGCCGGTAGGTTATTTTGACCAAAATCAGGCAGGAGATATTATCAGCCGTGTATCTTATGACATTGACGTAATTGCCACTTCGGTTTCCAACGATTTTGTTCAGGTGGTGGCAGGCTTTGTTACGGTAGTCGGTTCCTTTGCGATGATGCTTGCTATCTCACCGAAGCTGGTGATTGTAGTGTTTCTTATGATTCCGCTTTCTGTTTTTTATACACGGTTTATGGCAAAGAGAACCAGACCTATGTTCAGGAAGCGTTCGGCTAAAGCCGGTGAGTTAAACGGTATGGTGGAGGAGCTTATTACCGGGCAGAAAACGATTCAGGCTTATGCAAAAGAGAAGGTGATGACGGAACGCTTTGATACAAAAAACGAGGAAGCCGTGTGTGCGTATTATAATGCAGAATATTACGGGAGTATGATCGGACCTACCGTGAACTTTATTAATAATTGTTCGCTGACGGTCGTTACGGTGGCAGGGTCTGTGCTGTATTTGTTAAAGCAGCTGACTCTGGGAGATATTTCCTCTTTTGTTTTGTATTCCAGAAAGTTTTCCGGACCGATAAATGAGCTTGCAAATGTGATTAGTGAAATTCAGTCTGCTCTTTCCGCGGCAGAGAGGGTGTTCAGGGTGCTGGAGGAGCCGACAGAGGCAGAGGATGTTTACGGTGCGGTTACACTGGAGCGCGTAAAGGGAAATGTAAGCATGGAGAAGGTGGACTTCTCTTACGTACCGGAAAAGCCGGTCATTAAGAACTGGTCCATGCAGGTAAAAGCCGGGGAACTGGTAGCTATTGTAGGTCCTACCGGTGCAGGCAAAACAACGATTATTAATCTTTTGATGCGTTTTTATGATCCGCAGAAGGGTGAAATCCGTGTGGACGGACATGAAAACCGGGAGATTACAATGAAGAGTCTCCGGGCTTCTTATGCAATGGTTTTACAGGACACGTGGGTGTTTGAGGGGACAGTGCATGAGAATATCGCTTACGGCAGGGATGGAGCAAGCCGTGAAGAAGTAATTGCAGCCGCAAAGGCAGCAGGTGTGCATGAGTTTGTAAAGCGTCTGCCCGAAGGATATGATACCGTCATTACGGAGGACGGTGTAAATTTATCCAAAGGACAGAAACAGCTTTTAACCATTGCCCGCGCTATGCTTTCGGATGCAAAAATGCTGATTTTGGATGAAGCAACATCAAATGTGGATACAAGGACAGAGCTGCGAATCAGGGATGCAATGCTTAGACTGATGGAAGGAAAAACGTGTTTTGTAATTGCACATCGTCTTTCCACAATTCAAAACGCAGACAATATTATAGTTGTAAACAACGGTACTATAGAGGAATCCGGTACGCACGAGGAGCTGATGCACAAACGTGGGTTTTATTATAAACTTTATGCTTCACAGTTTCAGTAAAGTGTGGTAGAATAGAATAAAAAATTAAGACACAGAAGGAAGTGTAGTTAGGGGAACGCGGTAACTGTGGCGAGAGATAAGAAAGGATAAAGCTATGAGCAGTTTTTTTAGTTCGGAAAACAAGATTTTTATAGTTCTGGGTAAGGTGTTTGATATTATGATTCTCGGAATTGTCTGGCTTTTATGTTGCGTGCCGGTGATTACCATCGGTCCGGCGAGTACTGCGTTTTACTATACTGTAGTAAAGGTAATCCGCAGGGAACGCAGTTATCTTTTGAAGGAGTTTTTTCGTTCCTTTAAGTTGAATTTTGTACAGGGTATGCTGGTAACGCTGATTTATGCCGTTCTGGCGTTTGTAATGTATATTGATTTCAATTATGCATTACAGCTTTCACGCGAAGGTTCTAAAATCGGCAGTATGATGTTCGGGGTGTTTATCGTGCTCTCTGTCTTCGTACTGTTTACGATGCTGTATGTGTTTCCGGTACTGTCGCGTTTTACGGTTACGATAAAGCATTTGTTTAAATGGTCGTTTTATCTGTCTGTCCGACACATTTTATGGACACTGTTACTGGCAGTTTTATTTGTGTTCACGGCAGTGGTATTGTATTTTTCTATTTTCTATGCACCGCCGCTTGTATTGTTTCTTCCGGGAATTTATACATTGATTTCGTCATTCCCTATGGAATGCATTTTTAAAAGGTATATGCCGAAAGAGGAGGAAACTGATGAAGAGGACGGAGTTGACCGCTGGTATAATGAATAGGTGAACCAAGGTTAAGACAGGAGGATTCTTTATATGGAAAAAAAGCTTTATGACATGATGCAATGGGGCAGAATAGAGGGAGTCGTTTATTCTGAGGAGGATAAGCCGTATGAGATTTTAGGCCCTCATAAAACTGCGGAAGGGACATTGGTGCAGGCCTACTTTCCGGATGCACGTGAGGTAATGCTGCTTTGGAATGAAAAAGAGTATCCGATGGAGTGTGTGGATGAGGGAGGCTTTTTTGCCGGACTTTTCGGAAAAAAGGGACCGAAGAATTACCGCTACCGGGTCGTATATGAAGACGGCGAATACATAACGGAAGATATGTACCGCTTTCCACTGACTATTTCGGAGCAGGAGATGGAGCTTTTTTCAAAGGGAATCAACTATACGGCATATCGGATGTTAGGTGCACATCCCATGACAGTTGACGGTGTGGAAGGGGTACGTTTTGCGGTATGGGCTCCGAATGCGGTCAGAGTCAGTGTGGTTGGCGATTTTAACTTTTGGGACGGCAGGAAAGCTCCTATGCACCGCCATGAAAAATACGGAATTTTCGAGTTGTTTGTGCCGGGAGTTAAGCAGGGAGATGTATATAAGTATGAGTTGAAGGTAAAAGGCGGACTTACCGTACTGAAAGCAGACCCGTATGCATCTATGGGACAGAAACGTCCGGAGACCGCATCCGTTGTTTTTGATTCATCTTCTTTTGCGTGGAAGGATGACACATGGCAGGCGGCAAAGGCGAAAAATACGTCAAAGGAAATGCCGTTGTCGATTTACGAGCTGCATTTGGGTTCCTTTAAAAAGCCTTCGGAGGAGGATGGGAGCTTTTATAATTACCGTGAGCTGGCAGTAATGGTGGCAGATTATGTAAAGGAGATGGGGTATACCCATGTTGAACTTCTTCCGGTAATGGAGCATCCGTTTGACGGTTCCTGGGGGTATCAGGTAACCGGTTATTATGCACCGACGGCACGTTACGGTACGCCGGAGGATTTTAAGTTTTTCATAAATTATATGCACGAACAGGGTATAGGTGTGATATTAGACTGGGTTCCGGCACATTTTCCGAGGGATGCGTTCGGACTTGCAAACTTTGACGGAACCTGCCTGTATGAGCACAGAGACCCAAGACAGGGGAGTCATCCGCACTGGGGAACGCTGATTTTTAACTACGGCAGACCGCAGGTATCCAATTTTCTGATTGCAAATGCCATGTACTGGGCAGAGGAGTTTCATGCGGACGGTATTCGGATTGATGCCGTTGCCTCCATGCTTTATCTTGATTACGGAAAGCAGGACGGCGGCTGGGTTGCGAATAAGTATGGCGGAAACGAAAATCTGGAAGCGGTGGAATTGTTTAAACATATGAATTCCGTTATGAAAAAGAGAAATCCGGGTGTTATGATGATAGCGGAAGAGTCTACGGCATGGCCGAAGGTTACGGGAGATGTGG
Source organism: Lachnospiraceae bacterium (assembly GCA_029012365.1). Lineage (GTDB taxonomy): Bacteria > Bacillota > Clostridia > Lachnospirales > Lachnospiraceae > SIG307. Next base: position 67,106 of record JAQXLY010000034.1, on the reverse strand, counting down.
AAAACGGAAGCCTTGGCTTTGACTATAAGTGGGACATGGGCTGGATGAACGATTTTACCAATTATATGAAAGCGGATCCTATTTATAGAAAGTGGAATCAGGGTGCTCTTACCTTTAGCATTATGTATGCTCACAGCGAGAATTTTGTGCTGGTGCTTTCTCATGATGAGGTAGTGCACGGCAAGGGGTCAATGATAAATAAAATGCCGGGTACTTATGAACAGAAGTTTCCTAATCTGCGAGCAGCGTACGGCTATATGATGATGCATCCGGGAAAGAAGCTGCTGTTTATGGGACAGGATTTTGCACAGTTTTCGGAATGGAGTGAAGCAAAAAGCCTGGAATGGGAATTGATTGAACAATATGATTCCCACCGTGAGATGAAGGCATATTATAGAGCATTGAATCATTTTTATACGTCACATCCGGCTCTTTATGAAGCGGATTATCTTGAGGAAGGATTCGAATGGATTGACTGCATGGATGCGGAGCGGAGTATTGTTACATTTTTACGCCGTTCCAGGGAAAGCAGGGAACAGCTGTTAGTTGTATGTAATTTTATTCCTGTAACCCAGACCGGCTATCGTGTAGGAGTACCGTTTGCCGGAAAGTATAAGGAAATCTTTAACAGTAACCGGACGGAGTTTGGCGGTACGGGTGAGGGAAATCCGCGTGTGAAGCATTCCGAACCGGTGAATTGGAATAATCGTGACAATTCTATCGAAATAACAATACCGGGACTTTCCGTACTTGTTTTTTCCTGTGAAGAGGAAAAAACAGAAAAAAGAAAATCCGGAAAGAAAGAATCGGTGAAACGGAGCAAAAAGACAAAGAAAAAATAAGATACATTAACAGGAGGAACAAAAGATGGATTGGGAAGTCTTAGAATCATTTTGGGCGGCAGCATGGCCGAAGGTATTTGAAATCGGAAAGCTGATTATTGTTGCACTTCTTATCTGGTTTATCGGTAAGAAGCTGATTGGGATTGCATTAAAGCTGGTAAAGGGCGTTATGGAGCGTGGGAAAATCGACGAAGGCGTACAGAGCTTTCTGATGTCTATGGTGCGTATCCTGCTTTATGGAGTATTGGTAGTGATTCTTGCCGGTACTGTGGGAATACAGACAGGTTCCATAATAGCATTGCTCGGTTCTGCCGGTCTTGCCGTAGGTCTTGCGTTGCAGGGCAGTCTGTCAAATTTTGCGGGCGGTGTGCTGATTTTAATTTTAAAACCGTTTCGTATCGGTGATTATATCGTAGCGAACGGTTTGGAGGGCACGGTAACCGGAATCGATATCTTCTATACGAAGCTTCTTACTACGGATAACCGTATGGTTGTGCTTCCGAACGGTGCACTTTCCAACAGTAATCTGATTAATGTTACTCATGAGGAGACACGTCGTGTGGATTTGATGGCTTCTGTGGATTATTCAAGTGATATTAAGAAGGTGAAAGCGTTATTGTTTGACATCGGCTCGAATTTAGAATATTCTTTTGAGGATGAAGCGCATCCGATTCAGGTATATGTGGATACTTATGGTGACAGTGCCGTTAATGTAGGCTTACGTTTCTGGGTGAAAGCAGAGGATTACTGGACAGCAAAATGGGAAGCCACGGAGCGCATTAAGGAAGTATTTGATGAGTCGGGTATCAGCATTCCGTTTAATCAGCTGGATGTGATGATTAAAAATAAATAATGTTAAATAAGATGAGGGAGAATTACTTGTATGTCAGACAAGGTAACTGAGATTTTCGGAATTGACGTGTTTAATGAATCTGTAATGGCAGAACGTCTTCCGAAGAAGACATTCGAGGCATTAAAGAAAACAATCGAAAACGGAGAAGAACTGGATCCGCAGGTGGCAGAGGTGGTTGCCAATGCAATGAAGGACTGGGCCATTGAGAAGGGCGCAACCCATTATTCGCACTGGTTCCAGCCGATGACCGGCATTACCGCGGAAAAGCATGATGCATTTATTACTCCGGCGCCGGGCGGAAAGGTTCTGATGGAGTTTTCGGGTAAGGAGCTGATTAAAGGAGAGCCTGATGCTTCCAGTTTTCCGAACGGTGGTTTGCGTGCTACGTTCGAGGCAAGAGGTTACACCGCATGGGATTGTACCTCTCCGGCTTTTGTCCGGGAGGATGCCGCAGGAGTAACTCTTTGCATTCCGACAGCGTTCTGCTCATATACGGGTGAAGCACTGGATAAAAAGACACCGCTGCTTCGTTCGATGGAAGCGTTAAATCTACAGGTATTACGTATTTTAAAGCTGTTCGGTCATGATGAGGTAAAAAGCGTATCCTGTTCGGTAGGTCCGGAACAGGAGTATTTTCTGGTAGACCGTGCTAAGTTTTTAAAGAGAAAAGACCTCATTTTTACCGGACGTACTCTGTTCGGCGCCATGCCGCCGAAGGGGCAGGAAATGGATGACCATTATTTCGGTACTTTGAAGGAAAAGGTGGCATCCTTTATGAAGGAGCTGAATGTGGAGCTTTGGAAGCTTGGTATCGCAGCAAAGACACAGCATAACGAGGCGGCACCGGCGCAGCATGAGCTGGCTCCCATTTTTGACAGCGCAAATATTGCCACGGACCATAACCAGCTTATTATGGAGTGTATGAAGAAGGTGGCAAACCGTCACGGAATGGAATGCCTGCTCCATGAAAAGCCGTTTGCGGGAGTAAACGGTTCCGGTAAGCATAATAACTGGTCTATGGTAACGGATACCGGAAAGAATCTTCTGAGTCCGAGTAAAAAACCTCATGAGAATATTCAGTTTTTATTGTTCCTTTCCGCTATTTTAAAGGCAGTGGACGAAAATGCGGAGCTTCTGCGTTGTTCCGCTTCCTGTCCGGGAAATGACCACAGACTGGGCGGAAATGAAGCACCGCCTGCTATCATTTCCGTATTTCTGGGGGAACAGTTAGAGGATATTCTTGCCCAGATTAAGGAGAACGGTGTAGCTACGGAGTCAAAACAGGGCGGAAAGCTGAATACCGGAGTTCATACGCTTCCTGAGTTGAAAAAGGATGCAACGGATCGAAATCGTACATCACCGTTTGCGTTTACGGGAAATAAGTTTGAGTTCCGTACAGTCGGTTCTTCCATGTCCATTGCAGATGTTAATTCCGTGCTCAATACCATTGTGGCAGAGGCTCTTTGCGAATTTGCGGATGAGCTTGAGCAGGCAGAGGACTTTGACTCTGCGGTAAAGGAGCTGATTGCAAGAACCGTGAGAGAGCATGAACGTATTGTATTCAGCGGCAACGGATATTCTGCGGAATGGGTTGAAGAAGCGAAGAGAAGAGGACTTCCGAATATTGCATCCATGGTAGAGTCTATTCCGGCGCTGGTCAGTGAGAAGACCATTGCCTTGTTTGAAAAGCACAAGGTGATGTCGGCTGCCGAATTACATTCACGTGCCGAAATCAGCTATGAGATTTATTCCAAAGCAATTAATATTGAGGCAAGAACGATGGTGGATATGTCTGCAAAGCAGTATATTCCGGCAGTAATTCAGTATACTACGGAGCTTGCAAACTCTATCAATACGATTCGCCAGGCTGTACCGGGAGCGGATGTATCCGTACAGACCTCCATGCTGCGGGAGATTTCCGACCTGCTGGTGGAGGCAAGAGCCGCTCAGAAAACCTTGGAGAAGCGTATCGGGGAGGCAGCAAAGAAAGCCGAGGGCAAGGAACAGAGTCTGTACTTCCGTATGGATGTGGTTCCGGCAATGGAGGCACTTAGGGCACCGATTGATAAGCTTGAGATGCTGGTGGCTAAGAAAGACTGGCCGGTACCGAGCTACGGCGATTTATTATTTGAACAGTAGGAGTTCTTCCGGGATACATTTCGTAGCATCCCGCTGAATATTAGAAATGGATTAAAATACGGTTAAGGCTATTGCATTCGCAAAAAAAGAAGAATAAAATAGGGACAGAAAAAACAGGAGGCAAAAATATGCAGAAATTCAAGCAGGGGATTTTTATTGCGGTTGCAATAGTGATGGTGCTTCTCTGTATCGGGCTGATTGCGGTAAAAAAGAGCAGAGGAACGGAAACGGTAAGAGAGGGTACGAGAACATTTACCGGAACTGTTGAGCAGCTTATTTTCGAGGCCGGAGCGTGTGATATCGAAATAAGGGAAGGAAATGTAGATGGATTTGTGCTAAGCTACAGAGGGCTTTCGTCAGGTACGATTTCGGACAGTCTGGAGGACGGCGTGCTAAAGCTTAAATACAGGGAAACATCAGGCTGGTTATCAAAGTTGTTTCGTGACGGGGCTGAAACAAAAGTAACGCTTACCATTCCGAAAAATACGGTACTGGAGCAGGCAAATCTTGAATTCGGAGCTGCAGAGGTAAGAATAGATGCCCTCTCCGCAAAGAGGCTCTTTATTTCGGTGGGAGCGGGAGAGTTGAATGCCGAAAGTCTGACGGCAGGTGAGAAGGCAAACCTTCAGGTCGGTGCAGGTGCATTTTATGCGGATAATGTTAATCTGGTCAATGCCGGTTTGGAGTGCGGTGTCGGCGAGATGGAGCTGTCCGGCGTAATAAACGGAGAAAGTACAGTGGACTGTGGTGTGGGTGAAATCAGCCTGACACTTAACGGTAACGAGGAAGACTACAGCGGGGAACTGAATTGCGGACTCGGAAGCATTCAGATGGGAAGTGTTATAATTAACGGAAGCGGAAAGCAAAGCTACGGAACATCTTCGGCCATGAGCCGGATGGATATAAAATGCGGAATCGGTGAAGTGGATGTTCGCTTTAAGTAACGTGAAGAAAGAGAGGAGAGCAGTATGGATATGCAGAATAAGAAATTAAGAAAATCAAGAACCGATAGAAAGATTTGCGGTGTATGCGGAGGTCTTGCGGAGTATATGAATCTCGACCCGACGATTGTCCGCCTGTTATGGCTGTTACTTGTATTTTGTGCAGGTACCGGTCTTCTGGCCTATATCGTTGCGGCAATTATTATGCCGGAGGAATAAATAAACATGTGATTTCGATGTTAAGAACGTGGGGCTGTGCACTTGATGCGCGGCCCTTGTTTTTTCGAGCAAACACCTTGTACTTTTTCGCAAAGTATGGTATGCTAGAAAATAGATAAATGGGTTAAACCGAAATATAATTTTTACCTGTTGCAGAAAGGAAAATGTGATGAAAAAGCTGATTGATATGATTGCCGAAGATGTAAGGGAAGCGTTCTCGGCTTGCGGATATGATGAAAAATTCGGTATGGTAACCTTGTCAAACCGTCCGGACCTGTGTCAGTACCAGTGTAACGGTGCCATGGCTGCCGCAAAACAGTACAAGGTTGCACCGATTGAGATTGCAAAGGCAGTGGTGGAGCAGCTTTCGGAGAGTGATACGATTGCCGAGGTAAGTGCGGTAATGCCGGGCTTTATTAATATGAAGGTAGACGAAGAGTTTCTTGCCGCATATCTGCAGGAGATGACGGAACAGGAGAATTACGGCTTCGAGAAAACAAAAAAGCCTCTGACCATTATTCTGGACTACGGCGGTCCGAATGTGGCAAAGCCGCTTCATATCGGTCATTTACGGTCGGCGGTGATTGGCGAAAGTATTAAGCGTATCTGCAGATTTGTCGGACATAAGGTGATAGGAGATGTGCATCTTGGAGATTTGGGGCTTCAAATGGGGCTTGTTATCGAGGGACTCAGGGAAAGAGCACCCGAACTTCCGTATTTTGATGAGAGCTTTACGGGGGAATACCCGAAAGAACCTCCGTTTACTTTAGCGGAGCTGGAAGAAATTTATCCGGCGGCGTCGGCACTTTCAAAGCAGAATGAGGAATTTAAGGAACGTGCCCAGCGTACCACGCTCCGTTTTCAACAGGGGGATCGTGCCTATTGTGCATTGTGGAGACATATTATGAATGTGTCTGTTCCGGATTTGAAAAGAAACTATGAAAATCTGAATGTTACATTTGATCTCTGGAAGGGAGAAAGTGATGTTCAGCCGTATATTCCGGATATGGTAGCGGATTTGATTTCAAGAGGTCTTGCTCACGAAAGTCAGGGTGCAATGGTTGTGGATGTGCAGGAGGACGGTGATACAAAGGAAATTCCGCCATGCATTGTACAAAAGTCCGACGGAGCGGCCCTATATGCCACCTCCGACCTTGCAACCATTCTGGAAAGGGAGAAGCTGTATGCTCCGAACCGTTATATTTATCTGGCGGATAAGCGGCAGGAGATGCATTTTACACAGGTATTCCGTACTGCAAGAAAGGCAGGCTTTGTGGATCCGGAGACAGAGCTTACATTCCTTGGTTTCGGTACGATGAACGGCAAAGACGGAAAGCCGTTTAAGACAAGAGACGGCGGTGTGATGCGTCTGGAGCAGCTGATTGCGGACACCAATGAAGAAGTGAAAAAGAAGATGAGTGAGAATCGTGAGATAAGTGAAGAGGAAGCAGGGCAGATTGCAAAGACGATCGGTCTTGCCGCAATAAAATACGGAGATTTATCCAATCAGGCAACGAAGGATTACATTTTCGACTTAGAGCGTTTCACCTCATTTGAAGGAAATACCGGTCCGTATATTCTTTACACGATGGTTCGTATTAAGTCTATTCTTGCAAAGTATTATGCGGAGGATAAGGAAGGAAAAGCGGTGTCAATCAATGCAAGTGTAAGAAAGTATGGGGCGGATGAGTTAGCCCTCATGTTACTGACGGCACGGTTTAATGATATGATTGAGCATGCTTACGAGGAAATTGCACCGCATAAAGTCTGCCAGTACATTTATGAACTTGCGGATGCATTTAACAGTTTTTATCATAATAACAAAATTATTGCAGAAACAGATTCGGTAAAGCAGGGAGAGTGGATTTCACTCATTACGCTCGTATTACACCTGTTGGAGGTCTGCATTGACTTACTTGGTTTTTCGGCACCTGACAGAATGTAGGGCATACGCACGGAGATGAATTATGTTTACAGGACGTACACAGGAACTTGAACGGCTCGAAGGATTTTATGCATCGGAACACAGCGGTATCATTGTACTTTACGGAAGAAGCGGTATCGGAAAAACAACATTGGCGCGTCATTTTGTTCAAGGAAAAAGAGCGGTGTATTATGCGGCACGCCGTGTTACAAAGGAGGAGCAGCTCCTCTGCATGAAAAGAGAGTGGCATGCGGAGTCTGCTACGGATTTTTACCGGGTTCTTACGCATTTGTATGAATCACAGGCAAAAAACGGAAAGCTTGTACTTGTTTTTGATGAATTCCGTAATTTACTGGAAGATACGCCGGATTTTCTTATGGCTTTTTTGCGGTTTTATTCAGAGCATCATAACGACGGCTCATTGATGGTATTATTGCTTTCTTCCTCTGTAGGCTGGGTAGAGAATGAGATGGCAGCCGTGCTCGGCAGTGCGGCGAAGCTTCTGCAGGGCTTCATTAAATTGAAGGAGTTTTCCTTTATGGAGGTTGCCGGATATCACAGAGAAAGCACCATACAGGAGAATATATATACAGAATCGGTGCTTGGAGGCGTTCCGGCATATCTTCGTTTATGGAGGGAACAGGAAAGCTTTAAGGAGAATGTGATACGTCTTTTTCTTTCGGAGGATGCACCGTTGTTTTTGGAAGCAGAGCATTACTTAAAGCAGGATTTGCGGGAATTATCCGCTTATAATACGATTCTTGCCGCGCTGGCGCAGGGTCGGTATAAGTTAAATGATATTTATGAGTATACGGGATTTTCACGGGCGAAAATCAGCGTGTATCTAAAGAATCTGATGCAGCTCGATATTGCGGAAAAGTTGTTTTCCTTCGATACGAAGGAGTATAAGAGTGTGCAAAAGGGGCTGTATCGGATCAGGGAACCGTTTTTAAGATTCTGGTACCGCTTTGTGTATCCGAATCTTTCCGCAATCTCCTGCGGAAGGGGAGAAACGGTTTATAAAGAAGCAGTGGAGCCTTATCTGACAGAGTATGTCAGAGAGTCCTTCAGTAATGTTTGCGGAGAGTATCTGCAGCTTATGAACCGTTACGGAAAGCTTAGGGAGCAATACGGGAGCTTCGGAGTCTGGTACGGGAAAAGCGGCAGAATCGATGTGACGGCAAAGACGAAGGACGGCTCATATCTGACCGGTTTTTGTGACTGTGGCTCTGATAAAACGGACAGTCCGTTTTTAGAGACCTGCATGGCGTTGCTGAACAGTGCGGGAGTGGTGCCGGCAGAGTGGTATTGCTTTTCTATGCAGGGCTTTACCACGGAGTTTGAAAAGCTTGCAAAAGAGAAGGGAATTTACCTTGTCTGTGCGAAGGATATGTAATGTATTATGGTGTCTTTGGACACCGGAAAGGCAGAATAAAGGATGTATCAGAGAATTGCAAGATTAATCGTATATAAGGAAATTTCGGGTGCGGATATTTTAAATGATGTTGCGGGCTGCATTTATGAGTATGAGCAAAAAAAGGCGGATAAAACACAGACGGTAGAGAAGCTGTATGTTCAGGTACACAAGCTGCTTGATCTGGCAACGGCATATGGGTTTGATGAGAACTTATGGCAGGCTTATCTGGCCTATCTTCTTGCAATGGCGGAAACCCCGTTTTCCTTACTGTGTGAGAAAAACGGTGCGGCAGAGGGTTCCGTAAATGTACTGGTAAAAAATGACTTTGCAATTTTCAGAGAACTGTTTTTCTATGATTTCACGGAGCTTGAGAAAGAGCTTTCCATAAACTGTTTTTCGGTTATTACAAACTATCACTCCATTCCCAAAAAGGTACAGTATTATAATAAGAGTGTAGGGGATAAGGTGAAGGAGCTTCAGCATGCACTGGCGGAGTCGGAGAATGTTGAAGATGTATTTGCTGCCGTGACAGGTTTTTATAAAAAATACGGTGTGGGACAGTTCGGACTGAATAAGGCATTCCGTCTGACCGGGGAGGGAGAGAATTTTCTTATACAGCCGATTACAAATACCGAGATAGTACGTCTTGATGATATCATAGGATATGAATTGCAGAAGAAGACATTGGTAGAAAATACGAAAGCATTTGTGGAAGGAAAAAAGGCGAATAATGTGTTGCTGTACGGTGACAGCGGTACAGGAAAATCTACCAGCATAAAGGCAATTTTAAATGAATTTTACGATGACGGACTTAGGATGATTGAAATCTATAAGCATCAGTTTCATCAGTTATCGGCGCTGATTTCAAAGATTAAGAACCGGAATTACCGCTTTATTATTTACATGGATGATTTATCTTTTGAAGAGTTTGAGATAGAATATAAGTATTTAAAGGCAGTCATTGAAGGCGGTCTGGAAATCCGCCCGGAGAATGTATTAATTTATGCGACCTCCAACAGACGGCATCTGATTCGGGAAACGTGGTCGGACCGTTCGGATATGTCGAAGGATGAGCTGCATCGTTCCGATACGATGCAGGAGAAGCTGTCTCTGGTGGCACGGTTCGGTGTGTCTATCAATTATTCGGCACCGGATAAGCGTGAATTTGAGCAGATTGTGAAAGGGATTGCCGCAAAGTATCCGGAGCTTGCCGGAAAAGAAGATATGCTGTTAGCACAGGCGAATATCTGGGAGTTACGGGGAGGCGGACTTTCGGGACGGAGCGCGCAGCAATTTATTCATTATATACTTGGAAAAGAGGAATAAAGCAAGAGGCTTTTGATAAACTACTTTGAAAGGAGAATGGGTATGAGAAGAACAGTAGGAAAGCAGATAAAAAAGGTGTTGTATGTCGTGTTATGCGGTGGGCTTTTATTGACCCGGGGAAACTATGCGTCCGCTGCAACCGAGGCGGTTTATGAATATGATGCAGAGCGGGGGGAGAGCAATGTTTATCGCGGTATTGTTACCACGGATGAGCTGAATGTGCGTTCCGCAGCGGGCAAGGATAATCCGGTGGTACAGCAAAACGGTAAAGGGGTAACACTGGATAATAATGATGAAGTGGCAATTCTCGACCAGGCTGTAAATAACGGTCAGGTCTGGTATAAGGTATCGTTTTTAAGAGAAGAAGAGATTTTAATCGGATATGTACACAGCAGTTATGTGACACTTACGGTAGATGTGGTTTCTCCGCTTGCAACACCGACTCCGGTTCCGACTCTTACGCCGACTCCTGTGCCGGTAACACCGACTCCGTTACCGACTGTTACACCTGAGGTTACTCCGCAGGAGAATGAGAAGGAATCAGGCGGTGGAGGTATTATTGCACTTGTGGTAGTGACTGCTATTGCTGCGGGTGTATTGGTTATGCTTTGGTATTTGAAGAAACGAAATGATGATGCAAAGGGAAACGAGACGAATGAAAAGATAGATAACTTAAAAAATATTCCTCTTTCAAATGCACCCGTTTCTGTGGACGGAACTCCGATTCCTGTGAGAAAAAGACGCGAAACGCCGGCATCGGAGCCTATGGGGGATACGAGACGTTATCAGGAAAAAGAGCAGGATGAAGCAGTTCTTCTTGCAGACAGGGAACGTGCCCGCTTAATGAACGAAGAGATGATTCGTCAAAGTCGTAACGGCGGAAATGAAGAAGAGGAAGAACGCTTACGTGAAATCGCGGCAAATTTAAAGGAAAAGGAAGTGCTGAAGGAAGAAATTGACAGACTCCGTATCGGGGATATGGTATATCATGAATATTTCGGTAAGGGAATCGTGCGGGATAACAGTGATGTTAAGGTAATTGAAATAAGCTTCGGACAGGATGTCCGTTTCTTAAATAAGGCCTCCTGTGCGGCAAAGCGTCTGTTGCGGAAGCTGTAAAATACGAATATGTAACCGGCAGCAAATCAAGTTGGTTTGCTGCCGGTTTTTTAACTCCGGTTCGTAATCGGGTTTTCGCTCAAATAGAGATAGAATGTGAGCAGATAAAGACCGCTTAAGCCGACAAGGGCATAAACGATACGGGAAATCCAGGACATGGAACCGAATAAAAATGCAACCAGATCGAAATCAAAGAAGCCGATCAGTCCCCAGTTGACGGCACCGATGATAGCGATGGTGAGAGCAGTTGCATCCAATAGTTTGTTTCTCATGGTTGCCTCCGTTCTGCCATAAAGCGGCTGTCTACAAAGTGTTTCCGGAAATCATCCGGCTGATTGTAAAGAAAGATTACTTTACAGTTCTAGTTTGGATGTGAGAGCCGAAAAGTAAACAGCCAATTTTTTATCGAATAGGAAATTGCGTCCTGTTCGATAAAAAAATAAGAAAAAACTATTGACAAAACTAAATAACTAGTGTACTATATTACTAGTGCACTAAGTAATAAGGAAAGGTAGGGATGAGATGGAGTTTTCGGCAAGTATACCTATTTATCTGCAGGTTGTGGCAGAAATAAAAAGGCTGCTGATGAGCGGTGAATTAAAACCGGGAGAAAAGCTTTGGTCGGCAAGGGATATGGCAGTGAGATACAAGATAAATCCGAATACGGCGGCTCGTGTCTATAAGGAGCTGGAGCTGCAAAAGCTCTGCTTTACAAAGCGCGGTCTGGGAACCTTTCTGACCGAAGAAGAAGGAATTGCGGAAAGACTTAGGAAGGAAAAGGCAGAACAGCTTCTGGATGAATTCATTGACGCATTTTTAGGGCTCGGTTATACAAAAGAAGAGATGCAGGATTTTTTTAATACGGAGTTTCAGAAAAAAGTGAACTAGTGTTGAAAAAGCTGTGCGAAATAAAATCAGGAAAGAATAATAAGGAGGCTATTATGGTAGAAGCAAAGATGGTGGGAAAGCGTTACATAGGGAAACAGGCATTAAAGGATGTAAGTCTTACGTTGGAAGACGGCAGAATTTATGCATTACTCGGACCGAACGGGAGCGGTAAGACTACATTTATGAAAATGGTGGCAGGACTTGTAAAGCCTACCTGCGGACTTCTGTATTATAATAATAACAGTATCGGCGTGGAGTCAAAAAGAGAGGTCGCATATATGTCAACGGAACCGTTCTTTTATCCGTATATGACAGTAAGACAGGTAGGAAAGTATTTTGAGGATTTTTTCCCGGATTTTTCTATGACACGTTATGAAGAATTAATTGCCCGTATGGATTTGAACATGACCGATAAGGCAAAAGAGCTTTCTTCCGGTCTGGCTGCAAAGCTTAAGCTGGCGGCTACGATTGCAAGGGATGCAAAGCTTTATTTGCTGGATGAACCGTTAAACGGCATTGATATTATTGCACGGGAAACAATTATCAGTACGATTGTGGAAGCGGCTACGGAAGGAAAAAGCATTGTGATTTCCAGTCATCTGGTGGATGAACTGGAACCGGTTGTGGATAATGTAATATTCATGAAGGAAGGAAGCGTGGTGCTTTCGGGGGAGGCGGAAACGGTGCGTTCGGAACGTGGAAAATCTATTGTAGACCTGTATAAGGAAATTTATGCGGAGTAAGGAGAGGAGAAAAAGATGGGCAAGTTAATCAAATATGAGTTTAGAAAACAATTAATGTCAAAAATCGTGGTAGGCTTCATTATTGCTGCACTTGAGATTGTATTTGTGCTGGGGCTTTTTTTGGAGGAGGATTCGTGGATTGGAGTGAGCAGCGGCTTTTTGATGCTTACAGGTATGATTTCTCTGTTATTTTTCAGCTTTGAAAGTATTATAACATATTCCAATGATTTAAAAACAAAGCAGAGCTATATGCTTTTCCTGACACCGCGCAATATGTTTCAAATTGTGGGTGCAAAGATTTTGACCATGGTAATCCAGATTTTCCTCGCAGGATGCGTGCTTGCTGCAATCGCAATCGGTGATGTATTCCTTGTTTGCGCAAAGTACGGTTCGGTACAGGAATTGCTGGAAAATCTGAAGCTGTTTTTCAATGCACTTACGGGGGTAGAAATTCGATTAATAGAGATTGTTTATGTGATTCTGATGATATTAATCACATGGCTTGTTTTTGTTACCATGGCGATGTTTGCGATTACTCTTTCCACTACGATTTTTGCAAACAAGAAGTATAAGGGTGTAATAAGTGTAATCATTTATTTTGCACTGGATTGGATTGTTTCTAAAATTGCGGGTCTGGTTGTGCCGACCGGCTTCTTAGAGGGAGATTATCTGGTTGTAAATACGGAGGCATGGGCATATATTGCTGTTTATGCGGTAGTATTGGTTTTGGATTTTGTCGGAACATCGTTGCTTTTAGAAAAGAAAGTGAGTGTATAACAACAGGAAAATTTTAAAAAATTTAGAAATTGATAGGAAATATTTAAGAAAATGAATCCTGTTTTGAGAATGCTTTACTTGACGAATGAGTCAAGGAAAAGTATAATGGGTGTGAGGTGCTTGCTTCACACTCATTTTTTTCCTGAAAGGAAGGTGTTGCAGGCAGCAGCGCCCGGTGCGTGAGTCCGCAAGCGGACTTTTTGTTCCGGGAAGCACAGCCTGTATAAGGCAGATAAGAGGGGGAATGTGCAATGGTAGAGATTTTTAAGACATCGGACACCGGAGAGTTTTTACACCTGGATAGAATTGAAAAGGACTGTTGGGTCTCTTTAACCGCACCAAACCCCAAGGAGCTGGAAGAAGTGGCAGAGATTACGGGAGTTGAGATAGAAGCACTCCGTGCCGCACTGGATGAAGAAGAACGGGCACGTATTGAACTGGAGGATAATTATCATTTAATATTGGTTGACTCTCCCGAAATCGAAACGGAGCTTGTAGACGATCAGGAACGGAAGCGTTATATCACAATGCCGCTTGCCATTATTACGGCAAAGGATATTGTAATAACGGTAACACTACGTGAGACTCCGATTCTGCATTTCTTTAAAACCGGCAAAATCAAGGATTTCTTTACGTATAAAAAGACCCGGTTCATTTTACAGGTCTTTTACAGAGTCGCCACGGTATATCTGCAGTATCTGCGTGTGATTAACAGGGAAAGTGAACGTTTGGAGGATAAGCTGAAGGAATCCCAGCGTAATCTTGAAATTATGGAAATGCATGAGCTTGAGAAGGCACTGGTGTATTTTACTACCGCAATCCGTTCAAACGAGACGGTGTACGAAAAGCTGTTAAAGACAGAGAAGGTAAAGCGTTATCCGGAGGATGAGGATTTACTGGAGGATGTTATTATTGAGAACCGGCAGGCACTCGAAATGGCTAATATTTACAGCGGTATTTTAAACAGTACAATGGATACGTTTTCTTCCGTTATATCCAATAATCTGAACAGCGTGATGAAAGCACTGGCAACGGTAACGATTGTTATGTCGATACCGACCATGATTGCAAGCTTTTATGGTATGAATGTACCGTTACCGGGGCAGAATCAACCATATGGCTTTTTAGTGGTTTTGGGAATCGCGGGACTGATTGCCTGTATTGTTGCACTAATTTTTAGAAAGAAGGATTTATTTTAATGAAATTTTTGAATCGGCTGGAACGGAAATGGGGGCGTCATGCCATTCCGAACCTGATGTACTATATGATTGCTTTGTATGCAATGGGTCTTTTTCTGGATTTATTTGCACCGGGATTATATACAAACTGGCTTTCTCTTGATGTTTACCGGATTTTGCACGGAGAAATCTGGCGGCTTGTTACTTTTGTCCTGCAGCCGCCAAGCAGTAACATATTTTTTGTTTTTATTGAGTTATATATGTACTACTCTATAGGACGTTCACTGGAAGCTATGTGGGGAACGTTTCGCTTTAACGTGTATTATTTTTCCGGGCTGCTGTTTCAGATTGTTGCTGCCTTTTTGTTTTACGGGATTGCCTGTCTGGTAATGGGACAGGGGATGGTTTATGTCAGCACGGTCGGTATCGGCAGTATGTACTATGTAAACCGTTCCATGTTTCTGGCATATATCGTTATGGTGCCGAATGCTACATTTTATCTGAGCTTTTTAATACCGGTGAAGGCAAAGTGGCTTGGCATTTTTTATGGAATCCTGATGGGATACGAGGTTTTCTCATATCTGAGATTTTACGGGTTACGGGACGGCGGACCATATGCTCTTGCCATTGTGGTTTCCGTACTTAACTTTTTAATTTTCTTCCTGATGACGAGAAATTACCAGAGGATGTCACCTTCGGAGATAAAGAGGAAAGCCGTATTCCGAAAGAAAATGAATGATGCAAAGCGGGATTCGGGAAATGTGGTGGAATTTCGCGGACGCAATGTGATTACAAGACATAAATGTGCGGTGTGCGGCAGAACAGAGCTGGATGATGATTCTCTGGAATTTCGTTTCTGCTCCAAGTGTGACGGAAATTACGAGTATTGTTCGGAGCATTTGTACACCCATACACATGTAAAGAAAACGAACGAGAATACGGAAGAATAGAGAGGATTTTGACATGAATCAGGATTTATCAGGGGTACGCAGGGAGCTGATTGCCGGAAGGGATACGGAGCGTAATCTGCCATACTATCTGCACGGACTCGCGGGAGCATATTACCGTATGGCAAATTATAATCTTGCCATGCAGTATACCTCCTTTGCAGAGGCGGTTTCGGAGGGAGAACTGAAGCTTGCGGAAAAGACGAAGGAGTATGCATCCGCTGTAAGAGAGCTGATAGGTTTATTATCGGATGAAAATAAAGAGCCGGTGGATTATGAGGCGGGCATAACCGCGTTAAATTCCATGCGACGGGAAATTACCGTAGCGATGCAGGCGTTGACTGCATATACCGACCGGTTGTATTTGCATGAGTATGCTTTGCAGCGTATGATACCCGGAATGGAAGGAACCGTAGAGGATATTGACAGTTATGCGGCATTAGAGGAAATCAGTGCGTATTTGTTCTGTGACGAGGAGCAGGAGGGGCTTATGGCAAGGGTAGCTTCTGTAGTCGCAGAGCTTCCGATACGTATGACAAAGGCAAAATTTCTGGAATGGGTTAGAAATACCGCATCGGTATATAAGGATTCGGATGAGGATACCTTAGACAGAGTATTTTATATGCTGTATTCCGCATCCGGTCTGTATGAGCCTGACGGTATGGAGCTGTTCCCGGAATGCCGGGAAGCACTGGATTTTTTGAATTCTCTTGATTATCGAAGTATTACGGAAGAACAATACCGTGTGGCAACACAAAAGCTGGATGCGGTTACAGGCGTGATTGCCTCCGTAAGTGAGGGATATTACAGTCTGATGGAGCTTGTAAACAGCCTGATGACGATATTTCTTACCGAAGCATATGTAATGTCTGAAGATATCGAGGCGGTGAAGGGCTGCAAAGAGGTATACCGTCTGGTACGTTTTGATAAGGATTTCTGGGATGACGGGATGATAAAGGCATTTGAAGCCTTTGAAGGAATGCCGGAGAAAACCGAGGAGCTTTTGGTTAGAGAGGAAGGATATCTGGATGAGCTTCCGGTAGATGCAAAGATGCTTGATGCAATGATGCAAAAGACATTATATACGCGGGTTCAATATGCAAAACGTCTGCACACGACCAGTCTTTTCGTAGAGTTAGAGGAAAGTGAAAAGAAAGCGGGGAGCTTTGATTCGTTGTTAGATGCTTTCTGTGAGGAAATGTCGAAGGTTCTTGAAAACGGTCAGAGAGCGGTAAACAGAGGTATAATGGCAAGAGTGATTCAATGTCTTCCGCTGCCGTTTACCAGAAAGTCGGATATACAGAAGTATGTTCTTGCGACATTGGAAAATTGTCATGATATGTCGGAAAAAACAGCAGCACTGAGGGCAATTCGCGAATTGACAGAGGGGATATAGCAAATGGTAATCTGGAAGGAAGCGTTGTATGTGGCGGGCATACCGCAAAAAAAGCAAAAGCGTATTATGCATGCCATAGAGAGAAAACGTCCGGTAGGGGATGTTTATCTGATTACGGCTCCTTCCAATCAGGAAAACTGTCTGGAGTATATGAAGGCGAATCAGATACTCCAGCCATATTATCGAAAAAAAGAGATTGTTGTATACGGTCTGGCAGGAAGTGAAGAGGCGGCACAGGAGCTGGCTGCTTCCATGATTTGCGGGACTTATGCCGTTACCGGTGATTTTCGGGTTATTGCATTTCTTGAACAAAGGAACGGCGGTAAGGCGGGTGATTCGGCTTGATGGCAGTGCTTCGGGTGATTTTGATGCTGCTTAGGTTTGCGGGAGTATTGCTACTGGCACTTCTCGGCATATTGCTGCTTATCCTTCTGCTCGGTTTGACAGCACCTGTACGTTACCGGGGAAGAGTTTTGAAAAAGGAAGAGCCGGATGAGTTCCTTTCTGCGGACGGACTGGTATCATGGCTGAATCCGTTCATACGGATAAGGGTTCGGTTTGTTGAAAAGAGGGTTTCGTATACGGTAAGGATTTTCGGTGTTTGTGTGAAAAACAGTGAAAAGCCGAAAAGAGAAAAGCTCCGGAGGTCAAGAAAGAAAAGGAAAGCAAAAAAGAGGAAAAATGCGTCCGAAAAGCAGATACCATATGTATCCAAAGAGGATGCGGCAGAGGAAGGGACAGATATTCTGCCCAAAGAGGATGTGTCGGATAAGCCGTCTGAAAAGGCGATAGAGACCTCAACGGAGGAAAGCGGGACAGGATTTTGGAAGAAGGCTGAAAGGCTTTGGAACACTATGAAGGACATACCGGGCAGAGTCTCAAAGGGTGTGCGGCGTATCCGGGAGCGCGTGCGTCTTTTGTTGCGGAAAAAGGAAGCTGTTTTTTCTTTCCTTCAGGACGAAATCCATACTGCGGCAATGGGAAAGGCCCTTACGGAATTAAAGGGTGTACTTTTCCACATATTACCGGGAAAGATAAAAGGGTATGTGGAGTTCGGTACGGGAGATCCGGAGTCTACCGGAAAGGCATTGGCGGTTCTTGGCATTTTGTATGCTGCCTACGGAAAAGGGTTTACGGTTGTGCCTGATTTTTATGAAAAACGACTGGCGGGAAAGCTTACATTCCGGGGAAGAATACGTCTTGGTACAGTGCTTGTCAGGGGAATCAGGCTGATGCGCGACAAACAGATAAAGCAGCTTTACAGAGACTGGAAACAGGTGTCGGAAACATTGAAAGAAAAAGCGGAATAAAAAAGGAAAGCGCCTAAGGCGCGGAAAGGACGAAGGGATGGCAGAAAATAGTTTTAATGCAACCGTAGAGGCGTTGTTTAAGGGGATGGATGGATTTCTTACAACAAAAACCGTAGTAGGTGATGCGGTGAAGTTTGATGACGGTACGATTATTTTACCGCTGGTAGATGTCAGCTTCGGTGTCGGTGCAGGTGCATTTGCCGGAAATGCAAAGAACAATGCGGGCGGAGGCATGGGAGGAAAAATTTCTCCGAGCTGTGTTCTTGTGATTAAGGATGGACATGCAAAGCTTGTGAATGTAAAGAACCAGGATGTTGTTACAAAGGTGATTGACATGGTTCCGGATGTTCTGGACCGTTTTACCAAGGATAAGAAGGAAAAGGCGGATTTGGATAAAAAGGTGAATGAAGTTGTAGAACGTATGGAATAGCGGATTTTGAAGAAAATAAAAAAATTTAAAATTTTTCTTGCATTCTTTGGATTCATCTGATAGAATAGATTTGTTTGTAGGCCATAGCCTTTAATTTTTATTAAGGAGGTGCAATTGACATGGCTAGATGTGCGGTTTGCGACAAGGGAGCCCTGTTTGGTATGCAGATTAGTCATTCCAGAAGTCAGGTTTCCGGAAGAGCTCATAAGATGTGGAAGTCGAACATTAAGTCCGTTAAGGTTAAGGTTAACGGCGGCGCAAAGAAGATGTATGTATGTACTTCTTGTTTAAGAGCCGGCAAGGTTGAGCGCGCTTAGTTGATACTTGCATAGCGGAATGAATATTTGGGATTTTGCAGGGCAAAGCGTTTTGCAAAGTCCCTTTTCGCGTTATAGGCATTTATATTAAGAGCAAAACAGACGATAACCGATTACCAGAAACAGAATGATTAACAGGACGGTGAGCAGAGTGCTGCGTAAGAAAAAGGTAAGCAGCATTCCTACCCCAATCCAGACAAGAATAAATCCGAGCACTTTCCGCATGAACCGTTCTCCGAACTCTTTAATCAGTATATGTTATGCGGAAATCCGAAGGAAGTTCTTTCTTTTTTGAAAAATAGGTTCACATTTTAGGAAAAATGAGGTATACTAAAATAGATACAGAGTCCTTAAAGACAGGATAAGCCAAAGGAGGGGTTTGATGAACGCTACGATGAATACAAATCTCGGTAATGTTGTGATTGAAAATGAGGTTATTGCAAAGTATGCCGGCTCTGCTGCCGTAGAATGCTTCGGCGTGGTCGGGATGGCTGCTGTGAATGTAAAAGACGGTTTTGCAAAGCTGTTGCGCAGGGAGAGTCTGAGCAGAGGAGTAAGCATTTCTGTGACAGATAATAAGATTACAATAGATTTTCATATTATTGTCGCTTATGGTGTCAGCATTTCCGCTGTGGCCGACAACCTTGTAAGCAATGTGCGGTATAAGATTGAGGAGTTTTCCGGGCTTTTGGTGGAGAAAATCAATATCTATGTAGAGGGTGTCAGAGTCATTGATTAAAAACATGCATATCTATGCATTAAGGAGGATAAACGGTGAGTATGAAAACGATTGATGCGGTTATGGTTCAGAAGTGTTTTCTGTCCGGAGCAAAGCGCATCGAGGCAAATAAAGAGTATATCAATGAGTTAAATGTTTTTCCGGTTCCGGACGGAGATACCGGTACAAACATGTCGCTGACAATTATGTCCGCAGCAAAAGATGTGAGCACTCTGCAGAATCCGACCATGGAGCAGGTATGCAAGGCAATATCCGGAGGCTCCCTGCGGGGGGCAAGAGGTAATTCCGGAGTAATACTTTCCCAGTTATTCAGAGGCTTTACAAAGGAGCTGAAGGAGTATACCGGAGTGAGTGTTTCGGTGCTGGCTTCCGCACTGGAGCGTGCTGTGGAAACCGCATACAAGGCGGTTATGAAGCCTAAGGAGGGTACGATTCTGACGGTTGCCAGAGGAGGAGCAGAACGGGCAAGGCAGCTTGCGGAAGAGGGCGAAGAGGATATTCTGGTGTTCGCCGAAGAAGTCGTTGCACATATGAAGGAGGTTCTGGATATTACACCGGAGCTTCTGCCTGTACTCAAGGAGGCAGGCGTGGTGGATTCCGGCGGTCAGGGACTCGTTACGGTTATGGAGGGAGTTCTGGATGCTTTAAACGGTAAGGAAGTAGAGTTTACATCGGCAGTTTCGGACGGTGTACAAAGACAGGCAACCGGTGCGGCAAACGATTCCATTTCTACCGCAGACATTAAATTCGGTTATTGTACGGAATTTATTATTATGGTAGAGCAGCATTATGATATGGATGAGGAGCTTAAGTTTAAGAGCTATCTGGAATCCAT
This sequence comes from Lachnospiraceae bacterium, assembly GCA_029012365.1. GTDB lineage: Bacteria > Bacillota > Clostridia > Lachnospirales > Lachnospiraceae > SIG307. The sequence continues at coordinate 46,766 of JAQXLY010000034.1, read as the reverse complement.
CGGGGATTCTATTGTTGTGGTTTCCGATGAGGATATTGTTAAGGTGCATGTGCATACGAATGATCCGGGTCTTGCAATTCAGAAGGCATTGACCTACGGCTCTCTTACTAAAATGAAGATTGATAATATGAGAGAGGAACATAACGAGCGTGTGATTCAGGGGGCAGGCCTGATGACGGAGGAAAAGCCGGCAGTACCGGCACCGCGCAAGCCGTTCGGTTTTGTGGCGGTTTCTATCGGAAACGGTCTGAATGATATTTTTAAGGGAATCGGTGCGGACTATATTATCGAAGGCGGGCAGACGATGAATCCGTCTACGGAAGATATGTTAAATGCGATTGCACAGGTGAATGCGGATACCATTTTTATTCTTCCGAACAATTCCAATATTATTCTTGCCGCAGAGCAGGCTGTGAATCTGACAAAGGATAAAGAGGTCGTGGTAATTCCGTCAAAGACTGTTCCGCAGGGGATTACGGCAATGATAAATTATATGCCGGATAAGTCTGCGGAGGAGAATAAGAAGCGGATGACCGAGGAGATGCAAAATGTTAAGACCGGTCAGGTCACTTATGCGGTTCGTGATACGTCTATGGATGATAAGGTGATTAAAGCAGGTGACATTATGGGCATCGGCGATAAGACAATTCTTTCCGTAGGCAGTGATATTTCCGAGGTTACCTTCGCATTACTGGAAGCATTACTGGACGAGGATTCAGAGCTGGTCAGCCTGTATTACGGACAGGAAACAACCGAAGAAGATGCGAACGCGCTGGCGGATAAACTGATGGATGCATATCCGGATGTGGATGTAGAGGTTCATCCGGGCGGACAGCCGATTTACTACTATGTTCTTTCGGTAGAATAGTACGGACAATGCACGCAAGTGTTTGTCATAGATAAATATTAGGAGGATAATACAATGGAGAAATCGAAGTTGGGAATCTCGGTATGCCTGCTCGGTGCGTTCATGTTTTTAACAGGATATCTGGGCGTAACCGTAATGGTATTGGTGGCAGGTTACATTTTACTTAAGGAAGAAAACATGTCCTTAAAGAAAGCGGCAGTAGGTACGATTGTGATGTATCTTATGTTTGTGGCATTAAGCCTTTGCATCGGTGTACTGGACAATGTATTTGATGTATTCAACTTTGGCGGCTGGATGTACGGTACCGGGGTATACACCGTTTTTAACGACTTTCTTTCCTTGTTAAATTCGATTGTTTATTTGGCAGAAAAGGTAGTATTTGGTTTGTTTGCATTATTTGCATTGCTCGGTAAAGAGATAAAGATTCCGTTCGTGGATAAGTTTGTTGAGAAGCACTTATAAGAAACGTGATAAAACATACAAAGGGCTGTCGCAGGGGTGCGGGAGCCCTTCTTACGTAATACGGAGAAAATTTATAAAGAGGACAGAAAAGTAAGGGGGAGAGGTTATGCGCCGGACAGACGGAATTATGTGCCTGAAGGGAATCGGGGAAAAGACAGCAAAGCTTTTTCAAAAACTCAATATTTTTACGGTAGGGGATTTGCTGGCCTATTATCCGCGAAATTACGAAACCTATGAGCTCCCGAAGCCGATCGGAAGTTTAAGAGAAGGGGAAACCGTTACAATAGAAGCATCGGTTATAAATAGTGCGGATGTAACCAGACATCGTAATCTTCAGGTGCTGACATGTATTGTACGGGATCCTTCCGGGAGCATAAAGCTTACCTGGTATAACCAGCCTTACATGAAAAACCGGCTGACAATGGGAACCAGACATTTGTTCCGGGGACGTGTCGTGAGAAAAAACGGTGTCCTTGTAATGGAGCAGCCAAAGAAATATAAAAGGGAAGAGTATCAGCGTCTTATACGGGTGCTGCAGCCGGTCTACAGTCTGACCGAGGGTCTGCATAACGGTACGATATCAAAGGCGGTAGCATTGGCACTTGCGGAATGTGAAAAAGAGGCAGAAATGCTTCCTGCAAAAATTGCAAAGGAACATGAATTGATTTCCCATCGGAGCGCAATAGAGGAAATCCATTTTCCGAAGAGTATGGAGACGCTTACGGAGGCCAGAAGACGTCTCGTTTTTGAGGATTTTTTCCGCTTTATGCTTCTGCTTTCCCATTATAAGGAGCAGAAGGAAAAAGAAAAAAACAGTTGTCCGATACGAAGAACGGAGGAATGTGAACAGTTGATTTCCGGACTTCCCTATGAACTGACCGGTGCCCAGAGAAGGGTATGGGAGGAAATTAAGGCCGACTTTTCCGGTAAAGGTACAATGGCAAGATTAATACAGGGGGATGTCGGGTCGGGAAAAACAATACTTGCCATGCTTGCCATGCTGGCAGCGGTGAAGTCCGGATATCAGGCGGCTTTAATGGCTCCTACCGAGGTGCTTGCCAGACAGCACATGGCAGAGGCAGTGTCGTTATTTGCGGGACACGGCATAACCTGTGTTTTGTTAACAGGCTCCATGACCGCGGCACAAAAAAGAGAAGCGAGGGAAAAGATTTCTTCCGGCGAGGCGAATGTGATAATCGGAACGCAGGCTCTGTTTCAGGAAAAAGTAGCATATCATTCGCTCGGTCTGGTAATTACGGATGAGCAGCACAGGTTTGGGGTAAGACAAAGAGAGATGTTTTCGGAAAAGGGAGAGCATCCTCATATTCTTGTGATGAGCGCAACACCGATTCCGCGTACCCTTGCTATAATTTTGTACGGAGATTTGGATATTTCCGTTGTGGACGAGCTGCCCAAGGGGCGTAAGCCGATTAAGAACTGCGTGGTAGGAACAGGGTATCGGGAAACTGCGTATCGTTTTATAAAAAAGCAGGTGGCTTCTGGGAGACAGGCGTATGTAATCTGTGCCATGGTAGAGGAGAGTGAAACGACCGAGGCGGAAAATGTGCTGGATTATACCGAAAGGCTGCGGGAGGCACTGGGGAGAGAAGTCTGCGTGGATTATCTGCATGGAAAGCTGTCCGCAAAAGAAAAAACGGAGCGCATGAACCGGTTTGCGGCGGGAGAAATTCAGGTATTGGTATCTACTACGGTAATTGAGGTGGGAGTCAATGTACCGAACGCTACCGTGATGATGATAGAAAACGCGGAGCGGTTCGGTCTGGCACAGCTTCATCAGCTTCGGGGGCGTGTCGGCCGCGGTGATGCGGAATCCTATTGCATTATGGTGAGTTCATCGGATGCACCGGAGACAATGGAGCGATTGCAGATTTTAAATCAATCCAATGACGGATTTTATATTGCCGGAGAGGACTTACGTCTGCGGGGACCCGGAGATTTGTTCGGCATCCGTCAAAGCGGTGAATTTGAGTTTGCCATCGGAGATATTTATACGGATGCTAAGGTGCTGAAAGAGGTGAGTGAGACCGTAAACGCTTTGAGCGGAAAAGAGGCGGAACAGCTGTATCGTCTCTGGTTCAGGGAGGATGTGGCAGGAAGGATACAGGATATGGCAGAATCCATTTAATTTCTCTTTTCTTTTTTGAAAAATGTGGTATACTTATTATGTGAGTTTATGCACGGAAATGTGGCAGAAAATTACGGAAGGAGCGGTAGTATGCAGAAACAGTATACAAACGAACAACTGTATCGGATTGCAGAAGAAAATTACCGTCTTCTTTCGGACTATTGTTTTTCCCTGACCGAGGAAGGATATTTTTCAAAGGTGGAACCTGTTCTGCATTTATCGGCAGAGGAGGTACTTGATTTATATATGCAGTCGCTGATGCTGCAGTTTCTGGTGTTCGGGAAGCGTTTCAACGAGGAAGAAATATTGTTTGCCGCCGGTCTTACGAGGCAGGACATGCTCGGACTTAAAACAGCATGGGAAGCAGGGGATTTAAGTGAGGCGGTCGGAAAATCCGCTAAGTTTTTGGAAGCGCCCCCGATTTTGTTACAGCTGTTCGGACTACGGGATCAGGAAAAAAGAATCGGTGTAACCGGGTTGTTTTTTGACTCTTTATTGAATGTAATTATTTGTTTATCCTATCTGAATCAGGTGCGTGACAGCCGGATTTCGAAGTTTATCGGTCTATATTTTGATAAGGTAGGAGCCTTTTTGGAAAACAGACAGGATGCATCCCGCACAGTGGACGGAAAATACATATTCAAAAAGCTGTGTTCCGGGAATCTTTCGGAAGGGTGTACGTTGCTAAGGGATGCCGGAGAGGACTTTTCAGCCTATAAACAAAAGTACTTTTATTATCGTCACAGAGCCGGAGCTTCTCCTATGGCGGAGGCGGTATCGGAGCATATCGAGGCAGAGGAGGAAATAAGGGAATTTCTTCCGGATTCGGCGGCAGAGACGGCACGGGAGGCAGTAAGCCACAGAAAAGAGAAGGAATCCGGAGAAGAGATTGACCGTTTAACGGAAGAATTAAACCGTATGGTCGGGCTTTCGGAGGTGAAAGAGGAAATCAGGTCACTGGTTAATCTGATTAAGGTAAAACGTCTGCGGGAAAAGTACAAGCTTCCGCAGATGAATATGTCCTACCATATGGTATTTACGGGAAGCCCCGGCACGGGTAAGACGACGGTGGCGCGTCTGGTGGCACAGATTTACAAAGAGCTCGGTATTCTCAGTAAGGGAACTTTGACCGAAACCGACCGTTCCGGACTGGTAGCGGGATATGTCGGGCAGACGGCATTAAAGGTAAAGGAGACGGTAGAAAGAGCTATCGGCGGTGTGCTTTTTATAGACGAGGCATATGCACTTGCCCCGGAAAATGCCGGCAATGATTTCGGAACAGAGGCGATTGATACTTTGGTAAAGCTGATGGAAGACCACCGGGATGATTTTGTGGTGATTGTGGCGGGATATACGGATGAAATGCAGCGTTTTCTAAAAGCAAACACCGGGTTGTATTCGCGTTTTAATAAGTTTATCAGGTTTACGGACTATACGAATGAGGAGCTTCTCGCTATTTTAGATTCCATGGCATCAGAAACAGGCTTCTGTCTGACAGAGGGTGCCCGCAGGAAAGTGGAACGGATGTTGTCGGACATGGATGCTGAGACAAAGAGAGGCTTCGGCAATGCACGCGGAATCAGAAATTTGTTTGAGCGTCTTGTGAGTAATCAGGCGAATCGTATTATTGAGTACAGTTCCCAGTCCATCAAAGATATTACCGTGATAACAGAAGAAGATGTGACAGGATAGAGGAGGAAGCATGGAGACCAGTTTACAGAAATGTATATCAATTGTGGTTCCTGTATACAATGAAGGGACGCACATCAGGAAGTCCATGGCATATGTGGGGAAATTGTGTGAGGAAGCCTCGATTCCGTATGAGCTGGTTCTTGTAGATGACGGCAGTAAGGATAATTCATGGCAGGAGATTTGCAGTATGGCAAAGGAGGATGCACGGATTACGGCTGTGCGCCTTTCGAGAAATTTCGGGAAGGAGCCGGCACTTTGTGCAGGCCTTGATATAGCAGCCGGAGATGCGGTAATCGTGATGGATGCGGATTTGCAGCATCCGCCGGAAAAGATTCCGGAGATGGTTCGTCTCTGGCAGGAAGGCGCAGAGGTTGTAGAGGGGGTAAAATCTTCCAGAGGCAAGGAAAAACGCTCCTACAGATTTTGTGCCAAGCTGTTTTACGGAATGATTAATAAGGCAACAGGCATAGAGTTTGACAATGCGTCCGATTTTAAGCTGCTTGACCGGAAGGTAGTGGAAGCAATGAAACAGATGCCGGAACGGATGACATTTTTTCGCGGAATGTCGGCATGGGTTGGATTTGAACGGAAAATGTTTGAATTTGAAGTGGCAGAACGGGTAGACGGCGGTTCAAAGTGGTCACTGAAACGCTTGATTTCGTTGGCGGTGACTGCGGTTACATCCTATACGTCAGCCCCGCTGCATTGTATCACGGTGCTTGGATTTATTATGTTCTTAGGTGCAATCATTCTCGGTATTCAGACACTTTATATGAAGATTGCGGGATATGCAAGGGACGGCTTTACAACGGTAATTTTGCTTTTGCTTTTAATCGGCAGCATGATTATGATTAGTCTTGGTATTATAGGGTTATATTTAATGAAAATTTATCATGAGATTAAAGGAAGACCCCGGTATCTGACATCCAGAGTGATAAGGCATAAAGAGGAGGAAAAGTAGTAATGGGAAGTATTTTGTACCTGCTAATCGGTGTGATGTTCGGCTATGCTGTATGCGAGACCCTGTTTCCGGATTTAAAAAGAACCGGAAACCGCACCTTCGACGGGCAAAAAAATGTGATGTCCTCTTATCTGATACAAATACCGGCATGGGTGCTTTCCGGTATCATTCCGTTAACCTGGATGACTTATCTTACCGCATATTGCTTAAAGGTGTTTGCGGGAAAAGAGTATCCGCTTCTTTTGGCGGATATTCTTATGATGGCTTTGTTTTTTACGGCAACGGTAGTTCTTTTCCTTTTGCTCTACAGGAAAAGGAAAAACCGGACGGAGTCTGTATCCGAAAAATCAAAGGTAACGATAGGCGAGTGGATTTTTTTCGCTCTGCTGCTTATTTTTCTTACGCAGCTATTTTTCTGTACCTTCAGTGTAACGGACGGAAATTTAAATGTTGGCTTTTCGGTGTACAGCGATTTTGCGCCGCATATGGGGATGATTCGGTCTTTTTCTTACGGAAACAATTTTCCGACAGCGTACTCTCATTTTGCGGGAGAGGATATCCGGTATCATTTTCTGTTCCAGTTTCTTGTCGGGAATCTGGAGCTTCTCGGAATGCGTGTGGACTTTGCATTTAATTTACCGAGCATTTTCGGTATGCTTGCTGCCTGTATGCTATTGTATGCGTTTGCGGTAAGACTTACCGGAAAGCGTATGGTGGGATATCTGACAACCTTGTTTTTTATCTTCCGCAGTTCTCCGAGCTTTTTCCGCTTTTTGGCAGAGCTTCCTAAGGGAGAGGTGTGGGAACGGTTAAAGACACAGCAACAGTTTATTGAATATACACAAAATGAGGGCTGGGGACTGTGGAATCTTAATGTGTACTGCAATCAGCGGCATCTGGCATTTGCCATTGCGGTTATGCTGCTGGCGCTTCACTTTTTTATGCCGTATGTCTATGCAATGGCCGGAAAGTTAAGTAAAAGACGGGAGGAATTTGCCGAAAACAAAGGGAGCATATCAAAGGGCGTATGCCTTATGGGATATCTGCAAACCTTCTTCTGTACAAGGACAGCCTTTGGTGTAAAGCATCCGGTACGCGCATTGTTTTTAGGCATTTTGCTCGGCGGGCTTGCATTTTTTAACGGTTCGGTTCTGACTGCCTGCTGTGCCATGCTGTTTTTTATGGCGGCCGTATCGGATTACAGACTGGATTATCTGATTACCGCGGTGACGGCACTGGTACTTTCCTTATTGGAATCAAAGCTTTTTATTTACGGTTCTGCCGTTTCGCCTAAGTTTTATTTCGGTTTTCTGGCAGATAATAAAACGTTCTTCGGTTCCCTTGACTATATGTGGCAGCTTTGGGGTATTTTGCTCCTGTTTTTAGGCGGATATCTGTTACTTGGGCGCGGAGTAAAGCGTTATCTGGTGTTTGTTTTTGCTGTGCCGCTTTTACTTGCCTTTACAGTGTCTTTGACACCTGATATTACAGTGAATCACAAATTTGTGATGATGTCGGAAATGTTACTGTCCGTTTTTCCTGCAATCATCATTACGGAGTTTGCAAAAAAGCACAGTACATTTTTGAAGGACCGGTTGTGTATGCGCCGGGTTGTGGCTGCAATGCTTGCGGTGTTTTTGACTGTCACCGGTTTTTTTGAATATTTCATTATTCAGAGGCAGTATAAGGCGGTATATGATATGAATGACCCGGTTACGGTATGGGTGAGGGAAAATACGGATTCCGATGATATCTTTTTATCGGCTCCGTATGCGTTAAATACAGTGGTGCTCGGTGGTGCCATGCTGTATTACGGACACGCTTATTATGCGATGTCTGCCGGATATGATACGTATGCAAGAGAAGCGATTGTAGAGAAAATGTTTGAAGCGGACAGTCCTTCGGCTCTGGATGCTTTGATAAAGGAGAACGGGATAGATTATATTATTGTGGACAGAGATGCCAGGGAAAGTCGGTACTTTCATGTAAGGGAAGACGTGATAGCGGCTGCCTATGAAGCCGTTTTCACATACGGGGAGGATGAAAACAGACTGACAATTTATGACACAGGACGATTAAAGGTGCAGTAGTCTTTGTACGATAAGGATGCAAAACTGAAAGGAGAAGGGTATGAAGTTTGATTATGTAGTGGTAGGTGCAGGCTTGTCCGGACTTACAATGGCTGAACGTATTGCGGCGGTACTTGATAAGAAGGTGCTTGTCATTGAAAAGCGCGGACATATCGGGGGGAACGTATATGATTCCTATAACGAGGACGGGATACTGATTCATAATTACGGTCCCCATATTTTTCATACAAATGATAAGGAAGTGTATGAATATCTGAGCCGGTTTACAAAGTGGAATGATTTCTGGCACAGGGTACTTTCCTATGTGGACGGCAATCTGATTCCGATGCCGATTACCGTGGAGACGGTGAATAAGCTTTACAATCTGAATTTAAGTACCTTTGAGGTCGAGGACTTTTTTCAGAAGCATGCGGTGGATATTCCGGAGATTAAGACGAGCCGTGATGTGGCATTAAGTAAGGTCGGGGAAGAAATTTACCGGAAGTTTTTTGAAAACTATACAAAAAAGCAATGGGGGCTGGATCCTGCAGAGATTGATACCTCGATTATTTCCCGTATCCCGGTGCGTACCAACCGGGATACAAGATATTTTGCGGATAAGTATCAGGGGATGCCGCGCCACGGTTATACGAAGATGTGTGAAAATATGATAAAGAATCCTAACATAAAGGTATTGCTGAATACGGATTATAAGGAGGTTCTGGATGACCTTGAGTATGATGCGCTGATTTATACCGGACCGACAGACTATTTTTACGATTATAAGTATGGGAAAATGGCGTATCGAAGTATCCGGTTTGAATTTGAGACCTTTGACCTTGAGTCTTATCAGGAAGCACCGGTAGTAAATTATCCGAATGATTACGATTTTACAAGAATTACGGAATTTAAGAAGCTGACCTGGCAGAAGCACGATAAGACCACAATATTAAAGGAGTTTCCGAATTCCGAAGGAGAGCCGTATTATCCGTTCCCGACGGCAGAGCATGCCGCACAGTTTGCAAAATACCGTGCCGAAATGGAGAAGGAGACGAACGTCTTTTTCCTCGGCAGACTGGCGGAGTACAAATATTATAACATGGATGCCGCAGTGAGAAGTGCGTTGAATCTGTTTGAAGAAAAAATTGCAAAATAGAATGAAGGAGTAAAGTATATGGACAAGCTGTATATTGTCATTCCGGCTTACAATGAGCAGGAAACGATTAGGAGTGTAATTGAGGACTGGTATCCGGTTGCGGCAGGCTGCGGTGCGGAAAGCCGTCTTGTAATCATAGATGACGGCAGTAAGGACAATACCTATGCTATTCTGAAGGAAGCACAGGAAAAGTATCCGCAGCTGATTGCACTGACAAAGCCGAACGGCGGACACGGCGCAACGTTGTTATACGGATATAATTATGCGCTGGAACAGGGGGCGGACTTTGTATTCCAGACCGATTCCGACGGGCAGACAAAGGCAGAGGAGTTTGCACAGTTCTGGGAACTGAGGAATCAGTATGCAATGGTCATCGGTCATCGCAATAAAAGGGAAGACGGTGCCTCCAGAATATTTGTGACAAAGACGTTAAAGCTTGTATGCTTTTTGTTGTTCCATGTGAGGCTTACGGATGCCAATACGCCGTTTCGTCTGATGCAGGCGGAGGAATTAAAGAAGGTGCTTCCGCTTATTCCGAAGGACTATAATTTATCCAATGTGGTAATCTCTGTTATTTTTGCAAAGAAGAAGCTTCCTGTAAAGTACATTCCGATTACGTTCCGTCCGAGACAGGGTGGAGTAAATTCCATCAATATGAAGCGCATCTTTAAAATCGGAAAGAAAGCGGTCGGTGATTTTATAAAGATTAATAAGATGGTGAATCAGGCATGCAGGGGAGCCGGGAAATAAAAGGAGTCCGGTGAAGGTAATACCCTGAAAATGCAAAAAGTGCGGTAATATAGGAAGAATAGAAGAGAGCGTGATACAGTATATGAAAAAGAAAAGTAAGATAGGCTTGTGGACTGCAATCGGATGTGCGGCAGTCATTGTATTTTGTTTGTGTTTGAAAGTGACAAAATTATATATAAGGCAGGATGATTTTACCCCTTTTCTACAGTGGTGGCTGATGCTGCTTGTAACAGGTGTCGGATTTTATCCTCTCTCGGCTTTTTTGTTCCGCCGTTTTTCGGATAAGGGATACTTTTTCGGAAAGGTTATTGGAATTGCAGTCAGCGGCTGGCTTGTCTGGGTTCTTACTTCCGTTCATCTGATGAAGTTTACGGCAACGGGCTGCTACATTGTACTGGGACTTTGTATTTTACTTAATTATGGAATCGCTATCTGGTTCTGTAGAAAGGAAAAGGTGTCTTTCGGTAACTTCTTCGGAATTACCGACGGTTCGGGAGCGTTTGCAAAGATTCTGTGGTATGAGGTGATTTTTTTTGCATTATTTGCATTCCTGACCTATATTAAATGCTTTAATCCACAGGCATATGATACCGAGAGACCGATGGATTACGGTTTTATGGTAAGCATGATGAAGTCGGATTATATGCCTCCGGAGGATTTCTGGTGTTCGGGAACAAATTTAAATTACTATTATATGGGTCAGTTTTTTGCAACCTATTTAACAAAGCTTTCGGGAGTTACCGTAAATTACGGATACAATCTGGCACTGATGATGACCGGGGCATTGTGTATGATTCTTGTGTATTCTATGGTTGCAAGAATTTTCGAGGTCTTCTTATGGGAGCGTGGCGAAGAGTATAGGCTTCTTGGGAAAAAAACAGTTGCATCGAATTCACTTTTTGTCCAAAGTGTCAGTCGGATTGCAGGTGTTCTGTCCGGGCTTGCGGTTACGTTTGCCTCCTCCTGCCACTATTTTGTCTATGCTAAGGTAATCCCGGTGGTACGGGAAATGTTAGGTATGGAAGGTGATTCCGGTTATTTCTTTGCAAATTCGACGAGGTATATCGGGCATCAGAGGACAGATATTCCGGATGAGACGATTCATGAATTTCCGAGCTATTCCTTTGTGCTTGGCGATTTACATGCGCATGTGACGAATATTATTTTTGTTGTTACACTCTTAGCGGTGCTGTTTGCATTTTTGTTATATCGCAGGGAACGTATGAAGAGAGCAGTCGCAGGGGTGTTGGAAGATATCAGTTACAAGCGGGAGCTGTTACAGCCTCATATTATTGTGCTGAGCTTTTTCATCGGCATATTTCAGATGACGAATTACTGGGATTTTCCGATTTACTTTGTTGTATGCGGTGCCGTGATTCTGGTGTCCAATGCGGTGATATGCGGCTTTTCAAAAAAGACGATATTATTAACGGCGGTTCATGCGGCGGAATTTATTGTGATTTCCTATGTAACGGCGTTTCTGTTTCATCTGCATTTTGTCAGTATGGCAAGCGGAATCGGCATATGTGACAGACACACTCTGCTGTATCAGATGATTATTGTATGGGGCTTCCCGATTATACTTGTAATCAGCTATCTTGTGATGTTAATTAAGGAGGAACAGCAGAGGAGAAAAGAACGCCTTAGTAAGACGGAGCACAAAAATGTATTTTTTGCATGGCTGCAGAATTTGAAAACGGCAGATTTGTTTTTGATTATTCTTGGATTGTGTGCAATAGGGCTTGTACTTCTGCCTGAGCTTGTTTATATAAAGGATATTTACGGTTCTACCCACCAACGTACCAATACGATGTTTAAGCTTACGTATCAGGCATTTATTTTATTCGGTATTTGTATGGGGGCAATGATTACCAGATATGTGGCGCTTCCGAAGAACGGAAAGCAATTTGTGGCAGGTCTTGTCTTTTTGTATCTGTTATGTCAGAATGTAGGATATTTTAAAACAGCAAGTACCTCTTATCTGGGAGATTACACCAATCCGGAAAAGTATAAATCTCTGGACGCGGCGGCATATATTTATAATTCGTTACCGGAAGATGCGGCGGCGATTGACTGGATAAATAATACCCTGGAAGGAAGACCGGTTATCTTAGAGGCTCACGGTGACAGTTATACGCAGTATAACCGTGTTTCCATTTTGACCGGATGTCCGACGGTAATCGGCTGGCGTACTCATGAGTGGCTTTGGAAAAATGATGTTGAAATCGTGAATGAGCGGGCAAAGGATGTTGAGACAATCTATACCTGCAGGGACGTTAAGACGGCAAAGCAGCTGTTAGAGGCTTATGGAGTGGACTATCTGTATGTGGGTCTGTTAGAACGTCAGAAGTATATGGATGTAACGGGCGTTTTCGACTACGATTATTTAAGGTCTTTGGGAGAAGTCGTATATGAAAGCGATGCCGAGACGTATTATCAAACATTTATCGTAAAGGTGAAATAAGTCCGTTTTATTGGACATAATAAAAAATATAATGGGAACTGTAATAAGGAAGCGTACCTTATTACGGTTCCTTTTTTTATTAAAATTATTACGGAGGAGAATACTATGACTGCTACACTTTTTTCTATTTTTATAATCGGAGTTATCTTCTGGCTTGCATTTCAGGAAGGTGTCCCTGCATTTTTTGCTGCATTATGCATCCTTGGTCTTATGGCACTGATTTATGATGCCGTACGCACGGAAAAGGAAGAAGAACAATATTTGAAGGAACAGGAAAGTACGGTGGAATCTTCCAGTGTAGAAATGCCGTAACGACATATAATATGACCGTAATCAAATGATACACGGACGGCAACACCGCAGTGCGGGTATCGAAGATTATGAAACTATTGAAACTACCCGCAGTGCGGGTAATCCGAGGAAGGAGTGAATAGTATGTCTAAAGGCAGAAATCGTGTAGAAGTTCCGGAAGCAAGAGAGGCTATGGATCGTTTCAAGATGGAAGTTGCATCTGAAATCGGTGTACCGTTAAAGCAGGGTTATAACGGTGATTTAACCAGCGCACAGAACGGTTCTGTAGGCGGCGAGATGGTTCGTCAGATGATTAAGCGTCAGGAAGAGTCTATGTCCGGTAAGTAAGCTTCATTTTTGCAGAGTGAAATAAGATTAGGGTCGTCATGGTATATGGCGGCCCTGATTTTTTTATCCGATTTTTGAAATAAAGGTTGCAATTCATTTCAATATGCGATACACTAAAACTATGTATGTATGCTTGTTTGGAGGATGAGCCATGAGAGTAATCGCGGGGTCCAGACGAAGTATCCGGTTAGTTACCGTAAAGGGAGAGCAGGTTCGTCCGACAACCGACCGGATTAAGGAGACACTGTTTAATATTTTACAGCCTGATTTGCCGGGGGCATATTTTCTGGACTTATTTGCGGGAAGCGGAGCAATCGGTATTGAGGCTTTAAGCCGTGGCGCTAAGGAAGCGGTACTTGTTGAGCAGAATAAGGAGGCGCTTGCCTGCATTCGTGCCAATTTAAAAGCAACACGCTTTGAAGAAGAGGCTCAGGTGAAGGCCGGTGATGTGCTTACGGTTCTTCGTACCATGCAGCATGCGCCCTTTGATTTGATTTTTATGGATCCGCCGTATCGTCTTTCCTTAGAGGAAAAGGTGCTTGCGGTACTACGTGATGCCCCGTTTGTGGAACGGTATACCAAAATCATAGTCGAGGCTTCTGCGGATACCGATTTTTCTTATGCGGAGAGTATGGGTTTTTCCGTATATCGTGAGAAATACTACGGTTCAAATAAACATATATTTTTGGAGAAGAATTATGAGAAGAGGAATTTATCCGGGGAGCTTTGACCCGGTGACGCTCGGACATCTGGATATTATACGGAGAGCCTCCGTACTGGTAGACGAGCTGGTTATAGGTGTACTAAAGAATAATTCAAAAAAAAATCTGTTTTCCACGGAAGAACGAATGGATTTTTTAAAACGGGTGACAGCGGATATTCCGAATGTTCGTATTATTTCGTTTGACGGGTTGTTAGTAGACTGTGCGGTAGAGTACGGAACCCACACGATTATCCGGGGGCTCAGGGCAGTTACGGACTTTGAATATGAGTTACAGCTGGCGCAAACGAATAAACGGCTCAGACCGGATATTGATACCGTATTTCTGACTACAAATGTCGAGTATGCATACCTGAGTTCAAGTGTTGTGCGGGAAATTGCAAGTTATGGCGGAGACATCAGTCATTTTGTACCGCAATGTATTATGGATGACGTTTATAAAAAAGCAAAGTGAGGAGAGGCAGTATGAGTACGAAGCGGATTGAACAATTAATTGAGGAGATTTTTGAATTTGTGGAAGGTTGTAAGGCATCTGCGTTTTCCGGCTCTAAGGTGATTGTGCCGAAGGAAGAGCTATATGATTTGCTGGATGAATTACGGCTGAAGGTACCGGAGGAGATTAAGCGTTGTCAGAAAATGATTGCGAACCGTGATGCGATTATTGCCGATGCAGAGGATAAGGCGGCTGCAATCGAGCAGTCTGCACGTCAGCAGGCACAGGTATTGGTAAATGAAAATGAAATTACGCAGCAGGCATATTATCAGGCAAATGAGATGGTACGTCAGGCTACGGAGCATGCACAGGCACTTGTGGCGCAGGCACAGGAAGAGGCAATGCAGATTCGCCAGGGTGCACTCGGTTATACAAACGATATGCTTTCACGTGTAGAACAGGTACTTTCATCCTCCTATGAGATTACGAGGAATCGTTCGGATGCGATGCTTGAGGCATTGCGCCAGAATCTTGAAATTGTAAGTGCAAACCGTAAAGAGCTGTGTGAGGAGGTTGAACCACAGGCTGCGGAGCAGACGGAACAGGCCGGACAGGATGAGAATGATTTTGAATTTGATGAAAATGTTTTCCTTGACAATGTAGACACGGAAGAATAAGCAGTATGGAGTGGGAGTAAGAATCAGGCTGTGACAGAAAGAAACAGAAAGCTTGACAGGGCTGCAAGGATGCCTGCAACCAGTTTCGTCAGGAGATAGTGTGCGAACGGGAGATTTGTACCCGCCAGCACACTTTTTGTCTGTGCAGCTGTGGAAAGTCCGCCGAATGCGACAAAGCCGCATATAAGCGAAATCAGGATGCCAGGAGGAAGGGAGAGGGCACTGATTGCGGCACTCCCGGTAGTGATTTCAAGGAAAGAGCCGAGACAGGCAAGAAAGACGGGGGAGAGAGGGAGTAGTGTCAGGAGGTTTCCGAGTACGGAGAACAGGATAATATATCCGCCCACTCTGACAAGTACGGAGAAAGCCTGCTCGATGGCTGCATCTATTAAAAGGAAGGAAAAGGAAAACCTGATTTTTGGGGAGTTGTCCGGCTTTTGCGTGACGTGGGCAGAAGCTGTCCTTCGCGGACGCAGAAGGATAGCAGCAAATACAGAGGAGAGGGTGATGATAAGTAACAGGGGATAGCGGAGGTTTGGTGCATCCAGTACGGAAACGGAAACGTACCCAAGGATAAACAACGGGCTCGGATTATTGCAGAGAGGAAGGAGATATTGGCCTTCCTCCTTTGTAATTTTGCCGGATTCAATGAGAGAGGCAATGGTTTTGGCACCTACCGGAAGCCCTGCAAGAAGCCCGATAACGATAGCGTAGCAGCCGGAGGGTGAGCAGCAAAAAACAGGGGACAGAAGCGGGGCAAGGCGATGTGCAACGACATCGGAGAGACCGGAAGACAAAAATAAAGCAGATATTATCAGGAAAGGGAGCAGGCTTGGCAGCACCTGTCCGGACCAGAGCAGAAGTCCGTTTTTTGCACCGGTCAAGGCAGAAGAAGGGAAAAGCAGGAGTAAGCACATAAAACATAACATACCGCCTTTAAGCAGGCAGGGACGCAGAATGCCGGAACGCTTCATAAACATCCTCAATCAGGAGTTGACGTTTGTGATAATATATGAAAAATCGTCCGGCAAAAGAACACCGTATTTTTGATAAGCAACCCTGTTATAAAGGTCGGTGGCCGCAATATCATAGGAAAGTAATTCGTTTTCCGTGGCATTGCAGCGTCTGTCCTTTTGAGCAAGCTTGGTTAAGACAGGCAGTGAGGCGGTTTGTTTGAACGTTTTTAAAAGCGGTGCGGCGTTTTCACGAAAACCGAGAATTCTGGCATAGCCCGTATTCTGCTCCCGAAAGGTGTTCAGTGTATCCTTTTTCAGCTGAAATAAAATATGCAGGAGACTTCTCTCGATGCGTGTGCGTGTATATTGCCTTGTCTTAAGGTGATTAAGAAACGTTTCGTAATCACATGGCGGGAAACGTTTGGACAGTCTTCCGGCAAGCTCGGAGGAAACATCGGCAAAGGAGGTAAGCCGGTCTGAAGTCTGTTCGATGGCATAGCGGTACAACGAAAGAAAATCCTGTGCAAAAATCGGAGCGTATGGCTTTGAAGCAAGCAATACAGCCACGGCAGAAGGAAGCTCCGAAAGAAAGCTTTCGGGGAATGCGGTGCCGGGTGTCAGTAATGCGCGAAGTGCCGTTGCCGAAGAAAAGCTTTCGGAAGAAACCTTTGTATCATGATAACCGGAACCTATCCGAAAGATGGTATATGGCTTGATATTACTTTTTTTTCGGTGGAGTGCTTTGCAGTATTCCAGACCGAGAAGTGAATTAGGGGATCCTAAAAGAGCCAGAGCGTCATCGCATAAAAATAAGCGTGCGGCAAGAAGTCTTGCCTGCGGAAAGGTGAGTCCGGTGCGGAGTCCGTCCTGCAGTGCCTTTTTGTAGGAAGGCGGTTCGTCACACAGAAAGGCTGCCGTATCCATATAAAGAGACAGAGGCACGTCGTTTTCCGTGCCGAAGCACAGGCTGTCGATACAGCCCAGTTTTTCTAAGATAGTAACAGCACCTTCCGCAAAAAATTCCGCACTTCCGGTAGCATAGCAGAAGGGAAGCTCCAATACTACGTCCGCACCGCAGGCAAGGGCACATTCTGTTCTGGTAAATTTGTCGATACAGGCAGGGATGCCTCTCTCGGTAAAGGCTCCGCTCATAACGGCAACGACAAAATCCGCACCCGTGAGACGTCTGGTTTCTTTGATGTGATATTCATGTCCTTTGTGGAACGGGTTATATTCTACGATGATTCCTGCAACCTTCAAGACGTGTCCTCCTGTTATAAACTGTGGCTATCCGGTAGTGTGAACGGTACGGTATCCGTTTACGGATGCACATGCGTATAGTAGAATACGGCGAGCTGTGTGCGATCCCGTAAATCAAGCTTTTCCAGGGTGGTGCTCAGGTAATTGCGCACCGTACCCTCGGAGAGAAAGAGGGCTGCCGCAATTTCTTTGTTATTCAGACCCTTTGCCACCAGTGTCATAATCTCAACTTCCTTTTCATTCAGCGGAAGAGTCTCCGTATCCGGTTCTTTTGGGGAAGAGAGAATGTCCGGTATTTTCTTAACCACTTCGCTTCCGAATACGTTCTGACCGCCGTAGACGGCATGTAACGCCGGAACAATGCTTTCAAAGTCCTGTTTTAGAATGTAGCCTTTGGCACCGAGACGAAGGGCGCGGATAATATATTCATCATCGGCAAAGGTTGTTAAAAAGAGGATTTTTGCAAGGGGGTCAAAGTCTAGTATCTTTGTGGCGGCATCTAATCCGTTCATCCCTTCCATACGGATGTCCATGAGAAGAATATCCGGCCGGTGCTCCTTGTAAAGTGCGATTGCCTGTATGCCGCTGCCTCCAAGCGCCGGTACGGAAATATCAGGTTCCGCTTCTAAGATCGTTTTTAAAGAAATGCCGACCAGACGGTCATCGTCTACAATTAAAACATTCATAGGTGTAATCCTCCGTAAAAAGTTACAGTTATTAAAAATAATGAAAATTAACCCTGCTCCTTCGGAACAGAAACAAAAATGTGAAATCCGTTCTGTGTGGAAAAACGGATGGTGCCCTTCAGGGAGGCAACTCTTGCCTGCATATTTTCAAGCCCCATGCCGCCGCCGTTTTCCGGAATAGAAATACCGGAGCCGTTATCTGCAATAGAAAGACAGTAAAGGGAAGTGTATTCCTTCATACTGATGTGAATGGTATCCGCATTACTATGCTTTGTAATGTTTGAAAGAGCTTCCTTAGTAATGGTGAGAAAGCAGTAGGTAACAGACACCGGAAGCTCCGGGGCAATGTCGTATTCAAAAAGAGTCCGATAAGCAGTATAATCGGAAAGAAGCTGTTTTGTGGATGTTTCCAAATCAAGGGCTTCATCCCGCAAATCGTGGACACTGCTTCTGATGCCCTGCATGGCGGCATCCAGGCTTTCCTTTAATAAGAGTAAGGATTCATCATTTTTATGAACCGTAAGCATGGCTCCTACCTGAAGTAAGGAGCGCGAAAGCAGATGACCGACATTGTCGTGGATTTCTCTTGCAATGCGGGTACGCTCCTGTAAGGTGGCTATCTTGATTCCCGCATCCTGGTTTTCTATTAAGGATTGTGCCTTTTCCTGTAAGGAAAGCTGTTCTTCCTTGTCGGTATCCCTGAGAGTAATAAAATTCGAGGAGATTTCGCTAAGCTGCCTTTCCCTGTCAGCGAGACAGAAAACAAGACAGAGTAAAAGCAGAATAAAAACTCCGGTTGACGGTGTGTCCGCAAGAAGTGTGTAAAACATAACCGGAAGAAGACAAAGCAACAGAAAAGGGGTCCGTTTTTTCATACAGAGCGGATAGATAAGCACCGGCAGGAAAAACAAAACATCCGGTACGAAAAAGCTTAAAAGGGTGCCTGCCGCAAACAGTCCGTAAGACAGGGCAAGAGAGGATGTCAGTTCATCAAAGGCGAGGACAATGAAGACACACAGAAACAGAATTACCGGTCTTACGGCAGTCCGGCCTGTCAGTAGCAGTGTCAGACATAAAAACAATAAAATAAGTTTATCGATAATCCCGCGCATATGCTTCTCCTTCCTCTGCCGTGTCACGGTGACACATCATGTTCTACCGATTAGTGTATCATATATTTTCGATAAAGAAAAGAAAAAGAATATGACATTTGTCATAAATGCTTTTGACAAACAACACTGGAAAGTCGAAAAATAATCTGGTATTGTTAGGGTACAGGATGAGAAAACGTGTTTGAATGAAAGGAGACACTATGGATACGGTAGTAAAAATTGAAAACCTGGTAAAGCGTTATAAAGAACTGGTGGCAGTGGACCACATGAATCTGTCCATCGAAAAGGGAGAGATTTTCGGACTCCTCGGACCGAACGGCAGCGGAAAGTCCACGATAATTAATTGTATTTTATCTCTGACCGATTTCGACAAGGGAGAGATTACGGTATTCGGAGAAAGGATGCGGGCAGACAATTATTCGGTCAAAGGGCGCATCGGTGTGGTGTTACAGAATGTGGCAGTGTTTGATGAACTTACCGTTTATGAAAATATTGATTATTTCTGTAGTTTATATGTGAAGGATAAGAAAAAGAGAAAGGCTCTGGTAGAGGAAGCCATTGCCTTTGTAGGGCTGGAGGAGTTTGTAAAGTTTTATCCGAAAAAGCTGTCGGGAGGTCTTCTCCGCCGTCTGAATATTGCCTGTGGCATTGCCCATAAGCCGGAGCTCATTATTTTTGATGAACCGACGGTAGCGGTAGACCCACAGAGCCGTAATAAAATTCTGGAGGGGATTCAGGAGCTGAACCGCCAGGGCGCGACTGTAATTTATACGTCACATTACATGGAAGAGGTAGAGCAGATTTGCTCCAGAATTGCAATTATTGATAAGGGGCAGCTTGTGGCAACCGGCACAAAGGAAGAATTAAAGAGTATGATTCAGACCGGAGAAACAATACGGGTAGAAGTACCGGAGCTAAGAAGTGAGGTGCTGTTCGGATTACAGAAGCTTTCCCATGTATTATCCGCAGAGTATAAGGAGGGGCTGGTTACGATTAAATGCAGCGGCGGCAGACATAACGTTTTGCATGTGCTTGAGTATTTAAATAACTCGGAGACATCCTTTGGCAGAGTATTTGCAGAACAGCCGACTTTAAATGATGTGTTCCTTGAAATTACCGGTAAGGAACTGAGAGACGAAGCAAAGTAAGGGGGATGACCATGATTTATTATATGTACCGCGTAAAGCGGCTGTTTCGGAATAAGATAATGTTTTTCTGGTCTATCATATTTCCGTTAGTGCTTGCAACCTTTTTTAAGCTTGCCTTTTCTTCTATTACGGAGAAGGACTGGGGATTTGGAACCATAGAGGTAGCAGTAACGACGGAGGAAGGTGCGGTACGGGATGAGATGCTTGTAGCCTTCTTAAAGGAGATGGAGAATGAAGGAGAAGCCTTCTTTTCGGTGACGGAAACAGACAGTGCTACAGCAGAGCAGATGCTTACGGAAAAGAAAGTAAAAGCTGTTATTGTAACCGGAGAGGATACCCGGATACATTTTTATGAAAACGGATTGGATTCTACCGTAGTAAAAACAGTAGTAGACAGCTATTTGCAGAGCAAGGATATTTTTATTGAAGCAGCAATGACCGGAAGGCTTGCAGAGGTAACGAAAAGCTTTTCGGAGGAGGCGGAAACACTTGCCGTAAGGGAATTTAAGGGAGCCAGCAAGGATCCGATGATTCAGTATTTTCAGGCGCTGCTTGCAATGGCAAGTCTGTACGGTGCTATGTACGGTCTGGCGAATACCAATGAGCTGAATCAGAATGCAACCGATGTCGCTGCAAGACGACTGGCGGCACCGATGCGAAGAATACCTACGGTAGTTTCGGATGTGGCAGCAGCATTCACGATTCAGTATGTACAGTTTCTGATTATTATTGCTTATTACACGCTGATTCTAAGGGTGGATTTCGGAACCGTAAGCGGCTTACTGTTCCTTGCGGGTGCGCTGAATAGTCTGTTCGGCGTATTGCTCGGTTACTTTATCGGTTGTCTGGTAAGAAAGAAGGAAAGCATTCAGAATGCTATCATGATGGGAAGCGTGATGTTCAGTTGTTTCCTTGCCGGACTTATGGTAGGAAATATCCGGATTATGTTAGAGATTTCGGCACCGTTTATTAACCGTATCAATCCTGCGACACTGATTGCAGATTCGTTTCAGGCGCTTTGCGTAATGGGGGATATGAAGCGTTTTACAAGATGTATGCTTAGTATTCTTATATGGTGTGTATGCTTGGTGGCAGGAAGTGTTATTGTATTGATGATACGTCAGAGAACCGGACAAAGGAGGGAGAAGAAGTCATGAAGACTGTATTGAAGATTGCAAAAAAGGCGCTGCCGTCAGTAATCATTTACCTTTGCATTTTCTGTGCATTGATGTTTGCCTTTACATTCTTTGCAGGAAAGGATCAGGAAAAAAATTTTCAGGCTACTGAACTTGACATTATTATGGATGACAGGGATGCTTCGGTGCTTTCAAAAGCACTTTCGGATTATCTGGCGAAGGAAAACAATGTTTCAGGGGAGTTTGATGAAGAGCTTGTATCGGAATTACTGTTTACCGGTACTATAGATTATGTGATTTATATTGAGGAAGGCTTTGAAGAAAAATTCCTTGCAGGTGAACAGGGCGGAATCGAACGGCAGAGCATCCGTGCAAATGTAGCTTTTCTTGACCAGAAAACAGAGCTGTTCTTCCGGTATGTAAGAGCAGAGCTGGCTCTTGGAAAGACAATAGAGGATGCATGTGATGCGGTGCTTCTTAACTGTGACAAGCAGTCACAGACTGAGGTTAAATCGGGAAAAAGTGCATTTTTGATGGCACCGGGTTATTATTTTCTTGCGTATTTATCTTACATTTTACCGGCGATTCTTATTATGATTCTCGGACCGATTATGTATGCGTTCTATAAGAAAGAAGTAAAAATGCGTACCGATTGCGGCATGGTCAGTGTTAGAAAACAGAACATGGCCATTGTGGGTGGAATTGCAATAGTTGCCATGATTCTCTGGAGCCTGCTGATTGCAATAGGAGCGGTAATATACGGAGGGGACTTTACTGTGACAACCTATCTTTACGGAATGCTTAACAGTTTTCTGCTTCTGCTTGTGTCGGTTGCGATTTCCGTCCTTATCGGCATTCTGGTAAAGGGAGGCGATGCATTAAACGGAGCCAGTAACTTAATCGGAATGGGGATGGCATTTATTTGCGGCGTCTTTGTGCCGGCGGAGCTGTTACCGGACTATGTCGGGAAAATAGCGGAATTTCTTCCGGTAAGCTGGTATATGAAAAATGTAAAGCTGTTGTTTGAAGGGGAAAGTGTAACAGAGTATATGGGAGAGTTTTTCGGAAACTGCGGTATCATTACAATCTTTGCGATAGCATTTTTCTGCATATTCTTAGTGGTGGTAAAGAGAAAGAAAGTGGCATAAAAATAAATTAAAACAGGCTGCGGCACAGATGAGATGCGCCGCAGCCTGTTTCTTACTCTATAGGATTCGGGTGTCAAAAGTTTCTCATGGACTATAAGGAACTTGCCTTTCATAAGAGTACTTCTTGGAATTTTACGGAGGATGTTAGACTTTCTTATTACTCCGTACACAAGGCAGCAACGCCCGGACAGGACGTCCGGGCGAGGTCGCACGCGACATGGATGTTGCGTAATGACCGTTTGCGTCACGTTATACTTTTCTTATCGGAGTAATTAGAAAGACTTCATCCGTAGTCTATGACAAGAGGGACTCTTATGAAAGGCAAGTTCTGTTGTCATAAGTCCCCTTTGACACACGGATTTCTATAGGAGGAAAGTGATTCCTATTTTAATTGTTTTACAGCAGTTGCAAGCATCAGCTTAATTCGGTTTAACTGATTCACCTCCGAGGCACCCGGATCGTAGTCTACGGCAACAATGTTGCTTTCCGGATAACGGCGGCGCAGCTCTTTGATGACACCTTTGCCTACTACATGGTTAGGCAGGCAGGCAAACGGCTGGGTGCACACAATGTTCGGAACGCCGGTGTGAATGAGTTCTATCATCTCAGCGGTTAAAAACCAGCCTTCACCGGTCTGGTTACCTGTAGATACGATATCCTCCGCATAGCCTGCGAGTGTATCGATTCGTGCCGGAGCAATAAAATGCTTACTTGCTTCCAGCTCCTTACGTGCCGTACCACGGTAATGTTCAAGGAAAGAGTAAATCAGGTTGTTGATATGTTTGCTCTTTTTCGATTTACCGAGGTAATCTGCCTTAAAGTTTGCATCATACATTGTGTAATGGAAGAAATCAAGTAAATCCGGAACTACGGCCTCCGCACCTTCCGCTTCCAATAATTCTACAAGGTAGTTATTTGCTGCCGGAAGGAACTTTACAAGAATTTCACCCACGACACCCACACGCGGTTTTTTCATGGTTTCATCAATAGGCAGATGGTCAAACTCACGAATGATATCGCGCAGATTCTTTTTGAAGGTGCTCATCCGTGGATTTGCTACGGCTGCGGAGCAGATATCAGTCCATTTTTCATAAAGAGCATTGGCAGAGCCCTTTTCCAGTTCATAAGGGCGCATACGGTACAGAACACGCATCAGTACATCACCGTAAATAATGGATTGCAGCACGCTTTGTAACAGCTTTGGAGTATAGGTAAGTCCCGGATTTTTCTCAATACCGGAGGTACTGATGGAGACTACCGGGATATGTTCCATACCGGCCTTTTTCAGGGCACGGCGAATAAAACCGATGTAGTTTGTGGCACGACATCCGCCGCCGGTCTGTGTAATCATAACCGCAACCTTGTTTAAGTCATATTTGCCGGAAAGCAGTGCTTCCATAATCTGGCCTACGACCATCAGAGAAGGGTAGCAGGCATCATTGTTTACATATTTCAGTCCTACATCAACAGCTTTTTTTCCGTCGTTTCCGAGAACCACTACGTTATAGCCGTTGGCGCGGAGTGCCGATTCCAGAATACGGAAGTGAATCGGTGACATCTGCGGTGCCAGAAGTGTATAGTTCTCACGCATTTCTTCGGTGAAGATGACACGGTGGTGGGCAGCATCGGCAGTATGCGGTACAATGCCCTTGCGCTTACGGTCTGCAACAGCGGAAAGTAAGGAGCGGATACGGATACGTGCGGCACCGAGGTTATTGACTTCGTCAATTTTAAGTACGGTATAAATCTTACCGGAGGCAGTCAGAATGTCACTTACCTGATCGGTAGTGACAGCATCCAGACCGCAGCCGAAGGAGTTTAACTGAATAAGCTCTAAATCGTTTCTTGTTCGTACATAAGAAGCGGCGGCGTAGAGTCTTGAGTGATACATCCACTGGTCAACCACAAGGGTCGGACGGTCTACCTCGCCCAAATGAGATACGGAATCCTCCGTCAATACCGCTACATCATATGAAGTAATCAGCTCCGGAATACCATGATTGATTTCCGGGTCGATATGGTACGGTCTGCCGGCCAGAACGATACCAAGCGTTCCGTTTTCTTTTATATAATCCAGTGCCTTTTCGCCGGCGCGCTGCATATCGCGTCTTGCCGCGGACAGTTCATCCCATGCCTTTGAGGCAGCAGCCGTCACTTCACCGGCAGGAATGCCGCGCTCTGCCATAATCTGTACAAGTCGTCTGGTGGCGATTTCCTTTGTTTCCAGTGAAAGGAACGGGTTGGCAAAATCAATGTGCTCACTGCGAAGCTCTTCTACATTATTTTTTATGTTTTCACCGTAAGAGGTAACAATAGGGCAGTTGTAATGGTTGCCTGCATCTTTAAATTCCCTTCGTTCGTAAGGAATACACGGATAGAAGATAAACTTACAGCCTTCCTTAATCAGCCATGAAATATGACCGTGAGCGAGCTTTGCCGGATAGCATTCGGATTCGCTCGGAATGGATTCGATACCCATTTCGTAAATCTTGCGGCTGGAAAGAGGGGAGAGCACTACCCGGTAGCCGAGCTCCGTAAAAAAGGTATGCCAGAACGGATAGTTTTCATAAATATTCAATACACGCGGAATGCCCACAGTGCCCCGTTTTGCCTGTGTTTCGGTAAGCGGTGCATAGTCAAAATAGCGTTTTAATTTGTAAGCAAACAGGTTTGGAATATCCGTGTTACTCTTTTCCTTGCCGAGTCCCTTTTCACACCGGTTACCGGAGATAAAACGGCGGTCGCCGGAAAAACGGTTGACGGTAAGGAGACAGCTGTTGGTACAGCCCTTACAGCGGGTCATGGTGGTTTCAAATTTTAATTCGTTCAGTGCGCCTGCGGAAAGCATGGTGGTTTCCTGTCCCGTGTAGTGCTCTCTGGCAAGAAGTGCGGCACCGAAGGCACCCATAATGCCTGCAATATCCGGCCTTACCGCTTCACAGCCTGAAATCTTCTCAAAGCTTCTGAGTACGGCGTTGTTGTAAAATGTACCGCCCTGTACAACGACCTTCTTTCCCAAATCCTTCGGGTCTGATATTTTGATTACCTTATAAAGCGCATTCTTAATAACCGAATAGGCAAGACCGGCAGAAATGTCTGCAACGGTTGCGCCTTCCTTTTGTGCCTGCTTCACCTTAGAGTTCATAAAGACGGTACAGCGTGTACCGAGGTCAATCGGGTTTTCCGCAAACAGTGCAATTTTTGCAAAGTCGGCAACCTCGTAATTCAAGGATTTTGCAAAGGTTTCGATGAAGGAACCGCAGCCAGAGGAGCATGCCTCGTTCAGCTGTACACTGTCTACCGAGGAATTCTTTATCTTGATGCATTTCATGTCCTGACCGCCGATGTCAAGGATACAGTCTACGTCAGGTGCAAAGAACGCTGCCGCATGATAATGTGCAACGGTTTCTACTTCGCCTTCGTCTAACATCAGTGCTGCTTTAATCAGGGCTTCGCCGTAACCGGTGGAACAGGAGCGCACAATCTCTGCTCCTTCCGGGAGAAGGGAATATATTTCCTTCACTGCCTTAATGGTAGTCTTTAGAGGGCTGCCGTTGTTATTGCTGTAGAAGGAGTATAAAAGTGTACCGTCTTCACCGACTACCGCAGCCTTTGTTGTCGTGGAGCCTGCATCAATACCAAGGAAGCATTTTCCGCGGTAAGAAGCAAGGTCTGCCTTTTTCACGGTATGGGCATCGTGACGTTTAAGGAACGACTGATAGCTTTCCTCATCAGAGAACAGAGGCTCCATACGGGTGACCTCAAACTCCATTTTAATGCCTGTACGCAGGCGTTTTGTCATGTCGGAAAGGGAAACGGAAGAGTCTTCCTTTGCGTTCATGGCAGAGCCGATGGCTGCAAACAGGTGGGAATGCTCCGGAGCAATGACCTGTGCCGGAGTTAAATTCAGTGTACGGATAAAGGCAGCCTTCAGCTCGGTCAGAAAATGAAGCGGTCCACCGAGGAACGCAACATTACCGCGAATCGGTTTGCCGCAGGCAAGACCACTGATTGTCTGGTTTACCACTGCCTGAAAAATGGATGCGGCAAGGTCCTGCTTTGTAGCTCCCTCGTTGATAAGCGGCTGGATATCGGACTTTGCAAAAACACCGCAGCGTGCGGCAATCGGATAAAGAGCCTGATAGTCCTTCGCGTACTCATTCAAGCCGGCGGCATCTGTTTTGAGCAGGGATGCCATCTGGTCGATGAAGGAACCCGTGCCGCCCGCACAGATGCCGTTCATACGCTGTTCTACACCTCCGGTAAAATAAATAATCTTAGCGTCTTCGCCACCAAGCTCAATGGCAACGTCGGTCTGCGGAGCATAGTCGCCAAGAGAGGTGGCAACCGCTACGACCTCCTGAACAAACGGGACGTTAAGGTGCTTTGCGATGGTAAGTCCGCCGGAGCCGGTAATCACCGGATGGAGGGTGAGCTCTCCAAGGGACTCCTTTGCTTTTTCAAGAAGTCCTGCCAGAGTGCCCTGAATATCTGCAAAGTGTCTGGTGTAGTCAGAAAACACCACCAGACCCGACGGGTCTAAAATTGCAATCTTTACGGTAGTGGAACCGATGTCGATACCAAGAGAATAAAAGTTCTTTTTCTCAGCCATAATATAATCCTTTCTGAATCAAGTTGTATTTTAAAACGGAAAACCGCCATGTAATCACCATCTGTAATGGAACATACTTATTTATTATACGACACCATTCGGCAGGTTGCAAGAAAAAAACTCAAATGTATTTCTTAAAAAATAATAATCATTCGCACAGACAGCTTTTTCACGGCATATGTTACAGGTGAAACAGAGATACAGGAGATGTAGTATGGCAGTGTTTGACACATGTAACGGTATTATTTATACGATAAAAAAGGGGGACACACTTTACTCTATCAGCGGACGGTTCCGCGTTCCGCTTGCAAGAATTCTTCGGGCAAATCCGTATATCGACATTTATAACCTGCAAATCGGTGAACAGATTTGTATTCCGAAATGCCCGAACTGCAATCCGTTTTATCTTATGACCTACATTGTGAAAGAAGAAGAAACGATGCTTGACATTTTAAACCGGTTCGGAATCGAGCTGGATGATTTGTTAAAGTACAATAATTTGAACGGAATTGTACTGCAGACCGGGTCGAAATTGCAGATTCCGGTAAAGCGTGAGAAAGAGACGGAGAATGGGGAAGATTAGGAAAACGCTGATGAAAGCGATTTGCTGTGCCGGGAGGGGCTGCCGCAACGGATGCGCGGCCCCAAAGAACCGCTAAAATGCCGGAGTCACTGGGAAAATCCGTTAAAAACAAAATGCGGGATTGAAGCCGTTGACGGAATATGGTACACTGGAAGAGGCAAAATACGGGAGAAAGCGGATGAAAGCCATGTATGGAAGGGAAAACAGTAAAAGAGAACAGTCGCATGGGAAGAACCGGATACCGGAAAGGATATGCAGGCTTTTTGTGCTTATTTGCGTTATGTCGATTTTTTTGTGCTTTATTAAGAAGCCGGATACGACGGCGGCAAAGGTAAATACCGCTCATGAGATTCGTGTCGGGTTAAAGAGCGTGTATGCGGACAAGCAGAGTATTACACTTTATAATACGCAGCTTGAACTGGGATACTGTGACGGACGGGTGTACCGGAGAGAAACAACGGTTACGGCGGCAGACGGTGTGAAGGTTACGGCAGAGAAGGGCACCTTTTTTACGGCGGCGGAAGGATTTACGCTGCCTGAGGCAGAGACGGCGGCAAAGCGGTTAAGAGAGGCAGGAGCGGCAGCCTATGCGGTGATGTTTTCTGAGGGAAACGCAGGGGTTTATCTGCCTGTAAAGGAAAACGGTGCAACAAAGGAATCGGCCCGTACCGTTTGTAAAGCGGCGGCCGAAAAGTGCGGTATAGCTTTAGATAAAGATGTAACGGAGGGAACATATCTGATACGGATAGATGCCGGGGAACGCGTTCTTTTTGCGGACGGAGTGCAGGGGAGTTATCCGCAGTTTGGGGCACTTGAAAAAAACAAGGATGGAATTTTTGCGGTAAACCTCGGTAAACGCAGTTATCGGGGAAGAATCGAAATCGGACGGTACGGAGGGAAAACTACGGTAACGGCGGTTAATGTGGTGCCGTTAGAGGACTATCTGTACGGTGTTGTACCGTGTGAAATGCCGGCATCCTGGCCGACAGAGGCACTAAAGGCACAGGCGGTCTGTGCCAGAAGCTTTGCATTAATAAAGGCCGGATATCATGCGGAAACAGATATAAAGAGAGGTTTTCGCATTGATGATACGGAACAGAGTCAGGTATACGGCGGCGTTACGTTTGAACAGAAAAACAGCAGCGGGGCTGTGGATGCTACCGTTGGGGAAACCTTATGCTACGAAAACCGCACTGTGGCAGGCTATTATTTTTCGGCAAGCGGCGGACATACCGAAAACGCGGAAGATGTCTGGGGCTTTTCGCTTCCGTTTTTAACGGGAGTGCCGGATATTTATGAACTGAATCCGTCGAAAAAGCCATGGAGTATCACGATTGGCAGGGACGAGCTTGCAAGGCTGCTGCGTTCAAACGGGAATGACGTGGGAACGGTGGAGAAGGTGACGCAGGAGGTGATTACCGCTTCCGGCAGAGTATATCGTCTGCGTGTGACCGGAAGCAGAGGGAGTGTGAGTTTGTCTACCGATGTATTGCGCAACGTACTAAAGCTTCCCGGAACAAAGTTTAAGGTAATTGCCTCCGGCACGCTTCCGGACTCTGTGACGGTGCAGGGAGCCGGAGCGTCAAGAAAAGCCGCTATTCATGACTGTTATGTTTTAAGCGGAAGCAAAGAGGTACGGAAAGCGGATGATGAAACGGAGCAGTATGTGGTATTAAGTGCGGATAATCTGACGAACTTTCCGAAAACCGCACCGGAGGAGGGAGAGTATCTGTTCGCCGGAATGGGGGCGGGACACGGAATCGGTATGAGTCAGTCGGGCGCACGGGGAATGGCGGAACAAGGATTTACTTACAGGGAGATTTTGGAACATTATTTTACCGGGATTTCGGTGCGGTAGGCCGCATGGCTCCGCAAAAGAAAGGATAAAAACAATGGAAGCGTTAAAGAAAAGTGATTATTATTTTGAACTGCCGGAGGAATTGATAGCACAGGACCCGGTGGAAGACCGTTCTTCCTCCAGACTTTTGGTGGCGGACAAGCATACAGGCGAAATCAGGCACCGGATTTTCCGTGATATTACGGAGTATCTGCGTCCGGGTGACTGTCTGGTTTTAAATAATACCAGAGTGATTCCTGCCCGCTTAATCGGAGAGAGGTTAATTGATTATTCGGCAGTGAAGCCGGGATTTGCACCGGGGGCGGAAGGCGCACAAATCGAACTTCTTTTGTTGAAGCGAAGAGAAAAGGATGTCTGGGAAACCCTCGCAAAGCCGGGGAAAAAAGCAAAGCCCGGAACCATAATTTCATTCGGAGGAGGAAAACTGATTGGAACGGTAATCGAGGTATTACAGGACGGTAATCGTCTGGTACGGTTTTCTTATGACGGCATTTTTGAAGAGGTGCTGGATGCTCTGGGCCAGATGCCTCTGCCGCCGTACATTACGCACAAGCTTCAGGATAAGAACCGTTATCAGACGGTATATGCAAAGTATGACGGTTCGGCTGCCGCACCTACGGCGGGACTTCATTTTACTCCGGAGCTGTTAAGGCAGATTGAGTCTATGGGGGTGACTATCGCAACGGTTACGCTGCATGTGGGACTCGGAACCTTCCGGCCGGTGAAAGAGGAAAACATACTGGAGCATCATATGCATACCGAGAGCTATCAGGTACTGCCGGAGGAAGCGGAAAAGATTAACCGCACAAAGAAGGCGGGGGGCAGGGTAATCTGTGTCGGAACCACCAGCTGCCGCACGGTGGAATCCGCGGCCGATGAAAACGGTGTGTTACATGCGGGAGAAGGAGATACGGATATTTTCATTTATCCGGGATATCGTTTTAAAATACTCGATTGTCTGATTACGAATTTTCATCTGCCTGAGTCTACTCTTCTGATGTTAGTTTCAGCGCTTGCGGGCAGGGAGAATGTGCTTCGGATTTATGAAGAGGCGATAAAAGAGCGGTATCGGTTCTTTTCTTTCGGAGATGCCTGCTTTTTTACGGATTTGACGGAGAGGGAATGACACCTGCTGTCTGATGTAAGAGAAAGGAGAGAGGATGACATGACGAAAGAACAATGGACGGAGATGACAGAGTTTATGAAGGAGGAACCGTCGGTAGTAACAGATTATCTGGAAACAATGTATGATGAAATTCCGGATGAGGATATCCGCGGATTTTATGAGGCTGTTTTTGATAAAAAGGCAGGGACAGGGAAGCGGGAGGAACTGTTTGAGGAGCTTCTTTCTGAATTGTATGAATTAACGGAGGAGCGTCCGAAGGAGTTCTGTCAGAAAATGCGGAAGGTAAAAAGCGTGCTGGTTGGAAAATAGAGTGCCAGAGAAAAAGGAGGCGGAAAATGAAATGGATGGTAGCGTCGGATATTCACGGTTCGGCATATTATTGTGAAAAAATGTTGGAGGCATACCGCACGGAGAAGGCGGAAAAGCTGGTGCTGTTAGGAGATTTACTGTATCACGGGCCGAGGAATGATTTACCGAAGGATTATGCACCGAAAAGGGTGATTGCAATGCTGAATGAATTTTCCGATGAGCTTTTATGTGTGCGCGGAAATTGTGAGGCAGAGGTGGACCAGATGGTTCTTAATTTCCCGGTGATGGCGGATTACGCGGTATTTTATATCGGTGATACGCTGTATTTTGCAACTCACGGACATAGGTTCAATAAGGAGACACCGCCCTGCTTAAAGGAGGGAAACGTGCTTTTGCACGGACATACCCATGTTGTGGCGGATGAAATCTGTACCGCAGAAGGTCCAAAGGGGAAATATTCCTACAGATATATCAATCCGGGGTCTGTTTCCATACCGAAGGAGAATACACCGCACGGGTATATAATCCTGACGGAAGAAGGCGTGGAATTTAAAATGTTAGAACCGTAAGAAGGTTCGTTTTCTTATATAAAATGAGAACTATTACATGGGTTTTGATAGAAAAAACGACATGGGTGTGGTATGATATTTTTGAAAATAATGTTTTAATTTTTAAGATAAGAGGAGGTTTACTATGGCAGGAGCAGTTCAATCCGGAGTGTATCGCAATGTATTTGCGGAGTGCGGAATTCCGCAGGAGGAAATCAGCCGTAAGCTGGAGGAAACGTTTCAGACCTTATTTTACGGCAGCGAGGAGGAACGGATTTACCACCCGTGCGGGGACGATATGGGATATATGGAGGATACCGGAAATCATGATGCTCGTACAGAGGGTATGTCTTACGGTATGATGATGTGTGTTCAGATGAATAAAAAAGAGGAGTTTGACCGTCTGTGGAAATGGGCAAAAACTTATATGTATCTGGAAAACGGCTGGAATGCAGGATATTTCGCCTGGTCGTGTGCAACGGACGGTACGAAGAATGCCAACGGCCCGGCACCGGACGGGGAGGAGTTCTTTGCAATGGCTCTGTTCTTTGCGTCAAAGCGTTGGGGAGACGGAGAGGGCATATTTAATTACTCCGAACAGGCAAGAAGGCTGCTTCACGATTGTGTACATAAAGGGGAAAACAAAACTCCGGGCGGTCCGATGTGGAATCCTGAGAATAAGCTGATTGATTTTGTGGTCGGATGCGGTTTCTCGGATCCGTCCTATCATTGTCCGCATTTTTATGAGATGTTTGCAAAGTATGCAAATGAGGAGGACAGAGTATTCTGGAAGGAGGCAGCAAAGGCATCCAGAGCGTATCTGCTGAAGGCATGTCATCCGGTGACCGGGTTATGTGCGGAGTATGCGGAGTATGACGGTACACCGAAGTATCTGGATGAAGCCCAGATTAAAATGTTCGGTCACAGACATGACTGGTTTTACAGTGATGCTTACCGAACCATAGCAAATATCGGACTGGATTATGAGTGGTTCGGAGAGGATGAGGAATTACGCGGGGTTGCGGACAAGCTGCAGAAGTTCTTTGCGGAGACTGTAAAGGATTGTCCGGATATGACATATTTTATTGACGGCACGGTATTAGACCACCCTGCATTGCATCCGATAGGACTTCTCGCAACAAACGCACAGGCATCTCTGGCCGCAAAGGGACCGTATGCAAAGGAATTTGTCATAAAGTTCTGGAACACTCCGCTTCGTACCGGGGACAGACGCTACTATGACAACTGTCTGTATTTCTTTGCACTTCTTGCATTATCCGGAAACTACAGGGCATGGTAATTTTGCATGAGCTTATAACGTCGCTTTTTTACGGAAGGCACCGGGAGTCAGCCCGGTGCTTTTTTTAAACTGTCTTATAAAGTGATAGACCTCGTTGTAGCCGACCTCTGCCGCAACGGAAGCGACCGGCAGTTCAGTGGAAGTCAATAACAGTTTTGCCTGTTCCAGTTTTGCGTTGATTACTTCCGTCATACAGGTGATGCCGAATGCTTTTTTGTATATTACCTGAAAATAGGACGGAGAAAGGTGGGCTAATTCCGCTAATTCCTCTATTTTCCATGAGTGTTCCGGAGAAGAGAGAATCGTGTCGCGAACCCGGAGCAGTTCATAATAATGAGGAACGGAGGTGTTTAGCTGCTGACTCTGCAGCCACTCCTCCGCTACCTTGACAAAAAGGCACCGGATTAAAAGGTCGATGGACTTTGCCGCAAGGCGGTTTTTGGAAAGGTGTTCCTGCTGAATAAGCTTTAAATAGTCCAGGATTGAACTATTATTTGAAAGAAAGATGGGAGTATTCAAAGGAAAAGTCAATTCGCTAAGAAACTGCTGACGGTTTTCTACGGCAAAGTGCAGATAATCGTCCCGGTAGTCTTTGCTGTTTGAAAAGTATTTATACGGAGTGTTGGAGTCAATCAAAAACATGCACGGCTTTGTGACGGTATACGTCTTATCTCCGAGAATTAAGGTAGTTTTGGAATGAAAGCACAAAAAGAGAAAGTCAATAATTCCGTGCTTGCGCTCTTGTATAAAGTTTGGGTTCTGCGGACAGTTTAACGCAATATAATGAATGTACATAAAATCAGCTCCTGATAAAATAATAAGTCAACTAATTGCAATTATACACCATTGAGATTATTTTTTCAAGGTGATAAACTGAGAATGAAAAGGTGTCGCAAGCGACCGTGCTGACGCGGGAATCCGCAAGTGACTCTTTGTTCTTAAATAAAACAGGAAAGGTTGGTGCAAATGGGGCAGATGACAGGGGAAAATCCTATTATTTATTCGGATTATCCGGACCCTGATGTAATCAGAGTTGGGGATACCTATTACATGGTAAGTACAACAATGCATTTTATGCCGGGATGTGTGATTTTGCGTTCCTATGATTTGATTCACTGGGAAACGGCATCGTATGTGTATGAAGCACTGGAGGAAACACAGGGCGAACGGCTCACGGACGGAAAGGGTGTTTACGGAAAGGGAATGTGGGCAGCATCGCTTCGTTACCGCAACGGGACATTTTATGTCTGCTTTGTGGCAAATGATACCGGAAAAACGTACCTTTATACGTCAAAGGACATTGCGGGACCATGGAAGAAAAGCTATATTGAGGGATTTTACCACGACAATTCTATTTTGTTTGATGATGACGGACGGGTTTACATTACTTACGGAAACCGCGAAATATACATAACGGAGCTGAATGAGGAGATGACGGCGCCGAAAGAGGGCGGTCTGCACCGTGTGGCGGTGAAAGACACAGGAGATGTGATTCTTGGATACGAGGGTACACATTTTTATAAGATGAACGGAAAGTATTACTTGTTTTTTATCCACTGGCCAAGGGGCGGTCTGCGGACAGAGGCATGCTTTTGCGCGGATTCTCTTTTGGAGGAATTTACCGGAGGAGATGTGCTGTCCTACGATCTGGACAGCATTCACAGCGGTGTGGCACAGGGGGGTATTGTAGATACTCCGGAGGGTAACTGGTATGCAATGCTGTTTCAGGATCACGGTGCCGTGGGCAGAATCCCGGTTCTTGTTCCGGTCACATGGGAAAATGATTTTCCGGTATTCGGGAAAAACAGTGTTCCGAAACAAATTACGGTAAAGACGGACCGGGAAGGTTATTCCTATGAGCCGCTCTGGTGTGATGATGATTTTTGCTATACGCCTGACGAAACGGGAAAAGTCCGGTTAAAGAATCCGTGGCAGTGGAACCACATCCCGTCAGAGGAGCTTTGGTCGGTGACGGAAAAGCCGGGAACGCTGCGGATTCATACAGACAGGTTAAGTGTCAATCTTGTGCAGGCGGTGAATACGCTGACCCAGCGAACCGTCGGACCGTGGTGTGCGGCAGAGGTTACACTGAATGGCAGTGCATTAAAGAACGGGGATTACGCAGGACTTTGTACATTGCAGGGGGATTACGGTTTTATAGCATTGACAAGGGAAGAGGATAAGTATTATCTTGTCATGACGGAAAAAAAGGACAACGGGCAATTTGCGGGTATGGGAAGTGTAGATACCGAGCCGGGTAAGGTGGTTGCAAAGATATCTGTACCGGAGAATAAGGTGACTCTGCGCGCAGAATGTGATTTTGACGGAGGAAAGGATACCGCGGAGTTTTTCTTTATGCGGGAGACGCCGGAACAAAAGAAAGAATTCATAAAGCTTGGGGATACACATAAGCTGTCCTTCAAGCTGGATCATTTTGTAGGTTGCCGCTTTGGTCTGTTTTTATTTTCCACAAAGGAGACCGGAGGCATGGCGGAGTTTTCAAAATTCCGTTTCCGGACAGAGCGCTAGATAAGCATGGTACAGCGTACGACAGATGTGGGTTGGACAAAAAGGAAAGGAGAAGGTCATGAGAAAGAAAGCAGTATTGTTAGGTGTGGGACTAATTGCTACGGCACTGGCGATGGCGGCGTGTGGGAAAAAGGAAAACCCGGAGGAACAGGGGCCTTCGCCGACTGCGGAGGCGGTGACAGAAGCACCGGACAACGGAGCGGAAAACGAAGACAGTGTAACTTCGACCGGTGAGGAAGAGAAAAAAGAAACGGAGGATAAGGAATTGACAAATTTAGAACTGGAAGCAAAATGGAAAGAGAAGTTTGAGGGATTGACCCTTGCAGAGACCTTAAAGGAGATAGGACTTGACACTCCTGTAATGACACAGCGTCTCGGAGCAGACCCGTATGCGATTGTATATGAGGGCAGAGTGTATCTTTATATGACCGGTGATCTGGTTGAGTATGATTCGGAAGGAAATGCAAAGCCGAACAGTTACAGTAAAATAAACAAGCTGAATGTAATTTCTTCCGATGACCTTGTAAACTGGACCGACCACGGAACAATCTATGCGGCATCCCGTGACGGAGCTGCAAAGTGGGGGAACAATTCCTGGGCTCCGGCGGTTGCCTACAAAGAAATTGACGGAAAGATGAAGTTTTTTGTTTACTTTGCAAACGGCGGAAACGGAATCGGCGTTTTATCGGCAGACAGTCCTGTAGGACCGTTTACCGACCCGATTAAGCAGGCACTTATTTCACGCTCTACGCCGAACTGTGCGAATGTGGACTGGTTATTCGACCCGGCGGTTCTGGTGGATGATGACGGCAGTGCTTACATTTACTTCGGAGGAGGTGTGCCGGAAGGAAAGACGGCAAATCCGGGTACGGGACGTGTTGCAAAGTTAGGTGCGGATATGATTAGTATTGACGGAGAACCGGTTGCGATGGATATTCCGTATCTGTTTGAGGATTCGGGCATTAATAAAATCGGGGATACCTATTATTATTCCTATTGTACAAACTGGAATGTAGATGAAGAAGCAACTAAGAAATATGGTTTTACCAATGCAAATATTGCGTATATGACTTCAAAGAATCCGATGGGACCGTTTACGTATCAGGGAGTGGTATTGTTAAATCCGGGAACCTATTACGGCTGTTACGGAAACAATCATCATTGCATGTTCGAGTTTAACGGTGAGCTGTATATCGCTTACCATACACAGATTTTGGAAAAGCCTATGGGAATCAGCGGTGGTTATCGCTGCACCAGTATTTCAAAGGTTACTGTAAATGAGGATGGTACCATTGCGACAATACCGAGCGTTGACCGTCATTCCCTTGTACAGCAGAAATACCTGAATCCGTATGAAAAGGTAGAGGCAGAAACCATGGCAACCATGGGAGGTTTAAATACTACCCAGGAAGGAATGGTCAGCAAGTCCTACGGTTCGGGTAATATGGTATTGTCAGAGATTCATTCCGGTGACTGGCTTGCACTTTACGGCGTTGATTTCGGAGAAACAGGAGCGACAAAGTTTACGGCAGCCGTAAAAGCAGGAAAGGAACAGACCGGTGCAATTCAGATTCGTCTGGACAGCCTGGACGGAGAGGTTGCCGGTTATCTTGAAATCGGAAAGAATGCAGACGGAAAGACATATCAGGAGTATACCGCAGAGCTGTTAAAGACGGTAACAGGGGTGCATAATCTGATTTTTGTGTTTTACGGTGAGGAATACAATGTGGATTACTGGCAGTTTCAGTAAGATAAAGTAGCAACACAGAAGGGAGAATACAATGAAGAAAATATACTCTTATTTGGCTGTAGCGGCAATGGCAGGTATGCTTTTAACAGCATGTGCAACAAAAACGACAGAGGGAACGCCGACCGAAGTGCCGACGCCGACTGCCGTACCTACCGAACCGGCTGATGCCTCAACGCCGACCGAAGTGCCGAAAGCAACGGAAGCCCCGAAGACAACCGAAGCCCCAAAGGCAACGGAAGCCCCGAAGGTGACACAGGCACCGGTAGAAACGGAATTTACCTATGATTTTAATGATCTTGTATATACCGGTTCATATGGCACGGTATATGAGGTAAAGGGAGACGGTTCTATTGATTTGCAGTTTGAGGGACAGTATCAGGAAATCAAGCTGGCTATTCCGAAGGAGATAGATATGTCTTACTGCTATCAGGTTACAGTGAAGGCATTGAGCTCTTACGGGCCGCTTTCCTTTAAGCTTTATGACGGCAGCGGTACTCAGATTTTTGTAGAGTATTATTTAAAGGGAGATACGGTAACGGAGTACAAGCTGGCTCCGAGTATTTCGGATACGGCTGCGGGAATCGGGTTGATGGCATTAGATACCGTAGATGATTTCAGCCTGTACAAAGCGACGGTTTACAGTGTGACCTTCCATATGGATGAGGATTATGATTCGGCAGGACAGGAACCCCAGACAGCGGAGGATACCTATTCCCCGATTGTGACAGACGGAACAAATCTTGAGCTGGAGGCAAAGTGGAAGGCTGAGTTTGAAGGTCTGACTATGGCAGAGACCCTGAAGAAAATCGGATACGATACACCGTTAATGACACAGCGCTTCGGTGCAGACCCGTGTGCGCTGGTGTATGACGGCAGAGTATATATTTATATGACTGCTGATGCGATAGAGTATGATGCCTTTGGTAATGCAAAGGATAACAGCTATGGAAAAATCAGCTCTTTGAACGTAATATCTTCCGATGACCTTGTAAACTGGACGGATCACGGTTCGATTTATGCGGCAGGCCGGAAGGGTGCGGCAACCTGGGGTGGAAACTCATGGGCACCGGCGGCTGCATGCAAGGAAATTGACGGACAGATGAAATTCTTCGTATATTTTGCAAACGGCGGAAACGGAATCGGTGTTTTAACCTCCGACAGTCCGACCGGACCGTTTATTGACCCTCTCGGAAAGGCACTGATTTCCCGCGCTACGCCGAACTGTTCGAATGTAGACTGGTTATTTGACCCGGCGGTTCTTGTTGATGATGACGGTAGTGCCTATATCTATTTCGGCGGAGGCGTACCGGCAGGGAAAGCAGCAAATCCGGGAACCGGACGTGTTGCAAAGCTCGGTGATGATATGATAAGCCTTGCATGTGATCCGGTGGCAATCGAGATACCGTATTTGTTTGAAGACTCCGGTATCAATAAGATTGGAGATACCTATTTTTATTCTTATTGTACAAACTGGAACGTAAACGCGGAAGCTACAAAGGAATATGGGTTTACGAATGCAAATATTGCGTATATGACCTCCGACAACCCTATGGGACCGTTTACCTATCAGGGTGTGGTATTAAAGCATCCGGGCAGTTAT
The DNA here is from genome assembly GCA_029012365.1 of Lachnospiraceae bacterium. Taxonomy (GTDB): domain Bacteria; phylum Bacillota; class Clostridia; order Lachnospirales; family Lachnospiraceae; genus SIG307. Next base: position 8,067 of record JAQXLY010000034.1, on the reverse strand, counting down.
TTTCCGGGAGACTATAATAACAATCATCACGCTATCTTTGAATTTAACGGAGAATGGTATATTACATATCATACGAGAATCTTAGCAAGCGGGATGGGAGTAAAGGGGTTGAATTACCGTTCTACCCATATTACGAAAATCAATGTAAATGAAGAAGGATTGCTTGATACGGTAACAAAGGCAAACAGAGAATCACTTGTGCAGCAAAAGAGCTTTAATCCTTATGAGAAGGTAGAAGCGGAAACTATGGCAACCATGGGAGGCCTTAACACAACGCAGGAAGGTGCTGTAAGCGAAGAATACGGTTCGGGCAATATGGCTCTGACAGATATCAATTCCGGAGACTGGCTTGCCTTGTACGGAGTGGATTTCGGAGAAACCGGTGCAACTAAGTTTATGGCAGCGGTAAAAACACCGGCAGGACAGTCCGGCGCGATTCAGATTCGTTTAGACAGCTTAGACGGAGAAGCAATCGGTTATCTGGATGTCGGTACGGGTGCTGACGGTACATATCATGAAGTAACGGTTGATTTGCTTAAGCAGGTAACCGGGGAACATACTCTTATTTTCGTATTCTGCGGTGAGGGCTATCAGGTGGATTACTGGCAGTTCCGGTAAGGAAAGGATGACTGTATGAAAAAATTGCGTTATTATTTATGTGCGGTAGTGTTGGGAACGGTTATGCTTGCCGCTTGCGGAAAGAAGCCGGCGGAACCGCAGCCCCCTACCGAAGTACCGGTAGTAACGCCGGAGGCTACTGTTACACCGGAACCGACGAAAGCACCGGAGCCGACGCAAAAGCCTACTCCGACTCCGATGGGAAGCAATTTACCGGAAGGAATAAATTTAAAAAATACTTACGGAAAGACTTTTGGACGAATCGGTACATGTATCAATCAGTTTCAGTTAAGCGATTTAGATGTATGGAAGATGATTGAGCAAAACTATAACAGTATTACCATGGAAAACGAGATGAAGCCGGATGCTGTTTTATATGACTATAAAAAGCAGCTTACGACGGAGGAAGCAAAGGCACTGGGATATGTAATTCCGGAAAACTATAAGGAAAGTACGGTGCCGGAGCTGAGATTCTATTTTACGGACAGGGCGTTGGATTTTTGTGCGAAATACAATCTGGGGCTCAGAGGACATACACTGGTATGGCACAGTCAGACTCCTACATGGTTTTTCCGGGTGGATTATAAGCCGGACGGAGAGTTTGTTACACCTGAGGTTATGAATGCGCGTCTGGAATTTTATATTCGCTCCGTGATGGGTCATGTGTATGACCATGAGAACGGAAATGTGTTGTATTCATGGGATGTAGTGAACGAGTATGTTCATGCGGAAAACTCCGGCTGGGCAGCCGTATACGGAGAGGAAGAACTTACTCCTTCCTTTGTGAAACTGGCATTTGAAATTGCGGATGATGTATTGCGTCAGTATGAAATCAGAGATAACGTTTCCCTGATATACAACGATTTTAACACATACTCGGAGACTTTGCAGATACTGAAGTTGCTGGAGTTTATTAATGCAGACGGAAAGATTTGTGACGGTGTAGGCATGCAGTCTCATCTTTCCGAGTCCAATCCGCATGTTATCAAGTATATGACCGCAATGAAAAAGTTTTTGGAAGCAGGATATGAAATTCATGTTACGGAGCTTGATGTAGGAAACTCCAATGAGATTTATCAGGCAAAGTATTTTTATGATTTGATGGGAAGTATACTGGAGTTAAAACAAAGCGGTGCAGAGATAAACGGTATAACCTTATGGGGACTTAGTGATGTGAATTCATGGAGATCGGATGAGAAACCGTTACTTTACAAAACGCTTAAGACTCCGAAGCTTTCTTATTATAAGGTGTTAGAGGCTTATGTGGATGCGGGTCTTTACGTAGAAGAGTAGATAAAATTTAAAACGGTACTTTACAAAGTACCGGTAGTGTGTTAGAATTGCTACGTCAAAAATCAAAAGAGAAGCAGAGTAGGAATTTGCGCGTTAAGTGTCTGTCGGACGGGGAGTTGTCGATGGAACGAAAAGAGTAATCTTGCGGTGCAGATTCCGCATCCCGCTGCTACAAATAGGAATTCCCCTATTGTTGTAGCTGTTGCAAGGGACGGCTGTAATCCGGCAAAGTACGGTAGGCAGTGTTCTTTTCTGTGATTGCGACGAATACAACGAAAGGGGATTTTTTATGCGGATAAGAGAATCAGCAAAAGAGTTCGGCAACCTGAAATCACTTGTTGCCATGGCAATGCTACTGGCACTTCGTCTTGCACTTGGATTTGCAACAACCGTGCAGGTAACAGAAAATTTAAAAATTGGGTTTACAATTTTTCCGACGACGGTGGCGTGTATGTTGTTCGGTCCGGTTCCGGGAGCAATTATGGGAGGAGCGGCAGACTTACTCGGATTTATGATTAAGCCTACGGGAGCATTTTTTCCCGGATATACTCTGGACTGCATGGTAGCGGGGTTTATTTACGGATGCTACTTCTATAAAAGGGAAAAAATATCGGTGTTTCGTGTTGCTGCGGCACTTGCGACGGTAACAATCGTGGTTAATCTTTGTATGACAACAAGCTGGATATGTCTGCAGTACGGGGTAAAGGATTTGTCGCTGTTTTTCAGTGACAGCAAGGCGGCATGGCAGAGCTTCTTTCACAAATTTGAAGCTATTATTGCAGGAAGAGCAATTAAAAATGTATGTTTATATCCCGTAAATGTAGCAGGTGTCAGCATTTTGTTGACAATGGTGAGAAAAATACCGGTATTGAGGAGCTATTGTATCGGACAAAGGAAGGCGAAGCAGTAATGAAGTATGACGAAGCGCTGACGTATATTCACGGACTGTACTGGAAAGGGAAAAAAAGCGGTCTGGAGAAAACGAAGGAGCTGCTTGAGCTGTGCGGACATCCGGAAAGAGGACTTAACTGTATCCATATTGCCGGAACCAACGGAAAGGGCAGCACTGCGGCTATGTTAGAGTCTGTCTGCAGATGTGCGGGACTTAAGACAGGGCTGTATACGTCGCCTTACATTGTTCGTTACAATGAACGAATACAGGTGAGTGGGCAGGAAATACCGGATGAACAGCTTAGTTTACTTACGGAGTATCTGGCAGGAATGGTAGAACAAATGGAGATACCTCCAAGCGAATTTGAATTCGGAACCGTACTGGCGTTTTTATATTTTAAGGAGCAGCAGTGCGATATCGTGATATTGGAAACAGGGCTTGGAGGAACCTTTGATTCTACTAATGTGATTGAGAATCCGCTGCTATGTATTATTACCGCACTGGGGCTTGACCATACCGCACAGCTTGGCAGTACAATGACACAAATTGCAAATGCAAAGGCAGGTATTATAAAGCAGGGCGTTCCGGTTGTTTTTTACGGTGAAAACAAAGAAGGGGAGGCTGTGATTCGTAAACGGTGTGAGGAGCTTTCCTCATCGCTTGTCATGCCTGATTTTGCGGGACTCAAATCAGAGGGACTCGGAGGACTGACGGATTGTCAGCAGTTTTCCTATAAAAGAGAACCGGGGACAGATGCTTTGGAAGCGGCAGCAGAAGGACACAACATAGAATACAGTCATCTCAGACTGTCCCTTCCGGGTCTGTACCAGCAGAAAAATGCGGCACTTGTTCTGGAAGCGGTAGAACAACTGAAAAAGAAAGGACTACCGCTTACCGTGGATGCGGTACAAAAAGGGCTTTGCAGTGTACACTGGCAGGCAAGGCTGGAGGTGCTTCTTAATAAACCGCTTGTTCTGGCAGACGGCTCTCATAATCCGCTTGGAATGCAGGCGACGGTGGAAAGCCTGCGGCAGTATTTTCAGGATAAAAGGCTTCAGTTTGTCTTTGGGGCAATGGCAGACAAGGAGTTAAATGCAATGATAAAGCTTTTTCTACCCCTTGCAGGGAAGGTATACGTCACGGCACCTGCTATGCCGCGGGCAATGGATGCGGAAGCGTTGCTTTCCTTATGTCAAAGAAACTGTACCGGGAAAACTGTGCCGGAATTTGTGCTTTGCCGTAAAGTACAGGACGCAGTATCCCTGATACGGAAGGAAGGAGAACAGGAGGTAGTGGTAGTTATCGGTTCTTTGTATCTGGCAGGCGAAGTAAAGCGTTTAATGAAGGGCTGATACCTCTTTTCCGGAGCAGCAGATGCATGCAGACCTGACAGGTAAGCTGCTCAGTCTTCTGCGGACGGCATAAAACTAAATATAGTGTCAGCGGAAATGTCATAGCAGTAGCAGACGGTTTCCGCAAAATCCGTAAAGAAGAGATAACCTGAGACGGTATTTAAGTTTTTGTAATTACCGTCAAGAATGGTGGTCTCTTTTTTTTCGGCAATGTCGTATCGGCAGAGACGGTTGTTTTTCTGATTATCTACCTGATAAAACAAGGTTTGCTCATCTGTGGAAAGGTTATAGGCAGAAAGCCTTGTGTCTGCGAGTAATGTTGCGGTATCGCTTGTGTTTGGCAGATAGTACAGGGCATAATTATGTTTCTGGGAAAGAAAGTAGGTTCCTTTATCGGTAACAATCGGAAGAAAACAGTCAATATCCGCAGACAGGGAAGAAATACCGGTCTCCGGGGAGAGGGCATACAGACAGTGGTCCTCTGTAACACCGGCATAGTAAAGCAGCCCGTTATGATAGCTGACAGGGTTGATATAATCGGTAGTGACAAGATTTTCCGCCGGATTTTTCCGGTTTGTGGCAAGAGAGTATAAATCAAAGTTGCCGTCCTTACCGTAAGCTTGAAAAAGAAGGTTGTTTCCGGCAAGAAAAACGGTTCCGCAGGCATCGGGATAAAGTCTTGAAAGCTCTTTATTTTTCAGGCTCAGGCGGTAGATGCCTGTGTTTAATATATCAAATGCTGTACTTCCGAGAGTGTTCATGCGGTAGTTTATGCGGGAATAGTAAAGGCAGGAGGAAGAATCCGGATTGATATATTCTGCGGAGTCTTTGCTTAACCGTGTCACGTCTTCTAAAGAATGGTTCATGCGGTATAAGCGGTAGTTGTCTGCAAGGCTGGCAAAATAGATGTAGTTTTCGTCCTCCGCAAAAAGACCGCGGTTATAAAGGTTTCCGGCAGTGTTGCCCGTATAGTCCGGAGGATTTTCCGTAAGCCTTGAATTCACTTTAGACAGCAGAACCACAATGGCGATGAGGGATAATAAAATGATGAAAACAAGTATTTTTTTAACAAGTTTATTCATGACTGCTCCGTTCTCCATCCTTTGACGGCATTGATATGATATGTAAACAAATTGCTATCATCATTTTATCATTCCGGCACAGAAAGTCAAGAAATGCGTTGCTTTTTGCAAAATAACAAAGTATAATCAGTGTTGATGTGTTTATTGCGTGAGGAAAAGTGACAAAGGAGAGCAGGAATGAAGGATTTAATGCAGTGCAGAAAAGAAATTGATGAGATAGACCGTAAAATGTCCGCACTTTTTGAAAAAAGAATGCGGATTGCGGCGGATGTTGCGGAATATAAGAGGGTTTCCGGTAAGAAAGTATTTGATAAGCAGAGAGAGGATGAGAAGCTGGATGCAGTGGAGAAGCTGGCATCCAATGAGTATCTCGGCAGAGGGCTTAGGGAATTGTTTTCACAGATTATGTCATTAAGCCGTAAATACCAGTATACTATGCTGGCGGACAAGGGGCAGAACGGTTTTACCGTGACAGAGAAGCTATGCTGTGAGAAGGATGAGACGGCTGCTTTTTTCGGTGAGCCGGGTTCTTATACGGAACAGGCATTGATGCATGCACTCGGAGCAACCTGTCAGCGGATTTCCTGCCCTACCTTTGCGGCAGTGGTGGAGGCTGTGGAAGCGGGTACGGCAAAGTATGGCGCAGTGCCGATCGAAAATACTACGACAGGAGATATTTCGGATTTATATGATTTGATGGCAGAGCATGCGGTATACCCGGTAGCGGAGCAGGTAATTAAAATCGAGCATGTTCTTGCGGCACCGGAGGGAGCTACGGAGGAAAGCATTCTTGAGGTGTATTCCCATCCACAGGCCCTGTTACAGTGCAGCGGCTATTTTTCCGCCCGTCCCGAACTTTTGCAAAGGGCATGTTCAAGTACGTCCGGATGTGCTATGTCGGTGGCAAAAAGCGGTGATATTACAAAGGCAGCGATTGCTTCGGAAGCGGCAGCAAAGCGTTACGGTCTTACGGTACTTCGCCGCGGACTGAATAATGAAAATGTAAACTCCACGAGATTTTTAGTCCTTTCCGGCAGACCTGTATATACTGCTGATGCTGATAAGGTAAGTATTTGTTTTGAAATTGCACATGAATCGGGTTCTCTTTACCGGATTCTGAGTCATTTGATTTACAATAATCTGAATATGACTAAAATTGAATCAAGGCCGATACCCGGAAAACAGTTTGAATATCGTTTTTTTGTGGACTTTGACGGCAGACTTTCCGAACCGGCGGTACAAAATGCACTGACCGGAATAAGGGAAGAAGCGTCACGTTTAAAAGTGCTCGGATGCTATAAGGCTTTTGTGTAAAACATTATTTTTTAAAGGAATCATCACAAATTAGACAAACTTTACGGATACAATGGAGACAGTAAAAGGTGGTTGATAAAGGATTGGCAGGAGGTTTGTCATGATGAGTGAGAAAAAAAATCGATTCGGAAAGAAAGTTGCTATAACGGTTATTTGCGGTTTGCTTTGCGGCGGTCTTTCCGCGGCGGGAATGGCAGGGTATTCGTACCTTAAGCACAATAAGCAGAAGGAAGCCGAAAGTGTAAAGAAACAGGAAGGAACATTCCTTCCGAATGATGAAAAAGGAACACAATACGGACAGACGGCAGAAGAAAGTGCGGAAAACAGAGTTTCTTCCGTATATGATGTTTCCGTGGTATGGGACAATGCAGTGCCTTCCATTGTAGAGATTCAGACGAAGAGTGTGACGGCATATCAGTTTTTCGGCAGGAGGTATGAGCAGGAAAGTGAAGGAAAAGGCACGGGAATCATTATTGCACAGGCAGACGAACTGTATATTGTAACGAATCATCATGTTGTTGACGGAGCCACAGCGGTTAGCGTGACTTTTGTTGACGGAAGCACGGCATCCGCAGAAGTGAAGGCTTCAAATTCGGAAGAGGACATTGCGGTGCTCACGGTTCGATTTTCCGATTTATCGGATGATACCGTAAACAATATTAAAGTCGCATCGGTCGGAAACTCTGATACACTTACCGGCGGAGAAATGGTGATTGCAATAGGAAATGCGGCAGGCAGCGGGCAGTCTCTTACCGTAGGGTATGTCAGTGCTATAGACAGGGAAGTGGAGATTGAAGGGGTGTCCATGAAATTAATTCAGACGGACGCGGCAATTAATCCGGGAAACAGCGGAGGTGCATTGCTGAACGCAAGAGGCGAGCTGGTCGGCATCAACAATGCGAAACTTGTGGCAAGCGATGTAGAAGGTATTGGTTATGCAATCCCGATTTCCGAAGTGGTAGCATTAATCAATCAGATGGTAAATCGTGAAGAAATCAATTATAAAGATTCGGCAATGTTAGGAATTATAGGACAGGACGTGACACGGAATTTATCAGAGGTTCTCGGCATTCCGGTGGGTGTCTATATTACGGAAATAAGCGAAGGCTCCGCGGCAGAGAAGGCGGGTCTGCCGTTATACGGTGTCATTACCGAGGTGAACGGCATGGAGGTTAAGAACGAAGAACAGTTAAAGGAAGTGCTCGGATATATCCGCGGAGGTACGACGGGGACGGTAACGGTACAGGAACGTATTAACGGAGAATATGTTCCGAAGGAATATACGGTTACCTTTGACATCCGTGGTAAGAAAAACAGTTAATTGGCTTTTGGGCAGGGTTGCGTAAGATTTGCAGCCCTGCTTTGTTCCATGGTAACAGTTCAGCCTTTTAGTGTGTAATCGTTGTGGCGACGGAGTATTCTAAAGAGAACCCGCTCTCGCTCATGCAGCAACGTAGCAGTACTAAGCTCGAAACCACCTCGCTAAGTACTGACGTTGCCTTATGGTTTTCTTTAG
>JAQXLY010000033.1 GCA_029012365.1 Lachnospiraceae bacterium | reverse complement strand
CGCATAATCTCCCCGTTTTTCCGCATACTAACTCCACAACAAAGTTATGGAAAACACCGAAAGGAGTCAGTATGAAAGCAACGGGAATTGTAAGAAGAATAGATGACTTAGGCCGTGTGGTCGTACCGAAGGAAATCAGAAGAACTTTAAGAATCCGTGAGGGAGACCCGCTGGAGATTTTTACGGACCGCGAGGGTGAAATTATTTTGAAAAAGTATTCTCCGATTGGGGAGCTTAGTCTTTTTGCAAAGCAGTTTGCCGAGTCTATGGCGCAGACAACGGGACATATTGCCGTGATTGCAGACCGTGACCAGTTTATCGCCATGGCGGGAACCGCAAAGAAGGAGCTGCTTGCAAAGTCGGTCAGCAGAGAGCTGGAGACACTTATGAGTGACAGGGAAAGTATTGTTGCGACAAAGGGGGAAAAAGGGTATATTCCGGTAAGCCCGGATGAAGACGAGTATGAGCAGCAGGTGATTGCACCGATTATCAGCGAGGGCGACGTGATAGGTGCGGTTATGATTCTTTCAAAGGACAAGAGAGAACGTTTCGGCAATATGGAGCTTAAAATTGCGGGTACCGCAGCGGCGTTTTTAGGAAGACAGATGGAACAGTAAATCAGTTCGTATTTATGCGGCAGCTCCTTAGAGAAGCTCATACAGTATGGCGTTTTTTTGTGGTTTGGCACAAATACCATGCTGTATGGGCTTTTTTTCGAGATAATTCAAAGGAAATAGCGAAGAACACTTGACAAATGCTCGGTTTCGGTTTATAAATAGAGTATCTAATACTTTTCGAGGAGGGAATTTTACATGAACAAGGCAGAGTTAGTAGCAGCAATCGCAGAAAACGCAGGATTATCCAAGAAGGATTCTGAGAAGGCATTAGCCGCTTTTGTTAGCGTAGTAACTGATGAGTTAAAGAAGGGCGAGAAGGTACAGTTAGTTGGATTCGGTACTTTTGAAGTATCCGAGAGACCGGAGAGAACCGGTAGAAATCCGCAGACGAAGAAGACCATTACCATTCCGGCATCCAAGGCTCCGAAGTTCAAGGCTGGTAAGGCATTAAAGGATACGGTAAACGCTTAATTTTGAAATATATTGGTAACTGGAAAATTTTTTAGGCGAAAACCTTAAAAACGTACAAAACTCTTTAGCAGAGTGAAGTGAGAAGGCAGTTACAAGTATCCGAAATTTGCGAGCTGATTTTGTTATTAGCGAATAAGAAGAGGATCAATCCGGTCCTCTTTTTTGCTGTATTTGTAACACAATCCCTACTCGTTCCATGACTCCGCACCATTCAACATTTGTTAATCCTTTTGGACGAGTCAGCTTCTCTATTTTCCGGCAAACATCATCACTTAACGAAAGTGCTTCAACGGCATCCTTCATCAGAATGTCATGTTCGAGAGTCTGTGTTTTGAGGTTCTCATTGGAAAAAGCTCTATCGTGATCCATTAAAGGATGCAGACCGATAATCTGCATTGTGTCAGCATCGTACAAAAGTCCCCAGTTGCCGATATGTCTGTCGGTATTTCCAAGAAGATAATCAGCCAGAATCATTTCATCGTACCGTTCTGAGAAATGCTTTGTTATAAATTCATACGGATTACAGTTATTGTTTTCACAGAATACGGAAAACTCTTCAAAAGTAACCAGGCTGATATTCTCTGTTGTCATACACGGACACTTCACAATGAGTTCGCCGGCCTCCCGAATTTGCTCCAGTCTTTCCGGTGTGGTAATTGCAGTTATTTCGTCAGATGTTGCCTCCTGATAGGAGAGATGCTGAAACTCTAACTGATCCAATAATTCGGATGCGGCAAGCTCCTTTCTGGATGCCTTATACAAGAAACATTGGTCAGCATGCCAGTTCCAACACTTTGCTGACAAACCTTGTGTCGTCAACTCCGGCGTATGAAGCTTATGAACATGAAACATTTGTCCCATACCTGTAAACGCCAACTTTGCAATATCTTTATCCGGTGGTACCTGGAACAGACTAACATCTTTCCAGGTCAAGTCTTCATTTTCTTCCTTTGTCCAATAACAGTCCATGTAGGACACAGAATGAACGGCAAGGCATACTTTAACAGGATTATTTTGTGAAATCTTAAGCTGTTGCATTAGTTCCTTTGCATAGCTTCGGGAAACATTGATGGCCCGGTAGCTTAAAAAGTTTCCGTAGATATCGTCATAATCTACCGAATTCTTTTTTAACACAAATGGAAGCAAATCCTTATCAAGGACCTTTATACCGTTATTTATCTCAAGTACAGGTGTATCTTTGTGCATTAAGTACATGGGCACCGCTCCTTTCAAGATGTCAGGGTGATTATATTATAGTGAAATAAATAAAAAAAAGCAAGATTATCACTTATTCCATAGCATGTATGGTGTATGTGTATTGGGTATGCAGGATGTTAATGAGATATGAGCATGTTCAATGAAGGGACAGGTCCTTAGAATTACTTTTCGTTTTCGGTAATAATTCATTATACTTCATAAGGAAACATGTCAGATGACATATACTTGTCAATCCGGAGGAAAGAGTGTATAATAAGACATGCGATCCCCAAAACGTACATAACGTATAAAACGTAGTAACAGTAAGGGATAACGGGTACTTAGGGTTTTGTACCTAAATTTTCACTTACAAGTATCCGAAATCTGCAAATTGTTTTATGCAAACGAGAAGAGAACCTTTATCGCGGGCCTCTTTTTTATCATTAGGATTCGGGTGTCAAAAGGATTGTTTGAAAAAGGAGAGAAATATGAGATTAGATAAGTTTTTAAAGGTATCCCGCCTGATAAAACGCAGAACTGTTGCCAATGAGGCATGCGATGCGGGAAGAGTGACGATTAACGACAAACCGGCAAAGGCATCCGCAAATGTGAAGGTCGGAGATGTGATTGAGATAGGCTTCGGCGGAAAGGCGGTACGGGTAGAGGTACTGGACGTTCAGGAAACGACACGGAAAGAGGAAGCAAAGGAGCTGTTCCGCTATTTGTAGTGTGATACCGGTATAAGCAGAGCCTTGTGAGCATATCATGTAAGAAAACGGCAGTGTGAGGCACTGTATGGAACAAAAACAGGAAGTGGGAACACATAAGCTTTCCCTTGTGGGGCGGAAAACACTTGCCATGACCGGGGTAAAGGAAGTAATTTCCTTTGACGCGAAGGAAGTGATACTGGATACTGTGCAGGGGATTTTGATGCTGCGCGGGGATGAAATGAATGTGACAAGGCTTTTGGTAGAAAAAGGTGAGGTGGATCTGGAGGGGCGAATTGACAGTCTGGTCTATACCGAACGCAGGAAAGGAACCGGACGCTCGGAATCTTTTGCAAAGCGCCTGTTTGGTTAGGGGGCTGATGTCCGATGAATCAGGATATTGCAGGGGATGTACGCTTTTTTCTTGCAGCGGTACTGCTTGGGGCGGTGGCGGCGCTTGTATATGATTTGTTACGTGTATGGCGCAGATTTCATGAGCAGACCTTGTTCATTGTTTCCGTGCAGGATTTTATCTATTGGTTTTTATTGGGAATTGCGGGATTTCGCATGATTTATCACTATAATGCGGGGACATTACGTTTCTTTGCCTTTGGCGGAATATGTCTCGGTGCCGGTATTTATATGGCAACGATTGGGCGCTTTTTTGTAAAATATTGCTTAAAACTGTTGCTTTTTTTGACATTTCCTTTACGAAAGGGATTGCTTTTTTTACGAAAAAAGGGTAAACTGATAAAGAAGATGCGCAAGCGGTTTCAAAAGGAGAAAATGCACGGAAGGAAGGATACACTTGCGACGGAAAAACAGAAAAAGAAAAACAGGTTTAAAGCTTCTTCTGCTGGTGGTGCTGATAATGTGCGGAGTGCTGACTTACAACAAAGGGAAGGCAGAGGAGCGTGAAAAGGAGCTGCTGAAAAAAAGAGCTTCGTATGAAACACAGCTTGCTTCCGAGGAGGAACGGCAGGAGGAGCTTTTGGAAGAGACAGCCTATCGCCAGACAAAGCAGTATATAGAGAAGCTTGCAAGAGAGAAGCTGGGGCTGGTAAAGCCGGATGAGATTCTGTTACGTGAGGCAGATGATACGATAAAGAACGGGAAATAAGTCGAGATTTTTAGGATTCGGGTTCGTGTAAGGACTTCGGGTCCTTTTTTGTCGTACGGTTTTAGGGAATGTCTCCGCTTTCGACAGAAGCGAACGCGAATTTATGCTAGAATTACCCGTAAACGGACAAGCAGGAGGAAAGCGGAGAGTATGATGTGGAGGAAAAGAACGGCGGGGAGATGGCTGCGGTATCTTGGATTTATAGGTGGAGCAACGGCATTTTTAGCAGGGTTAATCGGGTGCATGTGGAGAGAGTCTGCAATCAAATATATCTGGCTCGGAACAATGATTGCCGGGTTTGTGTTCGTATTTCTTTGGGCAGGGGAGAGGGCGTTATGGGTTTTACTGAGGTCGGGAAGGGAAGAACTGATTCGTGCAGATATACGGAATCATACGAAAAAGCGTTTGCTGGAGGCCGCAGCTTCCTTTGAGGTACTTTCGGGGGCATTTGACGGGGTGACCGAGGAAGAAGCGGAAGGTTTTCGGAATTTTGCGGTTACATTGCCTGAAGTCGTCTGTACGGACTGTATGCGGTGCAGGGAGTGCTGGGAGGAATACCCGGAGGAACGCTATTCGGAAGCATATGTGATGTATGAGGAGGCACGAAGAGGGAATGTACCGGAATGTGCGGAGGTAAAGGAGCGTTTTGGCGGATGCCTCCGGGCAGAAAGGATTACCAGAGAATATGAGGTGTTGCCGTTGCGGGAACAGGCAAACCGGTTTGTACGTCGTCGCACAGAAGAAGGGCGTGCGGCGGTAGTGACACAGCTTAAGGTTGTTTCCGATTTATTAAGAGAATATTCGGAAGAACTGTATGAGACTACGCTTGGGGACGGAAAGACGGAGGAGACCGTAGCAGACGCGCTGCGCCACATCGGTGTGTTTGCGGAGCAGATTGCTGTTATGAAGCGGAAGGGAAGAGGACTTCGAATCCGGATGCAGGCATATTGCAGAGGAGGGCAGAGTATCCCTGTGCGCCGTGTGACGCAGTGCCTCGGAACAATCTTTGGATGTCCGGTTATCGCGGGGGGAGAATCGGAACGCTTTATCAGCGGGACAATAGGTGAATTTATATTCGAGGAAGAAGCGGGATATCTGGTTCTGACCGGCGTGGCAAGAGCAACAAAGAAGGATGAAATCCTATCGGGTGACAGTTTTTCTTTTTTATATCCTGAGAGCGGAGAGACAGTGCTTTTGTTATCTGACGGTATGGGAAGCGGGGAAACCGCCAGTCGTGAGAGTGAGGCTGTTATCGGATTGTTAGAACAGCTGCTTTCCGCGGGCTTTGATGAGAAAACCGCGGTTCGTCTGATTAATTCGATACTTTTGCTGCGGACGGAAGGAAAAACTTATGCTACAGTGGATATCAGCATTATAAATCCTTATGCCGGTACATGTGAATTTATTAAACTTGGTGCGGCAGGTACGTTTATAAAGAGAGAGAGCTGGATTGAGAGCGTGGCTTCGGAGACGCTTCCGGTCGGCGTGCTTGGAGAAGCAGACTATGACCGGAAGGAAAAGAAGCTGTATGACGGGGACTATGTCATTATGATGAGTGACGGAGTGTCTGAGGCCTTGGGAGCACACATTGAGGAGGTTCTGTTTGCGGCAGGCAGAAAAAAGACAGACCGGTCACCTCAGTGTGTGGCAGGTGAAATCCTGAAATCGGCATTGCAGCTTTGCGATTATAAGCCTAAGGATGATATGACCGTACTGGTGGCAGGGCTTGTAAAGAGGCAGCCACCTTATTATCTGCATACGCAGGCAAGAACGGCAGCCGAAGGAAAGAAAGGTTAGCTGTATATGCTTGCCTTTTCCGTTGCGGTAGTGTAAAATAAACGAAGAAAAGGGAACGATTGGAGGAAGGCTCGTGAAAAACAGCTTGGAGAAAAAAGTGGAGCGTTTTATGAAGGAACAGAAGCTGGTTACGGCAGGTGAACGGGTTCTGGTAGGCTTGTCCGGCGGTGCGGATTCGGTCTGCCTTCTTGCTGTATTACATGAGCTTTCCGGGAGACTCTCCATTACTCCGGGAGCCTTTCACGTTAATCACGGTATCCGGGGAGATGCAGCGGATGCGGATGAGGCATTTGCAAAGAAGCTTTGCGGGAACATGGGCATTCCTTTTTTTGCGGTTCACGAGGACGTGCCGCGCTATGCGAAGGAGCGACGGCTGGGGCTGGAAGAAGCGGGACGGGAGCTTCGCTATCTTGCCGCAGAACGCATTGCAAGAGAGCAGGGATATCATAAGCTTGCTCTGGCACACCAGCAAAATGATGTGGCGGAGACAGTGCTGTTTCATTTGTTCCGCGGGAGCTCTGTCCGTGGGCTTGCTTCCATTCCGGCAAAGAGGGAAAAAATCATTCGTCCCCTGCTTTGCTGTGACAGAGAGGAAATTGAAGCCTATCTGAAGGAAAAGGGTCTTACGTTTTGTAATGATGCGACAAATGCGGAAACAGAGTATACAAGAAACAAAATAAGGCATAATATATTAGCCTATGCGAAGGAGCAGATTAATCACGGGGCTGTAAGACATCTGGCAGAAGCGGCAGCGGAGTTTTCCGCATTAAGCGAGTATCTTACGGCAGAGGCGGAGACGCTATGCGGTAAGGCAGAAAGCATACCGGACGGCGTGCGGATTCCGATTGCATTGTTAAAAGAAAAGCATAGAGTTTTGCAGGAAAAAGTGGTTTACTGTCTGATTGGAACGGTGGCAGGCTGTGAGAAGGATATTACAAAGGAGCATGTGGCAGAGGTTCTTTCATTGTGTCACCTTCAAAGCGGGAGACAGATTTCGCTGCCTTATCATCTTATTGCCGGACGCAGTTATGAATGGATTTTTATTAAAAAAATATCAGCTGCAAAAGAAAAAAAGGAAGAGGGGAGGGAATGTAATATACGGATTCCGGGACAATATAAAATAGGAGATTTGGGTGAAACTTTGTCATTCTGCTGTTTTCCTTATAAAAAAAGTTTAAAAATTCCAAAAAATGAGTATACGAAATGGTTTGATTATGATAAAATAAGAGGAGCACTTTGTCTGCGGCCACAGTGTACCGGTGACCGGCTTGGGATGTTGCAGGGAAGTAAAACGGTAAAATCAATTTGGAATGAAAATAAAGTGTCTGCAGAGCAGCGAAAGCTTCGCCTGATTCTGGCAGACGAGGAACAGGTACTATGGATTCCGGGAGTGCGTGCCTGTGATAATTATCGTGTAGATGAGACCACCAGGACAGTGCTGGAAGTACGAATGAGCGGAGGACAGGAAAATGGAAAATGAAATCAAGATGCTGATTTCCGAGGAAGATGTAAACAAAAGGATTCGTGAGATAGGAGAACAAATCAGCGCGGATTATGCGGGAAAGGAGCTCCATGTAATATGCATCTTAAAGGGTGGCGTATTCTTTATGTGTGACCTGGTAAAACATATTACTGTGCCGGTAACACATGATTTTATGTCTGTATCCAGTTACGGAGACAAAACGGTAAGCTCCGGCAGAATTAAGATTATAAAGGATCTGGACGATTCCATTGAAGGAAAGGATGTTCTGATTGTAGAGGATATCATTGATTCGGGAAGGACACTGCATCATCTGCTGCAGCTGCTTCGCGCCAGAAATCCGAAGAGTGTACGTCTTTGTACATTACTGGATAAGCCGGATCGCCGTGAGATAGAGGTACCGGTGGATTATACAGGCTTTTCCATACCGGATTTGTTTGTGGTGGGATACGGGCTGGATTATGCCCAGCATTACCGCAATCTGCCATACATCGGTGTAATTGAAGGATAACGTTTGCGGTACAGGCAGGCGCAGAGATTTCGCTTTAGTTTGTGTAACACGAAACAGAAAGAGAGGATTTGTTTTGAAAGTATCCATGAAAGGCTTTGGTTTTTACATTATTAGTATTTTTTTCATTCTTATGCTGGTGACTTATATATCGGGTGCATTGAAATCCGGTGAAGAAAAATACGGCATGAAGGACTATTATGCGGATTTGGAAGCAGGCAAGATTGCGGGAGTTTCGATTTATCCGAATGAGGAAACTCCGACAGGTCAGGTGCGCATCGTGATGGTTAACGGTGTTACAAAGACGTTTAATGTAACCGATGTGGGTGACGCGGAGGATGCGGCACTCGAAAAGGGACTGGAGGTTTATATACACGAGGTAACGAAGCCGAACTGGTTTCTTACAGGCGTACTTCCGTATATTCTTGGTTTTGCGGCAATCTTTCTGATGCTTTCCTTTTTCACGAATCAGTCTGCCGGCGCTGGCAACAAAATGATGAATTTCGGGAAAAGCCGCGCACGTGTGACAATGAACGGAACTACTACCTTTAAGGATGTGGCGGGACTCATTGAAGAAAAGGAGGAACTGAGAGAGATTGTAGAGTTTCTTTCAAATCCGGCAAAGTTTACGAAGGTCGGGGCACGTATTCCGAAGGGCATTTTGTTGGAGGGACCTCCGGGAACCGGTAAAACGTTGCTTGCAAAGGCGGTTGCAGGTGAAGCAAAGGTGCCGTTTTTCTCGATTTCCGGTTCTGATTTTGTGGAGATGTTTGTAGGTGTAGGTGCTTCCCGTGTACGTGATTTGTTTGCGGATGCGAAGAAGAATGCACCGTGTATCGTGTTCATTGACGAGATTGATGCGGTTGCAAGACGGCGCGGTACAGGTATGGGCGGCGGACATGATGAGCGTGAGCAGACATTGAACCAGATGTTAGTAGAGATGGATGGATTCGGTGTGAATGAGGGCATTATTGTAATGGCGGCAACAAACCGTGTTGATATTCTTGACCCTGCGATTCTGCGTCCGGGGCGGTTTGACCGTAAGGTGTTAGTAGGACGTCCGGATGTACGGGGCAGAGAGGAAATCTTAAGAGTGCATGCCAAAGGAAAGCCTTTGTCCGAGGATGTGGATTTATCACAGCTGGCGCAGACAACGGCAGGTCTTACCGGTGCGGATCTGGAGAATCTTTTAAATGAAGCGGCAATTTGCGCCGCAAAGGACGACCGGAGCTTTATTGTTGAGGAGGATGTGAAAAAGGCATTCATTAAAGTGGGTATCGGCACAGAGAAAAAGAGCCGCATTATTTCCGAAAAGGAGAAGAAGATTACAGCATACCACGAGGCGGGGCATGCGATTCTGTTCCACGTGCTTCCTGATGTGGGACCTGTATATGCTGTATCCGTAATTCCGACCGGTAACGGTGCTGCGGGTTATACCATGCCGCTTCCGGAACGGGATGAGATGTTTATGACAAAGGGCAGAATGCGTCAGGATATTATTGTGAGCCTCGGCGGAAGAATTGCCGAAGAACTGATTCTGGATGATATTACCACTGGTGCTTCCCAGGATATTAAGCATGCTACCGCTGTGGCAAGAAGTATGGTTACACGGTATGGTTTCTCCGGAACAATCGGAATGGTGAATTATGAAAATGACGATGATGAAGTCTTTATCGGCCGTGATCTTGCCCATACGCGCTCTTACAGTGAGAATGTTGCAAATTCCATAGATGCGGAAGTGCGTCATATTATTGATGAGTGCTATGAGGAGGCGAAAAGGCTGCTTCAGGAAAATGAGAAGGTATTGCATGCCTGTGCAGAGCTTCTTATGGAGAAGGAGCGTATTAATCGTGAAGAATTCGAGGCATTATTTGCCTAAGTCAAAAAAAGAACAGGATTCACGGGGTTTTTTGGATACTTTTGTGCTGGTTATGGGGATGCAGATGATGCAATATGTCAAATGCTACAAAAAAAAGATAAAAAAAGGGGAATGTTTGTGCACACTTCTGTAGAAAGGGATGCTATAATAACACTCGTAAACCCCAATACATTATATAGTTTTTGCTACACCCCATAAGTAACAAAATACCTTCTCCGAAAAGCCCGATGACATTGTCATCGGGTTTTTCACGGTATAGAGAAGGAAAACGCAGGAACGTATTTGTTCCCGCAGGTAAGGGATAGAAGTCGAAAAAGAGGTATGTATGGATAAAGCAGTAAAAGCACTATTTTCTGACGGAACAGAAGAATACAGAAGTCCGGCGGAGCCTTCGGCGGGAGAGACGGTAAGGCTTCGCATTCGTGCGTTAAAAGGCAGTGTAAAAGAGGCTGCGGTTTATATCGGCGGGGAGCGAGGTTTGTTGTTTCCGGAAAAAGAGTCGGGCTGCTTTTCTTACTATAGTACAACATATTTATTGGGAGAGGCACCGGTTACCTATTATTTTGAGATGATGTTAGAAGAGGGGCATTACTTCTTTGACCGGCGCGGTGCTGTTTCGGAACCAAAAGAGGAGTATGCGTTTCGAATCACTCCCGGCTTTAAGGTGCCGGAATGGGCAAAAGGAGCGGTGATGTATCAGATTTTTACAGACCGCTTTTGCAACGGTACGGTAAACAATGACGTAAAGACAAACGAGTACTGTTATATAGGACAACCGGTGCAGGCTGTAACCGACTGGGGAAGGCCGCCACAGAGCATGGATGTCAGAGACTTTTACGGCGGGGATTTGGAAGGCGTGTGGAAAAAGCTGGATTATTTACAGGGCCTTGGAGTTGAGGTAATATACTTCAATCCGCTATTCGTTTCACCGTCAAACCACAAATATGACAGTCAGGATTATGATTACATTGATCCGCATTACGGCATGATTTTGTATGATGAAGGAGAGTGTCTCTCTCCCGAAGATACAGACAATTCACATGCCACACGTTATATTAATCGTGTCAGCAGGCGGGAAAATCTTGATGCAAGCAATGCATATTTTGCGGCATTGGTGGAAGAAATCCATAAGCGCGGCATGCGGGTGCTTCTGGACGGTGTATTTAATCATTGCGGTTCTTTTCATAAATGGATGGACCGTGAACGGATTTACGAGAATGCACCGGGATATGCAAAGGGAGCTTATATAGCGGAAAACAGTCCCTATCGCAATTTCTTTGAATTCCGTAAGGAAGAATGGCCTTACAATCCGAATTATGCCGGATGGTGGGGACATGATACACTTCCGAAGCTGAATTATGAAGGCTCGGACATACTCTGTAATTATATTCTGAATGTAGGCAAAAAATGGGTGTCGGCACCGTACAATGTAGACGGCTGGCGTCTGGACGTGGCAGCGGATTTAGGACATTCGGAGGAGTTTAACCATTTCTTCTGGCAGAGGTTTCGTGCGGCAGTAAAGGAGGAAAATCCGGAGGCGCTTATTCTTGCGGAGCATTACGGGAGTGCGAAGGCATGGCTTTCGGGAAATGAATGGGACTCTGTAATGAACTATGATGCATTTATGGAGCCGCTTACATGGTTCCTTACCGGAATGGAGAAGCATAGTGACGCATATCGTGGTGATTTGGTAGGAAATGCAACGGCATTTGCGGATGCCATGACACATCATATGGCACAGTTTCAGACAAATTCCCTGCAGGTGGCAATGAACGAGCTTTCCAACCATGACCATTCCCGTTTCTTAACAAGAACAAACGGAAAGGTGGGACGTCTGTCATCTCTCGGAACAGAAGCAGCCTCGGAGGGAGTGCGACGTTCGCTGTTTATGGCAGCAGTTGCCATACAGATGACATGGGTAGGCGCACCTACGGTATATTACGGAGATGAAGCGGGAGTCTGTGGATTTACCGACCCGGATAATCGAAGGACCTATCCGTGGGGAAAGGAAGATAAAGAACTGATAAGACTTCATCGCGAATTGATTCGTATTCACCGCTCTTATAAGGCATTGCGGACAGGTTCCTTAAAAATATTGCACCTTGAGCAGGATGTAATTGTGTACGGGCGTTTTGATGCCTGTGACAGCATTATTGTAGCTGTGAATCGAGGGGAATGGGAGAAATATATAGAAATACCGGTATGGGAAACCGGGATTTTGGGAAATGCACCGGTAGTATCGCTGTTTGCTTCGGGGAGGGAAGGATTTTCATGTGAGGCGGAAATTACGGAAGCGCGTGACGGAAGTCTTTTTGCCGTACTGCCTCCCGAAAGCTCGATAATCTGGAAGAATCTTTTGGCGATTTAAGAAACAAAGCGGACGGGTTTGTATTATAGCAGATTATGTCGAAAAAAGAAAGGGTCTTGCGGGAAAGGAGTACAAATGGCGGAGAAACAGCAAAAAAGAGCGAAAGAAAAGGAACAAAACGCGGAGCAGAAGCGTGTCCATGCACGTCGTATTCTGGAGTTGCTTGACAGAGAGTATACGACGGAATACCGTTGCTTTTTAAATCATGAGAATGCATGGCAGCTTTTATTTGCAACAATATTAAGTGCCCAGTGTACGGATGCACGTGTCAATCTCGTTACGGCGGACCTGTTTCGAAAGTATGACAGTGTGGAAGCGTTTGCAAATGCGGATTTAAAGGAGCTTGAGGAGGATATCAGGCCGACCGGCTTTTATCATAATAAGGCAAAGAATATCATCGGATGTGCAAAAATGTTAGCGGAAAAGTACGGCGGCAATGTACCGGATTCACTGGAGGCACTGACAGAGCTTCCGGGTGTCGGACGAAAAACGGCCAATGTAATACGCGGAAATATTTACCACCAGCCGAGTATTGTGGTGGATACGCATGTAAAGAGGATTTCCGGGAAGCTCGGATTTACAAAAAGCGATGACCCGGAAAAAATAGAGTTTGAGCTTATGGAGCTGTTGCCGGAGGATCACTGGATTTTGTATAACATTCATATTATACAGCTGGGACGAACCGTTTGTACGGCGCGTTCCCCAAGGTGTGCCGAATGCTTTTTGAGGGAGGAGTGCCCTTCTTACACAGCGGAATTATGAAAGAGAGGCGAAAAATGCGGTTTACGGCGATTGATATTGAGACAACGGGACTCGGACCGGAAAAGGCGAGAATCATCGAAATCGGTGCGGTAAAATATGAGAACGGAGAGCAGAAGGAAATATTTTCTACTTTAGTGAATCTGCAGACAGACGGGATACCGGAACGAATTACGGAGCTGACCGGCATTACGGATGAAATGCTTAGGGGGGCACCGGAGGAAGCGGAAGCTATGCGTTCTCTTTTGCGCTTTTTAGCCGGTGAAGAGGTTTTGCTGGGGCATAATATTTTGTTTGATTTCAGCTTTTTAAAGGTGGCGGCGGGACGAATAGGGGAGACATTTGACTATCAGGGAATCGATACGCTGTTTCTGGCAAGACAGTGCAGACCGGAGCTTCCGAAGAAAACGCTGACCGCATTGTGCGAGGAGTATGCGATAGCTACCGAATGCGCGCACCGGGCAGAGGAGGATGCCGTTGCGGCGGCACAGCTGTATTTTCATCTTTTGGAACAGTTCGGGGAGGAACATGGTGAATATTTTGCGCCGAAGCTGTTAGAATATTATCCGAAAAAGACGGAACCGGCGACAAAGCGGCAGTGCAGCTACCTAAAAGCGATTATTGCCGCCCACGGACTTGATTTGGTGCCTGATTACGGAAGCCTGACAAAAAGTGAGGCTTCACGGCTGATTGATAAGCTGTTAGCAAAGCATGGGCGGGTTAGATAGGTGAGGTTTCTTTAGAAATCGGAAGTCTCCGGGTAATCCAGCATTTGCTCCAAATTCCTTAATATAGAGGGCTTCATCAGTGTTGAAAGCTGTTCGGCAGCTTCCATTAACTCGTAGATTTTTTGGAGTTCGCCGTTTTCTTTATAGAGTCCGGCGAGCAGAGTATAGGTGCCGGCAATGTCAGAGCCGATACTTACGGCATAGGAAAGAACCGTAACCGCGTCTTTGGTTCTTCCTGCGGAAACCAAAAGCGTACCCCATTTCTGCAGGGAGCGTATCAATATCGTGAAATTCTGGTCATAGACGGTAAGCGGGTCCAGGTTTGCAGTGCCGTAGGCAAGACGAAGCTCTGTGTTAGAAATGCCGGTAAGATTCAGGATTTTGGTTCCGGAAAGTGCACAAATGGTACGTTCGGTTTCGGCCAGTTCCTCCGAAAGCGGTGCAAGATGCTCCGATGCAAGGGCGTAGGAGCTTTCCTGTACGGTTTGAGGAAGCGCCGAAAAGTCACCGGAGACATCGGAGGATTCGGTAGTATTCTCCGGTGCAGAAGAAATCCGCTCCGGTCCGTTCGTACCGGAGGTCCAGTAGCGGAAGGGAAGTAAAGCATACGGAACGGTAATGTAGTCCAAAGAAGAAATATCCTTTTTCGGGACAAACTTTGATTCGCGTTCACGCTGCCAAAACTCTTCCGAAGCCTTTTTTGCATTTTTATCACGGGACTTGCAAAAATGCATAAAAACCAGTATAATAAGCGTTAAGCCGAATAAAATAGGCATGCTGTCACAACCTTTCATGGAAAAGAGGTGTATTTATGTATAACAAGAAAAAGCAAAAAATCATTGCAACGGTAATTGCCTGCATTCTGGTGCTTACTATGATTATTCCGTTATTTGCGGCGGCACTGAGATAGGCAACTGCGTTATATCTACTATATCCGACAAAACAGACGGTGTCAACTGTCTGTTTTTTTTGTGTTTGCGCGCCATGGGCGCGCTCTAACGGGTGAAAGTCCCGAACATGCCCAGGTAGTGGGAAGTGTATAGCTGAACAGCAAGGGTGTTCATCGTGAGGTGAAATCTGAAGGAAGCTGTAAGCAAATCTCTGGTC
>JAQXLY010000032.1 GCA_029012365.1 Lachnospiraceae bacterium | reverse complement strand
GCCAACAACGGAAAGATTATCCGTCCCGCCTATAAGCCTGTTGGGGAAGACCATGTGTACACAAATTTGAATGACCGATAGGTTTCTTGGTCTATGACGTAATGATAGCCAGGCAAGATATGATGTCTTGCTTGGCTATTTTTAGTTCCAGTGCTTGTTACGATGGTTACATTTTCATGCTGAACCTTAATACTTTTATTCTAGATATTTATCCACGATATTGTCACAAGCCGGATAAATTACCAGCATTTTAGTACGTATCGTTTCATTATCAATATTCGCTTCTCGCATGGCTGCAATCGTATTTCTGATTGCCTCCTCCCGCACTCTCTCAGCCTTTGCCTCTGCTTCATCAGCTCTTGCCTCTGCTTCGTCAGCTCTTGCTTCTGCTTCATCAGCTCTCTTTCGTTCTCGTTCTGTATTCTCTCTTTCTTCGGATATCAGATATTCCTTGTATTCTTCTTCGTCAAATTCCCAAAAACTCATACGCAAAATCTCCTCCCGATACTTCTGTAGCACTTCCTTGAAGATGTCTGCCTCTATGCATTCATCTATCACTTTCATGATAGCATCATGACGTTCCATATCGCAAGCATAATCCCTGACTTTCTGCACAAAATACGAGTAATCCTTCAGCAATTTGCAGCTGTTAAGCAGTTCCTCATTGTGTCCGTAATTGATATTAATCATTTCCGCAGTCCATTCATAGCCATGGTTTGGATCTTCCTTTTCGAAAGCATCTGACAGACGAAGCAGTTTTCTCTCTCCACCCATATCCTGAACACCGTTGTAAAAGACTATGTATTGAGGTAACGGAATTTTGA
This sequence comes from Lachnospiraceae bacterium, assembly GCA_029012365.1. GTDB lineage: Bacteria > Bacillota > Clostridia > Lachnospirales > Lachnospiraceae > SIG307. Next base: position 1,235 of record JAQXLY010000032.1, on the reverse strand, counting down.
TCAATTTTCTTCCATACAGCAATCGATGCCTGTCAATCATACCCTTGTAGATATCTGCACAATAGAGGAATCCTCTGAGCGGCATGTTTGGATTCAGGGTACTTTGATGCTCATACAGCCCCAGAACTTGATCCAGGATAAACCCGTTATCATTTTCCATTCGCATGAATATCCCTCGGTCCAGAAGCTCGAACTTTAGCTTTGAAGCATCTGTGTGATGGCTTCCGTTGACAGCATTATAGAGGCTCAGTGCCGCCTCCTTGTTATCCCGAAAAGCCAATTGAAACAGACTGTCCTTGTGGTTGCGCGTTACGTCATTTTGCATACGTATCCTCCTTTTTCATATAAAATTGTAAAAATTGGGTAACCCGGGCGACATGCCCATATGAATCCGAAAGGATTCAAAAAGAAAAGTAATTTAAAAACAGGGGAGTTCTCTTAACACGATTCTGAATCAAAATACAATTTAGGAAAAGAAATAACCCCATCTGAAATAGATAGGGTTATGATATATCCATATTTATCACATGTCAATACTTGTCAGTATAAGCATCAATGTTATCAGCCGGTATATGCAACTAAATAGTTATGCCGGTATCTTACCTTATTCATCCGGGTATTGTTTCATAATCTCCTTAAACCGATCGAAGTTCTCCACAAAAGCGTCAACAACCTGGGGATCAAACTGCCTACCTCGCTGCGAAACGATTTCCCGGTAGGCTTCTTCAAAACTCCAGGCATTCTTGTACGCCCGCTTACTGACCAAAGCATCAAATACATCCGCCAATGCCACACATCTTGCATATGGTGAAATCTCTTCACCACACATACCGTTATAGCCATTTCCATCCCATTTTTCATGGTGCTGGTGGGCAATCAATGTAGAAATATGGAACAACTCGCCAGGAGATTTCTCCAGCATTCGTTTTCCGTACTTTGTATGTTTCTTTACAATTTCAAATTCCTCTTTTGTCAGTTTTCCGGGCTTTTCCAGAATTTCTTCCGGAATCATCAGTTTCCCCACATCATGCATCATGGCTGCAAGACTGATCTTCCAACTCTCTTCGTCGTTGTATCCCAGGCTCTTGCACAATACCTCTGTATACTCGGCCACCCTTCGAACATGCTGTCCCGTATTTTCTGACTTCTCTTCAATAATCTGAGATAGAGAAAAAATAAGGTTCTCCTGATCCTCGTACAGTTCCCTGTTTTTATTTGCTAAGGTAAAAATAACC